>NZ_JBWKKJ010000010.1:0-436885 GCF_056431605.1 Streptomyces sp. NPDC045846 | reverse complement strand
AGGAACGGACGCTTCCTTCGTACTCACCCTCTCGGGCTTTCCTCCGGGCGCTTCCCTTCGGTATTTCGTGTTCCGACTCTATCAGACTCTTTCGTATCCGATTCCCCGTCGAATTGGGGTTCGCTTTCCGGTTCCCGCTTCCGCGTTTCCCTTTCGGCGTGTCCACTACTTTAGCGGGTTTCCCCGGCTCTTCATAATCGAGTCATTCGAGTTCGAATTTCGGCATGCCAAAATGCAGACCCGTTGGGGTTCGATCGTAGGTAGTGGATGGCCGCCTGGGGTTGCTGAACAGCAGGGCCCGTCTCAAGCGGCTCGGGCTACGTTAGGCGTCGCTTGAGGCCGAGTCAAGTTCGGCGCTTGCGCGGCTGATGGGCGCGATACGGGCTCACCGTGGGGTCGTCCGCGATCCAGAACCGCCAGGGCTGCCACGCGCCCTCGCCGCCGACGCCGGTGCGCGGGCCGCTCCGTACCTGGTCGGGCGTGGGAGGGGTACCCGTCAGTACGGAGAGAGGGGCCTCGGGGCCGGCGCAGACGTCCGCTCCGTTCAGGGGGCGGTCCACGTCGAGGGCGGTGGCCAGGCGGGCCGGGCCTTTGGCCAGTTCCTTGTCATGACGGGCCGAGATTCGACGTTTGCGGGCCAGCTCGGTGCCCACCCGGATCTCCCCCGCCCTGAGCAGGACGCCGCTTGCCTGCCCCTCCGGCCCGCACACCAGGTTGAGGCAGTGCCACATCCCGTAGGTGAAGTAGACGTACGCGTGTCCGGGCGGCCCGAACATCACGTCGTTGCGGGGGGTGCGGCCGCGGAAGGCGTGGGAGCCCGGGTCGTTCGGGCCGTCGTAGGCCTCCACCTCGGTGAGGCGCAGTTCGATCGGGCCGGAGGGGCTGTGGCGTACCAGCGTGCGGCCCAGGAGGTCGGGGGCGACCTCCAGGACGGAGCGGTCGAAGAATTCCCTGGGCAATGGCGTACGTTCGGGGGCCGCGATCATGGCGTCCGAGGGTAGTGGACGGCGGGCGGAACCGGACATGACGGTTGCGCGTTCGTAGGGATCGAGGTCGACAGGACATAGGGGAAGGACTGGCATGGGGTTCAAGCGGCTGCTGGCGAGCTTGGGGGCCGGCGGGGCTTCGGTGGAGACCGAGCTCACCGAGACCAACGTGGTGCCGGGTGGGGTCGTCCAGGGTGAGGTGCGGATCCAGGGCGGTTCGGTCGATCAGCGGATCGAGGGGCTCTCGGTCGGGTTGCAGGCGCGTGTCGAGGTCGAGGGCGGCGAGCACGAGCACCGGCAGGACATCGAGTTCACCAAGGTGCGGCTCGGCGGGGCGTTCGAGGCGAGGGCCGGTGCCGTCCACGTGGTGCCGTTCGGCCTGGAGATTCCCTGGGAGACGCCCGTCACGGCGGTCGCCGGGCAGCCGCTGCGGGGCATGCACATCGGGGTGACGACCGAGCTGGAGATCGCCCGCGCGCTGGACTCCGGGGATCTGGACCCGGTCCACGTGCATCCGCTGCCCGCCCAGCAGGCGATCCTCGACGCCTTCCTCCAGCTGGGGTTCCGGTTCAAGGGCGCGGACCTGGAGAAGGGGCACATTCGCGGGACGCGGCAGCGGCTGCCCTTCTACCAGGAGATCGAGTTCCACCCGCCGTCGCAGTACCGGGGCCTGAACGAGGTGGAGCTGTCCTTCGTGGCGGACGACCGCGCGATGGACGTGGTCCTGGAGATGGACAAGAAGCCGGGGCTGTTCAGCGAGGGCAGCGACTCCTACCGCTCGTTCGAGGTGGGCCTCCACGACTTCCGGCGGACCGACTGGGCGGCGTACCTGAACCAGTGGCTGGCCGAGGTCGGCGGGCGGCGGAACTGGTTCTAGCCGGTCACCCCCTAGGCTCGGAACCACCAGTTGATGCCGAATCAGGAGGTGCCGACGTGAGCGAGCTCAAGAGGCCGCCGCTTCCCCATGACTTCCACCCCGAGGTGCCCTCGTTCACCGTGGTGAGCGAGGACGTCGAGCCGGGTGCCGTGCTGAAGGACGCCCAGGTCTACGCGGCCGGGAACACCTCGCCGCAGCTGCGGTGGGAAGGGTTCCCCGCCGGGACGAAGAGCTTCGCGGTGACATGCTTCGATCCGGACGCGCCCACGGGCAGCGGGTTCTGGCACTGGTCGGTGTTCGACATCCCGGCGTCGGTGACCGAGCTGCCCGCGGGGGCGGGCAGCGGGAAGTTCGAGGGGCTGCCGTCGGGAGCGGTGCAGGTGCGCAACGACTACGGCTCGAAGGACTTCGGCGGCGCCGCCCCGCCGCCCGGTGAGACGCACCGCTACGTCTTCACGGTGTACGCGGTCGACACCGAGAAGCTGGGTCCCGACGCGGACGCCTCCCCCGCCGTGGTGGGCTTCAATCTGCGCTTCCACACGCTCGGCCGCGCGCAGCTCATCGGTGAGTACACGGCTCCCGAGCAGAGCTGACCGTTCGTTTTCCGTTTGCCCTGCCCTGGTCTTGGAGAGATCAGGGCAGGGCATTTTTCTGTTGCCGGGGCCGGGTTCACCGCTCGGGCGGCCGCGGATATTGCGTTGTCCATCGTGGCGAGCCCGGCCAGAGTTGATCCAAGCCCGCGAGGGAGTGGGCCGGCACTACGGAGGTGGGCAGGATGCGGGACACGCTGGTACTGAACGCGAGCTTCGAGCCGCTGTCGACGGTGACGCTCAACCGTGCTGTGGTGCTGGTGCTCCAGGACAAGGCCGTGGTCGAACAGTCCCATCCCGGTCTGCGGATGCGTGCCGCCGCCGTCGACATCCCGGTGCCGAGGGTGATCCGGCTGTGCAGATACGTACGGGTGCCCTTCCGAAGACAGGCGCCGTGGTCGAGACGGGGGGTGCTGATCAGGGATCAGCACCGGTGCGCCTACTGCGGGCGGCGCGCGACGACCGTGGACCACGTGGTGCCGCGGGCGCAGGGTGGCCGGGACGGGTGGCTGAACACGGTGGCCTCCTGTGCCGAGGACAATCACCGCAAGGCGGACCGGACGCCGGAGGAGGCGGGGATGCCGCTGCTGCGCCAGCCGTTCGTGCCCTCGCCCGCGGATGCGATGCTGCTCGCGATGGCGGCCGGGGACCGGTCCGAGCTGCCCGAGTGGTGGCTTCGGGCACCGTAACGGCCGCGTGACGGGGCCGGTCCGCTGAGGGAGAGCCCGCCTTCGGAGGGAAGGCGGGCTCCTGTGTCTGCGTACGGCCGCTACTTCAGGGTCAGTTGGAGGATCGCGACGACGCCGACGGCGATGATCACCCCGCGCAGCACGGCGGGCTTGAGGCGGCGGCCGACCTTGGCGCCGATCTGGCCTCCTAGGGTCGAGCCGACGGCGATGAGCAGGACGGCGGTCCAGTCGAACTCGGCGACGAAGAGGAAGAAGACGGCCGCGATGCCGTTGACGACGGCGCCGAGGATGTTCTTGACGGCGTTGATGCGCTGAAGGCTGTCGTGGAGGAGCAGGCCCATCAGGGAGAGGTAGAGGACGCCCTGGGCCGCGCCGAAGTAGCCGCCGTACATGCTGGCGAGGAAGAGGCCGACGAGGAGGGCGACGCCGCCTTCGGGGTGGGCCTCGGTGCCGCGGGCCTCGCGGCGGCGCTTGATGGCGGCGGCGAGTCGGGGCTGGAGCACGACGAGCACGAGGGCCGCGCCGACCAGGACCGGCACGATCGCGTCGAACGACGAGGACGGCAGGGCGAGCAGCAGGATCGCGCCCGCGAGCCCCCCGGCCAGGGCGACGCCGCCGAGGCGGAGCACCCGCCGGGTCTGGCCGCGCAGTTCGTGGCGGTAGCCGATGGCCCCGCTGATGGAGCCGGGGACCAGGCCGAGCGCGTTGGACACGTTGGCGGTGATCGGCGGCAGGCCGGTCGCGAGCAGCACGGGGAAGGTGAACAGCGTGCCGGATCCGACGATGGTGTTGATGGTGCCCGCGCCGATACCGGCGGCGAAGACCGCGAGTGCTTCCCAGATGGACAAGGCCATCTCCTTACACATTCAGTGAGTCGCCTCCCCGCCATGGAGGTCGAGGGGCCGCACTGATCATGCATGAACGGTGTACGGGGCAGTCAACTGCCCTCAGTCCACCGGGGGTTGCTCGCGGCGCTCGGTCGCGGCGTTGCCGGTGTTGAAGCCCGGCATGCCGCCGCCGAGGTTGCCGAAGGCTCCGGAGAGGCCCTTGAGGGCGTCGCCGATCTCGCTGGGCACGATCCAGAGCTTGTTGGCGTCGCCCTCGGCGATCTTCGGGAGCATCTGGAGGTACTGGTAGGAGAGGAGCTTCTGGTCGGGGTCGCCCGCGTGGATGGACTCGAAGACCGTACGGATGGCCTGGGCCTCGCCCTCGGCGCGCAGGGCGGCCGCCTTGGCCTCACCTTCGGCGCGCAGGATCGCGGACTGCTTCTCACCCTCGGCGCGCAGGATCTCCGACTGCCGTACACCTTCGGCCTGGAGGATCGCGGCGCGCTTGTCACGGTCGGCGCGCATCTGCTTCTCCATCGAGTCCTGGATGGAGGTCGGCGGCTCGATCGCCTTGAGCTCGACGCGGTTGACGCGGATGCCCCACTTGCCGGTGGCCTCGTCGAGGACGCCGCGCAGGGCCGCGTTGATCTCCTCGCGGGAGGTGAGGGTGCGCTCCAGGTCCATGCCGCCGATGATGTTGCGGAGCGTGGTGACGGTGAGCTGCTCGATCGCCTGGATGTAGCTGGCGACTTCGTAGGTGGCGGCCCGCGCGTCGGTCACCTGGTAGTAGATGACGGTGTCGATGTTGACGACCAGGTTGTCCTGGGTGATCACCGGCTGGGGCGGGAAGGGGACGACCTGCTCGCGGAGGTCGATCCGGTTGCGGATCGAGTCGATGAACGGGACGACGATGTTCAGGCCCGCGTTCAGCGTCCTGGTGTAGCGGCCGAAGCGCTCCACGATCGCGGCGCTGGCCTGCGGGATCACCTGGATGGTCTTGATCAGGGCGATGAAGACCAGCACCACCAGGATGATCAGGACGATGATGATCGGTTGCATCGCGTACCCCGTGCCCTTCTTGCTCTCGGATGGCCCTGGAAACGTCGGTTGATAGTTCCGGACCTGATGATCCTGGCATGGTTCACATGACGATGGCAGTGGCTCCGTCGATCTCGACCACGTCGACCTGGCGTCCGGGTTCGTAGACCTGCTCCGTGTCGAGCGCGCGGGCCGACCAGACCTCGCCCGCCAGCTTGATCCGGCCGCCGCCGGCGTCGACCCGTTCCAGGACGACGGCCTGACGGCCCTTCAGGGCTTCGGTGCCGGTGGCGAGTCGGGGGCTCTGGGCGCGGTGGCGGGCGGCGATGGGGCGGACGACGGCGATGAGCGCGACCGAGACGGCCACGAAGAGGAGCACCTGCGCGACGGCGCCGAGGCCGAGCCCCGCGCCCAGGGCGGCGGCGGCCGCGCCGACCGCCATCATGCCGAACTCGGGCATGGCGGTCAGTACGAGGGGGATGCCCAGACCTGCCGCGGCTATCAGCCACCAAATCCATGCCTCGATGTCCACAAGGTCATGGTAGGTCCGGGCGTCCCCTCACCGACAGTGCGCGAGGCCGCCTAGCCGAGCGGCAGGCCCGTCGCGGTGTAGCGGTCGCCGCGGTGCTCGACGAGGAGCGGGAGGCCGAAGCAGAGGGAGAGGTTGCGGGAGGTCAGCTCGGTCTCCATGGGGCCGGCGGCGAGCACCTTGCCCTGACGGATCATGAGGACGTGGGTGAAGCCGGGGGCGATCTCCTCGACGTGGTGGGTGACCATCACCATCGAGGGCGCGTACGGGTCGCGCGCGAGGCGGCCGAGGCGGCGGACCAGGTCCTCGCGGCCGCCGAGGTCGAGGCCGGCGGCGGGCTCGTCGAGGAGGAGGAGCTCGGGGTCGGTCATCATGGCGCGGGCGATGAGGGTGCGCTTGCGCTCGCCCTCGGAGAGGGTGCCGAACTTGCGGTCGAGGAAGTCCGTCATGCCGAGCCGGTCGAGGAAGGCGCGGGCCCGGTCCTCGTCGACGGCGTCGTACTCCTCCTGCCAGGTGGCGGTCATGCCGTACGCGGCGGTGAGCACGGTCTGCAGGACGGTCTGGCGCTTGGGGAGCTTGTCGGCCATGGCGACGCCGGCCATGCCGATGCGCGGGCGCAGCTCGAAGACGTCCACCTTGCCGAGCTGTTCACCGAGGATCTTCGCGGTGCCGGTGCTCGGGAAGAGGTAGCTGGAGGCGATGTTGAGGAGGGTGGTCTTGCCGGCGCCGTTGGGGCCGAGGATGACCCAGCGCTCGCCTTCCTTGACCGACCAGGAGACGTCGTCCACCAGAGCGCGTCCGTCGCGGACCACGGATACGTCCACCAGCTCCAGTACATCGCTCATGAGCGCGTTGTCTCCCCATGCCATCGTCTTGAGTTCGCGAGTGCTTGCCGGGGGCGCCTGTGGGCGCGGTCCCCAGGGAAAACCTACGCCACTGGCGAAGTGATCCCGCCTCTAGGTCCGGTGGTGCGGTTTCTCTAGGGTTGGAGGCATGTTCTCGGAACCACGTTCAGGTCGGCTGGCCGCTTGGGGAAATGCCCTGTTGGCCGGAAATGTCTCCCCGGATGACGCGGCGCTCGCGATCGTCGGTGACGACGCGGTGCACCGGGTCGAGGGGCTGCCCGGCGAGTCGGCGCCGGTGGGGCTCACGCTGGCGCTCGGCCGGCTGCGCACCCTCGGGGTGAGCGGCTGGCGGGTCGCGCTGCCGACGGCGGGCCATCCGCTGGGGCTCAGCGGACCCGCGGAGTTCAACGCGCGTGCTCTCGACGCCGAGGAGGCCGTGGTGGGGTTCGGGGCGCCCTACGGTCTCGTCCCCGAGCTGTACGAGGCCGGCCCCGCCGGGGACGTGCACACCGAGGTCGTCTGGCACTGCCTGCCCGTGCGCGAGGCCCCGCCCGCCGACGTGCCCTCGCTCGGGGAGGCGGAGCGCGAGCTCGCGGAGGCGCTGCGGGAGGCGACCGCCGTGCTCACCCGGCTCGACGTGGCGGGGTCGGGTCCGGCCGCGGCCGCCGCGATCGACGCGTACCGGGCGCGGGCCGAGGGCCCCGACGAGGAGGTGCTCGCCCCGGGTTATCCGCCGCGCGCGGTACGGGTGCTGGAACTGGCCCGGCGGGTCGCGCTGCTGGTGTCGCTGGCGTACGAGAACGGGCACGGGGGCGCGGTGAGCGCCTCGGAGATCGCGGCGCGGGGCGAGGCGCTGCGCCCGGTGGAGCGGGTGGCCCGGCGGGCCAGGGTCGCGGCGTACAACGCGTATGTGGAGGAGCGGGAGCGGGGCTGAGGCGGTCCGGACAGCGGACCGGCCCCCGGGTCGAACCCGGGGGCCGGAGGTCACCGCTCGGACGCGGAGCGGGTCAGCTGTTGGAGCTCTCGTTCCCGAAGGCCGGGTTGAGGACGCCGATCACGTTGACCGTGTTGCCCGTGGCGTTCACCGGGACGTGGACCGGAACCTGGACCAGGTTGCCGGAGACGACGCCCGGGGAGCGCTCGGCGGTGCCGTCGGCCTGGGCTCCGCCGTGAGCGGAAGCGGCGCCGGTCGCGGCGGCGAGGGCGCCGCCGGCGAGCACGGTGACGGCGAGAGCCTTGTTGAGCTTCATGTTCTGGATCCTCCTGGTCAGCGCCGCGACCAACCGCCGCGGCATGCCATGGAGAACGCCCGGGCCTCCCCGGGGATGCGCTATGTGGGTGACATCCACACGACGGTATGAATCTTGGGCCGGAGCATGACGATCCGGTTCACGTTTTGTCAGTCCGTCACACCATGGCGCACCGCCCACAGCGCGGCCTGGGTGCGGTCGGCGAGGTCGAGCTTCATCAGGATGTTCGAGACGTGGGTCTTGACCGTCTTCTCGGACAGCACGAGATGGCGGGCGATCTCCCGGTTGGAACGGCCGTCGGCGATCAGTGCCAGGACCTCCTTCTCCCGCTCGGTGAGGGTCGAGCCGCGCCCGGTGCCGCCGTGCCCGTCGTCCTGGCTGAGCAGCGCGCCCGCGACCTCGGGCTGGAGCAGCACATGGCCGGCGTGCACCGAGCGGATCGCTCCGGCCAGCGCGTCCGGGTCGACGTCCTTGTACACATAGCCGGACGCGCCGGCGCGCAGGGCCGGGACCACGGTGCGCTGCTCGGTGAAGCTGGTGACGACGAGGACCCTCGCCGGGTTGGCGAGCTCGCGGAGCTTGCGCAGCGCCTCGATGCCGTCCATGCCCGGCATCTTCACGTCCATCAGGACGACGTCCGGCTTCAGCTCCTGGGCGCGGGCGACGCCCTCGGCGCCGTCGGAGGCCTCCCCCACCACCTCTATGTCGTCCTGTACTTCCAGGAACGTCCGCAGTCCTCGGCGGACCACCTGGTGGTCGTCCACGAGCAGGACCCTGATCACCTTGTCAGCCACCGGGGACCTCCATCTCGATCGTGGCGCCCGCGCCGGGTGCCGATTGCACGGTCAGCCTGCCGCCGACTCCGCTCGCCCGGTGCCGCATCGACACCAGGCCCAGGTGGCGGCCCGCGCGGCGGACCCGGCTCGGCTCGAAGCCTCGGCCGTCGTCGGTGACCCGCAGGACCGCGCCCTGGCCGTCGCGCTCCAGGACGACGTCGACCCGGCGGGCGCCGGAGTGGCGCAGCGCGTTGTGCAGGGCTTCCTGGGCGACCCGGAGCAGAGCCTCCTCCTGGGCCGGGGGCAGCGCCCGCACCCCGCGGTTGTCGAAGGTGACGCGGGCCGCGTGGGCCCGGTCGAGGACCTGGATCTGGGTGCGCAGGGTCTGCACCAGGCCGTCCTCGTCCAGCGCGGCCGGCCTCAACTCCACGACGGCGGCGCGCAGTTCGTCGGCCGCCTCGGCCGCCAGGGCCGCGACCTGCTGGAGCTCGCCCTTGGCGCGGGCCGGGTCGCGGTCCACCAGGGCGGCGGCCGCCTGCGCGGTGAGCCGCAGCGAGAAGAGCTTCTGGCTGACCGCGTCGTGCAGCTCGTGGGCGAGCCGGGAGCGCTCCTCGGCGATGGTGAGCTCGCGGCTGCGCTCGTACAGGCGGGCGTTGGTCAGGGCGATCGCGGCGTGCTGGGCGAGCAGGCGCAGCAGGTCCTCGTCCTGCTCGGTGAAGCCGCAGGCGCCGTCCGGCTTGGGGCAGCGCTTGTTGGCGAGGAAGAGGGCGCCGAGCGTCTCCTCTCCGTCGCGGATCGGCATGCCCAGGAAGTCGGACATGTCGGGGTGGGCGCTCGGCCAGCCCTCGAAGCGGGGGTCCTTGCGGACGTCGGCGAGGCGCTCCGCCTTCTCCTCGTGGAGCATCGCGGCGAGGATGCCGTGCTGGCGGGGCAGCGGGCCGATCGCCCGCCACTGCTCGTCGCTGACGCCGTCGACCACGAACTGGGCGAACCCGCCGTGGTCGTCGGGGACGCCGAGCGCGGCGTACTCCGCGTCAAGAAGCTCGCGCGCGGAGGCGGTGATCGTCTTGAGCACGTCCCGGACCTCCAGGTGCCGGCTCATGGCGAGCAGGGCGGTGCTCACGGCGGCGAGGCCCGCGCTCGGCGACGGGCCCGCTCCGGTGGCACGGGGGCTCGGGGGACGGCTCATGGGGTCACCGTACCGGCGGGCCGCGACCGCGCGCCTCGGCCTGTGGGCCAGCGCCGCCTGGGCCGCGGGGCCTAGGTCGAAGTGCCTTGCCGGGGTGGGGCCCGCGTCCGAGGCGGCCGGGGCGCACCCGGCCCACTCTGAACCCATCGACGCACAGCTCGACGGACAGAGGGGTCGGAGATCATGCCGGTTGCGATCATCACGGGGGCTTCCAAGGGGCTCGGGCGGGCGCTCGCCGGAGCGCTGGCCGAGCGGGGCTGGGACCTGGTCCTGGATGCGAGAACCGCCCCGGTGCTGGAGGGGACGGCGCGCGCTCTCGACGCGTACGGGACGAAGGTGGTGGCGCTGCCGGGGGACGTCACCGACGCCGGACACCGCGCGGAGCTGGTGGCGGCGGCGTGGGACCTCGGCGGGCTCGACCTGCTGGTGAACAACGCCTCCGCGCTCGGCGCCGAGCCGCTCGTGCGCCTGGCGGAGCTGGACCTCGCGGGTCTGCGGGCGGCCCTGGAGACCAATGTGGTGGCGGCGCTCGGCCTGGTGCAGGAGGCGCTGCCGCTGCTGCGGCGGTCGGACGCGGGCGCGGTGGTCGCGGTCAGCTCGGACGCGGCGGCCGAGGCGTACGGGACCTGGGGCGGGTACGGCGCCTCGAAGGCCGCGCTGGACCAGCTGGCGGCGGTGCTCGCGGTGGAGGAGCCGGGGCTCCGGGTGTGGGCGGTGGATCCGGGCGACATGCGTACCGATCTGTACGCGGCGGCGGTGCCGACGGACGACGACACGGACCGGCCGGAGCCCTCGACGGTGGTGCCGGGGTTCCTGCGGCTGCTCGACGAGCGCCCGGCGAGCGGGCGTTACTCGGCCCCTTCTCTGGTGCGGGTGACGCGATGACCGTGCCCCTGGTGGTGCGGGTGCCGGACGAGCTGCTCGCCTCGGTGCCCGCGGAGGTGCGCGGCAAGGGCCGCGACGACGTGCGGCTCATGGTGTCGCGCGGCACGGCCGTCTCCCACCACGCCTTCCGCGACCTGGCGGGGCAGCTCCGCGCCGGTGACGTGCTCGTCGTCAACACCTCGCCGACGCTGCCCGCCGCGGTCGACGGTTCGGCCGGCGGGCGGCCGGTGGTGGTGCACTTCTCCACCCGGGGGCCGGACGGGCGCTGGGCGGTGGAGCTGCGCACACCCACGCCGTCGGGGAGCAGCGAGCGGCGGACCGGGGACCGGGCGGGGGCCGTCGTGGCGCTGCCCGGCGGGGAGCGGCTGGTGCTCGATCAGGCGCTGAGCCCGGACCGGCTGTGGTGGGCGCGGGTGTCGGCGGCCGACGTGCCGGGGCTGCTGCACCGGCACGGGCGGCCCATCCGGTACGGCTATACGGAGCGGGACCAGCCGCTCGCCGCGTACCAGACGGTGTTCGCGCTGCCGCAGCCCGGCGGGCTCGGGTCGGCGGAGATGCCGAGCGCGGCGCGGCCCTTCACCGTCGACCTGGTCGCGGAGCTGGTGCGGCGGGGCGTGCAGTTCGCGCCGGTCACGCTGCACACCGGGGTGGCATCGGCGGAGGCGCACGAGCCGCCGTACCCGGAGCGCTTCGCGGTGCCGCGGGCCACGGCCGGGGTCGTGAACGCGGCCCGGGCGGGCGGCGGGCGCGTGGTGGCGGTGGGGACCACCGCGGTGCGGGCCCTGGAGTCCGCGGCCGGGGCCGACGGCGTGGTGCGCGAGGCGGCCGGGTGGACGGATCTCGTGGTGACGCCGGAGCGCGGGGTGCGGGTGGTGGACGGGCTGCTGACCGGGCTGCACGAGCCGGAGGCCTCGCATCTGCTGATGCTGGAGGCGATCGCGGGCCGCGAGGCGCTGGCCGTCGCCTACGACCAGGCGCTGAGCCGGCTCTACCTGTGGCACGAGTTCGGCGACGTCCACCTCATACTTCCGGACGAGAACCCTCACCGTGCGCATTGCTCCAGCAACGTTTGGTGAGACTGATACGTGGTTGATGTGAGCCCGGGCATAGGACGCACATCACTTACGAGGCTGTTTAGTGGACACATAAAGTCGGTGTGAGCGGGGCCAGAGTGGGTACGAGGCGCCGTCGGCCGGGGCGTGATCCACTATCCGGCTTCGTATGTGGCAGCTTTGCCACCGGATTTTGCGGCCGCTAACAATGACTCCCGTCGCACAGCGCTGCGGCTCAAACGCCGCGGCGCTTCGGTGCGCCGTCCCACGTCATTCGGAAGAGGTCCAACAGCCATGCCCGAGTCCAGCAACCCTGGTCATAGTCGTCTGAACAAGACGCACAAGATCTCGATTGCCGGTGTCGCCGCCCTCGGCGCCGCCGCTCTCGCCCTCTCGGTCTTCCCCGGGACGGGTCAGTCGGGCAACGCCGCCGCAGCCGCCGAGCCCGCCGCCTTCGCGGCGACCGTCGTCAGCACCAAGGCCGTCTCGGAGAGCATCTCCAAGCAGCAGGTCACCGCCGACCAGCAGGCCAAGGCCGCCGCCAAGGCGAAGGCCGACGCGGATGCCAAGGCGAAGGCCGAGGCCGAGGCGAAGCAGCGTGACGAGGCCGCCGCCGCCAGCCGCTCCGCCGCCCGCAAGCCGGTGTACGCCAACAACCTCGACGGCTGGATCCGCCAGGCCCTCGACATCATGAAGAGCAACGGCATCCCGGGCACCTACGAGGGCCTGCACCGCAACATCATGCGCGAGTCGACCGGCAACCCGAACGCCATCAACGGCTGGGACATCAACGCCATCAACGGCGTCCCGTCCAAGGGTCTGCTCCAGGTCATCCAGCCGACCTTCAATGCCTTCCACGTGCCCGGCACCTCGTCGAACATCTACGACCCGGTCGCCAACATCACCGCCGCCGCCAACTACGCGGCGAAGACGTACGGCTCCATCGACAACGTCAACGGCGCCTACTGAGCCCGACCGCCTCAGGCGGCTGGTCCTCTCCGGACGTACGAGAAGGGCGGCACCCCCGACGGGGTGCCGCCCTTCTCGCGTGTCGGGCGCCGGCTACTTGCGCATGACCTCGGGCTCGTGGCGGCGCAGCAGGCGCGCGACCACGAAGCCGAGGGCGACGCCGATGAACAGCAGCACCGAGATGTCGAGGAACCACTGCGACGCCTGGTGCTTCCACAGCGGGTCGAGGTTGGTCGGGTCGTTCTGGTCCATCGGCCCCATCAGGTGGGCGAGGTCGAGCGTCGTGCCGACGCCCGCGATGGCCCAGCGCGACGGCATCAGCCAGGCGAACTGCTCCAGGCCTACCGAGTCGTACACCTTGAACAGGATGCCGGTGAAGACGACCTGGACGATGGCGAACATGACCAGCAGCGGCATCGTCTTCTCGGAGGTCTTCACCAGCGAGGAGATGATCAGGCCGAACATCATCGAGGTGAAGCCGAGGGCGATCACGACCAGGCACATCTCGACCGCGGGCGGCATCACGAGGCCCTCGGTGGGCAGCTTGCGGGTCGAGAAGCCGATCACGCAGAGGATCACGCCCTGGAAGGCCGTGATGACGCCGAGCACCAGGATCTTGGACATCAGGTACGCCGAACGGGACAGGCCGGTGGCCCGTTCGCGTTCGTAGATGACGCGTTCCTTGATCAGTTCTCGTACGGAGTTGGCCGCGCCGGAGAAGCACATGCCGACCGCGAGGATCAGCATGATGGTGCCGGCGTCCCCGTTGAACCGGGACGGCGGCGTCGGCGCAGCCAGGCCGAACTTCGCGGGAATGACGACGCTGACCGAGCCGATCACCGCGGGCAGGGCCACCGACAGGGCGAGGAAGCCCTTGTCCGAGGCGATGACCGACACGTAGCGGCGCATCAGGGTCCACAGCTGGGAGGCCCAGCCCTGCGGCTTCGGCGGCTTCATCGCCTGGGCCGGCGGCATCTGCACCGACTGCGGTGCGACGGCGTCGATGTCCGCGGCGTACATCTGGTAGTGCTGCGAGCCCTTCCAGCGGCCCGCCCAGTCGTAGTCGCGGTAGCTCTCGAAGGCGGAGAACACATCGGCCCAGGTGCTGTAGCCGAAGAAGTTCAGCGCCTCCTCGGGCGGACCGAAGTACGCCACCGAGCCGCCCGGCGCCATCACGAGCAGCTTGTCGCAGATGGCGAGTTCGGCCACCGAGTGGGTCACGACCAGGACGGTGCGGCCGTCGTCGGCGAGACCGCGCAGGAGCTGCATGACGTCGCGGTCCATGCCCGGGTCGAGGCCCGAGGTGGGCTCGTCGAGGAAGATCAGCGACGGCTTGGTCAGGAGCTCCAGGGCCACCGAGACGCGCTTGCGCTGGCCACCGGAGAGGGAGGTGACCTTCTTCTCCTTGTGGATGTCCAGCTTGAGCTCGCGCAGCACCTCGTCGATGCGCTGCTGGCGCTCGCTCTCGGTGGTGTCGGCGGGGAAGCGCAGCTTGGCCGCGTACTTCAGCGCCTTCTTGACGGTCAGCTCCTTGTGCAGGATGTCGTCCTGCGGGACCAGACCGATGCGCTGGCGCAGCTCGGCGAACTGCTTGTAGAGGTTCCGGTTGTCGTAGAGGACGTCGCCCTTGTTGGCGGGCCGGTAGCCGGTGAGCGCCTTGAGCAGGGTGGACTTTCCGGAGCCCGAGGGGCCGATGACCGCGATGAGGGACTTCTCGGGGACGCCGAAGGAGACGTCCTTGAGGATGTCCTTGCCGCCGTCGACCGTGACGGTCAGGTGGCGCGCGGAGAAGGAGACGTCACCGGTGTCGACGAACTCCTCGAGCCGGTCGCCGACGATGCGGAACGTCGAGTGGCCGACGCCGACGATGTCCTGCGGACCGAGCAGGACGCTGCCGCCCTTGGCGATCGGCTGGCCGTTGACGTACGTGCCGTTGTGCGAGCCGAGGTCGCGGATCTCCATCCGGCCGTCGGGCGTCGCGTGGAACTCGGCGTGGTGGCGCGAGACCTGGAGGTCGGAGACCACCAGCTCGTTCTCGAGCGCACGGCCGATGCGCATGACGCGGCCGAGCGCCACTTGGTGGAACGTGGTCGGGCTGCGGTCGCCGTAGACGGGCGGGCCGCCCGCCTGGCCGCCCTGCTGCTGCGGGACCTGCGGCTGCTGAGGCTGGGGCGGCTGCTGCCACTGCTGCTGCGGGACCTGCGCCTGCTGCGGCGGCTGCGCCCAGCCGCCCTGCTGGGGCGGGGCCTGCTGGGGCTGCGGGTGGGCCGGGGCCGCCTGCGCCTGGGCGGCGGGCTGCGCGTAGGCGGCCGCGGCGGCACCGGTCAGATTCAGCCGCGGACCATCGGTCGCGTTGCCGAGGTGGACCGAGGAGCCGGGGCCGATTTCCATCTGGTGGATCCGCTGGCCCTGCACATAGGTGCCATTGGTCGATCCGTGGTCCTCGATGACCCAACTGCGGCCGCCCCAGCTGATCGTGGCGTGGCGCCACGAGACTCTGGCGTCGTCGACCACCAGGTCACCCTGCGGATCACGACCGAGGGTGTACGACCTGGACGGATCGAGCGTCCAGGTGCTGCCATTCAATTCCAGTACGAGTTCCGGCACTCCAGCCCCACTTGTCGTCCCCCGAAAGACCCCCGCACCGGAGGCCTGTGACTCCCGACACAGGGAGTCTAGGGATGGTGAACATCGGGGGGAACTATTTCAGGCCCGGGCTCGTATCCGAAACCCGGGCCTTGTGAATTACGTGCACAGACCGTGCACAGTCCGGTCCCGGTCCTGCAACAGGCCCCGCCTGTGCGCCCGTTGACGTGGACCAAACACCCCCCGAGAGTAGTAAGCACCCATGAGTGCGTACGGATCATGATGTCCGCCCATAAATGACGTGGCCGCGGAGGAACATGTTCTCTCCGCATGAATTGGGGCAAGTCGGCTCGTACCGGGGGGTCCTGATGAGCGTGGGCGACAACGAGGTCCGCGGCGCGATCCGGTGGGGCGACGTGGCGCTCGCCTCGATCGCCTCGGTGAGCTGGGCGCTGGTCGCGATGGCGGGCACGGCCGCGCTCGGACTGCACCTGCTGGGGGCGGACGCGGCGGGTGCGCTCGGTCCGATGACCGCGGCCGTGGTGGTCCTCGGGGCGGGCGGCTCGGTCACCCCTTCCGGTGATGTCTCGGCGTTCGGGCTGAGCGGTGCCGAAGCGGGGACCGCCATCGATTTCACGCCACTGGGCGTGGGGCTCGCGGGGGCGCTGCTGCTCGGCGTCTTCTTCCTGCGTTCGCTGCGGGCCGCGGGCGCCTGGATCTCCGGCGCCGAACTGGCGGCCCGCGCGGCCGCGGTGGCCGCGCTCTTCGTCGCCGTCGTCGCCGGGCTCGCCTGGGCGGGCCACGACCTGATCACCCTCGACGGCTCCCAGCTGGGCCTGGGCCAGGTGAAGGTGCCCGGCATCCCGGGCATTCCCGGGCTCGGTGACGCGGGCGGGCTGCTGCCCGGCCGGCTCGCCGACCTCGCGGACGCCCGGGCGAAGGTCGGTTTCGGCGTGGACACCGGCCGGTCCCTGGCGGGCGCGGCGTGCTGGGTCGCCGTGGTGCTGGTGATCGCACTGCTCGCCTCGCGGCGCGGCCCGCTGCCGCCCGCCTGGTCGGCGCTGCACCGCACGGTGCGGCCCGCCGCGTCCGCGCTGGTGACGGTGGTCCTGGTCGCGGTGGCGGCGGGGCTCGCGGCCGCGGTGTACGCGGGGATCGGCGACGACCGGCCGCGGCAGATCGCGGGCGCCGCGCTGCTCGGCACGCCGAACGGGGTGTGGCTCGCGATCCCGCTCGGGCTCCTGGTGCCCTGGCACGGCCATGCGAGCGGCACGCTCGCCTCCGCCCTGCCGGACCCCTTCGGCCGGCTCCTCGGCGCGACGGACGACGAGTCGGTCTCGCTGGCGCGACTGGCCCAACTCGACCACCGCGTCTGGCTGTTGGCGGTCGCGACGGGCTTGCTGATGCTGTGCGCGGGGGTGCTCGCCGCGGCCCGTACGCCGGTGGGCGGGCGTTCGCTCGGCGCCTTCGCGGGGCGGTGCGCGCTGTCGCTGGCCGCGGCCACCGCGGTGACGCTCCCCCTGATGGTGTGGCTCACCGGGATCTCCGCGAGCGCCTCGCTTTCGGTGCTGGGCTTCGACGCGTTCGGGGCGGGCATCGAGCTGCACGGCGACGCGGGTCTCGCGCTCGCGCTCGGCGCCGGGTGGGGCCTTGCGGCCGGGGCGGTGGGCGCGCTGCTCGCGTGGACGGCGGGCGCGGCGGGGCGGCGGGCCGCGGTGCTCGCCCGGGTCTCGGGTGCCGCGGGCCCGCCCGGGCCGCGCGAGGAGGCGACGGCGGCGCCGGGTCCGTACAACCCGGCGCCCTCCTACCGTCCGCCGAACCCCGACACCAACCCGTATCTGAAGCTGCCGCCGGGGCTGCACGGCACCCCCACGATGCCGGGCCCGCGCGGCCGGCCCCCGGCGAGGCCCCGCCCCTACCGTCCCCCGCAGGAGGGCCCGCCGCCCCCGCCCGGGGCGCCGCGGGGCCGCGGCTGAGGCGGGCGGGCCCGGCGAGGGGCCGTCCGAGGGGGCGCTGTCCGCAGGGCGGGACGGCGTGCCGGGCGTGAGCCGGGGCCGGATACGGTGGGATCACCATGACGCCATCGCCCCTGCCCCCCGCCGGCCAGAACTCCGACGCCGGTCAGAGCTCTGACGTACCGACCCTCCTCGTCAAGATCTTCGGGAAGGACCGCCCCGGCATCACCGCCGGGCTCTTCGACACCCTCGCCGCCTACTCCGTCGATGTCGTGGACATCGAACAGGTCGTCTCGCGTGGCCGGCTCGTCCTGTGCGCCCTGATCACCGAGCCCACCGTGGCCTCACCGGGCGAGCTGCGCGCCACCGTGCACAGCTGGGCCGAATCGCTCAAGCTCGAAGCCGAGATCATCTCCGGCATCGGCGACAACAGGCCGCGCGGCAGCGGCCGTTCGCACGTCACTGTGCTCGGCCACCCGCTGACCGCCGAGTCCACGGCGGCCATAGCGGCCCGGATCGCCGCCACCGGCGGCAACATCGACCGCATCTTCCGGCTCGCCAAGTACCCCGTCACCGCCGTGGAGTTCGCGGTCTCCGGCGTCGAGACCGGTCCGCTGCGCACCGCGCTCGCCACCGAGGCGGCCGCCCGCGGGGTGGACGTGGCCGTGGTCTCGGCGGGCCTGCACCGGCGGGCCCAGCGGCTCGTCGTGATGGACGTGGACTCCACGCTGATCCAGGACGAGGTGATCGAGCTCTTCGCCGCGCACGCCGGGTGCGAGGCCGAGGTCGCCGAGGTCACCGCCGCCGCGATGCGCGGCGAGCTGGACTTCGAGCAGTCGCTGCACGCCCGGGTCGCGCTGCTGCGGGGCCTGGACGCCTCGGTGGTCGACAAGGTGCGGGCCGAGGTCCGGCTCACGCCCGGCGCCCGCACCCTGGTCCGTACGCTCAAGGCCCTCGGCTACCAAGTGGGCGTCGTGTCGGGCGGGTTCACCCAGGTCACCGATGGGCTCAAGGAGCAGCTCGGGCTCGACTTCGCCTCCGCCAACACCCTGGAGATCGAGGACGGCAGGTTCACCGGGCGGGTCACCGGCGAGATCGTCGACCGGGCCGGCAAGGCGCGGCTGCTGCGGGAGTTCGCCGCCGAGGCCGGGGTGCCGCTCGCCCAGACCGTGGCGATCGGCGACGGCGCCAACGACCTGGACATGCTGAACGCGGCGGGCCTCGGGGTCGCGTTCAACGCCAAGCCGGTGGTCCGGGAGGCCGCGCACACCGCGGTGAACGTGCCCTTCCTTGACACCGTGCTGTATCTGCTCGGCATCACCCGCGAGGAGGTCGAGGCGGCCGACGGCCTGCTCGACTGATCCCGGCGGGAAGACGGAAGGCCCCGGTGCGCGGTGCGCGCCGGGGCCTTCGTCACGAGTGGTCAGGCGTGCGGGGCCCAGAACTCGACGAGCGTGCCCGCTCCGTGCTCCACGGACTTCCAGGAGCCGTCGATCGTGAGGACGGCGTACGCGCAGGTCGGGAAGCCGCTGCGGTTCATCCGCGGCAGCACGTCGCCCTCGGCGTCACCGGCGAGCGCGTCCGCCAGGGCGTGCATGCCCGGGTTGTGGCCGATGAGCAGGAGGTCGAAGACGTCGTCGGGGGTCTCGTTGATCAGCGCGATCAGTTCGCCGAGCGAGGCCTCGTACAGCCTCTCCTCGTACACCGTCCTGGGGCGCCGCGGCAGTTCCTGGACGGCCAGCTTCCAGGTCTCGCGGGTCCTGACCGCGGTGGAGCACAGGGCCAGGTCGAAGGTGATGCCGGACTCGGCGAGGCGGCGGCCTGCGACCGGGGCGTCCGCCCTGCCTCGTTCGGCCAGCGGCCGGTCGTGGTCGGACACCTGGGGCCAGTCGGCTTTCGCGTGCCTCAGAAGGACGATCCTGCGGGGTGTATCGACGCTCATGCTCCCCAGCTTCGCATGAATCGCGCCCTGCGGCGCAGGGTGCCGGAGGGGTCCGCCAAGGGGGTGACGGACGGGGTCGCAAGGGCCTTGGCCGCCTAGCGCGAGAGGCTGTGCTGGATGCGGTCGACGAGGTGCGTGAGAGTGCCGTCGCCGGACACGGCATGGGCGTCGCCGGAGCCCACGAGGAGCGCGAGGAGGGCGAAGAAGGCGACGGCGGGGAGGACGACGCCCCACCACGGCAGTTTGAAGTCGACGCCACCGGCGGCCGGTTGGGGGGACCTGGGGTGGGTGTGGGCCGACATGACCGCCTCCGTGTGCGTTCCGGGTTCGAGGGCCGCGTCCGAACGGGGCGTTCGTCGCGTACCTCAGAACCTACGGATCCGGCGGGCGTCATCCCATCCGGTGACCCACCCACTTGACCCTGACCCTGGCCCCCTAGGGGATGGTGGGGCCAGCACCACCACGGCCCCTTCGGGGTGCCGGTCGGGCGGCCGTCAGGGGGAGGCGATCGTCGCGATGATGGCGACGACGACCGTGACGGCGAGCATCGCGCCGAGCACGAGCAGGAGCTTCTTGTGGCTGTTCTGCGGATTGGGTTCGAGCACTGGCATGCGGCAAGTGTCGCATCCCGGTCGGCTCCGCTATCGCCGGGCCCCGAGCTCGTCCTCGATCGTACGGTCGCGGCCCGCGAGGACGCCCACGACGATCTGGGGCACCATGAGGCCCGCCATCAGGGCGATGGGCAGGTCCCAGCCGCCGCTGCGGTCGTGCAGGACGCCGACCAGGAGCGGGCCCGGGATGGAGAGCAGATAGCCCACGCACTGGGCGAACGCCGAGAGGCGCACGACGCCCGCCCCGGTCCGCGAGCGCTTGCTGATCATGGTGAGGGCCAGCGGAAAGGCGCAGTTGGAGATGCCGAGCAGCAGCGCCCAGGCCCAGGCCCCGCCGGCCGGTGCGAGGTAGAGCCCGGCGTAGCCGGCCAGTCCGCAGACACCGAGCACGACGACGATGGGGCCCTGGCTGCGCAGCCGGTTGACCAGCCACGGGATGACGAAGCCGAGCGGCACGCCCATGACCATGGTGAGGGAGAGCAGCAGCCCCGCCGTGCCGGCCGAGACGCCCGCGTCGCGGAAGATGGTCGGCATCCAGCCCATCGTGATGTAGGCGCCGGTGGCCTGGAGGCCGAAGAAGCAGGCCAGCGCCCAGGCGGTGCCGCTGCGGGTGATGCGCAGCGCGGGCGCGGGCTCTTCCTTGGCGCTGAGAGCGGGAGCCGCGCTGCCCGAGCGGTCGCGCGTCAGCGGGATCCAGGCCGCCACGGCGACGACCGCGAGCAGCGCCCAGACCCCGAGCCCCCGGCGCCAGCTGCCGCCCAGCGCGTCGGTGAGGGGCACCGTGGTGACCGCGGCCAGCGAGGTGCCCGCGGCGAGCGCCATCGAGTAGAGCCCGGTCATGGAGCCGACCCGGTCGGGGAAGTAGCGCTTGACGATCACCGGCATCAGGACGTTGCTGACGGCTATGCCCATCAGAGCGAGCGCGCTGGCCGCGAGGAAGGTGACGGTGCCGCCGGCAAAGGGGCGCAGGAGCAGGCCCGCGGTGATGGCGGCCATGCCCGCGAAGACGACGGCGCCGGGGCCGAAGCGGCGGGCGAGGCGCGGCGCCGTGATGCCGAAGACGGCGAAGCAGAAGGCGGGCACCGAGGTGAGGACGCCCGCGATGCCACCGCTCATGTGCAGTCCGCCGGTGACCTCCTTCATCAGCGAGCCGAGGCTGGTGATGGCGGGGCGCAGGTTGACCGCGGCGAGCACCAGCGCGAGCGGCACCAGCCAGCGCGTCCACGACGGCATCCGGCCCGCGTCGGGCGGGACTTGGAGGGGCTCGGCGGGGGCGGTGGGCGGATGGCTCAGCGTGGTGGTCTCTTCGTCGGGCATGGCACCATCATAGAATCATGGGATGATTGGTTGTCCAATCGTTTCCCGGCTCCCTCGCACGGCCCCTCCCGGACAGGAACACCATGACCCTGAGCTCCCCCCGGCGGTCCGCCCTCTCCGACCAGGTGATCGCGCAGCTGCGCAACCAGATCACCTCGGGCGAGTGGGCGGTCGGTTCGCGCATCCCGACCGAGCCCGAGCTGGTCGAGCAGCTGGGGGTGGCGCGCAACACGGTGCGCGAGGCCGTCCGCGCCCTCGCGCACAACGGTCTGCTCGACATCCGCCAGGGCTCGGGGACGTACGTCGTGGCCACCAGCGAGCTCGCCGGGGTGATGCACCGCCGGTTCGCCGACGCCGACCCGCGCCACGTGGCCGAGCTGCGGTCCACGCTGGAGTCGTCGGCGGCGAGGCTGGCCGCCCAGCGGCGCACCGAGCGCGAGCTCAAGCAGCTGGACACGCTGCTCGAACGGCGCGAGCAGGCCTGGGCGTCGGGCGACCGGGAGGCCTTCGTGTCGGCCGACGCCACCCTGCACCTGGCGGTCGTCGCCGCCTCGCACAACGACGTGCTGACCGAGCTGTACGCGGACCTCGGGCATCTGCTGCGCGACTGGCTGCGCGACGACGTGGGGCTCGACATGACTCCGGAGCACCACATGGACCACAGCCGGATGGTCGACGCGATCCGCACGGGCGACGCCGAGACGGCTGCGTCGGAGGCCGCCGCCCACGCCTTCATCTGCCTGCCGGACCGGCTCGAAGGGCACTGAACCGGCGCCGCGTCAGGTCGCCTTCTGGTGCGTCACCCAGACCGCGCGGACGTCCTTCCAGCAGCGGTCGGTGAGCCGTACGGTCTGCCCGGGGCCCACCTCCACGGGCGCCGCGTCCGCGTCGAGGTCCCACCAGTTCGCGCAGTCGGTGTGCAGCCGCACCCGGTCGGCGTCGGGGTAGGGGTTGTGGCAGTACGCGGTCACGTGCGAGCCCTGCACGGAGGTGTGGCACGCGGCGCCGAACGGCTCGGGCTTCGCGGCCGCCGGCGGGGCGTCGGGGGCGGTGGCGGCCCGCACCACGGAGGGCGCGGCGAGCCCGGCCGCCGCCGCGAGCAGGACGAACAGCAGGGCCAGCGCCCGGCGCTCGCCGACCCGCAGGGGATGGACGAGCAGGGGCCGCGCGAGGCGGTCCCGCACGGGACGGAACCACTCGGGGCGCTCCCGCGAAGCACTCGTCCGCGAGGAACGTGCCCACCGGGGACGTGCCCGCGAAGGGCGCGTGCGCGAGGGACGCACTCCCCCACCTCCTCCCCGGCCGACTGCCCGACATGTCCGTTTCGATCAGTCTGCGGGCAAGTCGCGGTCCACGCACGGCGGCCGCCCACCGGAAGGCTCCGGTGGGCGGCCGCGAACGTGCTGTGCGGGGTCAGGCACCCACGGCGTGCAGACCGCCGTCGACGTGGATGATCTCGCCCGTGGTCTTCGGGAACCAGTCCGAGAGCAGCGCGACGATGCCCTTGCCGGCGGGCTCCGGGTCGGCCATGTCCCACTCCATCGGGGAGCGGTGGTTCCACACGTCGGCGAGCTCGCCGAAGCCCGGGATGGACTTCGCGGCCATGGAGCCGATCGGGCCGGCCGAGATCAGGTTGCAGCGGATGTCGTCCTTGCCCAGGTCACGGGCCATGTAACGAGAGGTCGCCTCCAGGGCAGCCTTGGCCGGACCCATCCAGTCGTACTGCGGCCAGGCGTACTGCGCGTCGAACGTCATGCCGACGACGGAGCTGCCCGGGCCGAGCAGCTCGCGCAGCGCCATGGTCAGGGACTTCAGCGAGAAGGCCGAGACGTGCATGGCGGTGGCGACCGACTCGAACGGGGTGTTCAGGAAGTTGCCGCCGAGCGCGTCCTGCGGGGCGAAGCCGATGGAGTGGACGATGCCGTCCAGGCCGCCGAGCTCCTCCTTGACCAGGCCCGCGAGCCGGTCCAGGTGCTCCTGGTTGGTCACGTCCAGCTCGATGACCTTGGCGGGCTTGGGGAGCTTCTTGGCGATGCGCTCGGTCAGGGTCGGACGCGGGAAGGCGGTCAGGATGACCTCCGCTCCCTGCTCCTGGGCCAGCTTGGCGGCGTGGAAGGCGATGGAGGACTCCAGCAGCACACCCGTGATCAGGATGCGCTTGCCCTCGAGAATTCCGCTCATGGTGATCAGTGACCCATGCCCAATCCGCCGTCAACCGGGATGACGGCTCCAGTGATGTACGAGGCGTCGTCGGAGGCGAGGAACTTCACCGCGGCGGCGATCTCCTCGGGCTGCGCGTAGCGGCCCAGCGGCACCTGGGACACGATGCCCGCGCGCTGCTCCTCGGTGAGCACCTTGGTCATGTCGGTGTCGACGAAACCGGGTGCGACGACGTTGAAGGTGATGTTCCGGGACCCGAGCTCGCGCGCGAGCGACCGGGCGAAGCCGACCAGACCCGCCTTGGAGGCGGCGTAGTTGGCCTGACCCGCCGAGCCGAGCAGCCCCACGACCGAGGAGATCAGCACCACGCGGCCCTTCTTGGCGCGCAGCATGGCGCGGTTCGCGCGCTTGACCACGCGGAAGGTGCCGGTGAGGTTGGTGTCGAGGACGGACGTGAAGTCGTCCTCGGACATGCGCATCAGGAGCTGGTCCTTGGTGACGCCGGCGTTGGCGACCAGCACCTCCACGGGACCGTGCTTGTCCTCGATCTCCTTGTAGGCCTGCTCCACCTGCTCGGTGTCGGTGATGTCGCACTTGACGGCCAGGCAGCCCAGTTCCATGAGGGCCGCCGGCGGCTCTCCGGAGCGGTACGTGATCGCGACCTTGTCGCCGCTGTCGGCAAAAGCGTGGGCGATGGCGAGGCCGATGCCCCGGTTACCTCCGGTGATGAGAACCGAGCGGCTCAACGGATCACCCTTTCGATAGGCGGATTCGTACTCCACGCAAACTATCGGTACCGCCCGACTTACGAGGAATCGAGCCCTGACAGTGGCGTGGAACGAGCGCTGTCGGGTCCCTACAGAAAGGCGTAGTCAGCGAGGTCGCCGGCGCGACATGATCGGGGCGACCGGTCTCATACGACAGGGAGACAGCTGTGCCATCTGGGACCCATTCCATCGACGAAGCCTTCACGGCGCTGCCCCTGCGGGCGCTCGCCGACGCGGCGCTCGCGCGGGCCCGCGCGCTCGGCGCCGACCACGCCGACTTCCGGTTCGAGCGGGTGCGCGGCGCCTCCTGGCGTCTGCGCGACGCGCGGCCCGCCGGTTCCTCCGACACCACCGACCTCGGCTACGCGGTCCGCGTCGTGCACGGCGGGGCCTGGGGCTTCGCCTCCGGGGTGGATCTGACGATGGACGCGGCGGCCAAGGTGGCCTCCCAGGCGGTGGCCATGGCCAAGCTGTCGGCACGGGTCATCGCGGCCGCCGGGTCGAAGGAGAGGGTCGAGCTCGCGGCCGAGCCGGTGCACGCCGAGAAGACGTGGGTCTCCTCGTACGAGATCGACCCGTTCTCGGTGCCCGATGCCGACAAGAGCGCCCTGCTCGCCGACTGGAGCGCGCGGCTGCTCCGCGCCGAGGGCGTCGAGCACGTGGACGCCTCGCTGCTCACCGTGCACGAGAACAAGTTCTACGCGGACACGGCGGGCACGGTGACGACCCAGCAGCGGGTGCGGCTGCACCCGCAGCTCACCGCGATCGCGGTGGACCGCACGACCGGCGAGTTCGACTCGATGCGCACCATCGCGCCGCCCGTCGGGCGCGGCTGGGAGTACCTGACCGGCACCGGCTGGGACTGGGACGCGGAGCTGGAGGAGATCCCCTCCCTGCTGGCCGAGAAGATGCGGGCGCCCAGCGTCGAGGGCGGCCACTACGACCTGGTGGTCGACCCGTCCAACCTGTGGCTGACCATCCACGAGTCGATCGGCCACGCCACCGAGCTGGACCGGGCGCTCGGCTACGAGGCGGCGTACGCGGGCACCTCCTTCGCCACCTTCGACCAGCTGGGCACCCTGGCGTACGGCTCGCAGGTGATGAACGTGACCGGCGACCGGACCGCCGAGCACGGGCTCGCGACCATCGGGTACGACGACGAGGGCGTCGAGGCGCAGTCCTGGGACCTGGTGCGGGACGGCACCCTGGTCGGCTACCAACTCGACCGCCGCATCGCGAAGTTGACGGGTCTCGGCCGTTCCAACGGCTGCGCCTACGCCGACTCCCCCGGGCACGTGCCGGTCCAGCGGATGGCGAACGTCTCGCTCCAGCCGGATCCGGGCGGGCTGTCCACCGAGGACCTGATCGGCGGGGTCGAGCGCGGCATCTACGTGGTCGGCGACCGGTCCTGGTCGATCGACATGCAGCGCTACAACTTCCAGTTCACCGGCCAGCGCTTCTTCCGGATCGAGAACGGCCGCCTCGCCGGCCAGCTCCGCGACGTCGCCTATCAGGCCACCACCACCGACTTCTGGGGCTCCATGGAGAAGGTCGGCGGCCCCCAGACGTACGTCCTGGGCGGCGCCTTCAACTGCGGCAAGGCCCAGCCGGGCCAGGCCGCCGCGGTCTCCCACGGCTGCCCCTCCGCCCTGTTCCGCGGCGTCAACATCCTCAACACCACGCAGGAGGCCGGGCGATGAGCTCCCGTAGGACCGTCAAGCCGCACGAGATCGTCGAGCGGGCCCTGGAGCTGTCCACCGCGGACGGGTGTGTCGTCATCGCCGACGAGCACTCCTCGGCGAACCTGCGCTGGGCCCGCAACGCGCTGACCACCAACGGCGTCACCCGCGGGCGCACCCTGACCGTGATCGCGACGGTGGACGGCGCCGAGGGCACCGCCTCCGGCGTCGTGTCGCGCTCGGCCGTCACCGCCGACGACCTGGAGCCGCTGGTGCGGGCCGCCGAGGCCGCGGCGCGCGCCGCCGGGCCCGCCGAGGACGCCCAGCCGCTGGTCAGTGGGGTGCCCGCGTCGCCCGACTTCACCGAGGCCCCGGCCGAGACCACCTCCGCCGTGTTCGCGGACTTCGCGCCCGCGCTCGGCGAGGCCTTCGCGCGGGCCGGGGCGGGCGGCCGCGAGCTGTACGGCTTCGCCCACCACGAGCTGAGCTCCACCTACCTCGGTACGTCCACGGGCCTGCGGCTGCGCCACGACCAGCCCAACGGCACCCTGGAGCTGAACGCCAAGTCCGCGGACCGCACCCGCTCGGCCTGGGCGGGCCGGGCCACCGCCGACTTCAAGGACGTCGACCCCGCCGCCCTCGACGAGGAGCTGGCCCGCCGGCTCGGCTGGGCCGAGCGGCGGGTGGAGCTGCCCGCCGGTCGGTACGAGACGCTGCTGCCGCCGACCGCCGTGGCCGACCTGCTGATCTACCAGATCTGGTCCGCCGCCGCCCGGGACGCGGCCGAGGGCCGGACCGTGTTCTCCCGGCAGGGCGGGGGCACCCGCATCGGCGAGACCCTCTCCGGGCTGCCCCTCACCCTGCGCAGCGACCCGAACGAGCCGGGCCTCGAGTACGCGCCGTTCGTCGTGGCGCACGCCTCCGGCGACACGGAGTCGGTGTTCGACAACGGGCTCCCCGTCCCCGCGACGGACTGGATGCGCGAGGGCCGCCTGGAGCACCTGGTGACCACCCGGCACAGTGCCGGGCTCACCGGACTGCCGGTCGCCCCCGCGGCCGGGAACCTGATCCTGGACGGCGGCGGCGAGCGCACCCTGGACGAGATGGTCGCGGCCACCGGGCGGGGCCTGCTCGTGACGTGCCTGTGGTACATCCGCGAGGTGGACCCGGCCACGCTCCTGCTGACCGGCCTGACCCGGGACGGCGTGTACCTCGTCGAGAACGGCGAGGTCGTCGGCGAGGTGAACAACTTCCGCTTCAACGAGTCCCCGGTGGACCTGCTGTCGCGGGCGACCGAGGCCGGGCGCACCGAAAGGACGCTGCCCAGGGAGTGGAGCGACTACTTCACCCGGGCAGCCATGCCCGCGCTGCGCATCCCGGATTTCAATATGAGTTCGGTCAGCCGGGGCGTATAACCTCGGTGCTGTCAGTAAGCACGTCTGAAGGAGACAAGAGACCCGTGACGGACATCGTCGACGAACTGCAGTGGCGCGGGCTGATCGCCCTCTCCACTGACGAGGACGCATTGCGCAAGGCGTTCACGGACGGTCCCGTCACGTTCTATTGCGGCTTCGACCCGACCGCGCCCAGCCTGCACCTGGGCAACCTGGTGCAGATCCTCACGATGCGCCGGATCCAGCTCGCGGGGAACCGCCCGCTGGGCCTGGTCGGCGGCGCCACCGGCCTGATCGGCGACCCGAAGCCCAACTCGGAGCGCACGCTGAACGCGCCGGAGGTCGTGGCGGGCTGGGTCGAGCGGCTGCGCGGCCAGATCGAGCGGTTCCTCGACTTCGAGGGCCCGAACGCCGCGACGATGGTCAACAACCTGGACTGGACGTCGGGCCTGTCGGCGATCGACTTCCTGCGGGACGTCGGCAAGTACTTCCGGGTCAACAAGATGATCGCGAAGGAGGCCGTCTCGCGGCGGCTCAACTCCGACGCGGGCATCAGCTACACCGAGTTCAGCTACCAGATCCTGCAGGGCATGGACTTCCTGGAGCTCAACCGGAGGTACGGCTGCACGCTGCAGACCGGCGGCAGCGACCAGTGGGGCAACCTCACGGCGGGCACCGACCTGATCCACCGGGTCGAGCCCGACGCCGACGTGCACGCCCTGGCCACGCCGCTGATCACCAAGGCGGACGGCACCAAGTTCGGCAAGACGGAGTCCGGCACGGTCTGGCTCGACCCTGAGAAGACCACGCCGTACGCCTTCTACCAGTTCTGGCTGAACGCGGACGACCGGGACATCTCGAAGTTCCTGCGGATCTTCAGTTTCAAGTCCCGCGAGGAGATCGAGGAGCTGGAGAAGCTCACCGAGGAGCGGCCGCAGGCCCGGGCCGCGCAGCGGGCGCTCGCCGAGGAGCTGACCACGCTGGTGCACGGCGCCGAGCAGACGGCCGCGGTCACCGCCGCGTCCAAGGCGCTGTTCGGTCAGGGCGAGCTCACCGAGCTGGACGCGGCGACGCTCGCCGCCGCGCTGTCCGAGCTGCCGCACGCCCAGGTGGCCGAACTCGGCCTGGTCACCGACCTGTTCGCCGAGGTCGGCCTGGTGGCCAGCAAGTCGGCCGCCCGCCGCACGGTGAAGGAGGGCGGCGCCTACGTGAACAACGTGAAGGTGACCGCCGAGGACGCGGTCGTCACGGCCGGTGAACTCCTGCACGGACGCTGGCTGGTGCTGCGCCGCGGCAAGAAGAACCTGGCGGCCATCGAGGTCACCGGCGCCTGAGCTGCACAGGCGCGCGAAAGGGGCGGTTCCGTCGCGGGACCGCCCCTCTCGCCGTCAGGCTCTCTGCTTGTTGCCCCGCAGCGCCATGTACAGCATGTCGCCGAGGAAGACGATCACGACGGCGGCCGCGATCTGGAGCCCGTGCCGGCCCCAGTCGATGCCCTTGGTCTCGGCGATCCCGATCGCCCGGGCGATCGAGTTGCCGACCACGCCGCCGATGATGCCGAAGATGGTGGTCAGCCAGAGCGGACTGTGCTGCTTGCCGGGAATGATCGCCTTGGCGATGAGACCGAGCACGAATCCCACGATGATGGCCCACAACCAGCCCATGGCTGCCTCCCTAGTACGGCTCGACGTGAGCAGGTCCCGCCAGTCTCTGCCCGTACTCCGTACGGCGCATGTCGGACACCTCCGTACGTGTCCGGTACCGGGGCATCCGCGCAGGTAAGAGCCGCCCCGGTCTCGAACCCGGCGGAGCCCCGGCGTACGGTGATAACAGTCCGGGCCGGGGAGAGCCCGCCAGGGAACTCGGGTGGTGGAACGTGATGCGGAAGCAGAGCAGCGGCCAGGTCTTCCGGATCACCGGGGCCCGCCAGGGGCTCGCCGAGGACGTCCGCGGCCGGCAGCGCCGCTATGTGATCTCGATGTCGATCCGCACCGTTTCGGTGGTGCTGACCGCGGTGCTGTGGAACGTGGAGCGTCCTGTCGCCATCGTGACGCTGGTGCTCGGCGCGCTGCTGCCCTATGTGGCGGTCGTGTTCGCCAACGCGGGCCGGGAGAACGTGACTTCGCTCCCCTCCACCTTCATTCCGGCCCCGTCGCGGCCGGCGCTCGGCGCGGCCCCGGTGGGCGGCGCGGCGGAATCCGCGACGGAACCGACGGCCGGTGACCACGAGTGGCGCTCACACGATCAAGGCTGATCCGTCACCGTCCGCAAGCTCAGGAAAAGCTCAGATCAATCATGAAGTTCCGGTGCACCACACCGGGTCCCCCATGACATACTTCGTAGGCGCTCCGCATCCCCCGTCGGAGCGACGGACCGACGCCGGGCAGCTCCCCCCGTGGCTGCTCGGCGTCGCCTTTGTGACGGGGTGGCATGACGGACAATGTCTCTGTGAGTGACGAGACGACTGACGAGACCCCCATCTGTTCCGCCAAGGGCTGCCGTGCGGCCGCCGTCTGGGTCCTGGCCTGGAACAACCCGAAGATCCACACGCCGGAGCGGCGCAAGACGTGGCTCGCGTGTGCGGAACACCGCGAGCACCTCTCCCAATTCCTGGGCGTACGGGGCTTCTTGAAGGACGTCGTGACGCTCGCCGAGTGGGAGGCGGCCGGGTCAGCCGCCGATCGCTGACATCGGGCGGTCGGGCTGCAGGAACGAGGGGTCGTCCAGGCCGGAACCGGCCTTCTTCCCCCACATCGCCAGCTTCCACAGCCGGGCGATCTCCTCGTCCCCCGCGTCCGAGCGCAGGGCCGCGCGCAGGTCGGACTCCTCGCGGGCGAACAGGCAGGTGCGGACCTGGCCGTCGGCGGTGAGCCGGGTCCGGTCGCAGGCGCGGCAGAACGGGCGGGTCACCGAGGCGATGACGCCCACCGTGTGCGGGCCGCCGTCGACCACCCAGCGCTCGGCGGGCGCCGATCCCCGCTCCTCGTCTCCCTCGGGGGTGAGCGTGAAGCGCGTACGCAGCGATGTCAGGATGTCGCCCGCGGTGATCATGCCGTCCCGCTTCCAGCCGTGCTGGGCGTCGAGCGGCATCTGCTCGATGAAGCGGAGCTCGTAGTCGTGCTCGACCGCCCAGGCCAGCAGGTCGGGGGCCTCGTCGTCGTTGAGGCCGGGCATCAGGACCGCGTTGACCTTGACCGGGGTGAGACCGGCTTCGCGCGCGGCCTCCATGCCCTCGATGACGTCCTTGTGCCGGTCGCGGCGGGTCAGTGTCTTGAACACGTCGGGCCGCAGGGTGTCCAGGGAGACGTTGACCCGGTCGAGCCCGGCCGCCTTCAGGGCGGCGGCGGTGCGCTTGAGGCCGATGCCGTTGGTGGTGATCGACATCCGGGGGCGCGGCTCCAGGGCGGCGCAGCGCTCGACGATCCCGACCAGGCCGGGGCGGAGCAGCGGCTCGCCGCCGGTGAAGCGGACCTCGGTGACGCCGAGGTCGGTGACGGCGATGCGGATGAGGCGGACGATCTCGTCGTCGGTCAGCAGATCGGGCTTGGCCAGCCACTGCAGACCCTCTTCCGGCATGCAGTACGTGCACCGCAGATTGCACCGGTCGGTGAGTGAGACGCGCAGGTCGGTGGCCACCCGGCCGTAGGTGTCGATGAGCACTGTGGGCCCCCTCCCCTGTCCGTCGAAGTCAGTCGCACATCTGTCGAGCGTGTATACACCCGAGCCTACGCGAGAGCTCCGGCAACCGGAGGGGCCGATTGTCACGAGGTGTGGCGAGACCGTGTCGTAGGACTCTACGACACGGTCTCGGCCATGCACCGTGCGGACGTACGTCAGTGGGCGCCGACGCCGGTGAGGGACTTCACCTCCAGCTCGGCGTACTTGCCCCGGTCCGACTCCTCCTTCGACAGGAGCGATCCGATCCAGCCGAGCAGGAAGCCGAGCGGGATCGAGATCAGGCCCGGGTTCTCCAGCGGGAACCAGTGGAAGTCGACGCCCTTGAACATCGAGGTCTTCGGGTTGCCGGAGACGACGGGCGAGAACAGCACCAGGAACACCGAGCTGAACAGGCCGCCGTAGATCGACCACAGCGCGCCCTGGGTGGTGAAGCGTTTCCAGAACAGGCTGTAGAGGATCGTCGGCAGGTTCGCGGAGGCCGCGACCGCGAAGGCGAGGGCGACCAGACCGGCGACGTTCATGTCGCGGGCGAAGGCGCCGAGCACGATCGCGACCGCGCCGATGAAGACGGTGGCCCAGCGTGCGGCGCCCATCTCCTCCTTCTCGGTCGCCTTCCCCTTGCGGATGACGTTGGCGTAGATGTCGTGCGCGAAGGACGAGGACGAGGCGAGGGTGAGACCGGCGACGACGGCGAGGATGGTCGCGAAGGCGACCGCCGAGATCACCGCGAGCAGGGTCGCCCCGCCCGTGGTGCCGACACCGCCGCCCAGGTACTCCGCGAGCTGCGGGGCCGCGGTGTTGCCCGCCGGGTTCTGCGCCTTGATGGCGGCGGGCCCCACCAGCGCGGCCGCGCCGAAGCCGAGCGCGATCGTCATCAGGTAGAAGGCGCCGATGATGCCGATCGCCCAGTTCACGGACTTCCGGGCGGCCTTCGCCGTGGGCACCGTGTAGAAGCGGATCAGGATGTGCGGAAGGCCCGCGGTGCCGAGCACCAGCGCGATGCCGAGCGAGATGAAGTCGAGCTTGGAGGTCCCGTTGGCGCCGTACTTGAGGCCGGGCTCCAGGAACGCCGCGCCCTTGCCGCTCTTCTCGGCGGCGCTGCCGAGCAGGTCGGAGACGTTGAAGTGGAACTTGAGCAGCACCAGGAAGGTCATCAGGATCGCGCCCGCGATGAGCAGGACCGCCTTGACCATCTGCACCCAGGTGGTGCCCTTCATGCCGCCGATGGTGACGTACACGATCATCAGGACGCCGACCAGGGCCACGATGAGGATCTTGCCGGCGTCGGTGGTGATGCCGAGCAGGAGCGAGACCAGCACGCCCGCGCCGGCCATCTGCGCGAGCAGGTAGAAGATCGAGACGACGATCGTGGAGGCCCCGGCCGCGGTGCGCACCGGGCGCTGGCGCATCCGGTAGGCCAGCACGTCGCCCATCGTGTAGCGGCCGGAGTTGCGCAGCGGCTCGGCGACCAGGAGGAGCGCCACCAGCCAGGCGACCAGGAAGCCGATGGAGTACAGGAAGCCGTCGTAGCCGAACAGGGCGATGGCTCCGGCGATGCCGAGGAAGGACGCGGCGGACATGTAGTCGCCGGAGACCGCGAGGCCGTTCTGGAAGGCGGTGAACTGGCGGCCGCCCGCGTAGAAGTCGGAGGCGTTCTTGGTCTGCCGGCCCGCCCAGACGGTGATGGCGAGGGTCGCGGCGACGAACACGGCGAACAGGGTGATGATCAGCGGCCGGTGCTCGGTGGTCGACGAGGCGGCGGCGAGGGTGACGAGGGCGGGGCTCATGCGTCGGCCTCCATACGGGACTTGATGGCCTCGGCCTTGGGGTCGAGCTTCGCCGCGGCGTGCCGCGAGTAGAACCAGGCGATGAGGAAGGTGGTCAGGAACTGGGCGAGGCCGAAGACGAAGGCCACGTTGATGTTGCCGATGACCTTGGTGCCCATGAAGCCGCCCGCGTAGTTGGACAGCAGCACGTACAGCAGGTACCAGGCGATGAAGGCGATGGTCAGCGGAAAGGCGAACGAGCGGTAGGTGCGCCGGAGTTCGCCGAATTCCGCGCTCTCCTGCTCGACGACGAATGCCTCGGTGCTGGGCTGGACGGGACGGAGGTCCGTCCCTGCTTCGGGCGGCGACGCGTCGGTGGCCACGGAATCTCCTCGCGATGCGGATGCGGCGGGTACGGAACATTCGGACATGGGAGCCCTTGGGGTGGGTTCTGATGCGGTCCCCCTGACAACGGCACGGAGCGCGGGGCGTCTCGGTTCAGTCCGGCCGATTTTTCTCCGTGGCGCGTCCTGCCGCGGCATGTGGCGGGTTTCGCACGCCCCCGCGCCGACTACACGACTTTCTTCGCGAACTCGGCACAAGCCGTTGATCCGCCGAGATGATCGGCGATAGCTTCACTGCTCACGCGCCCGTCCGGCCGCGGCGCCCGCCGGGCGGTGCCGGTGCCGCCGGAGCCGCTGTCCCACCTGTTCAGCCCGTCGCCCGTTGCTTCACCCACGTACGCATCGAGAGTTCCGCCAACCCCATGGAGACCCCATGCCGTTGCACATCTCCCGTACGCGCCGAGCCGTCGCCGCCTCGGCGGGCCTGGCCACCGCCGCCGCCCTCGCGTTCCTTCCCGGCACCGCCTCGACGGCCGCCGCCGACAGCGGCCCGGTGAGCGCGAAGGCGGCGCAGCCGACCGGGCCCGAGCTCAGTTACATCGTCAACATCCGTCCCGGGCACGGGAATTCGGCCCGCGTCCAGAGAGCCGTCGCCCAGGCGGGCGGCTCGGTGCTCCAGGCGTACGACCAGATAGGCGTGCTCGTCGTGCACTCCGCCAACGCGGACTTCGCGAAGACGATCCGCAAGGTCAGGGGCGTCGATTCGGCGGGTGCGACCAGGACCGCGCCGCTGCCCGCGCAGTCCACCACCGATGTGGGCACGCCCAAGCACCTCACCGCCGAGGACCTGGAGGCGACGGCCGCCGAGGCCGCGCCCGGCGAGGACCCCCTGGAGCCCCTGCAGTGGGACCTGAAGGCGATCAAGGCGGACCAGGCGCACCAGAAGACGCTGGGCAGCCCCAAGGTCACCGTCGGCGTGATCGACACGGGCGTCGACGACACGCATCCGGACATCGCGCCCAACTTCGACCGGGCCAAGTCGGTCAGCTGCATCACCGGCAAGCCGGACACCACGGACGGCGCCTGGCGCCCCTTCACCACCGGCGGATCCCCGCACGGCACCCATGTCGCGGGCGAGATCGCGGGCGCCAAGAACGGCGTGGGCATCACCGGGGTCGCGCCCGGCGTGAAGGTCGCGGGCATCAAGGTGTCGACGCAGGGCGGCAGCTTCTTCTACACCGAGGCCGTGGTCTGCGGCTTCGTCTGGGCGGCCGAGCACCACATCGACGTGACGAACAACAGCTATTACACCGACCCCTGGTACTTCAACTGCAAGAACGACCCCGACCAGAAGGCACTGGTCGAGGCGATCACCCGGGCGTCGAAGTACGCCGAGTCCAAAGGCACGGTGAACGTGGCCGCGGCAGGCAACGAGAACTACGACTTCGCGGCCGACACGATCACCGACCCGGCGAGCCCGAACGACTCCACGCCGGGCAGCCGGGTGGTCGACCCGCGCGAGTGCCTGGACATCCCGACCCAGCTGCCCGGTGTGGTGACGGTCGCCGCGACCGGCGCCAAGGGCATCAAGTCGTCGTTCTCCAACTACGGCCTCGGCGTGATCGACATCGCGGCGCCGGGCGGTGACTCGACCGCGTACCAGCCGCCGCAGGCCCCGGCCACCAGCGGGCTGATCCTCGGCCCGGTCCCCGGCGGCACCTGGGCCTACATGGCCGGCACCTCCATGGCGACGCCCCATGTGGTGGGCGTGGCCGCGCTGTTGAAGTCGCGGCACCCGCACGCCTCGGCGTTCGAGATCAAGGCGCTGCTCGCGCTCCAGGCGGACAAGACGCCGTGCACCACGCCGTACGACATCAACGGTGACGGCAAGGTGGACGCGGTCTGCCAGGGCGGGAGGTTCTACAACGGCTTCTACGGGGCGGGCATCACCAACGCCCTCAACGCCGTGAAGTAGCAAGGGAGTCGAGGGGCCGTCCGCGTGCCGGGCGGCCCCTTCGGCGGGTGCGCTACGGCTTGACGAGGACCTTCAGGGCGGTGCGGTCGTCCATCGCCCGGTAGCCGTCGGGCACGCCCTCGATGCCGACCGTGAGGTCGAAGACCGGGGCCGGGTCGATGGTGCCGTCGAGCACGTCGGCGAGCAGCTCGGGGATGTAGCTGCGCACGGGGGCGACGCCGCCGCGCAGCGCGATGTTGCGGTCGAACATGACGCCGAGGTCGAGGCCGGTGCCGGAGCCGTGCGGGACGCCGACGTAGCCGATGGCGCCGCCGTCGCGGGTGATCTCTACGGCGGTGCGCATGGACTGCTCGGTGCCGACGGCCTCGATGACGCCGTGCGCGCCCTGGCCGCCGGTCAGTTCGCGCACCGCGGCCACGGCGGCCTCGCCGCGCTCGGCCACGACGTCGGTGGCGCCGAAGAGCTTCGCGATGTCGGTCCGCGCCTGGTGGCGGCCGAGCGCGATGATGCGCTCCGCGCCGAGCCGCTTGGCGGCGAGCACACCGCACAGGCCGACCGCGCCGTCCCCGACGACGGCCACGGTAGAGCCGCGCCGCACGCCGGCCCCGATCGCCGCGTGGTGGCCGGTGCCCATGACGTCGGACAGCGCGAGCAGACCGGTCAGCAGGTGGTCGTCGCCGACGGCGTCGGCGGGCAGCTTGACGAGGGTGCCGTCGGCGAACGGCACGCGGACGGCCTCGCCCTGGCCGCCGTCGGACCCGACCGAGCCCCAGAACCCGCCCCGCGGGCAGGACGTGGTGAGGCCCTCGGCGCAGAAGTCGCAGGTGCCGTCGGACCAGACGAAGGGCGCGACGACGAGGTCGCCCTTGGCGAAGCCGCGCACCTCGGGCCCGGCCTCCTCGACGATGCCGAGGAACTCGTGGCCGATGCGCTGGCCGGGCTGCCGGGCGGACTCACCGCGGTAGGCCCACAGGTCGCTGCCGCAGATGCAGGCCCGCAGGACACGGACGACCGCGTCGGTGGACACCTGGACCTTCGGGTCCGGCACCTCCTCGACCCGGATGTCGTGGGGAGCGTGGATGACGGTGGCGCGCATGCTGCAGGTCCTTGCCGGTCAGGGGGTGGTACGAGGCCTCTCACGGTACGCCTGTGCGAGAAGGGCCTGCGCGCCGAGATACGTCAGCATGATCCAGAAGTCGGGGCGCGGCGGCTGCGGCCAGTGGGCGACGCCGGTCGCGATCAGGGTGTCGGAGAGCAGGAACAGCGCCCCGCCGAGGCCGACCAGCGGCCCGAGGCGGGAGGAGCGGTAGGCCATGGCGGTGAGCAGCAGGCTGTAGATCGCGACCGGGACGCGCAGCCCGCCCGGCAGGTCCGGCCAGAGCGCCGCGACCGTGCCCGCCAGCGCGATCCCGTACGCGGCGCCGAGCCCGGCATGGGTGCGGCCGCGCCCGAACAGCACGAGGTAGCAGACGTGCCCGGCGGCGAAGCAGCCCATGCCGAGCAGGAAGGCGGCGTCCGCGCCGGACAGCAGGAACACGTCCCCGCCCCAGCCGCACAGGAGCGCGGCGACGAGCGGCCGGGGCCCGCCGCGCGCGTACACGTGCCCGGCGAGCAGCGGCATGAGGAGCGGCTTGGCCACCAGGTGCCCGGGGTGCCAGCCCGCGAGCAGGGCGACCAGGTCGAGGGCCGAGGCGAGGCCGAAGGCGATGAGGAGCGGGGTGGCCGCGTCGGCACGGCGGGCCCGCGGGCCCGCCTCCGGGCCACGCGGTACGGCGTCCGCGCCGGGTCGGGTCATGCCGCGCGCTCCGCGACGGCGGCGGGCTCCGCGAGCAGCGCCGTCCGGGGGCGCGGCTGCCAGCCGGGTCCGCGGAAGATCCGGCCTGCCCGTTCGCGCCAGGTGCGGGCGGCGCGCACGTCGCGGGCGATGGCGGCGTACTCGTGCGTGGCGACGCGCAGCGGGTTGAAGGTGGAGATGTTCTTGGTGAGCCCGTAGACGGGCCGCTCGGTCTCGGCCGTGAACGAGCCGAACACGCGGTCCCAGATGATCAGGATCCCGCCGAAGTTCCGGTCCAGGTAGCCGCCCTGGGAGGCGTGGTGCACCCGGTGGTGGGAGGGCGTGTTGAGCACGAACTCGAACGGCCGGGGCAGTTTGCCGACCCGCTCGGTGTGCACCCAGAACTGGTAGACGAGGTTCGCCGACGAGCAGAAGGCCAGCACCGCCGGGTGCACGCCGAGGGCGATGAGCGGCACGTAGAAGGGCCACACGGTCCAGGTCGTCCAGGGCTGGCGCAGCGCGGTGGTGAGGTTGAACTTGCGGCTGGAGTGGTGCACCACGTGGCAGGCCCACAGGATCCGGATGACGTGGTGGCCCCGGTGGGACCAGTAGTAGAAGAAGTCCTGCCCCAGCAGCATCAGCGGCACCGTCCACCACAGCACCGGGATCGCGAGCGGCGTCAGGGCGTACACCGCGGTGTAGATGGCGACGATCGGGATCTTCCACAGGGCGTCGAAGACCAGACTGCCGAGCCCCATGCCGACGCTCGTGGTGGCGTCCTTCGTCTCGTACCCGGCGGCCTCCTCGTCCGGATGGAGCCGGTAGCTCACCATCTCGACGACGGTGAGCAGCACGAAGGCGGGTATCGACCACAGCACGACATCGGGCAGGTTCGGCGACATGCCTGCACCGTAGGGGCGCGGCGGCGGGTCCGGCTAGATGTTGTTACCGACAAGTATGCGAGACGGGTTGTCAGCAGGCTTTGGTGAGTTCCGCCAATGGGGCACGGGCGGTCGGCGGCCGCCGCTGCCGCCGAATGGCGCTCCGGGGGAGGCAACTGCCGGTCCAGGAACGGAAGTTAGGGACCTACGCCTCGCGAGTACGGCAGTCTCGACGCTCGCGAAATCCGCCCTGGCCCCGAAGGGGGCCGACTCACTTGCATGCGACCCGCGCACGCCTGGACCAGGGCGGGCGGTTCAGGCCCCCACCGCCCCCAGCAACGCCCCCGCCGCATAGGTGACCCCCATGGCCACCGCGCCCCCGCCCACGTTCCGCAGGACCGCGCGGTTCGCCGGGGCCGAGCCCAGGCGGGCGCTCCACCAGCCGGTCAGGGCCAGGGCCGCGAGGACCGAGCCGACCGTCACGTAGAGGCGGACGGAGGCCGGGGGCAGCACGATCGCCAGGAGCGGCAGCAGCGCGCCCGCCGTGAAGGCGAAGAAGCTCGCCCAGGCCGCGTGCCAGGGGTTGGTGAGTTCGTCGGGGTCGATCCCCAGCTCGACACGGGCGTGGGCGCGCAGCGCGTCGCGTTCGGTGAGCTGGACCGCCGCCTCGCGGGCCACCTCCTCGCTCAGCCCGCGCGCGGCCAACAGCCCGGTGAGTTCGGCCAGTTCGGCCTCGGGCGACTCCTTCAGCTCGCGGCGCTCCATGGCGAGCGCGGCCTTCTCCGAGTCCCGCTGGGTGGAGACGGAGACGTACTCGCCGGCCGCCATGGACATGGAACCGGCGAGCAGTCCGGCCAGGCCCGCCGTCAGGAGGGCCGAGCGGTCGTCCGTCGCGCCGGCCACGCCCACGACGAGACCGGCGGTGGACACGATGCCGTCGTTGGCGCCCAGGACCGCGGCCCGCAGCCAGTTGAGCCGCGAGCCGAGCGCCCCGTTGTGCGCCTCGTCGTGCTGGTCGGTTCTGCTCATGCGGGGAGGGTCTCACCCCGCCCGTCACCACACGCGCAGCGACCCACCCGGCGCGAACGCCGGGCTCGACGCCTCGGCCGGTATCTCCTTCAGCGGCTCGGCGATCTCCGCGACCGTCGGGCCGACCCGGGCCGCGACCTCGTCCAGGAGGGCCAGGTCGAAGCCGTAGACGCGGGCCGCGTTGCCGCCGACCATCGCCGCGACCTCGTCGCGCGGCAAACCCGCGTAAGCGATCCGCAGGCCCTCGCGCGAGTAGGGGGTGGTGCCCTCGTCGTGCGGGTAGTCGCTGCCCCACATGATCTTGTCGAGGCCTATCCGGTCGCGCAGCGGCACCTCGTGCGGCCGCATGAAGCTCGCGCCCACGAAGCAGTTGTCCCGCCAGACCCCCGAGGGCCCCTTGCCCATGGACCCGGCGAGCCCGGCGCCGAACTTGGACTCCGCCGTGGACGCCTTCGTCGCGGCCGCCACGAGGCGGTCGTGGTAGTAGTCCAGCATGTCCAGCACGCCGGGGATCCAGCCCGAGCCCTGTTCGGTGAGGACGAGCCTGAGGGACGGGTGGCGGTGGAAGGCGCCGCCGAAGATCAGGTGCCACAGCGCGCGGTGCGAGAACCAGGTGGTCTCCACCATGAACACGGCCCGCGCCGCCGGTTCCTCGCCCAGCGGCGGGGACGCGGACCCGCCGTGGTGGTTGACCGGTACGTCCAGTTCCGCGCAGACCGCCCAGATCGGGTCGTACACGGCGGAGTGGAGCTCGGGGACGCCCGAGCCGGGCGGGGTGCCGGGCAGCAGGATGCCGCCGGTCAGGCCCGCCTCCTTGGTCCGGCGGATCTCGCGCACCGCCGCGTCGACGTCGTTCAGGAGGATCTGGGCCACGCCCGCCCGGCGGCCCGGCGCCTCGGAGCAGAAGTCGGCCAGCCAGCGGTTGTGGGCGCGCAGCCCCGCCCAGCGCTGCTCGAACTCCTCGCGGGTGGGCGCGGGCGCCATGAGGGAGGCGGAGGGGAAGAACGGCGGGATGGTGTTGGGGAACATGACCTCCGCGACGATCCCGTCCGCCTCAAGCTCGGCCATCCGCCGGGCCGAGTTCCAGTTGCGGTCGGCGGTCTCGGCGACCAGGTCCTCGTACGGGTTGACGTAGGTGGCCGCCCACCCGTCGAAGGCGTCGTGGTACCGGGATTCGAGGTACGGCCGGTAGTCCAGGAGGTCGGCCCCGGCGTGGCAGTCCGCCGAGACGACGGTGTAGCGCTCGCTCATTTCGTCACCCCCAGGACCGGGAAGTCGTGTTCCGTGAGCCAGTGGCGCCCCACCTCGCGCGAGCGCGCCCAGGACGCCTCGACGGCCGACTGGTCCTCGGGCTGGCCGAGTTCGGCGGGCGTCGGGCCGATCCGCCGGGCGATCGGCGCGAGCTTCTCCGTGTCGAAGCCGAAGACCTCGGCCGCGGCCAGGCCCAGCATCCGGCGGGTCTCGGCCACCGGGATGTCGTGGAAGGTGTTGCGCAGCCACTCGCGGGTGTTCGGCCAGGTCCCCTCCGGGTGCGGGAAGTCGGAGCCCCACAGGATGTTGTCGACGCCGATCTCGTAGCGCTGGGCGAGTTCGCGGCGCTTGGTGTTGGTGGCGCAGACGAACATCTGCCGGTCGAGGTACTCGCTCGGCGGCCGCTTCAGCTCGGCGAACGGCGACAGCTTCTTGCCGCCGTGCGCGCCGAGGTAGAGCCGGTCCATGAACCACAGCAGGTTCGGCAGCCACCAGCAGCCCGACTCCGCCACCCCGAACCGCAGCCCCGGGTGCCGCTCGAAGACGCCGGACCACAGCAGGAACCAGAGGGGGCGGGCGGGCCACCACGTCACCTCGGACACGTAGATCCCGAGGTGGTCGCCGTACTCGTGGCGCGGGGCCGCGCCCGAGTGGGTCACCAGCGGCATCTGCGTCTCGGCGGCCGCCGCCCAGACCGGGTCGTAGCGGCGGTCGTGGTACGGGGCGCGGTCCACCCACATCGAAGGGATCATCAGCGCGCCGAGCCCGGACTCCTTGGCGCGGTGGATCTCGGCGACGACCCGGTCGACCTCGCCGGTGACGGGCAGCAGGGCGACCCCGCAGTGCCGTGCCGCGCTCTGCGCGTCCCGGCCGACGAACTCGGCCAGCCAGCGGTTGTGCGCCTGGGCGCCCGCCATGCCGAGCTCGGGGTCCTGGTCCCCGGACAGGCCGAGGCCCACGCCGAAGGGGGCCGCGGTGCGGCTGTCGACGGCGTCCGCGTCGGGGAAGACGACCTCGGCGGCCACGCCGTCCCCGTCGAGCTCCTTGAGGCGCTGCCCGGCGTCCCAACCGCCGCGCAGGCCTTCCTCGTTGTCGCTGAACCACCGGTCGGCGAAGGCCTCGTTGCGTACGCCGAGCCGGGTCATCTCCTCGCGGCGGCGGTCGCGCCCCGCGAGGAACTCGTCGAAGTCCCGGTGGAACCGGGCGTCCAGATAGGGCCGGTACTCCTCGGTGGGCAGCCCGGCGTGGCAGTCGGAGGAGATGATCAGGTACGGGTCGTTCGGTGCTGTCATCGCGGGTCCCTCGTCAGTCCAGAATGAAGCTTTCCAGGTACGCCGGGTTCGCCCGGTCGAGCATCGACCGCGAGCGCGCCCTGATCTGCCGGTCGCTGTGCTCGCTCGCGGGCAGCATCCAGAACCGGTCGGCCCGGATCCCGTCGACGACCTCCTCGGCGACGGCCTCGACCGGGGTGAACTCGATCTCGTGACCGGCCTCCCTCATGGCCGCCTCCCACTGGTCGAGGCTGCGGTACGGGGTCCTGCGCGGCCGCTCCTTGGCGTACCGCTCGGGCCGGTTGCGGTGCGACTCCCACAGTCCGGTGCGCAGCATGTGCGGTCCCGGGAAGAGCACCGAGGCGCCGATCGGGACGCCCTCGGCCACCAGGTGCGCGTACAGGGACTCGGTCATCGTGACGACCGCCGACTTGGTGACGGCGTAGACGGACGCGGTCGGCAGCGGGGCGATCCCGCCGTCGGACGAGGAGGTGTTGACGATCCGGCCCGGCTCGCCGCCCGCGATCATGCGGGGCACGAAGGCCTGGATGCCGTGGAAGACGCCCCACACGTTGACCGCGAAGGCCCACTTCCAGTCGTTGACCTCGTGCTCCCACATGCGGCCCTCGGCGCCGGAGCCGACCCCGGCGTTGTTGCACAGCACGTGCACGGCACCGAAGGTCTGGTACGCGGCGTCGGCGAGGGCGAGCACCGAGTCCCGCTCGCTGACGTCGACGGTCTTGGCCAGCACCTCGGCCCCGTCCTCGCGCAGCTGCCCCGCGGCCTTCTCCAGGGCGCCCTCCTCGACGTCGGCGAGGACGACCTTCAGCCCCTCGGCGGCGAACCGCCGGGCCATCGCGAGCCCGATCCCGCTCGCCGCCCCGGTGACGACGGCGACCTGCCCCTGCCTCAGCTCCATGGTCAGACGCTCCCCTCGGGCGGCCCGTCGAGAATCTGCTGGGGGTCGTCGTAGCGCTGGTGGATGTACGGCAACAGAGCCTGCGCGCTGACCCGTTCGACCACCGTGCCCTTCTGGTCGGTGGTCTTCTCGCCGATGGTGATCTCCACGACGCGGCGCACCGGAAGGTCGGCGACGGGGTCGTACATCGACTCGCGCAGCACCACGTCGCCGGTGATCCGCTCCAGTTTGCGCACCTTCTCGTTGCGTACGCAGTGGACGAGGACGGGGTCGGCGTCGAAGCCCTCGCCGTCGACGGCCGGGAGGAACTTGAAGTAGAAGTCGGTCTTCCGGGTGGGCTCGGGCAGGGGCAGCGGGCCGTCGACGGCGCCCCGCACCTCCACGAACGCGATCTGGTGCCGGGCCAGCGAGGCCCGTACGACCAGGCCGTCGCGCTCGACGACCACCTCGCCGAGCTTCTTCGGCTCGCCGAACACCTCGCGGCCGCCGATCAGGGCCCGCTCGTGCGTCATCGGCATGACGAGCGGATACCAGCCCTCCTGCCCGTCGTGCACCGCGGCGACCGCCACCGAGCCCGCCCCGAGCGGATAGCCGGGCAGGTCGACCTTGCTGATGTTGGCCCGCACCAGCGGGCGTTCGGCGGGCTTGAGCGGCGGCGGCAGCACGGCCGCGACCGCGTCGGGGTCGCTCTCCCAGACCGCCACCACCCCGGTCGACCAGATGTCGGGGAGCTTGGAGCTCGCGGAGCGCGCGGCCTGGATCTCGGCCTCGGTGCGCGCTCCGTACCGTACGCGTGCCATGTCGTACCGCCCTTCGCAGACTGTTCTCTTCCGGGGGTCTGTAACACAGTTACACCGCACTCGATGAAGGGTAAAGAGGCTTGCAGGCACCGAAGTTGATGGGGCATCAGATATGACGACGCGTGCACCGCTCACCCGCGAGGAGATCCTGGCCGCGGCCGGCGGCCTGGTCAGGCAGCACGGCCCGGGCGCCCTCACCATGCGCAAACTCGCCGCCGAACTCGGCACCGCGGTCACCTCGATCTACTGGCACGTCGGCAACCGCGAGTCGCTCCTGGACGCGCTGGTCGAGCGGACCGTCGAGGAGCTCGGCGAGATCAGACCGCGCGGGCGCACCCCGGCCGCGCGCGTGGTGTCGGTGGCCCGCACCCTGCGCCGCGAGCTGCGCGCGCGCCCCCACCTGATCGCGATGGTCCACGAACGCGGCCTGACCGAGCGGATGTTCCTGCCCGCCCAGCAGGCCCTGGTCCACGAGGTGCACGCGGCGGGCCTGCGCGGCGCCCGGGCCGCCCAGGCGGTGCGGGCCGTCCAGTTCCAGGTGGTGGGGTACGTCCTGGTCGAGCGCAACCGGGAGCGCGCCCCGGTCCAGCGCCCGGCCGAGGACGAGCTGTGGGACCCCGCCGCGGCCGGGCCCGACCCGGCGCTCGCCCGCGCGCTGGCCGCCCCGGTGGACCAGGAGCGGCTGTTCACGGACTCGGTACGGGCGCTCGTGACGGGACTGCTGGCCGGGTCGACAACACAGGAGCCGCCCCGGGTACACGGAGGGGTGGCTTCGCCCGGGGCCCCACGGGGGCCCCGAACCGGTTGATTCCAGGACCAGTTGACACCCTCGCCCCGGCGGCGACCGGCCACCGGGCCCCGAGCGCGCACCCGGCCCCGGCCCGGAGTGTCAGTGTCGCCCCGTATTCTCTGTGACCATGCTCGACGACCTGACGACAGCAGCGACGTGGCCGGCCGCCTACCCACCGGGGTACGCGGTCGTCGACGTGGAGACCACCGGCCTCGCCCGCGACGACCGGATAATCTCGGCTGCCGTCTACCGGCTCGACGCGCAGGGCAACGTCGAGGACCACTGGTACACGCTGGTCAACCCCGAGCGCGACCCGGGCCCGGTGTGGATCCACGGGCTGACCAGTGACGTCCTGGAAGGGGCCCCGCTCTTCCCCGACATCGCCGAGGAGTTCGCGGCCCGGCTCGACGGCCGCGTCCTGGTCGCGCACAACGCGATCTTCGACTGGCAGATGATCGCGCGCGAGTACGCGCGGGCCGAGCGCACCGCGCCGGTCAAGCAGCGGCTGTGCACCATCGCCCTGTCCAAGGAACTCGCGCTGCCGCTGCCCAACCACAAACTGGAGTCGCTCGCCGCGCACTACGGCGTCGTGCAGCAGCGCGCCCACCACGCGCTCGACGACGCGCGGGTGCTCGCCGAGGCGTTCCGCCCGAGCCTGCACGCGGCCGCGGCCGGCGGGGTGCGCCTCCCCCTGCTCGAATGCCGCCCGCTCACCGAGTGGACGGACTCACCCGCGCGGCCCCGCATCGGCTACCAGGCCTCCTACCGCGGCGGCTCGGGCACCTGGCGGGCCTCGCGCAAGCGTCCCGCCTGCCCGCACCCCAACCCCGGGCGCTACGAGCCGGACCGGCCGCTGAAGCAGGGCATGCGGGTGGCCTTCTCGGGGGACACCTCCGTCGACCGGGAGCTCCTGGAGGACCGGGCGATCGAGGCGGGTCTGCACGTGGCGACCAGTGTGTCGCGGCTCACCAGTCTGCTCGTCACCAACGATCCGGACTCGGCCACCTCCAAGACGGTCAAGGCGAAGTCCTTCGGCACCCCGGTCGTCGACGAGGCCGCCTTCACCCAGCTGCTGCGGGACGTGGCACCGGCAGACGGGTGAGTGCCGGGCGCGGCGCCCACCGCGTGCGCCGCGCACCCCTCACCCTGTGGCGCATGGCACGTTGCGAGGTCTGCGGAAACGACTACGGGATGTCCTTCGAGGTGCACGCGCAGGGCGCGGTGCACGTCTTCGACTGCTTCTCGTGCGCCATCCACCGCATGGCGCCCATCTGTGAACACTGCCGGGTCCAGATCATCGGCCAGGGGGTCGAGGTCGAGGGCGCGTGGTACTGCGGAGCGCACTGCGCCCGCGCGGAGGGAAAGGCGGGCATCGTCGACAAGGTCTGACCCCTCCCCCGGCCCACCCCCCTCAGCGCACCCCATGGCCCGAGTTGTACGGTCATGGGGTGTACCGCTTCCTGTTGTCCCGGCAGTGGGTGCTCGTCACCCTCCTGGCCCTCGCTCTCATCCCCACGATGATCGAGCTCGGCTTCTGGCAGCTGCACCGCCACGAGCACAAGGTCGCGCAGAACACGCTCATCGCCGACAACCTCAAGGCCAAGCCGGTCCCGGTGACCGACCTCACCTCGCCGGGCCACACCGTCCCGCGTTCGGACTACTGGCGCCAGGTCACCGCCACCGGCACCTACGACCCCGCGCACGAGGTCGTCGTACGGCGCAGGACCGCGGCCGACGGCCGGGTCGGATACCACGTGCTCACCCCGTTCGTCCTGGACGGCGGCCAGACCGTGCTGATCAACCGGGGCTGGATCGCCGACAACGGCAACCAGCTGGACTTCCCGAAGATCCCCCCGCCGCCCGCGGGCAAGGTCACGGTCACCGGCCGGCTGATGGCCGACCAGACGACCGCGGCCAGCGGCATCAAGGACGTCAAGGGCCTGCCGCCGCGCCAGGTGATGCTGATCAGCAGCGCCCAGCAGGCCAAGGCGCTGGGCCGTACGGTGCTCGGCGGCTACATCGAACAGACCGCCCCCGAGACCCCCGACAACTCCCCCGAGCTGATCCCGGCCCCCGACGACAGCTCGATCGGCCCGCACATGGCGTACGCCGTTCAGTGGTGGCTCTTCTCGGCCGCGGTACCGGTCGGCTGGTTCATCCTCGTACGGCGCGAGAAGCAGGACCGTGAAGCGGCGGCGGCCCAGCCGGCGGCCGCGCCCGAACCCGCGGCTGCTTAGCGGATTGCCCGGCCGGGAACACGCCATGGCGTGACGTCACGTACTCAACGCATCGAGGACTACGCCCTCATCGGCGACCTCCAGACCGCGGCCCTGGTCGGGCTCGACGGATCGATCGACTGGCTCTGTCTGCCCCGCTTCGACTCCGCGGCCTGCTTCGCGGCGCTGCTCGGTGACGAGAACAACGGCCACTGGCGGATCGCCCCGGCCGAGGCGGGCCCCGCGGGGCGGTGCACCCGGCGCGCCTATGTGGAGGACACCCTCGTCCTGGAGACGTTCTGGGAGACCCGCACCGGCACGGTGAAGGTCATCGACTTCATGCCCCAGCGCGACCGGGCCCCCGACGTCGTGCGCATCGTGGAGAGCCTCAGCGGGACCGTCGAGATGGACGCCGTCCTGCGGCTGCGTTTCGACTACGGCCATGTGGTGCCCTGGATGCGGCGCGCGGACGGGCACCGGGTGGCGATCGCCGGCCCCGATTCAGCCTGGCTGCGCAGCGACCCCGAGGTCAAGACGTGGGGCCAGCACATGAGCACGCGCTCGTCGTTCACCGTCGACGAGGGGGAGCGGGTGGCGTTCGTCCTCACCTGGCACGCCTCGCACCAGCCCCGCCCCGACCTCGTGGACCCGTACGAATCCCTGGAGCAGTCGCTCGCCGACTGGCGGGAGTGGGCGGGCCGCTGCCGCTACCAGGGCCCCTACCGGGACGCGGTGATCCGCTCCCTGATCACCCTCAAGGCCCTCACCTACGCCCCCACCGGCGGCATCGTGGCGGCCGCCACGACCTCGCTGCCCGAGGAGATCGGTGGCGTACGCAACTGGGACTACCGCTACTGCTGGCTGCGCGACTCCACCCTCACCCTCGAAGCGCTCCTGTCGGCGGGCTATCTGGAGGAGGCCGCCGACTGGCGGGACTGGCTGCTGCGCGCCGTCGCGGGCGACCCGGCCGACCTCCAGATCATGTACGGGCTCGCGGGAGAGCGCAGGCTCCCCGAGGCCGAACTCCCTTGGCTGAAGGGCTACTTGGGGTCCACTCCGGTACGGATCGGCAACGCCGCCGTCGAGCAGCTCCAGCTCGACGTGTACGGCGAGGTCATCGACTCGCTCTACCTGGCGCGCAAGGCGGGCCTCAAGAGCGAGGGGCACGCCTGGAACCTCCAGCTCAGCCTGCTCGGCTTCCTGGAGGCACGGTGGCGCGAGCCGGACGAGGGGCTGTGGGAGGTGCGCGGGCCGCGGCGGCACTTCGTCCACTCGAAGGTCATGGCCTGGGTCGCCGCGGACCGCGCGGTGCGCACCCTGGAGGCCGAGCCCAAACTGCGCGGGGCGGCCGGGCGCTGGCGCAGGATGCGCGACGACGTGCACCGGGAGGTGTGCGAGAAGGGCTTCGACCCGGTCCGCAACACCTTCACCCAGGCGTACGGCTCTCGGGAGCTGGACGCGGCGACCCTGCTCATCCCCCGCGTCGGCTTCCTGCCGCCGGACGACCCGCGGGTGGTGGGCACCGTCGACGCGGTGCGGGCCGAGCTCGGCCTGCACGGCTTCCTGCGCCGCTACAGCACCGACGGCACCACCGTGGACGGCCTGCCCGGCGACGAGGGCACCTTCCTGGTGTGCTCGTTCTGGCTCGCGGACGCGCTGCGCCTGACCGGCCGCGAGGAGGAGGCCCGGGAGCTCTTCGAGCGGCTCCTCGCGCTCCGCAACGACGTGGGGCTGCTCGCCGAGGAGTACGACCCGTTGGCCCGGCGCCAGCTCGGCAACTTCCCGCAGGCCTTCAGCCACATCGGGCTCGTCGCCACCGCCTGCGCCCTGGAGCCGGAGTGCGAGAAGGGGGCAGGATAGACGCATGGATCTTGGACTGAAGGACCGCGTGTACATCGTCACCGGGGCCTCGCGGGGCCTCGGCCTGGCGGCCGCCTCCGCGCTCGTCGCGGACGGGGCGAAGGCCGTCATCACCGGGCGCGACGAGAAGACCCTGAAGGAGGCCGCCGCCGCACTCGGCCCGGGCGCCCTCCCGGTGACCTCCGACAACGCCGACCCCGCGGCGGCGGCCCGGCTGATCGCCGCCGCCCGCGAGCACTTCGGGCGCTTCGACGGCGTGCTGATCAGCGTGGGCGGGCCCGCGCCGGGCTTCGTCGCGGACAACACCGACGAGCAATGGCAGTCCGCGTTCGAGTCGGTCTTCCTCGGCGCGGTCCGCATCGCCCGGATGGCGGCCGAGGAACTCGACGCGGGCGGCGTGATCGGCTTCGTCCTCTCGGCCTCCGTCCACGAGCCGATCCCCGGGCTCACCATCTCCAACGGCCTGCGCCCGGGCCTCGCGGGCTTCGCCAAGTCGCTTGCGGACGAGCTGGGGCCGCGCGGCATCCGGGTGGTCGGGCTCGCTCCGTCCCGCATCGACACGGACCGGGTGCGCCAGCTCGACGAGCTCTCCGGCGACGCGGAGGCGACCCGTGCGGGGCACGAGGCCCGCATTCCGCTGCGGCGCTACGGCACGCCGGAGGAGTTCGGGCGGGCGGCGGCGTTCCTGCTCTCCCCCGCGGCGTCGTACCTGACCGGCATCGTGCTGCCGGTGGACGGCGGCGCGCGCCACGGCTTCTGACTTCCTGCCGCGTCCCTCAGGCGCCGGGGGGCTGATCTTTTCGGCAGCTCCCCCGGCCGCTGCGGGCCCCCAACGGAACGCCCGCTCGCCCCGTTCCCTCGCCCTCCCAGCCCCCTTTTGACCACGACCCGAGCGTGGCTGCGGCCCCGACCCCCTTCGGCCGCGGACCGTGCTCGCTTCTCGCGCAGTTCCCCGCGCCCCTAACCCCCTTCGGCCTCCCACCGTGCATGGTTGCTCGCGCAGTTCCTCGCGCCCCCAACCCCCTTCGGCCGCGGACCGTGCTCGCTTCTCGCGCAGTTCCCCGCGCCCCTAACTGCACCGGTGCTGGCCCGCATGAGCAACCTCAGCCCGTCATGGGGGTCCCCCCTGGCCCTTAAGGCCTTGGGGGAGTTTGAGGACGAGCGCCCTTTAGGCGCGAACGGGGTCTGGGGCGGAGCCCCAGGAGCGCACTTCAACCCCCGGAGGGTCTCGGGGAGGGGCGGGGTGGGGAAAAAGGCGCGCTCAACTGACGCGCCGCGCCCGGTGTTTGACCGCCCGGAGGCGAACCTCGGCAGGCAGCTCCGCCAGCCCCGCGGAGTCCCGCGCATGGGCCAGCGCCTCACCCGAGAGCCGCGCGAGCGCCCCCGCGGGCTGCGCATGCGGCTCCAGGAGCAGCGAGACCCGCGCGGCGGGAGCGGCCCGGCGTCCGACGAGGACGACCTGGGCCCGGGACACCCCGTCGAGCCCCTCCGCCTCCCCGGCGAGGACCGCCTCCAGGGCCCGGCCCCGCAGCAGCGCGCCCTCCCCGTCCCCGGAGTCCACCAGGACCTCGGCGAGCCGGGCCCGGCGCAGCTGGGCGAGCAGCCACCACAGCGCGAGCAGGACGATCAGCGCCAGGACGGCGATGACCACCGGCCACCACCAGCCCTGGTCGTTCCAGTGGTCCCGGCGGGACCTGCTCAGGAGTACGTCGGTCCTGCCGTGCCAGGGCCACCAGGAGGGCACGCCGAGCCCGAGCCCGGCGGCGAGCACCGCCCCGCCCGCGAGGAACAGCACGAGCCCGAGGAGGCCGAGCACCACCCGGTTGACGGTTCGCAGCATGGCTCAGCCCTTCCGCACCGGGCGGCTCACGTGGACCGCGAGCCCGGGCGGCCCGGCAAGGCCCAGCTCCCGGATGCCCGCGCCCAGCGCCGCGTCCAAGTCGGCCCGTACGTCGTCGAGTTCACGGAAGTGCGACAGGGCGCGCACCACGACCCGGGCGCGCCCCATGCGCACCCGTACCGACTGGACACCCGCCACTTCCATGGCCCGGTCGCGCAGCACGAGCGCCGCCGCGTCCCGGTCGAGTCCGGCGCGCACGGCAGCCGATTCGCGCCGCATCGGCAGGATGCTCCGCAGCCCCGGCGTGAGGGCGAGCACGATGAGCCAGAGGCCGATCAGGGCCACCACGCCCGCGCCCGCGAGCACGGCCACGTCGTCGACGGGGCGGTCCGCCAGCCAGTCGGCGAGCCGGACCCGCCAGCGCATCGCGTGACGGTGGGCGCGTACGGCGGCGATGTCGTAGAGGAAGAGGCCGGAGGCGGCCAGCACCACGACCGCGAGCAGTCCGGCGGGCACCCGGCGTACCGACCAGAACCGGCCGGCCCTGCCGCCTTCGCCCTCGGCGAGGACGGGCACGGCGTCGTAGTCGGCGGCCGAGGCCGACTGGTCGAGCCCTGAGGCGCCCGCCGAATCGACGCTCTGCTCGATCACGGGCAGCCGCTGGGTGCTGTTGTCGCCTTCGTGCGGCTGGCTCATCGGATCCTCCCCCGGTCCGCCGCGCCCGCGCCGGCCGCGTGCAGACGCTCGATCTGCACCGCCACTTCGGGCACCTCCATCCCCGCCAACGCCCTTACCCGCTCGGCGACTTGGTGACGCACCGCGCGGCACTGGCCGCCCAGGTCCCCGGGATAGCCGAGTTCGACGCTGACGCGTACCCGGGCGGATTCCTGGTGCACGGTGACGGTCGCGTGCGGCGGGGCGCCGCCTTGGGGGATCTCGTCGAGCGCCTCCCTGGCCGCCTGCGCGGCGATCTTCGCGACGACCCGGTCGGCGATACGGGTGGCGCCGCGCTCGGCGGGCTCGATCCCTCCGGCCACCGCCATGGGTCAGCGCCGCCGGTCGCCGCGGTCACGGGGGCGGAAGAAGTCGCCGGGTTCGAGGTCGCCCTCCAGGAACCGGCCCACCACGAAGCCGATCGCGCCGAGCGCCGCGACCAGCAGGAATGCCCCGAAGCCGCCGAAGTATCCGGCGAAGCCGAGCGCCATGCCGGCCATCAGGCCGACCACCGCCATGCCCATGCTGAGCTCCTCGGTCCGATGCGTTGCGAACGTTGCGATGCGGGGGAACGCCGTGCTTCCTACTGGAGCCGGGACTCCGGCTCCTCGTCCTCGTCGTCGGGCAGCTTCACATCGCTGACCGCGATGTTGACCTCGACGACTTCCAGGCCCGTCATCCGCTCGACGGCCGAGATGACGTTCTCCCGCACATCGCGGGCGACTTCGGCGATGGACACGCCGTACTCGACGACGATTTCGAGGTCGAGCGCGGTCTGCACCTCGCCCACCTCGGCCTTCACCCCTCGGGTGACCGCCGACTTGCCGCCGGGCACGCGGTCCCTGACCGCCCCGAACGTACGGGACAGGCCGCTGCCCATGGCGTGTACGCCCATGACGTCGCGGGCCGCGAGGCCGGCGATCTTCTCGACCACGCCGTCGGCGATGGTGGTGCGGCCGCGGCCGCCCGGATCGCCGCCGCCCCGCTTGGTGACCGATGTCTTCTTGGCCTGCTCGACCGCTTCGCCCGCCGGATCGCCGACGGATGTGCCGGGCCGACCGCGCTGTGGGGTGTCACTCATGACCGTTGTCCCTTCACCTTGGACTCCATTGCCCACATTAAGTGCGGTTGCCCCGACTCGCGCCCTCGATGCGGCAGGCTGGGGCCATGACGGGTGACAGCTGGAGTTCCGCGGTACGCCGCAGGCTGGGCCTGGGCCGCCTGCTCGCGCTGGGTGGTCCTCAGGACGGCGTATGGGTGACAGAACGGGCGGCGGCCTCGGTCCTGGGGGCCGCGGCGGCGGCGCTGCCGGGGCTGGCGGTGACGTCCCTGCGGCTCGCCCCGGCAGCGCCGGAGGAGGGGGCTGAACCGGTGGTCCCGGCGCCGCCGACGGCCCTGCCGCCGGGACCGGTCCGCGTCTCGGCCGAGCTCGCGGCCCTGGGCGGACAGCCGCTGCCGGAGCTCACGGCGCGCCTGCGGGAGGCGCTGTTCACGGCGGCGGACGAACGGCTCGGCCTGGTCGTCTCGGACATCGACCTCCGGGTGACGGCACTGCTCGACGCCCTCCCGGATGCCTCGCCCGGCGGTCCTTCGCCCGGCCCTGCCGCGCCTCCCGCGGGTGCGGCCGCCGCGGCCGCGCTCGCGACCCCGGGCGTCGCGCACCTGACGTCCGAGCTGGGCCCGCCGGTGGACACCACGGGTGGCCATGTGCGGGTGGAGCTGGCGACCGGACCCGCCCGCCACCCGTTGGAGGTGGCCAGGGCGGCGCGCGCCGCGGTGGCGCGGGCCGTGCCGGAGGCGGATTCGGTGGCCGTGCTGGTCACGTGGGCCGGCTGACGCTCCGCGAACAGCCTCGGCCCGCCCACGGCCACCAGAGGGTGACCGGTTCAGTCGGAGAGCCCGGCCAGGTCCCGCAGCCGACGGGCCTGGGCCGCGCGCTCGGCCACCCGCTGCTCCTCGTAGTCCCGCCCGCTCGCGCCCCGCAGCAGCGCCTTGGTCTCGACCACGGCGTCACGCGGCGCGGCCAGCAGCGCGCCCGCCAAGTCACGTACGGCGGAGTCGAGTTCGTCGGCGGGCACGGCGAGGTTGGCCAGGCCGACGCGCTCGGCCTCCTCGGCACCGACGAAGCGGCCGGTGGCGCAGATTTCGAGCGCGCGGGCGTAGCCGACGAGTCCGACCAGCGGATGCGTACCCGTCAGGTCGGGGACGAGCCCGAGGCTGGTCTCGCGCATGGCGAACTGCACGTCCTGGGCGACGACCCGCAGGTCACAGGCCAGGGCGAGCTGGAAACCGGCACCGATCGCGTGCCCCTGGACGGCCGCGATCGACACGATGTCGTTGCGGCGCCACCAGGTGAACGCCTCCTGGTACGCGGCGATCTCCGCGTCGAGGTCCTCGTCGGAGCCGCGCGCGAGGTCGATGAACGACGGCTCGCCGTCGAAGCCTTCGGGAGTGAAGGCCTGGCGGTCGAGGCCCGCGGAGAAGGACTTGCCCTCGCCGCGCAGCACGACGACACGAACGCTGCCCGGGAGCGACCGACCGGCCTGTGCCAACGCCCGCCACAGAGCGGGAGACTGGGCGTTGCGCTTGGCCGGGTTGGTCAGGGTCACCGTGGCGACCGCGTCGTCGACGGAGAGCCGGACGCCGTCCTTGTCGAATACCTCACGTGCGGATGCGGACGTAGCCATGGAGCGCCTCCGGGTCAGTGGCCGTCAGTGAATGACCGCGTCGGCGGTCATTAAGTGACTGCACAGTAACCACCCGGTCGACCGCTGGGCCGACCGGGTGGCCACCACCGGACCCGGTGGGCCACAGGAGCTGTCCGGAACCGCCTCGTCAGGCCGAGGCGGCCTTCTTGCCCCGTGTCGCTCCGCCGCGTCCACGGAGAGTGACCCCGGACTCGCTGAGCATCCGGTGGACGAATCCGTAGGACCGGCCGGTTTCCTCGGCCAGCGCCCGGATGCTCGCACCGGAGTCGTACTTCTTCTTCAGGTCTGCCGCGAGCTTGTCGCGCGCGGCGCCGGTTACCCGGCTGCCCTTCTTCAGAGTCTCGGCCACCCGTGCCTCCTCATGGGAAGTGCGCTCTGGACTTCTCATGATCACCCCTCCCGGGCTTCCTGGCCACCCATTCGGCAAGGTCCGTCCAACAAGCTTCCGGGCGCGAGCGGCCGCCCAGCGGGCCGGAATATCGCATTCCGGCTGGCCGGGGACATATCGCGAGCGATAAGTCGAGACGAAGCGCCAGGTCAGCGCTGTGTTCCGGGTCACACACGGAAAAAGGCCCGCCCTGCAGGGGGCGAACCTTGATCCCGCACAGGACACACCGGGGTACGAGACGCACTCACTCAGATTGAGGATCACGCGTGAGCCGAATGATCCATACGCAGTGGATCAGCGGATGGATCATGCACCGATCCGCCCCGGAGCCCCCGGTCAGGCGAGGGCGACCAGGTCCGCGTAGTCCGGGCCCCACAGGTCCTCGACGCCGTCCGGCAGCAGGATGATGCGCTCGGGCTGGAGCGCCTCGACGGCGCCCTCGTCGTGCGTGACCAGGACGACGGCGCCCTTGTAGGTGCGCAGCGCGCCCAGGATCTCCTCGCGGCTGGCCGGGTCGAGGTTGTTGGTGGGCTCGTCGAGCAGCAGGACGTTGGCGGACGAGACGACGAGGGTGGCGAGCGCCAGACGGGTCTTCTCACCGCCGGACAGGACCCCGGCGGGCTTGTCGACGTCGTCGCCGGAGAAGAGGAACGAACCGAGCGTCTTGCGCACCTCGACCAGGTCCAGGTCCGGCGCGGAGGAGCGCATGTTCTCCAGGACCGTGCGGTCCGGGTCGAGCGTCTCGTGCTCCTGCGCGTAGTAGCCCATCTTCAGGCCGTGGCCCGGGGTGACCTCGCCGGTGTCCGGCTTCTCGGCCCCGGCGAGCAGCCGCAGCAGGGTGGTCTTTCCAGCACCGTTCAGTCCGAGGATGACGACGCGCGAGCCCTTGTCGATGGCCAGGTCGACATCGGTGAAGATCTCCAGCGACCCGTACGACTTCGACAGGCCCTCGGCGGTCAGCGGCGTCTTGCCGCACGGCGCGGGCTCGGGGAAGCGCAGCTTGGCGACCTTGTCCGAGACGCGGACCGCCTCCAGGCCGGAGAGCAGCCGCTCGGCGCGCTTGGCCATGTTCTGCGCGGCGACGGTCTTGGTGGCCTTGGCGCGCATCTTGTCGGCCTGCGAGTTGAGGGCCGCGGCCTTCTTCTCGGCGTTCTGGCGCTCGCGCTTGCGGCGCTTCTCGTCGGCCTCGCGCTGCTGCTGGTAGAGCTTCCAGCCCATGTTGTAGACGTCGATCTGGGCGCGGTTGGCGTCCAGGTAGAACACCTTGTTGACGACCGTCTCGACGAGGTCGACGTCGTGGGAGATCACGATGAAGCCGCCGCGGTAGGTCTTGAGGTAGTCGCGCAGCCAGACGATCGAGTCGGCGTCGAGGTGGTTGGTCGGCTCGTCGAGGAGCAGGGTGTCGGCGTCCGAGAAGAGGATGCGGGCGAGCTCGATGCGGCGGCGCTGACCGCCGGAGAGCGTGTGCAGGGGCTGGCCGAGCACCCGGTCGGGCAGGCCGAGGGCGGCGGCGATGGTGGCGGCCTCGGCCTCGGCGGCGTACCCGCCCTTGGTGAGGAACTCGGTCTCCAGGCGCTCGTACTTCTTCATCGCCTTCTCGCGGGTGGCGCCCTTGCCGTTCGCCATGCGGTCCTCGTTCTCGCGCATCTTGCGCAGGACTTCGTCGAGGCCGCGGGCGGACAGGATGCGGTCGCGGGCGAGCACGTCGAGGTCGCCGGTGCGCGGGTCCTGCGGCAGATAGCCGACCTCGCCCGAGCTCGTGATGGTGCCGGCGGCCGGGATGCCCTCGCCGGCCAGGCACTTGGTGAGGGTGGTCTTGCCTGCTCCGTTGCGGCCGACGAGGCCGATGCGGTCGCCCTTGGCGACGCGGAAGGACGCGGACTCGATGAGGACTCGGGCGCCGGCGCGCAGCTCGATGCCGGTGGCGGTGATCACGGAAAGACTCCAGGGCGGTGTGGACGGCGGACGGGAGGGGGCTCGCGGAGGTCTACGCCGCCTAATGCACAAGGAGAATTGCCATGAGGCCAATTCTAACTGGGTCGCGCAACCCGGTTTCCGCCGCCGTCGCTCCGCCGCTGACCTGGGAGGTCGTTGCCCAGCGGGGTACGGCCGGGGGTGATCTTGCCGAGAGCGTCGACCGCGGCCAGTTCCCGGCTCCAGGCGACCCGGCCGCGGCAGGGCTGGGCGAGCAGCAGCACCCCGCCGGTGTGCGCGGTGCGTCCGGGGTCGAAGGCGCATCCCTCGCGGGCGGGCAGCAGCCAGCGCAGGTCGCCGTCGGCGGCCCGGAAGGCGCTGACGCGCCGGGGGGTCACGACGGCGAGCATGCCCGCGTCGGCGTCGAGCGGCTGGAGCACCCCGGCGGCGCGCTCGGGCCGGCCCGTCAGCCAGGCGCCGAGGCCGGGCACCGCCCGGTGCCAGCGGACCCGGTGGGCCCCGGTGTCGGTGACCATGCCGTCGGCCCAGAGGGCGAAGGCGTGCCCGGGCGCGCGGTACAGGGCGAGCGGCCGGCTGCCCTGCCTCCCGTACGTCCATCCGCGGGCCCCGGTGCCGGGGTCGTACGCCTCGACGGCCGCGCCCCGGATCCGTACCGCCGACGGATCCGTGCCGGTCGCCGCGAGGGCTACGAAGTGGTCGCCGTAGGGGGCCCGGTCGACGTGCTGGGCCGCGGTGACCAGCGGCAGGGCGAGTACGGCGGCGACGGCGGCCAGCGCGAGACGGGTCCGGTCCATGACGCGCAGAGCGTATCGGCCGACGTAATAAAACGGGCGTAGCGCAATGAACCGATTGATACTCGGGGTGGCTTTGCCGATACTCAGGGTGACCTTGAGCGGGCCGCCCCGACGGATCGGCCCGGGTGAGACAGAGAGTGGTGCGCCCATGCAGTTCGACGACGACGCCAATCTGGACACGTCCGAGGTCGACGATGTGCGCGGCAGCCGGATCCCGGGCGGCCGGGCCACCGTCGGAGGCGGGATCGTCGGCCTCATCGCGCTGCTCCTCGGCCTGTTCTTCGGCGTGGGCCCGGAGCAGCTCGGCCTCTCCTCGGGCGACACCGCGCCGGGCGCGAGCTCCTCGTCGCAGGCCCAGGTGAACCAGAGTTGCCGCACCGGTGCGGACGCCAACACCAAGGAGGACTGCCGGATCGTCGCGGTGGTCAACAGCGTGCAGGACTACTGGGGCCAGGAGTTCCCCCGACGCGGCGGCAAATACTCCCCCGCCCGGACGGTCTTCTTCACCAACCGGGTCAACACCGCCTGTGGCGCGGCCACTTCGGCGGTCGGGCCCTTCTACTGCCCCGGCGACCGGCAGGTCTATCTCGACCTCGGCTTCTTCACCGAACTGCGCACCAAGTTCGGCTCCAGCGGCGGGCCGTTCGCGCAGGCCTACGTGGTCGCGCACGAGTACGGCCACCACATCCAGAACCTGATGGGCACCCTGCAGAAGTCGCAGGACGGGCGGCAGGGCGCCAACAGCAACGCGGTGAAGGTGGAGTTGCAGGCCGACTGCTACGCCGGGGTGTGGGCGCACCACGCCACGACGACTCCCGACAAGTCGACCGGCCGCCCGCTCATCTCCCGGCTCACCGGACAGGACATCAAGGACGGCCTCGACGCGGCGGCCGCGGTCGGCGACGACCGGATCCAGCAGAAGTTCCAGGGCCGCGTCACCCCGGAGACCTGGACGCACGGCTCGGCGCAGCAGCGCCAGCAGTGGTTCTACACCGGTTACCAGACGGGCGACATGGCCCGCTGCGACACCTTCGCGCGGTGAAACCGGGCGTCCGGGGGCGTTGTCAGTGCCGGGTGCAACACTGAGATCCAGGTCACAGTCAGCGGCTTGGACGCGGAAGGAGCGAGCGGCATGAGCGTATGTCCGACGATTCTCTACGGGGACGCGAAAGCGGCGATCCGCCAGCTCAAGGACGCCTTCGGCTTCACCGAGGTGTGCGTGTACGAGGGCGAGGGCGGCAGCGTGACGCACGCCGAGCTGTCCTACGGGACCGGCGTCGTGATGGTCGGCTCCAAGGGGCGCGGCGGCCTCTTCGACCGGACGATGGCGAACGCGGGCCCGGCGGGGGTGTACGTGGTGGTGGGCGATGTGGACGCGCACCACAAGCGCGCCGCCGAGCAGGGGGTGGAGATCCTGATGGAGCCCACGGACCAGGACTACGGCGGGCGGGACTACATGGCGCGGGACGCGGAGGGCAACGTGTGGAGCTTCGGGACGTACGCGCCGGGCAGCGCGGAGTAGGCGGCGGGGCCGGGCGCCTCGGGCACGGTCAACCGGTCGGCGCACAGGGCGAGTTGAGGGCGCGGGACGGGCCGCCCTTGGGGGCGGGCGGCTGTCGCTACGCGCGTCGCGCCGTCGCTATACGGAACCAGTGTGGACCTGGAAGGCGGCGCGACGGACCGCCTTGGCCAGGGCCGGGTCGGGGTGTGCCGCGGCGAGCGCGACGAGGACCTGCACGGTGCGGGGGTGTCCGACCGTGCGCACCTCGTCGAGCAGCGCGGGCACCGTGCCCTGCACCGCCGAGTCGAGGTGGCGTACGAGCAGTTCGCTCTCGCCGTGGTCGGCCACGGCGGCGGCCGTGTCGACCCACAGCCAGGTGGACTCCTCGCGGGTGAGGACGCTCAGCACGTCCTCGGGGTCGCCGCCCTCGTACTCGGCGAGCCAGAGCAGGGCGTAGGGGCGCAGGCAGGTCTCCGTGGCGGCGGCGCGCACGGCGGCCTCGGCGGGCGCGCCCACGACCCGCAGCGCCTCGAAGGCGAGCCCGCGCAGCAGGGCGTCGTCGCCCCGGGCCACGTCGAGCAGTTCGGTGACGGCGCTGCCGACGGTGCGCGCGGCGGTCCAGGCGCGGTACTCGGCACGGGCCGGGCCCGGGGTGAGGCCCGCGCAGCCGCGCAGCATGTCCTCGGCGGACTGCTCGATGTTCCCGGCCGGGCTCTGCGCGGCGACGCAGATCTGCTCCAGCTTGACCCAGACCGCCCAGTTGCCGAGCGGGGTCAGGGTGGCCTGGTCCTCACCGAGGACGAGCGCGCCGACCGCGGCGAGACCGGCCAGGGCCCAGCCGAGGAGGTGCGGAAGGAGCGGCGGCAGGGCCACGGGGTCGGGCTGGGGGCCGTAGGGGACCTCGCAGCGTTCCTCGCGGAGCTCGGCGACGCGCTGTTCGAGCAGGTCGAGCAGGGCCGGCACGAGGACGGGCCCGTGCGAGAGCTGGAGGAGGGAGAGCAATTGCGGGACGGCCTCGACAACCTCGGCGACCGCGGTGGGGGCGATGTCGTCCGGGGCGGGATGGACCAGCGACCAGGCGTCGAACAGGGCGACCCAGCCGCGCAGGACGGCCGCGTCGTCGCGGTCCCACGCGCGCAGCCGCCAGCCGGGCCGCACGGTCGCGCCGTGCAGCTCGACCAGTCCGGCGAGCCGGGCCCGGTCCCAGCCGGCCCGCACCTGACCCGGTGTCAGCCCCAGTGCGGCGGCGGCCCGCTCGGCGACCGGGGCGGGCAGCGGTCCCGGCCGGTCCGGTCCGGGAGCGGCGCCGCGGGCGCGCTCGGCGTCGATCCAGCGGGCCACGCGCACGGCGTCGGCGAGCACCGCCCTGGCGTGGCGGGCCAGTTCGCCGGCGGCCGGGGTGCCGGCGGGCGGCCGGGGAGCCGACCGCCCGCGCCGGTCGGTCGCGGCTCTGCGGGCGGCGGCGAGCGGCCGGGCCTGCATCGGGTGCGGGGCGCGGACAAGCCGCAGTCTGGAGTCGCGCGGCAACTTCTCTTCAGGCTTCCGGGACGTCACGCAGGCAGTCTTCCCCGTCACCGGCCGAAAGCCCAAACGGAACCGGCCGACCCCGGCACACCGGGGGCCGCCGGGACAGCTGGGGGTCCGGGGAACCGCCCCGCCGGGGAACACCGCCCCGCCGGCGCCCGAAAAGACCAAGCGGAACCGGCCGGCCCCACCGCGCCGGAGACCGCCGGGGCCGCCGGTGCCCGGAGACCGCCTCCCGCAGGGCCACGCCACCGTCACCACCGGAAAGGCGAAACGGAACCGTCCGATCCCGGCGCGACGGGGTCGCCGGGTCTCACATGAGGGGGGTCAGGAAGCGGCGCAGGGCTTCTTCGTAGCGGGACGGGTCGGCGTTCCACATGGCGGCGTGGGGTGCCTGCGCGACAGTGTGCAGGGTGATCAGTTCCGGCCGCCGGGCGGCGAGTTCGCGAGACGGCCCCCAGGGGGCGAGGGTGTCGTCGGGGCCGTGGAAGAGCAGCGTCGGCACGTTCAGCGCCCTGGGGTCGACGGCTTCCTGGAGGCGGTCGCCGTGGATGCCGGTGCGGCCCTGGGCGGCCCGGACGGCGAGCGGCAGCAGGGGGCCCGGAGTGCGGCGCGCCGAGGCGAGGGCCTTGAGGGTGAACTCCCAGTCCAGCACCGGCGAGTCGAGGACGATGCCGCTGACGCGCTCGCGCAGGGGCGAGTGGGCGGCGGCGCGCAGGGCCATGGTGGCGCCGGTGGACCAGCCGTGCAGGATGACCCGCCGGGCCCCGGACCGCAGGGCGTAGCGGATCGCGGCGTCGAGGTCGCGCCACTCGGAGTCGCCCAGGTGGCCGAGGCCGTCCGGGGACGAGGGCGCCCCGTCGTCGCCCCGGTAGGCGAGGAGGAGTACGGGCAGCTGCTGGCGTCGCAGGAACTCCAGGACGTTCAGCGGGTGTTCGCGGGTGGTGCCGAGGCCGTGCGCGGCAATCACCCAGGTGGCACGGTCGCCGGGCACCAACCAGGCGGGCAGCGGCCCGAGTTCACCAGGGACCTCGACGTCCTGGTGGTCGATGCCGAGCGCGGTGGACGGGGTGCCGTGGTGCACCTGCGGGGTGAGCCGCACCCGGTCCCCCGCCGCCAGGGCGCCGCGGGTGACCCGCTCCAGACGGCGTACGACCGTGTCGGCGGTGTGCGGGGCGCCGTCGAGGATGTCTCCGACGACGGCGTGCGCGTCCTCGGACTCCAGCCCGTACCTGCCCGGGCGCAGCGCCTCGAGCGAGCGGGTCAGGGTGACGCGGCCGGGCGCGGTGGCGTGCACGGTCAGCGTGCGGTCGGTGGGCAGCGGTCTGCCCGGCGGCGCCTTGAGGGCCGCGTCGCTGGCGTAGCGTCCGGCGACGACCGCTGCCGCACCGATGCCGAGGAGTGTGGTGACGGCCGCTGCCGTCTTCGTCGCGGGGCGCACCTCTTCAGTCTCGGGGCGGGGGCGCCAACGTGCCAGTGGGCGGGGCCCGGCGGGGCGGCGCCGACCCGGCTACGGCTGCCCGTAGCCGCGCAGCCGTTCGGCGACCTCGTCGAGCTGGGCGGGGCTGAGCAGGCTCGGGGCGCGGCCGGGCAGCGCCGCGGCGGTGAGCCAGACCCGGCACATCCACTCCAGTTGGGCGGTGCGGTCATAGGCCTGGGCGAGGCCGCTCCCGTAGGTGACGGTTCCGTGGTTCTGGAGGAGACAGCCGGTGCGGCCCCGCAGGGCGCCCAGCATGTTCTCGGCCAACTCCTCGCTGCCGTACAGCGCGTAGGGGGCGACCCGGACCGGGCCGCCGAGGGCGGCGGCCATGTAGTGGACGAGGGGCAGCTCGGTCACCAGGGTGGACACGGCCGTGGCGTGCACGGCGTGGGTGTGGACGACGGCGCGCGCGTCGGTGTTCCGGTACACGGCGAGGTGCATCGGGGTCTCGCTGGTGGGCCGGAGCGTGCCCCTGACCTGGCGGCCTTCGAGGTCGACGGCGACGGTGTCGGCGGGCCCGAGCAGGTCGTAGGGGACGCCCGTCGGGGTGACCAGGATCAGCTCGCCCACCCGGACCGACACGTTGCCCGAGGTGCCGACGACCAGCCCTTCGGCCGCGGTCCTGCGCGCGGTGTCGACCAGTTCGGCCCATGCGTCGGCGGTCGCCGTGTCGTCGTCGCTCATGCGGCCGATCCTGCCAGGGCGGGAGCGGCCGGGGCACGCGGGCCGAAACGTGATCTTCCACTAGCCTCTGGGTGCTTTGTGCCGTAACACCGCAATTCTGGGGGGACATCATGGCCCGTGACCGCAATCCGTTCCCGCCCCGGGCGCGGGCCGCGCTCACGGCGTCCGTGGCCGCGGCCGTCCTCGGCTGTGCGGCGCTCACGGCGCTGCCCGGTGCGTCGGCCGCGGACAAGCCGCTCGGCCACGACGTGTCCTCGCACCAGAGGAACGTCGACTGGGGTTCGGCGAAGGGCCGCGGGGCGTCCTTCGTCTATGTGAAGGCGACCGAGTCGACCTCGTACCGCAACCCCTACTTCGGGCAGCAGTACGACGGCGCCCGGCAGGCGGGGCTGGTCCGGGGGGCCTATCACTTCGCGGTGCCCGACCAGTCGTCCGGCCGGGTTCAGGCCGACTTCTTCGTGCGCAACGGGGGCGGCTGGTCGGCCGACGGCTGGACGCTGCCGCCCGCGGTCGACCTGGAGCACAACCCGTACGGCAAGGACGCCAAGGGCGGCAGCGGCGACAAGTGCTACGGCCTGAAACCCGCCGCGATGACCGCCTGGATCGCCGGGTTCAGCGACGAGGTGCTGCGGCGCACGGGACGGCGGCCGGTGATTTACACGACCGCCGGATGGTGGAACGCCTGCACCGGCCGCAGCCGGGCCTTCGCCGCGGCCCATCCCCTCTGGCTCGCCCGGTACGCGAGCACGCCGGGCGCGCTGCCGGCGGGCTGGTCGTACTGGACGTTCTGGCAGTACGAGAACGGGAGCGGGAGCCTGCCGGGTGACCAGAATCTCTTCAACGGCACGTCCGAGCAGTTGAGGCGGTTCGCGGCCGGGCGGTGAACGGGCTCGCCGGCCCGGCGGGCGGCGAGAAGTGGCCACGGACACCATCGCGCCCGCCCCAGTTCATCTTCCGTTCACTCAGGTTACTTACGTTCGTCCAGCCACTGACGTCGAACGATTGCCTGGGTAAATGGAACACATCACGCTGCTGCTCGCGATTGTGATCGTGACAGCTCTCGTGTTCGATTTCACGAACGGTTTCCATGACACCGCCAACGCGATGGCCACCACCATCTCGACCGGCGCCCTGAAGCCCAAGACGGCGGTCGCCATGTCCGCCGCGCTCAACCTGGTCGGCGCGTTCCTGTCGGTGGAGGTCGCCAAGACGATCTCCGGCGGGATCATCGACGAGAAAGGCATCAGAACCGAGGTCATCTTCGCGGCCCTCGTCGGTGCCATCCTGTGGAACCTGCTGACCTGGCTGCTCGGGCTGCCGTCCAGCTCCTCGCACGCCCTGTTCGGCGGCCTCATCGGCGCCGCGGTCATGTCGGCCGGCTGGTCCTCGGTCAACGGCTCCACCGTCGTCACCAAGGTGCTGCTCCCCGCCGTCGCCGCCCCGATCGTCGCGGGCATCGCCGCGATGCTGGCCACCCGGCTGACGTACCGGATCAACCGGAACACCGACGAGAAGGCCACCGCCAAGGGCTACCGTGCGGGCCAGATCGCCTCGGCCGGCCTCGTCTCGCTCGCCCACGGCACCAACGACGCCCAGAAGACGATGGGCATCATCACCCTCGCCCTGGTGACCGGCGGCGTGCTGCACCCGGGCTCGAACCCCCCGCTGTGGGTCATCGTGTCGGCCGGTCTTGCCATCGCGATGGGCACCTACATCGGCGGCTGGCGCATCATCCGCACCATGGGCAAGGGCCTCACCGAGCTCCGCCCGCCGCAGGGCTTCGCCGCCCAGACCGGTGCCGCCACCGTCATCCTGGCCTCCTCGCACATCGGCTTCTCGCTCTCCACCACCCAGGTCTGCTCGGGCTCCGTCATGGGCGCGGGCCTCGGCCGCAAGGGCGGTGTGGTCCGCTGGTCCACCGCGACCCGCATGGCCGTCGCCTGGGTCCTGACGCTGCCGGCCGCCGCCCTGGTCGGCGCGGGTGCCGAGTTCCTCACCAAGCAGGGCCCCTGGGGCATCGTCGCCGTCGCCATCCTCCTGATCGCCGGTTCCGGCACCATCTGGAAGCTGTCGCGCCGCCAGCCGGTCGACCACCACAACGTCACCGCCGACGAGATCGGCGCGGCCTCCGAGGCCGAGCCCGCCGGCGTCGTCACCACCGCGATCGCCGCGGTCACCCCGCCCCCGACCGGCGCGGCCGTCGCGGCCACCGACCTCAAGGCCACGATCCAGGCCCCGGCCCCGGTGACCCCCGCCGACCCGCCCACCCCGGCGACGGTCTGACCCCGGTCCTCCGGCACAGCTAAGGAATCCTCATGCACATCGACTGGGCAGCTCTCGGCTCCGTCTTCGGCGTCAGCCTCGCGGTGACCGTCGGCCTGGTGGGCCTGTTCACCCTCGGCATCGTCGGCCTCAGCAAGCGCGAGGCGGCGGCATCCGGCACCGCCAGCGGCGCCCCGGCCGTGGCCCGCACCGGCGCGTACGCCTGCTTCGCGCTCTGCGCGGCGGCCGTGGCGTACGGGATCTATCTGATCGTCGCCTGACCCACAGGCACCATCCGAGCCGCCCTCCGGCCTGTGCCGGGGGGCGCTTCGCTGTGGCACCACCCACTCTCTCGCGCCGCAGGTCAACAGCAAGTTGACGGGTGTTCTCGCAGCGTGGTGGACTGCACCGGCCAGCTACGGCGGCAGAAGAGGAAGCCGGTGCGAATCCGGCGCGGTCCCGCCACTGTCACCGGGGAGTGATCCCCGTGAGCCAGGAACTCTCACCGCCGGTCACGTCGAACCAGGGCGCGGACACCCTGAGTGAGGACATACCGCCATGCGCGCCTGCCAGTTGAGACTTTCCGGACCTTCCCGCGACGCCCTGGCGGGCTGACCGCATGCGGGCCGATCGCACCTTCGCCTACGGCGCCACCGCCGGACTCCTCGGCGACCTCCTGCTCGGCGATCCACGCCGCGGGCATCCGGTCGCCGCGTTCGGCCGCGCGGCCGGCGCCGTCGAGCGCGTCCTGTGGCGCGACCACCGCGGCCGGGGCGCGCTGCACACCCTGCTGTGCGCGGGCGGCGCCGCGGGCGCCGCGGCCCTCCTCTCCCGCGCCGTACGGAACCGACCGGCCGCGTCCGTCGCGCTGACCGCCGCCGCCACCTGGGCCGTGGTGGGCGGCACCTCGCTCGGCCGCGAGGCGCGGGCGATCGGCGGCGCGCTCGCCGCGGGCGACGTGGAGGTGGCCCGGGAGCGCCTCCCGCACCTGTGCGGGCGCGACCCGCAGTCCCTGGACGCCGACGGCATCGCGCGGGCCGTCGTCGAGTCGGTCGCCGAGAACACCTCGGACGCCGTCGTCGGCGCCCTGGTGTGGGGCGCGCTCGCGGGAGTGCCGGGCCTCGTGGGCTTCCGGGCCGTCAACACGCTGGACGCGATGGTCGGGCACAAGTCGGCCAGGTACCGCAGGTACGGCTGGGCCTCGGCGCGCCTTGACGACGTGGCGGGCTGGCCGGGCGCCCGGCTCACCGCCGCGCTCGCCGCGCTGGCCGGCCCGGACACCAGGGGCGCGGTACGGGCCTGGCGGGCCGATGCCGCCCAGCATCCGAGCCCCAACGCGGGCCCCGTCGAGGCCGCGTTCGCGGGCGCTCTCGGCGTACGCCTGGGCGGCACGCTCTCCTACGCCGGACGCGTCGAGCACCGGCCGGTCCTGAACGGCCCGGGGCGGGCCGTGGAAGTCGCCGACATCGAACGGGCGGTACGGCTCTCGCGCACGGTGGGCTGGCTGACGCTGGCCACGGCCGTCGCGGCGAGGGCCGCTGTGAGGAAGGGACGTATATGGGTGGCGGGCTGCTGATCGCGGGCACGACCTCGGACGCGGGCAAGAGCGTCGTCACGGCCGGGATCTGCCGGTGGCTGGTCAGGCAGGGCGTCAAGGTCGCGCCGTTCAAGGGCCAGAACATGTCGCTGAACTCGTTCGTCACGCGCGAGGGCGCGGAGATCGGCCGGGCGCAGGCGATGCAGGCACAGGCGGCGCGCGTGGAGCCCACCGCGCTGATGAACCCCGTGCTGCTCAAGCCCGGGAGCGACCGCTCGAGCCAGGTCGTCCTCATGGGGAAGCCGGTGGGCGAGTTGAGCGCCCGCGGGTTCTTCGGCTCCGCCGACCCGTCCTCGGGCCGGGCCCTGCGCGGGGGCGGCCGGGAGGCGCTGCTCGGCACCGTCCTGGAGTGCCTGGAGGAGCTCCGGGGCACGTATGACGCCGTGATCTGCGAGGGGGCGGGCAGCCCGGCCGAGATCAATCTGCGGCGCACCGACATCGTCAACATGGGCATCGCGCGGGCCGCGCGGCTGCCCGTCGTGGTGGTCGGCGACATCGACCGCGGCGGGGTGTTCGCCTCGTTCTTCGGGACGACGGCGCTGCTGAGCCCCGAGGACCAGGCGCTGGTCGCCGGGTACGTCGTCAACAAGTTCCGGGGCGACGTCTCGCTCCTGGAGCCCGGCATCGAGATGCTGCGCGGCCTCACCGGCCGGCACACCTACGGGATCCTGCCGTACGCCCACGGCCTCGGCATCGACGAGGAGGACGGGCTCAGGGTGTCGATGCGCGGCGCCGTGCGCGAGTCCGTGGTGGCGCCGCCGGTCGGCGAGGACGTGCTGCGGGTCGCGGTGTGCGCGGTGCCGTTGATGTCCAACTTCACCGACGTGGACGCGCTCGCGGCCGAACCCGGGGTGGTCGTCCGCTTCGTGGACCGGCCCGAGGAGCTCGCCGACGCCGACCTCGTGGTGGTGCCGGGCACGCGCGGCACGGTGCGCGCCCTGGAGTGGCTGCGCGAGCGCGGCCTCGCGGCGGAGCTGGCGCGCCGGGCCGCCGCGGACCGTCCGGTGCTCGGCATCTGCGGCGGCTTCCAGCTGCTCGGCGAGCACATCGAGGACGACATCGAGTCGAAGGCGGGCTCGGTGCCCGGCCTCGGACTGCTGCCGGTACGGGTGCGGTTCGCCGTCGACAAGACCCTGGCCCGGCCCGTCGGCGAGGCCCTCGGCGAGCCCGTCGAGGGGTACGAGATCCACCACGGCGTGGCCGAGGTCCTGGGCGGGGAGCCGTTCCTGGACGGCTGCCGCGTCGGCGCGGTGTGGGGCACGCACTGGCACGGCTCCCTGGAGAGCGACGGGTTCCGGCGCCGCTTCCTCGAAGAGGTCGCCGGGGCCGCGGGCCGCCGGTTCGTGCCCGCTCCGGACACCTCGTTCGGGGCGCTGCGCGAGGAGCAGCTGGACCGGCTCGGCGACTTGATCGAAGAACACGCGGACACCGGCGCCCTGTTGCGGCTGATCGAGCAGGGCCCGCCCGCCGGGCTGCCCTTCATCCCGCCGGGGGCGCCGTGACCACCCCGGCCGCGCCGCGGCGTACAGCACTACTCGAAGGAGAGATCGGCACATGAGCACCCGGTATCCGTTCACCGCCGTCGTCGGCATGGACGACCTGCGCCTCGCGCTGCTCCTGAACGCCGTCAGCCCGGCGGTGGGCGGTGTCCTCGTGCGGGGTGAGAAGGGCACCGCGAAGAGCACCGCCGTACGGGCGCTCGCGGATCTGCTGCCCGAGGTGGCGGTCGTGGCGGGCTGCCGCTTCAGCTGCGACCCGGCCGCGCCCGACCCGCGGTGCCCGGACGGCCCGCACGAGAGCGGACCGGGTGCTGCCCGCGCGGCCCGCATGGTCGAGCTCCCGGTCGGCGCCTCCGAGGACCGCCTGGTGGGCGCCCTCGACATCGAACGGGCCCTCGGCGAGGGCGTGAAGGCCTTCGAGCCGGGTCTGCTCGCGGACGCGCACCGCGGCATCCTGTACGTCGACGAGGTCAACCTGCTGCACGACCACCTCATCGACCTGCTGCTCGACGCCGCCGCGATGGGGTCCTCCTACGTCGAGCGCGAGGGCGTCTCGGTGCGGCACGCCGCCCGGTTCCTCCTGGTCGGCACCATGAACCCCGAAGAGGGCGAGCTGCGGCCGCAGTTGCTCGACCGGTTCGGCCTGACCGTCGAGGTCGCGGCCTCGCGCGAGCCCGAGCAGCGCGTCGAGGTGGTGCGCCGCCGCCTCGCGTACGACGACGACCCGGCCGCCTTCGCCGCGCGCTGGGCCGAGGAGGAGGACGCGCTGCGCCAACGGATCGTGGCGGCGAGGGAGTTGCTGCCCTCGGTCGTGCTCGGCGACGCGGTGCTGCTCCAGATCGCGGCCACCTGCGCCGCGTTCGAGGTGGACGGCATGCGCGCCGACATCGTGATGGCGCGCACGGCCACCGCGCTCGCCGCCTGGGCGGGGCGCACGGAGGTGACGAGCGAGGACGTCCGCCAGGCCGCGCTGCTCGCGCTGCCGCACCGCCGCCGGCGCAACCCCTTCGACGCGCCGGGCCTCGACGAGGACAAGCTCGACGAGACCCTGGAGCAATTCCAGGACGAGAACGAGGGCGACGACGATCCGGACCCGGGCCCCGAGGGCCCCGGCGGCGGTGGCGGAGGCGGCGGGGTGCCGCCGCAGGGCGACTCCCCCGAGAGCCCTGACGGGTCCGACGCCACCCCGGACACGTCCGACGCCCCGGAGCCGCCCGCCGCGCCCACGCCGAGCGGTCCCGGCGAGCGGGGAGCGGTGAAGGCCGCCGAGCCGTTCCGTACGAAGATGCTGAGCGTGCCGGGGCTCGGCGAGGGTGCGGCGGGCCGCCGCTCGCGGGCCCGCACCGACCACGGCCGCACCACCGGTTCGCGCCGCCCCCAGGGAGCGCTCACCAAGCTGCACCTGACGGCGACCGTGCAGGCCGCGGCGCCGCACCAGCGGGCGCGCGGCCGCTCGGGCCGCGGCCTCGTCGTACGCCGTGACGACCTGCGCCAGGCCACCCGCGAGGGCCGCGAGGGCAACCTCGTGCTCTTCGTGGTGGACGCGTCCGGGTCGATGGCGGCCCGGCAGCGGATGAGCGCGGTCAAGGGCGCGGTGCTCTCGCTGCTCCTCGACGCCTACCAGCGCCGCGACAAGGTCGGTCTGATCACCTTCCGCGGCAAGGAGGCCGAGGTCGCGCTGCCGCCCACCTCGTCGGTGGACGCGGCCGCGGCCCGGCTCGAATCGCTGCCGACCGGCGGGCGCACCCCGCTCGCGGCCGGGCTCCTCAGGGCCCATGACGTGCTGCGCGTGGAGCGGTTGCGCGATCCCTCGCGGCGGCCGCTGCTCGTGGTCGTCACCGACGGCCGGGCGACGGGCGGCCCCGAGCCGGTGGTGCTCGCCGGGCGCGCGGCCCGGCTGCACGCCGCCGAGGGCACCGCGTCGGTCGTCGTGGACTGTGAGTCGGGCATGGTGCGGCTGGGGCTCGCCGGGGAGCTGGCGCGCGAACTCGGCGGCAGCGCCGTCACGTTGGACGAGCTGCGGGCGGACGCGATCGCCGGTCTCGTCAAGGACGTTCAGGGAACTTCGAGGAGGGCCGCTTAATGCCGCAGGGACAGGTCAGTGTCGTACCCGAGGACGGTCTGACGACCCGTCAGCGTCGCAACAGGCACCTGGTGATGGTGCACACCGGTGTCGGGAAGGGGAAGTCGACGGCCGCGTTCGGGATGGCGCTGCGCGCCTGGAACCAGGGCTGGCCGGTCGGGGTGTTCCAGTTCGTGAAGTCGGCGAAGTGGAGGGTCGGCGAGGAGAACGCGCTGAAGGTGCTCGGGGCGTCCGGCGAGGGCGGCCGGGTGGACTGGCACAAGATGGGCGAGGGCTGGTCCTGGATCCAGCGCGAGACCGCCGAGGGCGAGCCGACCCACGAGGAGAAGGCCCGCGAGGGCTGGGAGCAGGTCAAGCGCGACCTGGCCGCCGAGACGTACAAGTTCTACGTGCTCGACGAGTTCGCCTACCTGCTGCACTGGGGCTGGGTCGACGTCGACGAGGTCGTCTCGGTGCTGCGCGACCGGCCGGGCACCCAGCACGTGGTCATCACCGGCCGCAACGCGCCCGAACAGCTCGTGGAGTTCGCGGACCTGGTGACGGACATGTCCAAGGTCAAGCACCCGATGGACGCCGGTCAGAAGGGCCAGCGGGGCATCGAGTGGTAGCACGTCTCGTCATCGCCGCCCCCGCGTCGGGCAGCGGCAAGACCACCGTCGCGACCGGCCTGATGGCCGCGTTCGCTCGCTCGGGGCTCGCCGTGTCCCCGCACAAGGTGGGCCCCGACTACATCGACCCCGGCTACCACGCGCTCGCGACCGGGCGGCCGGGCCGCAACCTCGACGCGTACATGTGCGGGCCCGAGCTGGTGGCCCCGCTGTTCGCGCACGGCGCGCGCGGCTGCGACCTCGCCGTGGTCGAGGGCGTGATGGGCCTGTACGACGGGGCGAGCGGGCTGGGCGAGCTCGCCTCCACCGCCCAGGTGTCCAAGCTCCTGCGGGCCCCGGTGGTGCTCGTCGTGGACGCCTCCTCGCAGTCGCGGTCGGTGGCCGCGCTGGTGCACGGCTTCGCCTCCTGGGATCCCGAGGTGCGGATCGGCGGCGTGATCCTCAACAAGGTCGGCTCGGACCGGCACGAGGCGCTGCTGCGCGAGGCGATGGAGGACGTGGGCATCCCCGTCCTCGGCGCCCTGCGCCGCGCCCCCCAGGTCGACACCCCCTCCCGGCACCTGGGTCTGGTGCCGGTCGCCGAGCGGCGGGCCGAGGCGGTGGACGCGGTGGCGGCGATGGGCGAGCAGGTGCGGCAGGGCTGTGATCTGCCGGGGCTGCTGGCCCTGGCGCGGTCGGCTCCGCCGCTGGACACCGAGGCGTGGGCCCCGGGCTTCGAGTCCTCCCCTGACTCCGCGCGGCGGCCGGTCATCGCCGTCGCGGGCGGCTCGGCGTTCACCTTCTCCTACGCCGAGCACACCGAACTGCTCACCGCCGCCGGAGCGGAGGTGGTCACCTTCGACCCGCTCAACGACGAGCAACTCCCGCTCGGCACAAGCGGGTTGGTGATAGGCGGCGGGTTCCCCGAGGTGTACGCGGCCGAGCTCTCCGCCAACGAACCGCTGCGCAAGGCGGTCGCGGAGCTCGCCCGCTCGGGGGCGCCCGTGGCCGCCGAGTGTGCGGGGCTGCTCTACCTCGCGCGCTCGCTCGACGGGCGGCCCATGTGCGGGGTGCTCGACGCCGACGCGCGGATGTCGGGGCGGCTCACCCTCGGGTACCGGGAGGCCGTGGCGGTGCGGGACAACAGCCTGGCCGCCGCCGGGACGAGGCTGCGCGGCCACGAGTTCCACCGCACCGTCATCGAGCCGGGCGCGGGCGCCGACCCCGCGTGGGGCATCGTGCACCCGGAGCGCCGCGTCGAGGGTTTCGTACAGGACGGTGTGCACGCCAGCTATCTGCACACGCACTGGGCGGCCCGCCCCGAGGTGGCCGCCAGGTTCGCCGGGGCCTGCGCGCGATGACCCGCTCAGCCGGCGAAGCCCACCACCAGCCAGATGAACCCCACGCCCGCGACGGTGAACAGCAACGTCGACAGGGCGGGGTGCTCGTGGTGGGCCTCGGGGAGGATCTCGGCGGCGGCCAGGTACAGGAGCACGCCGCCGAAGAAGCCCAGATAGCTGCCGAGCAGCTGCTCCGGAAGAGTGAACAGCAGCGTCGATGCGGCCCCCGCCATCGGGGCCAGCGCGTCGGCGAACAGCATCGCCACCGCCTTGCGCTTCTCGTTCCCGTACAGGCTGGTGATCGTGTACGTGTTGAAGCCGTCGGCGAAGTCGTGGGTGATGACGGCGAGCGCCACGGCGACGCCCATCCCCGCGCCCACCTGGAAGGCCGCGCCGATCGCGATGCCGTCCATCAGGCTGTGCCCGACCATCGCGGAGGCGACGGTGACGCCGACCTGCGGAGCCCGGTGCCCGCCCGCCCCGTGGGCGGCCTGACGCACGGCGAGCACCCGCTCGACGACGTGCGCGAAGAGGAAGCCGCCGACGAACAGGAGCAGCGCCCGGGGCACTCCGAAGAGGTCGTCCCCGGCCGCGTCCAGGGCCTCCGGCAGCAGGTCGAGCCCGACCACGCCGAGCATGAGTCCGCCCGCGAGCCCGAGCACCAGGTGGCGCCGGTCGGTGACCCGCTGGGCGGTCCAGCCGCCGACCAGCGTCATCAGGAACGCGCCGAGCGCGACGAATACCGCCATGCGCCCTTGCTAACCGACGGGGCCCGTACTCCGCACGTCCACGTCCGGGCCCGCCGCCGCCCGCGAGCGGCCTGAGAGGATCCCCGCCATGCCCGACGCCGCCCGTACTTCCCAGGCCGCCGGGGCGCCGCTCGTCGTGGGCGTCGGCGCGTCGAAGGGCGTGTCCGCCGAGGAGGTCCTCGGCCTCATCGGGGCCGCCCTCGCGGACGCGGGCCTGGATCCGCACGGAATCGGCGAACTGGCCACCGTGGACGGCAAGTCGACGGAGCCGGGAATCGTCGGGGCCGCGGCGCGACTCGGGGTACCCGTCGTGGCGTACGCGGCCGGTGAGCTCGCGGACGTGCCGGTGCCCAACGGCTCGGAGGCGGCGCTCGCCGCGGTCGGAACCCGTTCCGTCGCGGAGGCCGCCGCGCTGGCCGGAGGCGGTGAACTGCTGGTGCCCAAGCGGAAGTCGAACCCCGCGGGACGAACCGCCATGGCGACGTGTGCGATCGTACGTCGACCCCACCTCCGGCCGTTCGCCGACCACCGCGACGGACCCCCCACCAGGAGCGAAGCCATGTCCATCCCCACCACCGAGCCCCTGCACGACCTGCGCCACCACGGCGACGCCGAGGTCCGCGACGACGGCGTCGAGCTGACCGACCTCGCGGTGAACGTCCGCTCGGACACTCCCCCGGCCTGGCTGCGGGAGCGCATCGCCGACTCGCTGACCGGGCTCGCCGCCTATCCGGACGGGCGGGCGGCCCGCGCGGCGGTGGCGGCGCGGCACGGCCTCCCGGTGGAGCGGGTACTGCTGACCGCGGGCGCCGCCGAGGCCTTCGTCCTGCTGGCCAGAGCGCTGACGTTCCGTCACCCCGTGGTCGTCCACCCGCAGTTCACCGAGCCGGAGGCGGCGCTGCGCGACGCCGGGCACGAGGTGCGGCGGGTGCTGCTGCGGGCCGAGGACGGCTTCCGGCTGGATCCCGCCGCCGTCCCCGAGGAGGCGGACCTGGTGGTGGTCGGCAACCCGACGAACCCCACCTCCGTCCTGCACCCCGCCGACACCCTGGCCCGGCTCGCCCGTCCCGGGCGGACGCTGGTGGTCGACGAGGCGTTCATGGACGCGGTGCCGGGCGAGCGCGAGGCCCTGGCGGACCGCACGGACCTGCCCGGCCTGGTCGTGCTGCGCAGCCTGACCAAGACCTGGGGCCTGGCGGGGCTGCGGATCGGCTACGTCCTCGCCGACCCGGAGACCGTCGCGGCCCTCCAGCGGGCCCAGCCGCTGTGGCCGGTGTCGACTCCGGCGCTGGTCGCCGCCGCCGCCTGCATGGAGCCCCGCGCCCTCGCGGAGGCCGAGGCGGCGGCGGTACGGATCGCCGAGGACCGGGCCCATCTCCTCGCCGGGCTCGCGGAGTTCGACGAGGTCCAGGCGGTCGACGCGGCCGAGGGGTCGTTCGTGCTGGTACGGATCGAGGGGGCGGCGCGCGTCAGGGAGCGGCTGCGGGGGCTCGGGTTCGCGGCTCGGCGGGGTGACACGTTTCCGGGGCTGGGGGGTCAGTGGTTGCGGCTCGCGGTGCGGGACCGGGCCACCACGAACCGCTTCCTCCAGGCCCTGGACCAGGCCCTGACCCTGACCCACCCCTAACCCCGGGTCTCCGCCCCGGACCCGCCGAGGGGCTCCGCCCCTCGAACCCCGGCGGGGGCTCCGCCCCCACACCCCCGTTCGCGCCTGAACGGCGCTCGTCCTCAATCGCCGGACGGGCTGAGTTGCCCATGCTGACCAGCACCGGTACTGCTAAGGGGCGCGGGGAACTGCGCGAAGAGCGACCACGGTCCGCAGACGAAAACGGGTTGAGGGGCGCGGGGAACTGCGCGAGAAGCGAGCACGGTCCGCAGACGAAAACGGGTTTTAGGGGCGCGAGGAACTGCGCGAGCAACCCGGCGCGGGCGGAGGGACGCAGGGGGCCCGGGGTCGCGACCCCGGGGTGGCACAAGGGCCCTGGGGGCGGGCGGCGCGCACGCGCCCCCAGGGTCCCGGAGGCTCAGCCCCGCCCAGCCCGCCGCCGGCTGAGCACGAGCACCCCCGCCCCACCCACCAGCAGAACCGCCGCCCCGCCCACGAAATAGGGCGTGGCCGAACTCCCCCCGGTCTGGGCCAGCGCCGTGCCCGAGGCGACGCTCTGCGTCTTCACGTCGGCGTCGACGGGCCCCTTGCGCGGGTCACCCGTCGCGCCCGTGCTCTTGGGCGGCCGGGGCGCCTCACAGGTCGCCTCGGCGAGGGTGACCTCGCCCTTGACGTCGGCGACGTTCAGGTGGAGCGGATTGACCGAGACGGCGAGCCGGAGCGCGACGGCCGCGGCGGTGCGCGAGGTGGTCGTGGTCTTCGAAAGGTCGAGGCCGACCTCGCCGACCCCCGGCACCCGCACCCGCGTGGTCCCGCTCGCGGACAGCGTGACCCTGCGGCCGAGCACGGTCACCGCGCCGAGCACCTGGGACGTGGCGACCGGCGCGCGGCCCGCCTCGCAAACCGCGCTGGAGGTCACCTCCCCCACCTCGATGAGCGAGAGCAGGGGGAGCCCGGGCAGGTGGAGGCGGGCGTTGACGAGCCGACTGGCCCCCTCCGCCTTCCTCGCGTCGGCGCTCGCCCTGGCCGTGGCCACGTCCGCCTTCAGCACGTGGACCGGCTGCCCGCCGCCGACCCCGTCCAGCTTCACCGTCAGCGCGGTCTTCTCGGCACCGGCCGGGGCGGAGACCTCGTTGAGCGTGGCCTTGAGCGGCACGTCGACGGTCTTGTCGAGCAGGGAGACGTCGAGCCCGGTGCGCAGCACCACCGCACTCGCACGGCCTCCGCCGTCGCCTTCGGCGCCCGTGGCCCGCGCGGGCGCGGCCAGCAGCAGCGGCCCGGCGGCCACCGCCACACAGGCCGCGACGGCGGCGGAGCGACGGACGGCCGGACCGCTCGCGGGCAGGCGGAAGTTGTTGCTGTTCACAATGGTGGAACCCCCACAGGAGACATGGCTGACCGGACACCCCGCCACGGGGACTCGTGGGACTCCTGCGAATCGAGGGGCGCACCGGCGACTTGAGACACCGCATCTTTACGCACGGAGAGTGAACTGGCGCTCACCTGAAGCGAGTTCACCCCAAAGGGTGGTTTCCGTGCTCATATTCGATTCCTCCGACACAGGCGTTCCCAGCCGTCACGCCCGACACCACCCCGCACCCCGTACGCCGCCCCACCACCCCGGCGCGCGCATAAAAGACTTCAACGATCCGCCCACGCCATACGTAACGTCGGGTCAACTCACCGATGTATTGGACAGGTCGATTCAAAACCGTGCTACGTTACGTCCATGGCCCGACCGAGACAGTTCGACGAGGAGCGGGCCCTGGACGCGGCGATGCGCGCCTTCTGGGCGAACGGCTACGAGGCCACCTCGACCCAGGACCTGTGCGAAGCCACCGGACTGGGCCGCAGCAGCATCTACAACACGTTCACCAGCAAGCACGACCTCTTCGAGCGGGCGCTGGGCCGCTATGTCGACATGATGACGACGGCCCAGCTCGACCTCCTTCAGGACGAGCGGCGCAGTCCCCTGGAGCGGATCCGGGCCCTGTTCGCCACCGTCGTCGACGACGAGATGAGGGAGCGCCGCGACGGGCGGAGCATCGGCTGCCTCGCGGTCAACGCCACCGTGGAGCTCGCCCGTCGCGACGCCCGGGCCGCCGACCTCCTGGAGCGCGACCTGGCCCGCCGCCTCGACGCGCTGAGCGCGGTCCTGGCGACCGGCCAGAGCGTCGGGGAGATCGCATCCCGCCGCGATCCGCTCACCCTGGCGCGCTACCTGAACTCGGTGATCGCCGGGTTGCGCGTGACCGGCCAGGGCGGCGCCGACCGGGCCACCCTGGAGGCCGTCGTCGACACGGCCCTGGACGCGCTCAACCACTGACCATTTCCGTCAACTCCCGCCTCATGCGGCCTGGTTGACGCGTACCCAAGTTTTGTACTGATCCATCCATAACTTTGCCGACCGCCACCACCGGGAGCACACCTGCCATGCCTCGTGCCGTATATGTCCTGGCCCTGGGGATCTTCGCCATGGTCACCAGCGAGTTCGTCGTCGCCGGGCTGATGCCGCAGATGGCCGAGGGGCTCGACGTCACCGTCCCCCAGATCGGCTACCTCATCACGGCGTTCGCCCTCGCGATGGCCTTCGGCGGTCCCTTCCTGACCGTGGGGGTGATGCGACTGCCGCAGCGGACGGCGCTGATGGTGCTCTTCGGCGTCTTCCTGGCGGGCAACGTGCTGGCCGCGACCGCCACCACGTACCCGGTCATGCTGCTGGCCCGGGTCGTCACCGGCACCGCCTCGCAGGCCTTCTTCGGCGTATCGCTGTCGATCTGCGCCCAGCTCACCCGCCCCGAGCAGCGCGGCCGGGCCACGTCCGTCGCGCTCAACGGGCTGATGCTCGGCACTCTGCTCGGGCTGCCGTTCTCCACCCTGATAGGCGAACACCTGGGCTGGCGCGCGGCGTTCTGGGCGATCACGGCCCTGACCGTCGCCGCCGCGCTGTGCACGCTCGCCGGGGTGCCCCGGCTCGACCGGGCCGATGACGCCGGTGGCATCCGTCGGGAGCTGACCGTCTTCCGGCGCCGCAGGCTGTGGCTCGCGCTCGTCACCAGCACCTTCATCATCGGCGCGACCTTCTCGGCGTTCAGCTACTTCACCCCGATCCTGACCGAGGTCACCGGCTTCGGCACGGGCGTCGTCCCGGTGCTGCTCATCGCGTACGGGGCCGCGACCGTGATCGGCAACCACGTCGTGGGCCGGCTCGCCGACCGGTACGCCCTAAACGTGCTGGCGGCCGGGCTGGTGCTGAACCTCCTCTTCCTCACCGGCTTCGCGCTCCTGGCCCGACTCGCCCTGCCCGCCGTGGTGTTCATGCTGGGCATCGGCCTGGTCGGGGTCACCATGAACCCGGCGATGGTCACCCGCGTCCAGCGGATCGCCAACGCCCGGCCCCTGGTGAACTCCGTGCACTCCTCGTTCATCACCCTCGGCGTGGGCATCGGCTCCTCGCTCGGCGGGGTCGGCGTCAACCACTTCGGGCTGCGGGCGCCGCTGTGGCTCGGCGCGGCGCTGGCCGCGCTCGGCGCCCTCAGCCTGCTGCCCGAGCTGACCGCCCGGCGGCGTACGGCCGAAGTCACCCTGCCGGAAGCCGAGTTGGTGGCCGTCAGCCCACAATCCGGCCGTTGAGCACGACCCGGCCCGGCGCGGCGAGGACCCGGACGTCGGCGCGCGGGTCCTGGTCGTAGACCACCAGGTCGGCCGGGGCGCCCTCCTCCAGGGCGGGGCGTCCCAGCCAGCTCCGGGCGCCCCAGGCCGTTGCCGAGAGCGCGTCGAGCGGCGGGATGCCCGCCTTCACCAGCTCGGCGACCTCGGCGGCGACCAGCCCGTGGGCGAGCGAGCCACCCGCGTCCGTACCGACGAAGACGGGCACCCCGGCGTCGTAGGCCGAGCGCACGGTGTCGTAGCGGCGCTCGTACAGCCGTCGCATGTGGGCCGACCAGTCGGGGAACTTGGCCTCGGCGCCGTCGGCCATGTGCGGGAACGTGGCGATGTTGACCAGCGTCGGGACGATCGCCACGCCGCGCTCGGCGAACAGCGGAATGGTGTCCTCGGTCAGGCCCGTCGCGTGCTCGATGCAGTCGATGCCCGCCTCGACCAGGTCCCTGAGCGAGTCCTCGGCGAAGCAGTGCGCGGTGACCCGGGCGCCGAGCCGGTGGGCCTCGGCGATCGCGGCCTCGACCTCGCCGCGCGGCCAGCAGGCCGCCAGGTCCCCGGCGTCCCGGTCGATCCAGTCGCCGACCAGCTTGACCCAGCCGTCCCCGCGCCGGGCCTCCCGGGCGACGTAGGCGACCAGGTCACCGGGCTCGATCTCGTGGGCGTAGTTGCGGATGTAGCGGCGGGTGCGGGCGATGTGCCGGCCCGCCCGGATGATCTTCGGCAGGTCCTCGCGGGCATCGATCCAGCGGGTGTCGGAGGGCGAGCCCGCGTCGCGGACCAGCAGGGTCCCGGCGTCGCGGTCGGTGAAGGCCTGCTTCTCGCTGACCTCGTCGGGCACCGGCCCGTGCTGGTCGAGACCCACGTGGCAGTGCGCGTCGACCAGGCCCGGCAGCGCCCAGCCGGTCACGGTCACGCTCTCGCCCGGCGGCCGCTCATAGGTGATCCGCCCGTCGACCGCCCACAGTTCGTCCCGTACGTCCTCGGGCCCCGCCAGGACGCGCCCCTTCACATGCAGCACCGTGCGATCGCTCATGGTCAGCACTGTACGAGGCGCTCGGTAGTCTCCCTCCAGAGGATGCACGACCCGACTTGAACCGAAGAAGGCACCGCCGTGACGCACCCGCTCCTGGACCTGGCCCCGCTGACCGCCGACCATTTCGCGGCGATCGAGCGACGGGTGGCCGCCCTGCTCGACACCCGGCAGGACGTGGTGATCATGCAGGGCGAGGCGCTGCTCCCCCTGGAGGGCTGCATCCGGGGCGCGGCCCACCCCGGTTCGACCGCGCTCAACGTGGTGACCGGCCCCTACGGGCAGACCTTCGGCAACTGGCTGCGGGACTGCGGGGCCGAGGTGATCGACCTGGAGGTGCCGTTCCACGCGGCGGTCACCGCCGAGCAGATCGACCGATCGCTCACCGACCACCCGGAGATCGACTTCGTTTCGCTGGTCCACGCCGAGGCGGCGACCGGCAACACCAATCCGATCGCGGAGATCGGCGAGGTCGTGCGTCGGCACGGCGCCCTGTTCATGCTGGACGCGGTGGCGTCGGTGGCCGCCGAGCCGCTGCGCCCGGACGCCTGGGGCGTGGACCTGTGCGTGATCGGCGCGCAGAAGGCGATGGGCGGCCCGGCCGGTGTCTCGGCGGTCTCGGTCAGCGCCCGCGCCTGGGAGCGCATCGCCGCCAACCCGAAGGCGCCGCGCCGCTCCTACCTCTCGCTCCTGGACTGGAAGGAGCGCTGGATCGACGGCGGCCGCAAGGCGCTGCTGCACGCGCCCGCCCAGCTGGAGATGCTGGCCCTCGAAGCGTGCCTGGAGCGCATCGAGTCCGAGGGCCTGGACGCGGTGACGGCCCGGCACGCCTCGGCCGCGGCCGCCACCCGGGCGGGCGCGCTCGCGCTCGGCGGGCTCGCCCCCTACGTCCACGAGGCCGCGGACGCTGCCCCGGTGGCGACGACCCTGCGCGCTCCCGAGGGAGTCGACGCCTCCCAACTGGTCACCAAGGCGCTCGCCTCCGACCCCTCGCTGCCGCTGATCGCGGGCGGCGGGGCGCTGTCGGCGACGATGATCCGGGTCAACCACTACGGCGTGGACGCCACCCGGGGCGCCGTGCAGTCCTCGCTCGCGGCGCTGGGGGCGGCGCTCGGCGAGTACGGGATCGCGGTGGACCTGGAAGCTGCCCGCAAGGCTGTTTCCGAAACCTGGTGACACTTTGCCCGCGATCCCCCGGCGCATAAATCGCAACTGAATTCCGAAAAACGTTCCGTAAAACGGGAAGCTGCTTATCCACCGCAGCTTCCCGTTTTCTTCTGCCCCGACTTTCCGAGCTCAAACGCAAAGGTTTCAACAAGGTTCCGGGGCCGTCACAACGGTGTGATCGACTCCACAACCGTTCCGGTTTGTCCGGTAATTACCGGACAAACCACCTCGCGCACATGCTCGCGTGATAACACGAACGCTCTCCTCGCGCACCCCCTGCGGGGAATGCAATTTCAATTTCCGGTCGGTAAATTCGCTCGGCATGACCGCCGCGCAAACAGCAGTCCGAATCGAAAGCCCACGACTGGAGGACGGAGCCGCGATCTGGCGCATCGCCCGTGACTCCGAGGTGCTCGACCTCAACTCCTCGTACAGCTATCTGCTCTGGTGCCGGGACTTCGCCGGGACCTCCGTGGTCGCCCGCGACGGCGACGGAGAGCCGATCGCGTTCGTCACCGGATACGTACGCCCCGACCGGCCGGGCACCCTGGTCGTCTGGCAGGTCGCCGTCGACCGCGCCCACCGGGGCCACGGGCTCGCGGGACTGCTGCTCGAAGCGCTGACCGCGAAGGTGACCGCCTCGCACGGGGTCAGCCGCCTCGAAACGACGGTGTCGCCGGACAACACCCCTTCCGACCGGCTCTTCACCTCGTTCGCCAAGCGGCGCGGCGCCGCCCTCGACCGTGAACTCCTCTTCGACGCCGGGCTGTTCCCCGACGACGGGCACCAGCCCGAAGTCCTCTACCGCATCGGCCCCCTCCACCCCCAGGGAGAATCGCTGTGACCATCACCCCGCCCGCCCTCAGTGTCTTCGAGTCGCTCGAATCGGAGGTGCGCAGCTACTGCCGCGGCTGGCCCGCCGTGTTCGACCGTGCGCAGGGTGCCCGCCTCACCGACGAGGACGGCCACAGCTACCTGGACTTCTTCGCCGGGGCCGGCTCGCTCAACTACGGCCACAACAACCCCGTTCTGAAACGGGCGTTGCTCGACTACATCGAGCGGGACGGCATCACGCACGGCCTGGACATGGCGACGACCGCGAAACGGGCGTTCCTTGAGACGTTCCAGAACGTGATCCTGCGCCCGCGCGACCTGCCGTACAAGGTCATGTTCCCCGGCCCGACCGGCACCAACGCGGTGGAGGCCGCGCTGAAGCTGGCCCGCAAGGTGAAGGGCCGCGAGTCGATCGTCTCCTTCACCAACGCCTTCCACGGCATGTCCCTCGGCTCGCTCGCGGTGACCGGCAACGCCTTCAAGCGGGCCGGGGCCGGGATCCCGCTGGTGCACGGCACCCCGATGCCGTTCGACAACTACCTCGACGGCCGGGTGCCCGACTTCCTGTGGTTCGAGCGCCTGCTGGAGGACCAGGGCTCCGGCCTCAACAAGCCGGCCGCCGTGATCGTGGAGACCGTGCAGGGCGAGGGCGGCATCAACGTGGCCCGGCCCGAGTGGCTGCGCGCGCTCGCCGACCTGTGCCGGCGCCGCGACATGCTGCTCATCGTCGACGACATCCAGATGGGCTGCGGCCGCACCGGCGCCTTCTTCTCCTTCGAGGAGGCGGGCATCGTGCCGGACATCGTCACCGTCTCCAAGTCGATCAGCGGCTACGGCCTGCCCATGTCGCTCTGCCTGTTCAAGGGCGAGCTCGACGTGTGGGAGCCGGGCGAGCACAACGGCACCTTCCGCGGCAACAACCCGGCGTTCGTCACCGCGACCGCCGCGCTCAACGCGTACTGGGCCGACGGCCAGATGGAGAAGCACACCCTGGCGCGCAGCGAGCAGATCGAGCAGGCCCTGCTCGCGCTGTGCACCGAGCACACCCGCCTCGGCGCGAGCTACCGCGGCCGCGGCCTGGTGTGGGGACTGGAGTTCGCCGACCCGGCCCGCGCCTCCGAGGTCTGCGCCCGCGCCTTCGAGCTGGGCCTGCTCCTGGAGACCTCGGGTCCCAAGAGCGAGGTGGTCAAGCTGCTGCCGCCGCTGACCATCACGCCCGACGAGCTCGACGAGGGCCTGCGCTCGCTGGCCCGCGCGGTCGCCGCGACCGTCTGACGCCCGCACCCCACGCCGTACGCAGAACAGAGAGAAAGGCACCAACTCACCGTGATCGTCCGATCGTTCAAGGACATCGAGAACACCGACCGCCACGTGAAGGCGGCCTCCGGCACCTGGGAGAGCAAGCGGATCGTGCTCGCGAAGGAGAAGGTCGGCTTCTCCCTGCACGAGACCGTCCTGTACGCGGGCACCGAGACCTCCATGTGGTACGCCAACCACATCGAGGCGGTCCTGTGCACCGAGGGCGAGGCCGAGCTCACCAACGAGGAGACCGGCGAGACCCACTGGATCGAGCCGGGCACGATGTACCTCCTGAACGGCCACGAGCGCCACACGCTGCGCCCCAAGACCGACTTCCGCTGCGTCTGCGTCTTCAACCCGCCCGTCACCGGACGGGAGGACCACGACGAGAACGGCGTCTACCCCCTGCTGACCGAACCCGAGGAGGGCTGACCATGACCGCCCAGGATCTGTACCCCACGCGTGGCGCCGCCGAGGTGATCACGCCCCGCCAGGACCCGGTCGTCTGGGGGCCGTCCGCCGGACTCGAATCCTTCGAGCAGGACGGCTTCCTCGCGATCGACCAGCTGCTCACGGACGACGAGGTGGCGCTCTACCGCTCGGAACTCGAGCGACTGATCGCGGACCCCGCCGTACGCGCCGACGAGCGGTCGATCATCGAACCGCAGTCGCAGTCCGTGCGTTCGGTCTTCGAGGTGCACCGGATCAGTGAGCTCTTCGGGCGGCTGGTCCGCGACGAGCGGGTGGTGGGCACGGCCCGCCGAATCCTCGGCTCGGACGTGTACGTCCACCAGTCGCGGATCAATGTGAAGCCGGGCTTCGGCGCCTCGGGCTTCTACTGGCACTCGGACTTCGAGACCTGGCACGCCGAGGACGGTCTGCCCAACATGCGGACGGTCTCGGTCTCGATCGCGCTGACCGAGAACCACGACACCAACGGCGGCCTGATGATCATGCCCGGCTCGCACCGGGACTTCCTCGGCTGCGCCGGTGCCACCCCGAAGGACAACTACAAGAAGTCCCTCCAGATGCAGGACGCGGGCACGCCGTCCGACGAGGCCCTCACGAAGATGGCCGACCGGCACGGCATCCGCCTGTTCACCGGCCGGGCGGGCTCGGCGACCTGGTTCGACTGCAACGCGATGCACGGTTCGGGGGACAACATCACCCCGTATCCGCGCAGCAACGTCTTCATCGTGTTCAACAGCGTGGAGAACGCGGCCCAGGAACCCTTCGCGGCCCCGATCCGCCGCCCCGAGTTCATTGGGGCCAGGGACTTCACGCCGGTGCGCTGAACTTCCCCGGCCGGGGGTCCGGGGGTTGGCCCCCGGACAGACACAGCATTGGGGCCAGGGACTTCACGCCGGTGCGCTGAACCTCCCCGGCCGGGGGTCCGGGGGTTGCCCCCGGGCCCCCGGCGTCTGTGGCGCGTTCATCTCGCGCACAGAGATCGTTGGTACGGTCCCCCCATGTCCATGGTCGATGAATCTTCACGAACCCCCGTCTCCGCCGCCGACGTCGAGCACTCCGTGCGGCTGTCCGTCACCGCGCTGCGGGCCGGACTCGCGGCGGACTGGAGCGTGAAGGCCGGAACACTGGAATGGGACTGCTGGGAGACCGTCGAGCACCTCTCGGACGATCTCTTCGCCTACGCGGTGCAGCTCGGTCCCGCCCAGCCCCCGCTGGACGGCGAGGTGCCGTACCTGTGGGAGGCGAAACGCCCCGGCGGCCCCCGCAACGCGGTGCACGCGGACCGCACGGCCGGGCCCGCCGGGCTGCTCCAGACCCTGGAGGCCAGCGGGGCCCTGCTCACCGCGATGGTGCGCACCGCCTCGCCCGACGTACGGGCGTACCACGGCTTCGGCGTCTCGGACCCGGAGGGGTTCGGCGCGATGGGGATCGTCGAGACCCTGCTGCACACGCACGACGTGGCCGAGGGTCTGGGCCTGACCTGGGCCCCGCCGGCGGGTCTGTGCGACCGGGTGCTCGCCCGGCTGTTCCGGTACGTGCCGGACGACCCGGACCGCTGGCAGGTGCTGCTGTGGGCCGGGGGCCGGGCGGACCTGCCGGGGCGGCCGCGCCCGGCCACCTGGCGCTGGTACGGCGAACCGCTCAGCTCGGGCGCAGCCACACTCTGAGCGGCCCGGTCGCGGTGAACCCCGCGCGCAGGGCCGCGTCCAGGTCCTCGCCGCTCTCGTAGCCGACGACCGGGAGCCCGGGCCACAGGTGGGCGGCGGTGGCGAGGCAGCCGGCCCAGGCCGCGTCCTGGTCGCCGCCGACGGCGTACAGGTTGGAGATCCCCACGACGCCGCCGCTCCGGCTGGCGACGGCTCCCGCCACCACCTCGCCCCGCGCGTCACGCGCCGCCAGGAAGGTGTGGCCGGGCTCGGCGAGCAGCCCGCGCGGGAAGAGCCCCTCGCTCTCCCCCTCGGACCAGGCCCGCTCCCACCGCGCCAACTCACCCTCGGTGCGCACCCGTTGCCACACCTCGCCGGTTGCCTCCGGGGCCGGGCGGTGGATCCACCGCGCCTCGAAGAGCACCTCGAAGCCGTGGCCGCTCAGGTCAAGTACGGCGAAGCTGTCCTTCACCGACGCGCCGGGCAACGTGAGGTCGATGCGGCCGACGATGTCACCGGGCGACGCGTCGGGGGTGAGCGTCACCGCGTCCGGATAGTAGGGCGGGGTTCTGCGCGGGCTGGTCCAGGCGTACGGCCCCGACTCCCCCACGATGCCGTGCGCGCGGCAGAGCGCGGCGCACCACGCGGCGTTGTTGCGGGCGGCTTCGCGCGCCCGGCCGGGGCTGCTGGTCTCCATGGTCACGGCCCGATCCTGCCCGCACCGCCGGGCCGTGACCAGCGAATTCGACGCGGTCAGCGGGCGGACAGCAGATCGAGCAGCCGGTCCACGTCCTGGGCCGAGGTGTAGAGGTGGAAGGCGGCGCGCAGATTGCCCGCGCGGTTGGAGAGCTCGATGCCGGCGCGGCTCAACTCCTCCTGGCGGTGGCCGAGTCCGGGCACCGCGACGATCGCCGAGCCGGGCGCGGCCACCGGCTCGTGGCCGAGCGTGGCCAGTCCGGCGCGGAAGCGGTCGGCGAGGGCGGTGTTGTGCGCCCGGATGCGCTCGGTGCCCAGCTCCTCGACGAGGGCCAGGGAGTGCCGGGCACCGGCGTACGAGAAGAGGGCGGGGCTCTCGTCGAACCGCCGCGCGGAGTGGGCGAGTTCCTGAACGGGCCCGTAGCAGCTGTCCCAGGGGTGCTCGCCCGCCACCCAGCCCGCGAAGAGGGGGTGGAGGCCACCGAGGTCGTCGGGCACGGTGAGGAAGGCGACCCCGCGCGGGGTGGCCAGCCATTTGAAGCCGACGGTGACGGTGTAGTCGTACGCGTCGGCCTCGATCGGGAACCAGCCCGCGCCCTGGGACACGTCGACCAGGGTGCGCGTGCCGTGGGCGCGGGCGGCGGCGCGGATCGCCGGGAGGTCGGCGATGCGGCCGTCGGTGGACTGGACCGCGCTGACCGCGACCAGCGCGGTGCCCGGCCGCACCGCGTCGGCCAGCCCGTCCAGCGGGACGGTGCGCACCTTCAGGTCGCGGCGCAGGTGGAACGGGTTCACGACGGAGCTGAAGTCGGCCTCGGCGACGAGTACTTCGGCGCCTTCGGGCAGCGAGGCGGCGACGAGGCCGGTGTAGACGGCGACGGACGCGCCGGCCGCCACGCGCCGGACCGGGACGCCGGCGAGCCGGGCGTAGGCGGCGCGGGCCGCCTCCACGTCGCCGAACATGTCGGTGGGGCGACCGGCGGCCGATGCGGCCACGGCTTCGCCCATGGCCGCCACGGTCCGGGCGGGCAGCAGCCCGGTGCTCGCGGTGTTGAGGTAGGTGGTCCGTGGCGCGAACACGCCGGGCGCGAGGGAGTCCAGTTCCATGGCTCCACCCTGAATCCCCGCCACCCCCAAGTCAATTGGGCAAAATTGACTGATATCCCCAAGCAAGTCTTATGACACGGGGGTCAGCGGGGGACCTCGCAGCCCTCGGGTCCGCACGCCTCCGCGTCGCCCTCGACGATCTTCAGGGCCGGGGTGCGCGCCTGCCAGGCCTGCTCAAGAGCCTGCGTGAAGACCTCGGCGGGCTGGCCGCCGGAGATCCCGTACGTGCGGTCGAGCACGAAGAACGGCACGGCGTTGGCGCCGAGCTCGGCCGCCTCGCGCTCGTCGGCGCGCACCTCGTCGGCGTAGGCGTCCGCGTCGGCCAGGACCGCACGGACCTCGTCGGCGTCCAGGCCGGCCGCGACCGCGATCTCCACCAGGACCTCCGGGTCGAAGACGGAGCGCTCCTCGGCGAAGTTGGCCCGGTAGGCGAGGTCGAGCAGCTCGCTCTGGCGGCCGCGCGCCTTGGCGAGGTGCAGGATGCGGTGGATGTCGAAGGTGTTGCCGTGGTCACGGCCGTCGGCCAGGTAGCCCAGGCCCTCGGCGTGCGCGTTGGAGGCGACGTGCGCCTCCATCTCGCGGGCCTCGTCGAGGGTGCGGCCGTACTTCTTGGCCAGCATCGGGATGACCGGGCCGACGTCGCCCTTGGGGCGGCCGGGGTCGAGCTCGAAGGAGCGGTGGACCACCTCGACGTCGTCGCGGTGGGCGAACTCCGCCAGGCCCTTCTCGAAGCGGGCCTTGCCGATGTAGCACCACGGGCAGGCGATGTCGCTCCAGATCTCGACGCGCATGTCACTTCTCTCAGTTTGTTGAAGGTCGTACGGTTTGCGACAACGCGTCCGGCGCCCGCCCCATTCCCGGCCGCCCCGCCCGGCTCAGGACGCCGCGGCCAGCCTGCTGAAAGTGGCCCGGTAGGCGCTCGGCGTGAGCCCGGTGCGCCGCACGAGGTGACCGCGCAGGGAGTCCGCGCTGCCCAGGCCGCTGGCCTCGGCGACCTGGTCCATGGCGAGGGTGGTCGTCTCCAGGAGCTCCTTGGCCCGCTCGATGCGCTGGTGCAGCAGCCACTGGAGCGGGCTCACCCCGCTCTCGGCATGGAAGCGCCGGGTCAGGGTGCGCACGCTGACGCCCGCGTGCCGGGCCAGATCGGTCAGGGTGAGCGGCTTGTCGAGGTTGCGCATCGCCCAGCCCCGGGTGTCCGCGCAGACCACCCCGCGCTCGGCGGGCAGCGGGGTCTGGGTGAACTGGGTCTGCCCGCCCGGCCGCACCGGCGCGACCAGCGCCTGCCGGGCCACCCTGTTGGCGACGGCCGCGCCGTAGTCGGTGCGGATGACGTGCAGGCACAGGTCGATCCCGGCCGCGTACCCGGAGGAGGTCATGACGTTGCCGTCCTGGACGTACAGGACGTCGCCCTTGAGGTCGAGCGCCGGGTAGCGCCTGCGCAGCTCCTCGGCGAGTTCCCAGTACGTGGTGGCGCTGCGCCCGTCGAGCAGTCCGGCCTCGGCCAGCACGAAGGCGCCGCTGCAGATGGACGCGACCCGCACCCCGTCGGCGGCCGCCCTCGCGACCACGGCCACGGTGCGCGGATCGGGCTCGTAGCGCTGCCCGGTCCCGGCGACGAGGACCGTGTCGGCGCCCTCGACCGCGTCGAGGCCCCGGCTCACGTACAGGTCGAGGCCGCCGGTCGTGGCGATCGGCCCGGGGTCGGGGGTGCAGACGACCACCTCGTAGCCGGGCCCGCCGTCCACCTCGACCTTGCCGAAGAGCAGCTCGGGGATGGCGAGGTTGAACATCGAGACGGGCGAGGGCGCGATCACGGCGACCCGGTGCAGCGACATGGCCAGAACCTCCGGACGTATGGCATTCGAGCCACTACTGTACGCGGCCCGCCCTCGCCAAGCTGGAGGCATGTCACCGAACGCCGCACTCCAAGCCCCGCCCGCCGAACGCCAGTTGACCCCGAGGCCGCCGCGCGGAACCTCCCCCGGCCTCACCCTGGCCGCCTCCCTGCTCGGCTTCGCCCTGATCACCCTGGACGCGTCCGTGGTGAACGTGGCGCTGCCAGCGATCGGGAGCGACCTCGGCGGCGGCATGGCGGGCCTCCAGTGGGTGGTGGACGCCTACACCCTCGCGTTCGCCGCGCTGATGCTCTCGACCGGAGCCTTCGCCGACCGGATCGGCTCGGCGAAGGCCTACGCGCTCGGCACGGTCGTCTTCACGCTCGCCTCGGCGGCCTGCGGCCTGGCCCCGGGGCTCGGCGTGCTGATCGGCGCCCGCGTCGTGCAGGGCGTGGCGGCCGCCGTGGTCCTGCCCGCCTCGCTCGCCCTGGTGCGCCAGGCCTATCCGGATCCGGAGCGGCGGGCCAGGGCGGTGGCGCTCTGGGCGGCCGGGGGCTCGGTCGCCGTGGCGCTCGGCCCGGTCGCGGGCGGCGCCCTGACCACGGTCTGGGACTGGCGCGGCATCTTCTTCATCAACCTGCCGCTCGGCCTCGCGGCCCTCGCCCTGACCGCCCGCGCCCCGCGCACCGAGCGCCGCCCCGCGCCGCTCGACCTGCCGGGCCAGCTGGCGGCGGCCGTCGCCCTGGCCGCGCTCGCCTTCGCGGTGATCGAGCAGGGTGCGGTACGGATCGTGGCGGGCGCGCTCGCGCTGGCGGCGGGCGTGGCCTTCTGGCTGATCGAGCGCCGGGTGGCGCACCCGGTGGTGCCGCTCGGCCTGTTCCGCAGCCGGACGGTGGTCGTCGCGATCGGCGCGGGGGCCGCGGCCAGTGTCGCCTTCTACGGCGTGATCTTCGCCTTCAGCCTCTACTTCCAGCGGGTGCGGGGCGAGTCCGCGCTGGCGGCGGGGCTGATGTTCCTGCCGATGACCGCGCTGATCCCGGTGGTCAACGTGCTCTCCGGGAAGCTCTCGAACCGCTTCGGCGCCCGGGTCCCGCTGCTGTTCGGCCAACTGCTCGCGCTGGTCGGCCTGTTGGTGCTGCTCCTCGCCGACGAGCACACCCCCACGCTGCTCGCCGCGTTCCTGATGGTCCCGCTCGCGCTCGGCTGCGGCATCTCGGTGCCCGCGCTGACCGCCGCCATGATGGAGGCGCTGCCGCAGGAGCGGGCGGGGCTGGCGGCGGGGGTGCTCAACGCGGGGCGGCAGGTCGCGGGGGCGCTCAGCATCGCGGTGTTCGGCACGTTGGTCGCGGGCGGGGGCGGGTTCGTGGCGGGCCTGAGGACGAGTCTGCTGATCGCGGCGGCCCTCTTCGCCCTCTCGGCCCTGTCCACCCTGCGCCTGCGCACGAGGTGACCCCGGGGCTCCCTCCCCACCCCGCCCCTTCCCCAGACCCTCCGGGGGAGACGGCTCGGCTGCGGACCGTGCGTGGTTGCTCGCGCAGTTCCCCGCGCCCCTGACAGCACCCGTGCTGGTCGGCATGGACACCCTCAGCCCGTCCGGCGCTTGAGGACGAGCGCCATTCGGGCGCGAACGGGGTCTGGGGCGGAGCCCCAGGCAGCTGGACCAAGCCGCAGCCGAACGAATACCCCCGGAGGCCACGCGGCGGAGCCGCAGAGTGTCACAGCGGGAAGGGGCGGGGTGGGGAAAGGAGCCCACCCCGCCCCCTCAGCTCGCGTCCCGCAGATCCTTCGGCGCGAACCCCCGGAACTCGACGGAGTCGAAGGCCACCGCACACCCCTCCCCCACGGGAGACTGGGCCAGGAACCCCACCCGCGCCACCGCACTCTCCCCCGCCGTGCCGAGCGCGAAGACCCGGACGAAGACCCAGCGCTCGCCGTCCAGCGAGGCGTGGAAGGCGAACGCCTTGCCGGTCCGGCTGACCCGCAGCCAGACGCTGTCGCCGTCCACCTCCCAGGAGTTCGCGTCGTCGGAGAGCCCGCGCGTGACGACCGTGCAGATGGTCGGCCGCCGCGGCGAGAGCTCCAGACAGAGCTTGGCCCACTGCCGCTCGCCCACGTGGACGTACAGGACCCCCGCGTCGAAGGGCGCCTCGAAGGAGACGGTGGCCCGGGCGATCAGCTGGAAGTCGCCCGCCGGGGCGGTCCCGAGCAGCCGGGGCGCGTCCCCGGCGGGCTCCAGGCTCTCCCCCGCCGGGGGCACGAACCGGTCCTGGCGGGCTCCGGCCCGTACCGAGAGCACCCCGTCGTCGTACGTCCAGGGCACGTCCGGACCGTACGGCTCCAGCGGGAAGGGAAGTTCGGGCAGGCGCACCGTCATCCGAGGGTGCCGTTCACGCGGCGGGGCAGCCCCAGCGGGTTGTCGTCGCGCAGTTCCGGCGGCAGCAGGGCCTGAGGGGTGCTCTGGTAGGTGACCGGGCGCAGCCAGCGCTCCACGGCGGTGGCGCCGACCGAGGTGGAGGTGGACGTGGCCGCCGGGTAGGGGCCCCCGTGGTGCTGGGCGGGGGCGACCGCGACCCCGGTGGGCCAGCCGTCGACCAGGACGCGGCCCGCCAACGGGGTTATTTCCGCCAGGAGTTGGGCGCCGCGCCCCTCGCCCGCCGCCTCCGCGGTGGAGAGCTGGAGGGTCGCGGTGAGGTTGCCCGGGAGGCGGGAGAGCACGGCGGTGATCTCTGCTTCGTCGGCGTACCGGGCGATAACGGTGACCGGGCCGAAGCACTCCTCCAGGAGCAGGTCGTGCTCGCCCTCCTCGGTGAGCAGGGCCGCCGGTACGGTCAGGAAGCCGCCGCTCACCGTGTGCTCGCCGCCCGCGCCGGGCGTGACCGGGGCCTCGACGCCCGTCAGCGCGGCCCGCTCGGCGACCCCCGCCACGAACGCGTCCCGCATCCGGTGGTCGAGCATGACCCCGGGGTCGGTGTCGCAGACCGTCGCCGTGAGGGCCTTGAGCAGGGCGTCGCCCGCCTCACCCTGGGGGGCCAGCACGAAGCCGGGCTTGGTGCAGAACTGGCCGACGCCCATGGTCATCGAAGCGCCGAGTCCGGCCCCGATCTGCTCGCCGCGCTCCTCGGCGGCGGCGGCCGTCACCACCACGGGGTTCAGTGAGCCGAGCTCGCCGTGGAAGGGGATCGGCACGGGCCGTGCGGCCGCCGCGTCGAACAGGGCCCGCCCGCCGCGCACCGATCCGGTGAACCCGGCGGCCGCCACCAGCGGATGGCGTACGAGCTCGACGCCCGCGGTGAAGCCGTGGACCAGCGTCACGACGTCCTCGGGAAGTCCGGCCTGGACCGCGGCGCGGCGCAGCAGCGACACACAGAGTTCGGAGGTGGCCGGGTGGTCGGGGTGCGCCTTGACGACGACCGGGCAGCCCGCCGCGAGGGCGCTGGCGGTGTCGCCTCCGGGGACGGAGAAGGCGAGCGGGAAGTTGGAGGCCGAGTAGACCGCGACGACGCCGAGGGGGATCTTGACGCGCCTGAGGTCGGGCCAGGGCGGGGTGCGGGAGGGGTCGGCGTGGTCGATGCGTATGTCGAGGAAGGAGCCGTCCTCGACGGCCTCGGCGAAGGCCTTCAACTGGGCGCTGGTGCGGGCGAGTTCGCCCCTGAGGCGGACCGGGCCGAGCGCCGTCTCGGCATCGGCGGCCTCCACGACGTGGTCGGCCGATGCGTCCAGGAGGTCGGCCGCGGTCCGCAGGAAGACGGCGCGTACGCTCAGGTCGGCCAGGGTCCCGCGTACGGCCCAGGCGGCCCGGACCGCCTGGTCGACCTCCTCGGGCGTGGCTTCGACCGCGACCTCTTCACGCGGCTTCCCCGTTCGGGGGTCGACACTCCAGACTGGTGCTGCTGCGCTCACCGCGTTGTCCTTCCACTGCCGGTCCGCTCTGCCACCCACCAGGACTTGTTCGGTATTCTGAACAGAGTTCCCGATGCTGAATATGCTGGGACTCTATTAACGGGCGTTCCGCCTTGGCAAGAAGCCTCGGCGAGAAGGAGCGGGGTGCTGGATGTCGGCTGCCGATTCTGGTGGAGCACAGGTCAAGTCCGCCGTGCGGACCGTCGAGTTGCTCGAGTATTTCGCAGGGCGGCCCGGAATGCACTCCCTCGCCGCGGTGCAGGAGGCGGTGGGCTACCCGAAGTCCAGTCTGTACATGCTCCTCCGCACCCTGGTGGAGCTCGGCTGGGTGGAGACCGACGCGACGGGCACCCGCTACGGCATCGGCGTGCGGGCCCTGCTCGTGGGCACCTCCTACATCGACGGCGACGAGGTCGTGGCGGCGGCCCGCCCCACCCTGGACCGGCTCTCGGACGACACCACCGAGACCATCCACCTCGCCCGCCTCGACGGCACGAACGTGGTCTACCTCGCCACCCGCCAGTCGCAGCACTACCTGCGCCCCTTCACCCGGGTCGGGCGCCGCCTGCCGGCCCACTCGACGTCGCTCGGCAAGGCGCTGCTCGCCACCCACAGCGACGAGCAGGTGCGCAAGCTGCTCCCGGAGACCCTCCAGCAGCTCACCGAGCACACCATCACCGACCGCGAGAAGCTCATCGAGGAGCTGCACCTCGTCCGCGAGCAGGGCTACGCAGTGGACCGCGAGGAGAACACGCTGGGCCTGCGCTGCTTCGGCGTCGCGATCCCGTACCGCACCCCGGCCCGCGACGCGATCAGCTGCTCGGTGCCGGTGGCCCGGCTGACCCCGGCCCACGAACAGACGGTGAAGGACGCCCTGTTCGACGCCCGGGACCGCCTGACGCTGGCGACCCGCCGGCTCTGACCCCTCGCCCCCGCTCCCCAAGGGCCACCGGCACACCCAGGGGCGCGGGGAAGCGCGCGCCAAGCGCACCACGGCCCGCGGCCGAAGCGCGAGGCGAACGGGACCGGGGCGAAGCCCCGGCACCGCGGCCTCCCCCGCGCGGCGGAGCCGAATCCTCCAGCAGCACGACGCGCCCCCCAACCCCGCACGGGAAGGTGAAGGGATGCCCTCCCCGTCTTCGGTCCGCACGCTCTCCGCACCCGGGCCGCGCCGCGTGACGCGCGCGCTGTTCGGCGTCCGGGCCCGGCACCGCTGGGTCCATCTCGTCCTGGGCGGCGCCCTGTTGATGCCGTACTTCCTGGTGGGCTCCGTCGGCGTCGGCTCCTTCGCCGGGGGCACCAGCCCCTTCACCTCGTTCCCGCTGGCGCTCGTCACGTTCGCCGTCGCGCTGCCGATCGCCGCGGTCTCCGGCCTGGTGCCGATCGCCCGGCCGCTGCTCGTGTTCGGCGTGCGGTCCCTGTGCGGGGTGGACCCCGCGGCCCTCGCCGACGGGCCCGCCCGCTCCCGGGGCGCCCGGCTGCGCGCCTCGGCCTGGTACACGCTGCACCTCGCGCTCGGCGGGATCCTCAGCGGGATGAGCCTGGCGCTGCCCCCGTTCACGGTGTTCCTGATCGCGCTGCCCGCCTTCCCCGGCCTGCGCCACAGCGCGTACGACAGCTCCGGCCCGCTCTCCACCACCGGCTGGGGCGTCGCGCTCGCCCCGGTCGCCGGGATCGCGATGCTGCTCGGGCTCGCGGCCTGCTCGGCGGCGGCCGGGGCCCTGCTCGCCCGGCTCGCGCCCGTCCTGCTCGGCCCGACCCCCGCCGACCGCCTCGGCGCGGCCGAGCAGCGCGCGGCCGAACTGGCCGTGCGCAACCGGCTCGCCCGCGAGCTGCACGACTCGGTGGGCCACGCCCTGAGCGCGGTCACCCTCCAGGCGGGCGCGGCCCGCCGCGTCCTGGACTCGGACCCCGAGTTCGTGCGCGAGGCGCTCACCGCCATCGAGGAGACCACCCGGCGCACCGTGGACGAACTCGACGCCGTGCTCGGCCTGTTGCGCCGGGACGACGGCGAGCTCGCCACCCCGGACCTCGCCGCCCTGGAGGGCCTGCTGTCCCGCACCGGTCTGAAGGTGGCGTACTGCCTGGAGGGCGACCCGGCGGCGGTGCCCGAGCTGGTCTCGCGGGAGGCGTACCGGATCGTCCAGGAGGGGCTGAGCAACGCCCTTCGCCACGGCGGGAGTTCACCCGTCACCCTGCGAGTCGCCGTCGGCGGCGGAGAGTTGGCCATCGTGATGGAGAACCCCCTGTCCGGAGCCCCGCCGGTGGTGCGGCCGGGCGGCGGACGCGGACTGCGCGGCATCGCCGAGCGGGCCGCGCTGCTCGGCGGGCACGCCTCGGCGGGTCCCGACGGCGGCCACTGGCGGCTCGGTGCCCGCCTCCCGCTCGGCGGTGCGCGGTGAACGGCCCGATCCGGGTCGTGATCGCCGACGACGAGCGGATGGTGCGCACGGCGCTGCGGGTGATCCTCGACGCCGAGCCCGATCTGGAGGTCGTCGGCGAGGCGACCACGGGCGCCGAGGCCGTCTCGGTCGTACGCGACCGGCTGCCCGACGTCGTCCTGATGGACGTCCGGATGCCCGAGATCGACGGGATCCGCGCCACCGAACAGATCCTGGCCACGCTCGCGGCGCCGCCGAGGATCGTGGTGGTCACGACCTTCGAGAACGACAGCTACGTGTACGACGCGCTGCGCGCGGGCGCCGCCGGGTTCCTGCTGAAGCGGGCCGCCGCCGAGGAGCTGATCCAGGCCGTCCGCCTGGTCGCCCGCAGCGACTCGCTCCTGTTCCCCGCGCAGGTCCGCGAGCTGGCCGCCCGGCACGCGTCGGCCCCCGCCGCCGCGCCCGCGTGGACGGCCCGGCTCACCGAGCGGGAGGCACAGGTGCTGCGGCTGATGACGACGGGGCTGACCAACGCGGAGATCGCCGGGAGGATGGGGGTCGGCCCGGCCACCGTGAAGACCCATGTGGCCGCCGTCCTGGCCAAGACGGGCGCCCGCGACCGCACCCAGGCGGTGATCGCCGCGTACGAGTCGGGCTTCGTCCGGCCCCGATGAAGTTTTCCTGAGAAACCGGGACAACCGGAACTCCGCCCTCAGCCCCGTCCGTCTTGCGTACGGGATGAACAAGACAATCAGGCGCGCCTCGGTCTTCTGTCTGCTGATGGTGCTCGCCCTCCTCGGGCGAGCCACCTATGTGCAGTTCTACAAAGGCCAGGCCCTCGCGGACGACAAGCTGAACCGGCGGAACACCATCGAGGAGTACTCGCAGCCGCTCGGGGACATCATCGTGGCCGGTTCGCCGGTCACCGGATCGGAAAGGACGAAGAGCGGCGATCTCGCCTACCAGCGCAGCTACAAGGACGGACCGATGTACGCGCCCGTCACCGGCTACGCCTCGCAGGTCTACGGATCGACCCAGCTGGAGGGGATCTACTCCAAGGTCCTCGACGGCAGCGATCCGCGCATGCGCAACCCCTTCGACGCGCTGACCCGGGAACGCGCGGCCGGCGGCGACGTCCTGACCACGATCGACCCGGCGGTGCAGAAGGCCGGGTACCAGGCGCTCGGCGGCAAGGAGGGCGCGGCCGTCGCGATGGACCCGAAGACCGGCCGCGTCCTCGGCATGGTCTCCACCCCGTCGTACGACCCGTCGAAGATCGCGGGCTCCTCCTCGGCGGACGGCGACGCGTGGAAGCAGCTGTCCGATGACAAGGGCCAGCCGATGCTCAACCGCGCACTGCGCCAGCCACTGGCGCCGGGCTCCACCTTCAAGCTGGTGGTGGCGTCGGCGGCGCTGGAGAACGGGCTCTACTCCTCGATCGACGACAAGACCACGAGCCCCAACCCGTACCGCATGCCGGGCACCACGACGGACCTGCGCAACGAGTCGGCGTCCGCGCCCTGCGAGAACGCCTCGATCCGCACCGCGCTCGAATACTCCTGCAACAACGTCTTCGGCAAGATGGCCGTCGACCTGGGTCAGGACAAGGTACGGGCGATGGCCGAGAAGTTCGGCTTCAACGACGCCGAGCTGGACGTCCCCGTACGCGCGGCGACGAGTGTGTATCCGAAGAACATGGACAAGCCGTCGACCGCGCTCTCCGGCATCGGCCAGTTCGACGTGACGGCCACCCCGATGCAGATGGCCATGGTGTCGGCCGCCATTGCCAACGACGGTGTGCTGTCCTCGCCGCACATGGTGTCCAAGGTGACGGATGCGAAGGGCGGCACGCTCCAGTCGTATGCCGACTCGGACGGCAAGAGGATCATGTCCTCGAAGACCGCGCAGCAGATGTACAGCGCGATGATCTCCGTGGTCACCGACGGCACCGGGACCAACGCGAAGATCGACGGCATGGAGGTCGGCGCCAAGACCGGCACGGCGCAGCACGGCGTGAACAACTCCAAGAAGCCGTACGCCTGGTTCACCTCGTTCGCCAAGGACCCGAAGTCCGGCAAGGAGATCGCGGTCGCGGTCGTCATCCAGGAATCCGACGCCGAGCGCTCCGAGGTCAGCGGCAACGGCCTGGCGGGCCCGGTCGCGCAGGCGATGATGAAGGCCGCGCTCACCTCGCGGTGAAGCCCGGTCCGGGGCGCTCTGGACGGCGAGCGCCCCGGACCGGAGCGGTGCCTTCCCTACGGGAGGAAGTACATCGGGTTGGGGATCTTGTACGTCTTGTCGGCGTAGCCGCCCGAGAGGTCGGTGTACTGGTCGCCGAGGTTGGCCACGATGTCGTAGCCGAGCGACTCGATGTGCTTGCGGGTGCCCGCCTTGTAGTCGACCGTCGAGCAGGTCCAGGTCGGCTTCCCGCAGCTCAGGTACGCCGGCGGGTTGACCTTGTCCTTCAGGAAGAAGTGCGCCGCGTCGACGGGCACGTTGTAGCCCGCCTTCGTGAGGTTGGCGGCGCTGGCGTCGCGCTGCGAGACGCCGCGGCCGGTGAGGAAGAAGACCGTGACACCGTTCTTGGCCGCGTAGTTGACGAGGTCCGGCATGCCGAACACGGCGATCGACTGCGCGCTCTGCACATAGGCGTTGAAGGCGGCGTCGTTGTAGGCGAAGCCGTTCTTCTTCTCGTAGTCGTAGGTCAGCAGCGTCGTGTCGTCGACGTCGAGCACGATGGCGGGCTTGCGGCCGTCCCGCCCCGGGTGGTCCACGGCGTGCTTGATCTGCCGCTTGGCGCGGGCCTCGATCTCGGCGACCTGCTTGGCGTAGTTGCTCGTGGGCGACGCCTGGAACTTGCCCGAGGCGTCGGCCGTGCCGCCGTAGTACGCGTTGATCTTGTCTTCGACCTTGGTGACGTTGGGTATCTCCCGGTCCGACTTCGGCGCGGCGTTGTCGGCGGAGGCCGCGCCGACGCCGTAGAAGGCGACGCCGGTGAGGGCGAGCGCGGCGGTGGCGGCGGCGGCTTTGGTAAGGGTGTGCATGGGGGATTGTCTACGCGCATCACATGCGGCTCGCCAGGGGAAACGCGGAAATCTTTGCCGCACCGTGTCCTACCGCGGGTAGTCCCCCGCCCCCCACCCTGCGCCACGCCCCATGCGCTCGCCCTGCCGGTCACGAAGCCCCGTGCCCCTCTGCGGACCTCGGGCGGCTGCTCGCGCAGTTCCCCGCGCCCCTCAACCTCCTTCACCTGCGGACCGCGCTTGGTTGCTCGCGCAGTTCCCCGCGCCCCTTGAGCCTCCATTTGTCCGCGGACCGTGCGTGGCTCGTCGCGCAGTTCCCCGCGCCCCTTAACCGCCTTCACCTGCGGACCGTGCTTGGTTGCTCGCGCAGTTCCCCGCGCCCCTTGGCAGTACCGGTACTGGCCAGCGTGAGCGTCTTCAGCCCGTCCGGCGTTTGAGGACGAGCGCCGTTCAGGCGCGATACGGGGGTCTGGGGCGGAGCCCCAGGAACGCCCTTCCCGGCGGGGTGGGGCTAACCCAGCGCGCCGGACTCGCGCACGCACTCCAGGTCCGCCCCCGACGCCAACCCCGCGTGGTACAGCCGAAGCTCCGTCGCCCCCACCCCCCGCACCCGGTCCACGACCTCCCCCAGCAACGAAGGTCGACCCCCCAACCCCGCCACCACCGGGACGTTCACGGCCAGCACCGCCCCCGAGGAACCCAGCGCCGCGAAGGGCGCGAGAAGGTCCGGGCCGCCCGCGCAGGGCACGACGACCCCGTCGGCCACCCCGAGGATGTGCCCGGGATCCACCCCCGCGTTGGCCCCGCACCGCTCCACCCGCGGATCCGCGTGCAGCAGCACCTGGAACCCGGCGGGGGCCCGCTCCCGTACCGCCGCGACGGCCGCCTCCTGCAACGCGCGGGCCGCGCGGGCGCGGAACTCCAGCGTGGCCGCGAGGAGTTCGGCGCCGGAGGCGTCCACCGGCCCGCCCCGCCACACCGGCGACAGCGCCCGCCGCACCCGTACGCTCAACTCGTATGCGTCCAGGCCGAGTTCGCGATAGCCCTGCGCGCAGGCGGGGCAGAAGCAGAGCGACATCAGGTACTGCGCGGTGTCCTCCAGGGGCACCCCCGCGATCTTGTCGTGGGCGTGCAGATGCGCGAGGCCGTACCAGCCGCAGGACTCCAGTTCCGTACCACCGGCGCCCGGCCGCACCGCCGCCTCCGCCGCGAGGGCGACGAGGTAGGCACGGACCCGGGGCTGGGCGATGCAGGGCGCCCACGGGTAGCGGTCGCCGTAGGCGTTCACCACGGACGTGTCGGGGTGTTCCGCGCCGAGCCGGGAGTTGTGCGCGAGCACCACCCAGGAGTGGACGTCGAGTCCGGCCGCCGCGAGCGCCTCGGCGGCGGCGCCGTACGCGTCGCCCGGCGCCCAGGAACCGGCCGGGCGGGGCCTCAACTCCCGGTCCCGCCAATAGGGTTCGCTCGGCGGGTACAGCACGGACGCGTACTCGGCGGTGACGATGCGGTGGCCCGGATGACGCGGCGTCAGGGCCCGGGTCGAGTGGTAGGCGGAGGCCAGCGTCACCTGGCGGACGCCGAGGTCGGCGATGCGGGCCGGGGCGTCCGGGTCGCCGATCACGTCCCAGGGGTAGAGGAACGCGGAGGCCTTCACGCGCCCGCCCCGGACGTGTCCGTCGCACGCCCGCCGTCCGGGCCGCCCTCGCCCGGCGGCAGCAGCGCCCGCCCCTGTTCGATGAGTACGGCGAGCTGCTTGATGTGGTCGGCGTCGGGCTCGCTGAGCGGCGGGCGGACCGCGCCCACGTCCAGGCCGCCGAGCCGCACCCCCGCCTTGACCAGCGAAACGGCGTATCCCCGGCCCTGGTCGCGCAGTTCCACGAGCGGCACGAAGAAGCCGTCGAGGAGCCGGTTGGCCAGCGCGTCGTCGCCGGACGCGAGAGCCCGGTGGAAGGCCAACGCGATGTCGGGGGCGAAGCAGAAGACGGCGGAGGAGTAGAGGGTGATGCCGAGGCCGCGGTAGGCGAGGCCGGTGAGTTCGGCGGTGGGCAGCCCGTTGAAGTACAGCGGGTCGAGGCCCTCCGCCCGTACGGCGCTGACGATCCGCTGCAGCAGGCCGAGGTCGCCGAGGCCGTCCTTGAAACCGATGACGCCGTCGACGCGGGCGAGCGCGACGGCGGTCCGGGGCGCGAGGACCGCGTTGTCGCGCTGGTAGACGATGACGTCCAGGGAGGTGGCGGCGGCCAGTTCGGTGTAGTGGCGCAGCAGTCCCGCCTGGTCGGCGGCGACGAGGTAGGGCGGCATCGCGAGCAGCCCGTCGGCACCGGCCTCCTCGGCGAGGCGGGCGTACTGGACGGCGAGGGCCGTACCGTACCCGGCCCCGGCGACCACGGGGACCCGCCCCGCGCTCTCCTCGACGGCCGCGGCGACACAGGCCCGGAACTCCTGAGGGGTCAGCGCGTGGAACTCCCCGGTGCCGCAGCAGGCGAACACGGCGGCCGCACCCGCCTCGACCCCGTTGCGCACATGGACGCGGAAGACGTCGAGACCGAGGCTGCCGTCCGGTCCGAACGCGGTCACGGGAAAGAACAGCGGCCCGTCGGCGCGGGTGAGACGGGCGGCGAGCGGGACTGTGGTCACGGGCTGCTCCCTGGGCAAGGACCGTCGTGCACAATTCTGACTGGCGTCCATATTTCTGAACATCGCCACGCTAGGCCAGGCCCGCGGGGCCGGTCAAGCCGAACAGCCTTGACCCGCGGCCGGATTCGGCGCCCGCGCGAGCCCCTTGACGACGTTCGTCCGCGCTCCTTAGCGTGTCCACGCATGTGAATCATGTCCATGGATGAAGCAGCCCGCTGACCTGAGGCGGCGCCGGAACCGCCCCGCACCCCGAGGAGAGCCCATGCCCGTTCCCCGCACCGTCCTGCTCACCGGCGCGGCCGGCGGGCTCGGCACCCTGATGCGGGGGCTGCTCCCGGCGTACGGCTACGAGCTTCGGCTCCTGGACATGCGTCCGGTCCCCGGCGAACCGGACGCGATCACCGCCGACCTCGCCGACCGGGACGCCCTGCGCGAGGCCGTCCGCGGGGTGGACGCGGTGCTCCACCTCGCGGGCATCTCCCTGGAAGCATCCTTCGACAAGATCCTCCGGGCCAACATCGAGGGCACGTACCACCTCTACGAGGCGGCGCGCGAAGAGGGCGTGCGGCGGATCGTGTTCGCCTCCTCCAACCACGCGGTGGGCTTCACGCCCCGCCCCCAGGGGACGGACCCGCTGATCCCGGTCACCGCCCCGCACCGCCCGGACACCTTCTACGGCCTGTCCAAGGCCTTCGGCGAGGACCTCGCGCAGTTCTACTGGGACAAGCACGACCTGGAGACCGTCTCGGTCCGCATCGGCTCCTGCTTCCCGGAGCCCACCTCCGTACGGATGCTGTCGGTCTGGATGAGCCCGGGCGACGGCGCCCGCCTCTTCCACGCCGCGCTCGGCGCCGAGCGGGTCGGGCACACCGTGGTCTACGGGTCGTCCGCCAACACCCGCCTGTGGTGGGACCTTTCGTCGGCCCGGGCGCTCGGATACGAGCCGCGGGACGACTCCGAGCGGTACGCCGCCCAGCTCGTCGCCGAGCAGGGCGAGCTCGACCCGGCCAGGCCCGACCACGCCTGCCTCGGCGGCCACTTCACCACCGACCCGCCGGTCTGGCCGCACTGAGGCGCCCGCCGCGGAGCGCACGAACACGGCGCCCCGAATCCGGGGGAGGTTCAAGGAACCGCAAAGCGGCGCCGGTCGTTCCCGGAACATGACCGCAATGACCCCCGGCTCGAACCTTCCGCTTCCGACCACCCGCGTGACGGTGGACGTCGCCGCCCCCGTGCGGCTCGACGTCTCGGGCCTGCTGCTCACCGCCGACGGCAAGGTGCGCTCGGACGACGACTTCATCTTCTACAACCAGCCGCAGGGCCCCGGCGTCAGCCACCGCTCGGGCGGCGGCACGGCGCCGGACGCGATCGTGGTGGACACCTCGGCCGTGCCGCCCGGCATCGAGAAGATCGTGGTGACCGCGAGTCCGGACGCGGCGGGCCAGACCTTCCAGGGCATCGAGCCCACGACCACGGTGCGCAACGGCGACGACGGCAGCGTGATCGCCTCCTTCACCCCGCCGCGGCTGGGCAGCGAGACCGCCCTGGTGGTCATGGAGATCTACCTGCGCGGCGGCGCCTGGAAGGCCCGCGCGGTCGGCCAGGGGTACGCCAACGGCCTCGCCGGGATCGCCACCGACTTCGGCGTGACGGTCGAGGAGGAGCCCGCCGCCCCGGCCGCGCCCCCCGCACCGACCGCCCCTCCGGCCGACCCGCGCCTCGCCGCCCCGGCCCCGGCGGCCCCGGCTCCGGCCGCGGCCGCGCCCGCCCCTTCGGGCAGCGGAAAGGTCAACCTGGACAAGGGCCGGGTCAGCCTCCAGAAGAACCAGACCGTCTCTCTGGTCAAGGGCGGCCGCCCGCTGCTCTCCCAGGTCAAGATGGGTCTCGGCTGGGAGCCCGCGTTCCGGGGCAAGGACATCGACCTGGACGCGTCGGTGATCGCCTACGGCCCGCAGCGCAACCACCTGGACACCTGCTACTTCGGCAAGCTGTCCATCCTGAACGGCGCCATCAAGCACTCCGGCGACAACCTGACGGGCGAGGGCGCGGGCGACGACGAGGTGATCGTGGTCGACCTCGGCCGCATCCCCGCCGAGGCCACGGGCCTGGTCTTCACCGTCAACTCCTTCTCGGGCCAGAAGTTCACGGAGGTCGCCAAGGCGTACTGCCGCCTGATCGACGCGACGAGCGGCGAGGAACTGGTCCGCTTCGACCTGACCGGGGCGGAGCCGCAGACCGGCGTCATGATGGCCAAGCTGATCAAGCAGTTCTCCGGCGAGTGGGAGATGACGGCCCTGGGCACCTTCGCGAAGTCCCGCACGGCCCGCGGCATGGTGAAGCCGGGGGCGGAGGCGCTCTAGGGAGGTCGGTCGGGACTGCCCGCCCGCCCCGGCCCACTCCTGTATGAACCCCACAACACCCGTAGGACAAATCGCTGCGTCCGCCTCATCCACGCGGAGCCCCTCGTGCTGGCAGGGTCGAAGCATGAGCGATCTTGGAGAAGTTCTCGTCACCGGGCTCGGCGCCCTCACCCCGATCGGCGCCGATGCCGCCACCACCTGGGAAGGAATGCTGGGCGGAGTCTCGGGGGTCGGCTTGATCGAGGAGGAGTGGGGGGTCGGGCTGCCGGTCAGGGTCGCCGCCGCTCTCGCGGTGGACCCGCTCTCGCTGCTCGCCCGGGTCGAGGCGCGCAAGCTTGACCGTTGTGAACAACTCGCGATGATCAGCTCCCGGGAGGCCTGGCGCGACGCGGGCGCCCCCGAGGTCGCGCCGGAGCGGCTCGCCGTGGTGATCGGCACGGGCACCGGCGGCGTGCTGACCACCCTGGGCCAGGACGACACCTTCGAGCGGAGTGGCGCCCGGCGGCTCTCCCCGTACGCCGTGCCGATGCTCATGCCGAACGGTCCGGCCGCCTGGGTGTCCATGGAGCTCGGCGCGCAGGGCGGCGCCCGTACGCCCGTCAGTGCCTGCGCCTCCGGCGCCGAGGCGATCGCGATGGGGCTTGACCTGATCCGCGCGGGGCGGGCCGATGTGGTGGTGGCCGGCGGCACCGAGGCCTGTCTGCACCCGTTCACCATCGCCGCGTTCGCGCAGATGAAGGCGTTGTCCACCGAGGACAAGGACCCGGCGTCGGTGTCCCGGCCCTTCGACGTGGACCGCAGCGGCTTCGTGATGGGCGAGGGCGCGGGCGTGGTCGTCCTGGAGCGGGCCGAGTTCGCGCGGGCCCGCGGTGCGCGGGTGTATGGGTCGGTGGCCGGGGCGGCCGTCACCTCCAGCGCGGACCACATCACGGCCTCGGACGTGGCCGGGCAGGTCCGGGCGATCGAATCGGCGCTGCGGGACGCCGGGTTGGGCCCCTCGGACATCGGTGTGGTGCACGCCCACGCCACCTCCACCCCCTCGGGCGACGTCGCCGAGGCGGAGGCGGTGGCCAAGGCCATCGGCACCCACCCGGTGGTCACGGCCACCAAGTCGATGACCGGCCACATGCTGGGCGCGTCCGGCGCGGTGGGCGCGATCGTGGCGCTGCTCGCGTTGCGCGACGGCACCGTGCCCGCGACCCGCAACCTGGAGAACCTCGACCCGGCGGTCGAGCTCGACGTGGCGGCGGGCGCCAACCGCACGGGTTCCTGGGACGCGGCGCTCGCCAACTCCTTCGGGTTCGGCGGCCACAACGTGAGCCTGGTCCTCCGGCGCGCCACCGCCTGAGGCCCGACGACATCCTCCAGGCAGACGGGGCGGACCCCGGCACCACCGGGGCCGGGGCCGGACGCCGCGTGCCGGTTGATCCGGTCGCCGGGGCCCACGGGGCGGGAAGCCCCCAGCCGCCTCCGCCGAGGCGCCGGGCCCTCACGTCGCCAGGACCCACGGCGCAGCCCTACGCAGAGTCGGACAGGCCCCGGTCACCGGGGTCCACGGACGGCGCAGCCCTGCGCAGAGTCGGACAGGCCCCCGTCACCGGAGCCCGCGGGAACGGGCCAGGCGGGGGTCCCGTATAACGGCAGGGCAACCGCCTTCTGCCTGGGGAGAGTTCATGAATCTGCCGGCCACCGACCGTCGCGTCCTCGTCAGCGGGGCCTCCCGTGGGCTCGGCCGCGCCGTCGCCCAGGCGTTCGCGGCCAACGGGGACCGCGTGGCCGTGCACTTCGGGTCGAGGGAGCAGGAGGCCCGCGCCACCCTCGACTCGCTGAAGGGGGACGGGCACGTGCTGGTCGGGGGCGACCTCATCGACCCCGCCGGGGCCCGTCGCGTCGCCGACGCCGCCGCCGACGCGCTCGGCGGCATCGATGTCCTGGTGAACAACGCGGCCGTGAACCTCCCCCACCCGCTCGCCGACACCCCGTACGAGGAGTGGGCCGAGCTGTGGCAGCGGCACGTGGGCGTGAACCTCCTCGCCACCGCCAACCTCAGCCATCTCGCCGCGTCCCGCATGATCGAGCAGGGCACAGGGGGCCGGATCGTCAACATCGGCTCGCGCGGTGCCTTCCGCGGGGAGCCCGACCACCCCGCCTACGGGGCCACCAAGGCGGCGGTCCACGCGCTCGGCCAGTCGCTCGCCGTCTCGCTCGCCCCGTACGGCATCGGGGTCGCCTCGGTCGCGCCCGGGTTCTTCGAGACGGAGCGGGTCGCGGGGCGGTTGAGCGGGGCGGAGGGCGAGGCGATCCGGGCGCAGTCGCCGTTCGGCAGGGTCGCCGGTGCCGAGGAGATCGCGGAGGCGGTGCGCTGGCTGGCCTCACCACTCGCCCAGTGGACCTCGGGCGCGGTGCTCGACCTCAACGGGGCTTCCCATCTGCGCACTTGATGCCCCGTCAGGAGGCTGAGGCGGGCGGGGCCCAAGGCGCGGGCCCCGCCCGCCCCTGCGTCAGGCACCCCGCACGTCCCCGTGGAGCAGGCGCCGCGCCCGCCCCCGTGGATCAGGCACCCAACAGGTCCCCGTGGATCAGGCGCCGCGCCCGCCCCCGTGGGCCAGGCAACCCCGCCCGCCCCCATGGATCAGGCCCGGGAGCGGGCCTTGAAGGCGGCCTTGCGGGCCTCCTTGGCGGTGGACTTGTCCGGGTGCAGCCGGCCCATCGCCTCCAGGACGTCCGCGGTCGCGGGGTGCTCCACCCGCCAGGCCGCGTCGAAGAACCCGCTGTGCTGGCCGACCAGGCCCTCGACGAGTTCCTGGAGCTCCTCCAGATCGCCCTCCACCGCCAGCTGCGCGGCGATGGTGTCGATGGCCAGCCAGAAGATCATCGCCTCGGACGGCGGCGGCACGTCGGGGGCGCCGCGCTCGGCGAGCCAGACCCGGGCCAGGCCGCCCAGTTCGGGGTCGGGCAGCACCTCGCGCACGGCGGGCTCGGCGGAGGCCCCGGTCAGCGCGAGCGCCTGCTGGCAGTGCAGTCGGCGCAGCGGGCCGCCCTCGTCGCCGCCCCGGGCCGCGCCGAGCAACTCCCGTGCCGCGTCGGCCGGTTCGCGGCGGGCGAGCCACTGCTCGGTCTCGGCGCGGGCCGAGAGCTCGGGGAAGAAGGCGATGCCGTCGAGCAGCGCGTCCGCGCCCTTGTCGGCCAGGTCGCCGACGGCCGGGGCGTCCACGCCCGCCTCCAGCATCCGGGCCCGCACGCCGTAGAGGCCGAGCGGGGTGAGGCGGACCATGCCGTAGCGGGACACGTCCTCGTCGTCGACCGGCGGGGCCGGCTCGTCGCCGACCTCGGCCATCAGGGCCTCGTCGACGGGCTCGTACTCGACGAGGCCGATCGGCTCCAGGAGCCGGAACTGGTCGTCCAGCCGCATCATCGCGTCGGAGACCTGCTCCAGGATGTCGTCGGTGGGCTCCCCCATGTCGTCCGGGACGATCATCGACGCGGCGAGCGCGGGCAGCGGCACTGGTCCTTCGGGGGCGCCGCCCTCGCTGACGGTGAGCAGGTACAGGTTGCCGAGGACGCCTTCCAGGAAGTCGGCCTCCTCCTCCGGGTCCCATTCCAGGCGCTCGAAGTCGATCTCGCCGTCCTCGCCGACCAGGTCCGCGAAGTCGTCGATCATCGGCGCGGTGGCGTCCGCGAAGACCACGTCGAAGGCGTCGAGCCAGAGGGCGAGCACGTCGTGCGGCGAGCCGGAGGTGAGCACCGCGAGGTTGTCACCCGCGGAGGCCGTGCCCTCGTCGCCCTCGTCGCCCTCGCCCGGGTGCTCCGGAGCGTCCTCGACCTCGACGAGCCCGGTGTCGACCGCGACCCGCCAGGCCTCGCTCGCGTACGCGGGACCGTCCTGGTCGTCGCCCAGACCGAGTTCCGCGGCGGCCGCGGGCAGCTGCTCCTCGACGAGTTCGCCGCCGGCGCCGACCCGGGTGTCGGGTCCGGCCCAGCGGGCCAGCCGTACGGCGCGGGCGAGCAGCGGGGCGGACAGCGCGTCCCGGGCCAGCTCCGCCTCGGAGTTCAGCCGTACCGGCGGCAGGGTGGGGCGGTCTCCGGACATCTGGGGGTACTCCTCGGCCGTACGGTCTGGGCGCTCTGGGTCGCGCTGGGTCAGCGATGGTTGAGCGGCACCCAGCGTAGACGCATTTCACCGGCTTCCGTCGCGCCGGTCCACGCACCCGGCGCCCGCCCCCGCCGGACGCGGCCCGCCCCGCGCCGCCGCCGCGCCCCGCTCCCGACGGTTCACGTCCCCGTCGGTTCCCGTCCACCCGGAACCTCTTGACAACTCCCCACCCCAGACAAGAGATTGACGCGCGTAGAACCGCACCGCCGCCCGCGTCCTTCCCCGGCGCGATTCCCTCATCACCCCCGGAGAACCCGCATGCCCGTTCCCAGAACCGCCGCCGTGTCCGCCGTGGTCGCCACCGCACTCGCCGCCGGACTGGTCTGCGCCGCCTCCTCGCAGGCGGCCACCGCCGCTCCCGTGCAGGCGAAGATCCATGACATCCAGGGCACCACCCGGATATCCCCGCTGGCGGGCCAGCAGGTGACCGGCGTGACCGGTGTCGTCACCGGGGTGCGCGCCTACGGCTCCTCCAAGGGCTTCTGGTTCCAGGACACCAAGCCCGACAAGAACCCCGCCACCAGCGAGGGCATCTTCGTCTTCACCGGCTCGAACCCGACCGTGGCGGTGGGCGACGCGGTGGAGGTCTCGGCCACCGTGACGGAGTACGTGCCGGGCGGGGTGTCCTCGGGCAACCAGTCGCTGACCCAGCTCTCCAAGCCGACCGTCACCGTGCTCTCCTCGGGCAACGCGGTGCCCGCCCCGGTCGTCATCACCGCCCGCTCGGTGCCCGACCGGTACACGCCGAACGGAGACCCGGCGGCCGGGAACAGCGTCAACGGCCTCACCCTCCAGCCGAAGAAGTACGCCACGGACTACTACGAGTCCCTGGAGGGCATGAACGTCCGCATCGGCACCTCGCGGGTCGTCGGCGCCACGGACCCGTACTCGGAGCTGTGGGTCACGGTGAAGCCGCAGGAGAACCGGACGCCGCGCGGCGGCTCGCTCTACTCCTCGTACCACGACCAGAACACCGGCCGGCTCCAGATCCAGAGCCTGATCCCGACCGCCAAGCAGCCCTTCCCCAGCGCGAACGTGGGCGACACGCTGACCGGCACCACCGAAGGCCCCCTGGACTTCAACCAGTTCGGCGGCTACACGATCGCCGCGCGCACCCTCGGCACGGTCAAGGACAACGGCCTCAAGCGCGAGATCACCCGCAAGCAGCGCACGGGCGAGCTCGCGGTCGCCACGTACAACGTGGAGAACCTGGACCCGGGCGACCCGCAGTCGAAGTTCGACGCGCTGGCGCAGGGCGTGGTGACCAACCTCGCCTCGCCGGACATCGTGGCCCTGGAGGAGATCCAGGACAACAACGGCGCGAAGAACGACGGCACGGTGGACGCCTCGGCGACCGTGAAGAAGTTCACGGACGCGATCCTCGCGGCGGGCGGTCCGGCCTACCAGTGGCGCTCCATCGACCCGGAGAACGACAAGGACGGCGGCGAGCCCGGCGGCAACATCCGCCAGGTCTTCCTGTTCAACCCGGCGCGGGTCTCCTTCACCGACCGGCCCGGCGGCGACTACAAGACCGCCGTCGGCGTCACCGGCACCAAGGGCCACCCGGCCCTCACCCTCTCCCCCGGCCGGGTCGACCCGGCCAACCCGGCGTGGACGGACAGCCGCAAGCCGCTCGCGGGCGAGTTCGTCTTCAAGGGCAGGACGGTGTTCGTGATCGCCAACCACTTCGCGTCGAAGGGCGGCGACGAGAGCCTCGTCTCGCAGCACCAGCCGGTGCCGCGCTCCTCGGAGGCCAAGCGGCTCCAGCAGGCGCAGGCCGTCAACGCCTTCGTGAAGCAGCTCCTCGCGGTCGACAAGCACGCGGAGGTGCTGGCCGTCGGCGACATCAACGACTTCGACTTCTCGGGCACGACCAAGGCCCTGGAGGACGGCGGCGCGCTGCGCTCGGCCTACCGGTCGCTGCCGAAGAAGGAGCGTTACTCCTACGTGTACCAGGGCAACACCCAGGTGCTCGACCAGGTGCTGACCAGCCCCGCCATCCGGGACTTCGACTACGACAGCGTGCACATCAACGCGGAGTTCGCGAACCAGACCAGCGACCACGACCCGCAGGTCATCCGCTTCCGCCCGTAGCGGCACGGGCGGTCGGGCGGGCAGTGCCCCGCCCGGCCGCCGGGGTCACCCGGTCCCGGCGTCCCGGATCGCGGCGACGGCCCGGCCGAGCAGGGAGCGCAGCAACTCCCTTTCGGCGGCGGTGAATTCGCGCTCGATGCGGCGCTCGATGGCCATCGCCCGCTCGTCGGCGGCGGCCAGCGCCGCGCTCCCGTCGTCGGTGAGCCGGGTCTCCAGGACGTTGCGGTGCCAGGGGTGCGGGGTGCGCTCGACCAGACCGCGCTCTTCGAGGTTCTTCAGGACGACGTTCATGGCCTGCGGGCTGACGAGGCAGGCGCGGGCCAGCGCGGCCGCCGAGATGCCGGGCGCGCCGGAGAGCCCGAGCAGGGCGGCGTACTGCGGCACGGTGAGCCCGGCCACCTTCACCGCCGCGCTCTTCGCGGCGATCAGCTCCTGCTCGGCGCGCTTGATGTCGAGGCCGAGGCGCTCCTCGGGCGGCATGGTCATGGCTCCGAGCATACGGCCAGTGATAAAGCCCTTGCGCATCATCAATACGTTGATAACGTTCAGCACCATGACGACGATGACGAGCTCGAACGACGGCGCCCTCGCGGCCGACGACTCCGTGATCCCCGCGAGCCACGCCGACCTGCTGACCCGCCCCCTCTTCGTGCACCTCGCCACCAAGGGGCCGAACGGCACCCCGCACGTCAACCCGGTCTGGCAGGAGTGGGACGGCGAGTTCCTGCGCTTCACCACGACCACCACCCGCCGCAAGTGCAAGAACGTCATGGCCGACCCCAAGGTCTCCGTCTCGGTCAACGACCCCGATCAGCCCTATCGCTACCTGGAGGTCCGGGGCACGGTGGAGCGCATCGAACCCGACCCGACGGGCGCCTTCTTCGACGTCCTGGCCAAGCGGTACGGCCTGGAGTACGAGACGCCGCTGGACGACGCCGAGCACCGGGTGGTCCTGGTCGTGCGCCCGGAGCGCACCACCTCGCAGTGAACCCCGGCCGCCGCTCGCGCACACTGGACCTCCAGGGACCGAACGGCGGAGCGGAGTTGTGGCATGGAGCGCGGGGCACTCAGTCGCAGGGGCTTCCTCGCGGTGGCGGGCGCCGCGGCCGCGGTGGGCGCGGCGGGCTGCTCAGCCGGTGAGGACCGGGCCGGGAACGGCCCCGGCGCGCACTCCGGGGACGCCCCGAAGCCGCCCGCCAAGGAGAACGACCGGCCGGGTGACGCGGACTGGCGACTGAAGGGGCGCGGCGCCGAGCACGAGGTCGAGGGCTACGCGGACCGCACGAGCGTCGCCTCCGGCGAGCCCTTCCGCCTCCACGTGCACACCACCGCGAGGACGTTCCGCGCCGAGGCGTTCCGGATGGGCTGGTACGGGGGCGCGCTGGCCCGCAAGGTGTGGGAGTCGGGCCCGCTGCAAGGGACCCGGCAGCCCGCCGCGCAGGTCGAGCCGGGGACGTACACGGTCACCGCCCCGTGGCCGGCGGGCCCGGAGGTATCCACCAAGGACTGGCCCGAGGGCTCCTACCTGATCCGCCTGACCGCCGACAGCGGGGGCCAGCGCTACGTCCCGGTCACCGTCAGGTCGGCCGCCACCAAGGGCCGTGTGGTGATCGTCAACGCGGTGGCGACCTGGCAGGCGTACAACGAATGGGGCGGTCACAGCCTCTACAACGGACCGACCGGCGACGACGCGGACCGCTCGCGCGCGGTGAGCTGCGACCGCCCCTACCACCGGGACGGCGACGGCCTGTTCCTCACCTACGAGCAGCCGGTGGTGGCCCTCGCGGAGCGGATGGGCCTGGCCCCGGCCTATGTGACGAACATGGACATCGAGCGGGACCCGCACCTCCTGGACGGGGCAACGGCCGTACTGTCCCTGGGACATGACGAGTACTGGACGCAGTCGATGCGCGAGCGGGTCACCGCCGCGCGCGACCGGGGCACGAACATAGCCTTCCTCGGCGCGAACGCCTGCTTCCGCCGGATCCGCCTGGAGAAGACCGCGCTCGGCGAGCAGCGCCTGGTGGTCTGCTACAAGAACGACTGGGCCAGGGACCCGGGCCGCCGCGAGGGCGAGCCGCCGACCACCAACTTCCGCGAGCCCCCGCACGCCGAGCCGGAGAACGCGCTGACGGGCACGTTGTACGAGTCGAACCCGACCACCGCCGACTATGTGGTCACCTCCCCCAACCACTGGCTGTTCGAGGGCACGGGCGTCAGGAAGGGGTCGGCGTTCCCGGGCCTGGTGGGCACGGAGTACGACCGGGCGAACGGCGACGGGACACCCCGCCCCATCGAGGTGATCTCCCACTCGCCCCTGACCTGCCGAGGCGTCCACTCCTACGCCAACTCGGCCTACTACACGGTGGGTTCGGGCGCCGGGGTCTTCAACACGGGCACGATGCGCTGGGTGCAGTCGACGGTGGGGGACGGCGGTCACGGCATAGACGCGACGACGGCGAAGTTCACGTCGCGGGTCACGGAGAACCTGCTGAGGACGTTCGCCGCGGGCCCGGCGGGGCGCAGCCACCCGGCGAAGGACAACCTGGACACGTTCCATCCGTACGCGGGTGATCCGACGTGGTCGAAGCGGAACCTCTGGTAGGAACCGCCCGCCCCCCCTGCGCACTCCTGACTTGAGCACTCCTACTGAAACCTCCCACAAAGTCTAAGTGGACGTTAACTCTCGGCCGGGGCAAGACTGCCGTATGACGACATCACCCCCACCCGGCGTGCTCCCTCCGCTCCGGCCGTTCGGACGAGCCCTGTGCGCGATGGTCACGCCGTTCACGCGGTCGTTGGAGCTCGACCTCCCGGCGGCCCGGAGGCTGGCCGCGCACCTGGTCGACAACGGATGCGACGGCCTGGTCCTGAACGGCACGACCGGGGAGTCCCCGACGACCTCCGACGAGGAGAAGACCGAGCTGGTACGGGCCGTGGTGGAGGCGGTCGGCAACCGGGCCTCGGTCGTGGCGGGCGTCGGCAGCGCGTCGACCTTGCACACCGTCGCGCTGGCCCGCGCGGCCGAACGGGCGGGCGCGGACGGCCTGTTGGTGGTGACCCCGTACTACAGCCGCCCGCCGCAGGCCGCCGTCGAGGCCCACTTCCGCACGGTGGCCGACGCGACCGGCCTGCCGGTGATGCTGTACGACATCCCGGGCCGCACGGGCACGCGCATCGAGGTCGAGACGATGCTGCGCCTCGCGGAGCATGAGCGCATCGTGGCGGTGAAGGACTGCGCGTACGACCTGCTCGGCTCGACCAAGGTCATCGGCGGCACGTCGCTGGCGTACTACTCGGGTGCCGAGGAGCTGAACCTTCCGCTGTACGCGGTGGGCGGGGCGGGCTGGGTGAGCACGGTGGCGAACGTGGCACCGCGGGAGATGCGGGCGGTCCTTGACGCGTACGACGCGGGTGCGCCGGCCGAGGCGGCCCGCCTCAACCACCTGACCACCCCGCTCACGGAGCTGATGATGGCCTCGGGCCTGCCGGGCACGGTGACCGCGAAGGCCCTCCTCGGCTACCCACCCCGAGCCCCCTTGCAGCCCCCGTCCCCGCCGGAGCTCGCCCGCCTGCGGGAGGCGCGGGATGCGCTGAACAGCGCGTTCTGCTCCGGGTCACCCGGGAGGGGGTGAGAAGCGGGTCGGCCGCGGGCGGCGGGTGCCCTCGCAGCGCCCCCCTTCGGCTGCGGACCATGCGGGCCACTCGCGCAGTTCCCCACGCCCCTCAGCGGGGTGCGACCCGGCTGCGTGAGACTGCGGGGACACAGCCCTTTCGAACGGCTGCGGACCGTGCGGGCCGCTCGCGCAGTTCCCCGCGCCCCTCAGCAGAGTGCGACCCGGCTGCGTGAGACTGCGGGGACACAGCCCTTTGGTTCGGCTGCGGACCGCACGGGCCACTCGCGCAGTTCCCCGCGCCCCCGGCAGGGTGCGACCCGGCTGCGTGAGACTACGGGAACACGGCCCTTTCGAACGGCTGCGGACCGCGCGGGGCCGCTCGCGCAGTTCCCCGCGCCCCTCAGCGGGGTGCGATGCCTGCTGGGTCAATCGTTGCGCCGGACCGGACGGCTGCGGACCGCACCGGGTCCCTGGCGGGGTTGGGGGTGCAGGGGGCGGAGCCCCCGCGGGGGGGGGGGGGGGGGCTGGGGCGCAGCCCCAGGGGTCAGCCCATCCAACCCCCGTCACGGGTGGGTGGGCCGGAGCCCCGGGGTCCGGGGCGGCGCCCCGGTGACCCCGGCTGCCGGACGACCCCGGCTAGTTGTGCGCGTGCAGAACCTCGTTCAACCCGCCCCACACCGCATTGTTCGGCCGAGCCTCGACCGCGCCCGTCACCGAGTTCCGCCGGAACAGGATGTTGGAGGCCCCCGACAGCTCCCGGGCCTTCACGATCTGCCCGTCGGGCATGGTGACACGGGTGCCCGCGGTGACGTACAGGCCCGCCTCGACGACGCACTCGTCGCCCAGCGCGATCCCCACCCCGGCCTCGGCACCGACCAGGCACCGCTCGCCGATGACGATGCGGACGTTGCCGCCGCCGGACAGCGTGCCCATGGTGGAGGCGCCGCCGCCGATGTCGGAGCCGTCGCCGACGACGACACCGGCCGAGATGCGGCCCTCGACCATCGAGGTGCCGAGCGTGCCCGCGTTGAAGTTCACGAAGCCCTCGTGCATCACGGTGGTGCCCTCGGCGAGGTGCGCGCCCAGACGCACCCGGTCGGCGTCGGCGATGCGTACGCCCTTGGGCGCGACGTAGTCCGTCATGCGGGGGAACTTGTCGACGGACGTCACCTGGAGGTGGAGCCCCTCGGCGCGCGCGTTCAGGCGCACCTGCTCGACGGAGTCGACGGCGACCGGGCCCAGCGAGGTCCACGCGACGTTGGCGAGCAGCCCGAACAGGCCGTCCAGGTTCTGGCCGTGCGGCTTGACGAGCCGGTGCGAGAGGAGGTGCAGGCGCAGGTAGGCGTCGTGCGCGTCCAGGGGCTTGTCGTCGAGCGAGGCGATGACCGTACGGACGGCGACGACCTCGACCCCGCGGCGCTCGTCGGCGCCGACGGCCTTCAGCGCGCCCGCGCCGAGGAGTTCGGCGGCGCGCTCGGCGGAGAGCCGCTCGGTGCCGGCGGGGCCGGGCTCGGCGACGGTCACGAGCTCGGGGGCGGGGAACCAGGTGTCCAGGATGGTGCCATCGGCGGCGATGGTGGCGAGTCCGGCGGCCGCGGCGCCGGTCGTAGCGGTAGTCGTGTCGGTCATGACCGAAAACCTAACCGGCGACGGCCCGCCGGGGCGAACCGGTCTCAAGTGACGGTCCCGTGTCCGCCCCGCCCGGCGTCCCGCCCGGCGTCCCGCCCAGGCGCCGCGCCCCCGCCGCTCGCGCCCGCGTTCAAGCCCCTGGGTGGGGCCCCCGCCGGACCCCCGCCACCCCCGTCAGGGCGTGTATTCGTAGCCGATCGTGAACCGTGGCGGGAGGCACCACTCCCCGTACTCGATGATGCCCTCGGCGTCGGACCAGCGGTGGGCGCCCGCCAGCACCGGCGCCCCGACCGGGAGGGCCAGGGCGCTGGCCTCACGGGCGTCGGCCTCGCGGGCATGCATGTCGTCCCTGGCGTGCGTAATCGTGCGCCCCGTCGCCTCCAGGATCCTGGCCGTGAGCCCGTGGTTCCGGCCGGGTGAGGTGTTGAGCAGATCGGGGACCAGGGCGGCGAAGTGGGCCGGGTACCAGGTCACGGCGAACACCGTGCGGGTCTTGCCGCGTCCGGCGAGCCACTCCCGCCGGACGGCCTGGTCCCCGGCCTCGAGGTCGAGGATGTCCGCGACGTACAGCGGCGGCTTGACCAGTTCGGCCGCCGTCACGCGCGAGGTCTCGCCCTCGGCGAGGATGCTCTTGACCCGCCTCACGCGCTCCAGGCGGTCCTTCGGCGTGAGGGTCCACACCGGGTCGTCCTCCACGAACGTCCCGCGCGGGGTGGTCCTGATGTACCCCTCCACCTGGAGCGCCTGGAGCGCTCGCGACACCGTGGCCGCGGCGGTCTGCCAGCTGCCGGCGATTTCCCGGTTGGTCGGCAGCCTCGCCCCCGGTTCGAGCTCCCCTGACATGATCCGTTCGCGGAAGTGGTCAGCGATCTTCGTGAACGTCTTCTCTCCGGCCATCTGCCGTTCTCCTCACGGGAGTTGAGCCGTCCTGGCACTCGGCACCCTAGTGCACTGATCACCCTTGTGGAGTGCTTCCAACACTCCGAAGACTGAACTAGTACACAGACGAGTTGGGACGAGGGGAGCCACGCGATGTTCGCGAGCCAACCACCCGGGAGCGGCTACTACTCGATGCCGCCCGCGGAGATGCCGACGCAGGGCGCGGAAGGGTGCGGATCATGCTCCGTCCTCACCGAACGGCTCCGCCGGGCGGTACGGGACCGCGACCAGTCGGCCGAGGTCGACGCCCGCGTGAGGATCAGGCGGCACCTGCGCCAGGAACACGGCACGGAGATCCCGCTTCCTGCGGGCCCACAAGGTGAGTAAGTTCCCTTAGGGAACGGACTATGGCAGCATGATCGCGACCGGTCAACAGGCAGGGGCCGGTCGGTCCGGCACCCACCCCGCGAAAGGACACCCGCATGCCCCACCGCACCCGGCTCGACGACGAGCACTGTGCGATCGCCCAGGCCCTGGACGTGGTCGGCGACTGGTGGACGCTGCTCATCGTGCGTGACGCGGCCCGCGGGGTGCACCGGTTCGACGCGCTCCAGCGGGAGCTCGGCATGTCCCGCAAGGTCCTCACCGAGCGGCTGAAGCTGCTCGTGGAGTGCGGGGTCCTGGCGCGCGAGCCGTACCAGGAGCGCCCGGTGCGCCACGAGTACCGGCTCACCGCGCGCGGCCGGGCCCTGCTGCCCGTACTGATCGCACTCCAGGACTGGGGAGACACCTGGGTGCTGGGAGAAGGAGAGACGATGGCCACCTCGACCGAGACGTCAGGCGAGACCGAGCGGGTGCGGGAGCTGGTGGGCACCCGCGTTCCGGAGCTTCAACTGCCCGACTTCGACGGCAAGTTGAGGGATCCGGTCGCGCCGTCGACGCCGTACACGGTCCTGTACTGCTTCCCCGGCGCCTACGCCCGCGCCGAGTCCTACCCGCCCGGCTGGGCCGGGATTCCCGGTGCGCGCGGCTGCACCCTGGAGTCCTGCACCTTCCGCGACCAGCTGGCGGAGTTCACCGCGGCGGGGGCGACCGTGCACGGGGTGTCCACCCAACGCCCGGACGAGCAGCGGGCGTTCGCCGACAAGGAGGCGCTGCGCTTCCCGCTGCTCTCGGACGCGGGCCTGGATCTGACGGCGGCGCTGCGCCTGCCGACCTTCCGCACGGCGGGGGTGAGCCGGCTCAAGCGGCTGACGCTGGTGGTGGACCGGGACCGTACGGTGATCGAGGCGCTGTACCCCATCACCGACATCGAGGCGAGCGTGCGGGCCGCGCTCTTCGCGGCGCGGGCCGCCGGGGGCTGAGCCCGCGGTCAGTGCGCCGCGCCGCCGAGGTTGAGCAGCACCACTCCGCCGATGATGAGGGCGATCCCGGCGATCTTGGCGGCGGTCATCGCCTCGCCCATGAAGACCATCCCGACGGCCGCGATGACCGCCGTGCCCACGCCGGACCAGATCGCGTACGCGGTGCCCACGGACATGGACCTCAGCGTCAGCGACAGCAGGAAGAAGGCGAGCAGGTACCCGGCACCGGTGATCAGCGAGGGCCAGAGCCTGGTGAAACCCTCGCTGTACTTCAGCGCGGAGGTCGCGGCGATCTCCGAGCCGATGGCGCAGGCGAGCAGGACGTAGGGCATGCGGCCCAGGGTATCGCCCGTTGCGTACGCCCGTACATAACGTCGGTGACCCGACGTCCGCCGTTCACTCGCGGCACTGGCGCAGCAGTCTGCCGAGGAGGTCGCGGGCGTAGCCCTCGTCGTACGCGCCCCCGGTGAGCAGCGACTGGAGGCAGATGCCGTCCATCGCGGCGACGAGGCCGCGCGCGGTGACCGGATCGGTGTGCCGGGCGAGCAGTTCGGCCACGGACTCGGTCCACTCGGCGGCGACGGGGCGAAGGGCCGGGCGGCGCAGGGCGGCGAGGTACAGCTCGTACTCCAACTCGGCGCGGGCGCGGTCCCCCGTCAGCCACTCCCCCATCAGGCGGGCGAGTTCGACCGCCAGGTCCGCGCCGGGCTCCTCCAGGCGCGCGCAGTCGCGGACAGCCGTGGCGAACCCCTCGTTGGCCTGGCGCAGAGCCGCCACCAGCAGCTCGTCGAGCGTCCTGAAGTGGTACGTGGTGGAGCCGAGCGGCACATCGGCCTCGGCCGCGACGGTGCGGTGGCTGAGCCCCGCGATGCCGCGCTCGGCGACGACCCGGATCGCCGCGTCGATGATGCGCCGCCGCCGGTCGGGGTCGTAGCGGCGGGCCATCAGCGGCCTCCGGTCGTTCCGGCCTGGTCACAGAGCATGCCCCCGACCGTACCCGCGCGCCGCGGGGGCTCTACGGTGAAGCCGATCGATCAAGGGGACGGGACGTACGGCGACGTACGGGAAGTGCGAGGTAGCGGTGACGCAGAACACGGGGTGGGGCCCGGGCCCTCAGGGCGGACCTCCGGGACCGCCTCCGGGGTGGGGCCCCGGCTGGGGCGGCGGCTGGATGCCCCCGCCGCCGAAGCCGGGGGTGATCCCGCTCGGGCCGCTGACGCTCGGCGACGTACTCGGCGGGGCCTTCACCGCGCTCGGCCGCTACTGGAAGCAGCTCTTCGGCATGGCCCTCGTCGCGTACGGGGCCGCCGCCCTGGTCGTGGGCGCCACCGTCGCGATCGCGGTGGCCTCGGTGCACCCGCACCTCGACCCCGTCTTCCACCACCCTTACGGTGAGGACCCGGCGGGCGCGGACGTGCGGCCGGTGGTGCTCGCCGGGGTCGTCGTCCTCGTCGTCGCGGTGGCGATGTGGCTCGTCGCGATGGCGCTGGTGTACGCGGCCGTCCCGGCCGTGCTCCAGGACGCGGTCCTCGGCCGCCGCGCCGGCTTCGGCCCGGTGTGGCGCAAGGCCTGGTCACGGTTCCCGGCCGTGCTCGGCGCGCTGGCCCTCCAGTGGCTGGCCGTGCTGGCCGCGATGGCCCTGTTCGTCGCCCTGATGGCGGTGACGATCGTGTCGGGCTCCCGCCACCACGAGCCGCCTGCGGCGCTGATGGTCCTGTTCCTCCTGCTCTTCCTCGCGCTGATCCCGGTCGGCCTCTGGCTCTGGGTCCGCTACGGGTTCGCGCCCGCGGCCGCGGTCCTGGAGAACCAGCGGCCCGTCGAAGCCCTGCGCCGCTCGGCCCGCCTGGTGAACGGCGCCTGGTGGCGGACGTTCGGCATCCTGCTCGTCGTCGGCATGATCAGCAGCGTGATCGGCTACTTCGTCCAACTGCCGTTCACCTACGGCGGGGTCCTCGCCACGATGCCGCTGCTCGTCTCCACCGGTGACACCGTCGGTCCGAAGGTCACGGCCGTCGTCATCGTCGCGGTGCTGTACCTCGTCGGCATGGTGGTCAGCCAGTTCCTGACCACCACGCTGCCCCAGCTCGCCACCGGTCTGCTCTACGTCGACCAGCGCATCCGGCGCGAGAACCTGGCCCCTTCGCTGGCCGAGGCGGCGGGCGTCCCAGCGGTGGCGCCGCCCGTGGTGGGCGCCTGGTAGCGGCGGTTCAGCCGGTCACCGTGAACCACGTGGCCCGGGACTTCTTCCACTCCGGGTGGGTGAGGTCCTTGGCCTCGGTGCCGTCGCCGTACAGGTCGGCGGAGCCGTCGTCGGTGATGAGCTGGGCCCGCGCGCCCGGCACCGACAGATCGGGCACGTCCACCACGGCCTCCCAGCCGCCCGGGTCGCTGGTCGGCAGGTCGACCCGCTTGACGGGGGCGTGCCCGGCGACGCCGTCCCACGAATAGACCGCGTACGGGTCGGAGTTGTCGTCCGCGGCCCAGGACCCGGCGACGATCAGGTACTGGTCGGCGGCGTTCTTGCGGAGGTCGCGGATGCTGAGCCCGCCGAGGTCGAGCTCGATGGGCGTGCCCATGACGGCCTTCGCCCCGCTGCCGACCACCTCGTCGAAGTTGGTGACGGGCACGATCAGCGCCTTGCCGCCGTTCCGCGGCGGCACGAGCGGTGCCCTGAACCCTATGTAGGCGGTGCTCGTGGAGCCGGGCGCGAACTCCAGGCCCTCCACGTTGAACCCGTCGATCTGCTTGGGCGCCTGCCCCGCGGCGGTGGCCGCGGCGAACCCGTAGCGGTCCCCGTTCGCGCGGTCCCAGCCGACGAGGTCGTCCCGCAGCCTCTTGTACGAGCCGCCGAGCGTGAGCTGGGTAGCGGCGCCCGAGCCGGTGACGGTGGTGGTGAAGACGGTGTTCCGGTCGGCCTTGTAGACGCCGTCCTTGTTGTTGCCGAGCGAGCCGGTCCAGTAGATGGTGTCTCCGACGCGGGCCGCGCCCTCGATGTCGATCTCCTTGGAGACACCGAGCCGCGAGCTGAAGTCCCAGGTCCGCACGGGCGCGCCGGAGACCGAACGGTCGTACATCCGCAGGGTGTTGGACTCGTCGTCGGCGACGACCACATACCCGCCGCCCACGTCCACGGCGGCCGAGGCGTCGCTCGACCCGGTGAGGTAGCGGGTGTCGGCGGCTCCCTGGACGGCGGCCGAGGCCGCGTAGTGCAGCGTCCTGGTGGCGCTCTTGCCGCCGAGCCCGGTGACCTTGAGGGTGAGGTCGGTGTAGCCCCGCGCGTGCGCGGCGACCCGGAGCTGCCGCGTAGCCCCGGTCCCGCTCACCGTGACGTCCCCCGTCCCGGCGACGGACGGGCGGGAGCTCGCCGAGGCCGCCACGGTCAGCGCCGCCGCGTCGGCCCCGCTCTGCGCGACGGTGACGGTGACCACCGGGTCGCCGGTCGCCCCCACGGCTCCCGACAGGTACGACGCCGAGAGCGAGATGGTCGGCGTGCCGTAACTCGCGGCATGCGCGAGGGAGTTGGGGCAGAGGAGGGACAGCGCGAGCACGCCGGACGCGGCGGCGACCGTCCTGGCACGGCGAAGCGATGGGTGGTGCGGCACGGGGCGGCCTCTCGTCGGCGGGGTGTCGTCGAGCAGGTTCCGGCCGCTCCGCCAATGGCGGGCGTACAACATCCGTACGGCGGGCGAACGTCAGCCGATCAGGCGCCGCACGACGCGAAGAGGCCCCCGGCACCATCGGTGCGGGGGCCTCGGAGCGCGGGTGCCGCTCAGACGTTGAACCCGAGCGCGCGCAGCTGCTCGCGGCCGTCGTCCGTGATCTTGTCCGGGCCCCACGGCGGCATCCAGACCCAGTTGATCTTCAGCTCGCTGGCGATGCCGTCGGTCGCCGACTTCGCCTGGTCCTCGATCACATCGGTCAGCGGGCAGGCCGCCGACGTCAGGGTCATGTCCAGCGTGACGACGTTGGAGTCGTCGATGTGGATGCCGTAGATGAGGCCCAGGTTGACGACGTCGATGCCCAGCTCGGGGTCGACGACGTCGTACAGGGCCTCGCGGATCTCTTCTTCGGTCGCCGGCTTGATCGCCGCCTGTGCGTTCTCGGTCATGCCGTCTTCCTTTCGGCGAGCTCGCCCAGAGCCTGGGCCGTCGCGTCCTTCCACGCCATCCAGCTCAGCAGAGCACACTTCACGCGGGCGGGGTACTTGGAGACGCCGGCGAAGGCCACCGCGTCCTCCAGGACCTCCTCCATCGCGTCGTCCGGCTCCAGCTGGCCCTTGGACTGCATCAGCTCCAGGAAGGTCTCCTGGATCCGCTGCGCCTCGGCCAGATCCTTGCCGACCAGCAGGTCGTTCAGGACCGAGGCGCTGGCCTGGCTGATCGAGCAGCCCTGCCCCTCGTACGAGACGTCCTCGATCCGCGACCCGTCGTACTTCACCCGGAGGGTGATCTCGTCGCCGCACGTCGGGTTCACGTGGTGCACCTCGGCGTCACCGTCCCGCAAGCCCCGCCCGTGCGGGTGCTTGTAGTGGTCCAGGATGACGTCCTGGTACATCGAATCAAGCTTCACAACGAATTACCTCGCGTCCTCGCGTCCCTTGCGTGACGTGCCTTGTGGGCCGGGGACTGCGCTCTCCCGGGGGGGTGTCCCCCGGGAGAGCGCAGCACCCCTAGCCGAAGAAGTTGCGTACGTGTTCCAGGCCGTCCACCAGGGCGTCGACCTCGGCGGGCGTGGAGTACAGATAGAAAGACGCTCGCGTGGTCGCGGGAATTCCGTAGCGCAGGCAGACCGGGCGCGCGCAGTGGTGGCCGACGCGGACCGCGATGCCCTCCTCGTCGAGGACCTGGCCCACGTCGTGCGGGTGGATGTCGCCCAGGGTGAAGGAGATCGCCGCGCCGCGGTCCTCGGCCGTGGTGGGGCCGATGATCCGCAGGTCGGGCACCTCCAGGAGGCGCTTGACCGCGTACTCGGTGATCGCGTGCTCATGCGCGGCGATCTTGTCCATGCCGATCGCGGACAGGTAGTCCACCGCCGCGCCCAGGCCCACGGCCCCGGCGATCGGGGGCGTGCCCGCCTCGAACTTGTGCGGCGCCGGGGCGTACGTGGAGGAGTGCATCGAGACCGTCTCGATCATCTCGCCGCCGCCGAGGAAGGGCGGCAGGTCCTCCAGGAGCTCCTGGCGGCCCCACAGGACGCCGATGCCGGTCGGGCCGCACATCTTGTGGCCGGTGAAGGCCACGAAGTCGGCCTGCAGCGCCTGCACGTCCAGCGGCATGTGCGGGGCGGCCTGCGAGGCGTCGATGCAGACGAGGGCGCCGACCTGCTGCGCCCGGCGGACGATCGCGTCGACCGGGTTCTGGGTGCCGAGCAGGTTGGAGACCAGCGTGAAGGAGACGATCTTCGTCTTCTCGGTGATGATCTCGTTGATGTTCGACAGGTCGAGCCGGCCGTCGTCGGTCAGGCCGAACCACTTCAGCTTCGCGCCCGTGCGCTGCGAGAGCAGCTGCCACGGCACGATGTTGGAGTGGTGCTCCATCTCCGTGATGACGATCTCGGTGTCGCTGTCCACGCGGTAGGGCTCGTCGGCCCAGCCCAGCATGTTGGCGACGAGGTTGAGCGACTCCGAGGCGTTCTTGGTGAAGATCACCTCGTCGCGGCTCGGCGCGTTGATGAAGCGGGCGACCTTGTCACGGGCGCCCTCGTAGAGCGCCGTGGCCTCCTCGGCGACCAGGTACACGCCGCGGTGCACATTGGCGTTGTGCCGCTCGTAGTACTCGTTGAGCGCGTCGAGCACCTGGCGCGGCTTCTGCGACGTCGCCGCCGAGTCGAGGTAGACGATCTTCTTCCCGTCGTGGACCACACGGTCCAGCAAGGGGAAGTCCTTGCGGATCGCCTCGTCCAGGAGAGCGGACTGGGTGAGGAGGCCCGGCAGCTGTGTCACTCGGAAGCGCCACCCTTCGTGTACGACGCGTAGCCCTCGGCCTCGAGCTTGTCGGCGAGCTCGGCGCCGCCGGACTCGACGATGCGGCCGCCCGCGAAGACGTGGACGTAGTCGGGCTTGATGTAGCGCAGGATGCGCGTGTAGTGGGTCACCAGGAGGGTGCCGACCTCGCCGTTCTCACGGACGCGGTTGATGCCCTCGGAGACCTGGCGCAGCGCGTCGACGTCGAGGCCGGAGTCGGTCTCGTCGAGGATCGCGATCTTCGGCTTGAGGAGCTCCAGCTGGAGGATCTCGTGGCGCTTCTTCTCACCGCCGGAGAAGCCCTCGTTCACGTTGCGCTCGGCGAAGGCCGGGTCCATCTGGAGCTGCTCCATCGCGGACTTGACCTCCTTCACCCAGGTGCGCAGCTTGGGGGCCTCGCCGCGGATCGCCGTGGCGGAGGTGCGCAGGAAGTTGGAGACCGAGACGCCGGGGACCTCGACCGGGTACTGCATGGCGAGGAAGACGCCGGCGCGGGCGCGCTCGTCGACGGACATCTCCAGGACGTCCTCGCCGTCGAGCGTGACGGTGCCGCTGGTGATCGTGTACTTGGGGTGCCCGGCCAGCGAGTACGCCAGGGTCGACTTGCCGGAGCCGTTGGGGCCCATGATGGCGTGGGTCTCGCCCTGCTTCACGGTCAGGTCGACGCCCTTGAGGATCTCCTTCGTACCGTTCTCGGTGTCGACGGAGACGTGCAGGTCGCGGATTTCAAGCGTTGCCATGGGGAACTCAGGACTCCTGGGTGACGGAGACGAGCACATCGTCCCCTTGGATCTTTACGGGGTATACGGGGACGGGGCGCGTCGCGGGCAGGCCGGACGGCTTGCCGGTGCGCAGGTCGAAGCTCGAGCCGTGCAGCCAGCACTCGATGGCGCAGTCCTCGACCTCGCCCTCCGACAGCGACACGTTCGCGTGCGAGCAGATGTCGTTGATCGCGAACACCTCGCCCTCGGTCTTGACGAGGGACACGGGCGTGCCGTCGATCTCCACCCGCTTGGGCGTGTCGCTCTCCAGCTCGCTCAGCGCACAGGCTTTGACGAAGGCCATCAGACGGAAGCCTCCAGCTCCGTCTCGATCTTCGCCAGCAGGCGCTCCTCGACGTCCGGCAGACCGATCTGCTGGACGAGCTCCGCGAAGAAGCCGCGCACGACCAGGCGGCGGGCCTCGGTCGCCGGGATGCCGCGGGACATCAGGTAGAAGAGCTGCTCGTCGTCGAACCGGCCGGTGGCCGAGGCGTGACCTGCACCGGCGATCTCACCGGTCTCGATCTCCAGGTTCGGCACCGAGTCGACGCGGGCGCCGTCGGTCAGAACCAGGTTGCGGTTCATCTCGTACGTGTCCGTGCCCTCGGCCGCGGCCTGGATGAGGACGTCGCCGATCCACACGGCGTGCGCGTCCTCGCCCTGGAGGGCACCCTTGTACACGGCGTTGGACTTGCAGTGCGGGGTGTTGTGGTCGACCAGGAGGCGGTGCTCCTGGTGCTGGCCCTGGTCGGTGAAGTACAGGCCGAACAGCTCGGCCTCGCCGCCGGTGCCCGCGTAGGCGACCCGCGGGTGCAGGCGCACCAGGTCGCCGCCGAAGGTGACCACGAACGACTTGAAGGTGGCGTCGCGGCCGACCAGCGCGTTGTGCTGGGCGACGTGGACGGCCTTGTCGTCCCAGTCCTGGACGGAGACCACGGTCAGCTTGGCGCCGTCGCCGAGGAGGTAGTCGACGTTGGCGGCGAGCACCGCGTCACCGGTGTGGTCGATGACCACGACGGCCTCGGCGAAGGCGCCGAGCTCGATGACCTGGTGGCCGTAGGCCACGCCGCCCTCGCCGTGCACGGCGATCCGGATCGGCTCGGTGAGCACCGTCTCCTTGGGGACGGTCACGACGGAGGCCTTGGCGAAGGACGAGTACGCCTGGGCGGCGATCCGGTCCACCGGAGTGCCGGCCCTGCCGAGGCGCGCGTCGTCGCGGCCCACCGTCTCGACGGTGACGCCCTCGGGCGCCTCGACGGCGACCTTCACACCGTCACCCGTGGCGACGGCGGTGCCGTCGTGCAGCCCGCGCAGCCGCTCCAGCGGCGTGAACCGCCACTCCTCCTCGCGGCCGTGCGGGACCGGGAAGTCCGCGACGTCGAAGGACGGGGGGGCGCTCATGCGGGTGGCGACGGTCGACTCGGCGGCCACCGCGATCGAGCCGGCGGTGGTGGAACCCACCGGGATGTTTGCCTCAGCCATGGCTGTCGTAGTGCTCTCTTCCTGAATCAGAATCTGCTCAACTGCCGGACGGGGGACGGTCGTTATCCGACCGAGCCCTCCATCTGCAGCTCGATCAGCCGGTTGAGCTCAAGGGCGTACTCCATCGGGAGCTCCTTGGCGATCGGCTCGACGAAGCCGCGCACGATCATGGCCATCGCCTCGAACTCGGTCAGACCGCGGCTCATCAGGTAGAAGAGCTGGTCCTCGGAGACCTTGGAGACGGTCGCCTCGTGGCCCATGGAGGCGTCGTCCTCGCGGACGTCCACGTAGGGGTACGTGTCCGAGCGGGAGATCGTGTCGACGAGCAGGGCGTCGCAGAGCACGTTCGACTTGGAGCCGTGGGCGCCCTCGCCGATCTCCACGAGACCGCGGTAGGAGGTGCGGCCGCCGCCTCGCGCCACCGACTTGGAGACGATGTTGGAGGAGGTGTTCGGCGCCATGTGGACCATCTTGGAGCCGGCGTCCTGGTGCTGGCCCTCGCCCGCGAAGGCGATGGAGAGCGTCTCGCCCTTGGCGTGCTCGCCCATCAGGTAGACGGCCGGGTACTTCATGGTGACCTTGGAGCCGATGTTGCCGTCGATCCACTCCATGGTCGCGCCCTCGTACGCCACGGCGCGCTTGGTGACCAGGTTGTAGACGTTGTTCGACCAGTTCTGGATCGTCGTGTAGCGGCAGCGGCCGCCCTTCTTCACGATGATCTCGACGACGGCGCTGTGCAGCGAGTCCGAGGAGTAGATCGGGGCGGTGCAGCCCTCGACGTAGTGGACGTACGCGTCCTCGTCGACGATGATCAGCGTCCGCTCGAACTGGCCCATGTTCTCCGTGTTGATGCGGAAGTAGGCCTGGAGCGGGATGTCGACGTGGACGCCCTTGGGCACGTAGATGAACGAGCCGCCGGACCACACCGCGGTGTTCAGCGACGCGAACTTGTTGTCGCCGACCGGGATGACGGTGCCGAAGTACTCCTGGAAGAGCTCCGGGTGCTCCTTCAGGGCGGTGTCGGTGTCGAGGAAGATGACGCCCTGCTCCTCCAGGTCCTCACGGATCTGGTGGTAGACGACCTCGGACTCGTACTGGGCCGCGACACCGGCCACCAGGCGCTGCTTCTCCGCCTCGGGGATGCCGAGCTTGTCGTACGTGTTCTTGATGTCCGAGGGCAGGTCCTCCCAGGACGCGGCCTGCTTCTCGGTGGAACGCACGAAGTACTTGATGTTGTCGAAGTCGATGCCGGAGAGGTCGGAGCCCCAGTTCGGCATGGGCTTCTTGTCGAAGAGGCGCAGGCCCTTGAGACGCAGCTTCAGCATCCACTCGGGCTCGTTCTTCTTCTCCGAGATGTCGCGCACGACCGCCTCGGAGAGACCGCGCTTGGCAGCGGCGCCGGCCGCGTCGGAGTCGGCCCAGCCGTATTCGTACGTGCCCAGGCCTTCGAGCTCAGGGTGGGCAGTCTCCGTGGGGAGAGTCATGCGGGGTTCCTCCCGGCCGTGCTTGCAGATGCTTGCTGGTGTGTGGTCTGGGGTGGCGCGCCGTGCGGGATGAACGTGGTGCAGACGCCGTCGCCGTGGGCGATGGTCGCCAGGCGCTGCACGTGCGTTCCCAGGAGGCGGGAGAAGAACTCGGTCTCCGCCTCGCACAGCTGCGGGTACCGCTCGGCGGCGTGGGCGACCGGGCAGTGGTGCTGGCACAGCTGCTCACCCCGCTGCGGCAGGGGCGCGCTGCGCGCCGTAGCAGCGTACCCGTCGGCGCTCAAGGCCTTGGCCAGGGCTTGGGTCCGCGCCTCAGGCTCCACGGCCTCGATCGCGTTCCGGTACGCCCCTGCTTGAGCCTCGACCCGGGCCCGGGCGAACGCCGCGACGGCTTCCTCGCCGGCCGCGCCGCCCCCGGCGGACTGTTCGATCCAGCGCAGGGCGTCCACGGCGAGCTTGTCGTAGGACTGCTCGAAGGCGTCCCGGCCGCAGTCGGTCAGTGCGAAGACCTTGGCCGGTCGGCCACGGGTCCGCGCCCCGTAGACGCGCTGTTCGCGCGGTGCGACGACCTCGTCGGCCACGAGCGCGTCGAGGTGGCGGCGGACGGCGGCCTGGGTGAGGCCGAGGCGCTTGGCGAGGTCCGCCACCGTCGAGGGTCCGTGGTCCAGGATGGATCGCGCGACACGGTTGCGGGTGGACCGCTCACCGGTCGCGAGTTCCTCCTGGGGAACCTCGCCGATGTTTTTCACAACGCCATTGTTGCGTAATTCCTCAGAGCCTGACAACCCGCGTCCGGATCACCGGCGGTGCGCTGCATCACTTAGGCAAACCTAAGGTGACCTGCGGAAACGATCTTCGGGGCGGCCGTCCGGCGAACAATCCGGTGGACCCGGCGACCAGCGTGCGGGAGACTCGCCAGCCATGCCCACACCGCCTGTGACCGGCCCGTTGTGTACGCGCGACTCGCTCGCCGCCGACCTGCGCGCGCTCGGCGTGCGGCCCGGCGAGACCCTCCTGGTGCACTCCTCCCTGAAGTCGCTCGGCTGGGTCTGCGGAGGGGCCGTCACGGTGGTCCGGGCTCTTCTCGACGCGCTGGGCGAAACGGGCACCCTCGTGGTCCCCACGCACTCCGGGGACAACTCCGACCCCTCCCACTGGGGGCGTCCCCCGGTGCCCGAGGAGTGGTGGGAGGAGATCCGGGCCACCACCCCGGCCTACGACCCGCTGATCACCCCGTCCCGGGGCGTCGGGGTGGTCCCGGAGACCGTGCGGACCTGGCCCGGCGCCCTGCGCAGCGCCCACCCCCAGACCTCCTTCGCGGCGATCGGCCCGGCCGCGGCCCGCGTCACCGGGGGCCACGCGCTGGACTGCCTCCTCGGCGAGCGCAGCCCGCTGGCCCGCCTGGAGGAGGCCGGGGCCCGGGTCCTGCTGCTCGGCGCGGGCTACGACTCCTGTACGTCCTTCCACCTCGCCGAGTACCGGGTGCCGGGGCCGGTGGCGGAGTTCTCGTTCACGGCGACGACCGGCCGGGGCAGGCGGTGGCTCACCGTCCAGGACCGGTCCATCACGAGCGACCGCTTCGACGAGCTCGGCGCCGACTTCGAGCGGGACCGGGCCAAGGACGTGGCGCGCGCCGCGGTGGGAGCGGCCACCGCGCGCCTGTTCCCGGTCCGGGACGCGGTCGCCTAGCCGAGCGGTGGCTGCCGACGCACCGGCCGCACGAGGAGTGAGCCCGGGGCACGCCCCGCACCCTGGGAGGAAATCCGCCATCGCCCCGGGCGTGTCCCGCCCGCCGACGCCTGGGCGGGTTGGCCGGAAATGGCCCCCTGCTCGGGACCCGGGCCCCCGCGCCGGAGGGACCCCGGACCCGGCCTAGACTTGCCGTTCATGAAGAGCGAGCCCGTCGTCCAGGTGCTGGGCCTGGTCAAACGGTACGGACCCAAGACCGCCGTGGACGGCCTCGACCTCACGGTCGGCGCGGGCACCGTGACCGCCGTCCTCGGCCCCAACGGCGCCGGCAAGACCACCACCATCGAGACCTGCGAGGGCTACCGCAGGCCGGACGCGGGCACCGTCCGCGTCCTCGGCCTCGACCCGATCGCCGACGCCGAGCGGCTGAAGCCGCGGATCGGCGTGATGCTCCAGTCCGGCGGCGTCTACTCCGGCGCCCGCGCCGACGAGATGCTCCGCCACATGGCCAGGCTGCACGCACACCCGCTGGACGTGGACGCCCTCATCGAGCGCCTGGGCCTGGGCAGTTGCGGTCGTACCACCTACCGCCGGCTCTCCGGCGGCCAGCAGCAGCGCCTCGCGCTCGCGATGGCCGTCGTCGGCCGCCCCGAACTGGTCTTCCTCGACGAGCCGACCGCAGGCCTCGACCCGCAGGCCCGCCGCGCCACCTGGGACCTCGTGCGCGAGCTGCGCGCCGACGGGGTGTCGGTGGTGCTGACCACGCACTTCATGGACGAGGCCGAGGCGCTCGCGGACGACGTGGCCATCGTCGACGCGGGCCGGGTCGTCGCCCAGGGCTCGCCCGAGCAGTTGTGCAGGGGCGGCGCCGAGAACACGCTCCGCTTCACCGGCCGCCCCGGCCTCGACCTCGGCTCGCTGCTCAAGGCCCTGCCCGACGGCACCGCCGCGGCCGAGCTGACCTCGGGCGCGTACCGGATCACCGGCACGGTCGACCCCCAGCTGCTCGCCACCGTCACCTCCTGGTGCGCGCAGCACGGTGTGATGCCGGACGGCATCTCGGTCGAGCGCCACACGCTGGAGGACGTCTTCCTGGAGCTGACCGGCAGGGAGCTGCGCGCATGAGTGCTGGTACGTACGCACCGAAGCCGGGCGCGGCGCCGCTCGGGCGGATGATCGGGGCGCAGGCCGCGCTGGAGACGCGGATGCTGCTGCGCAACGGCGAGCAGCTGCTCCTCACCGTGATCATCCCGAGTCTGCTGCTCGTGCTGTTCTCGACCGTCGACATCATCGACACGGGCCGGGGCAGGTCCGTGGACTTCCTCGCGCCGGGCATCCTCGCGCTCGCCGTGATGTCGACCGCGTTCACCGGCCAGGCCATCGCGACCGGCTTCGAGCGGCGCTACGGGGTGCTCAAGCGGCTCGGCGCCACGCCGTTGCCGCGCTGGGCGCTGATGGCCTCGAAGACGCTGGCCGTGCTGGTCACCGAGGTGCTCCAGGTCGTCCTGCTCACGGTGATCGCCTTCGCGCTCGGCTGGTCCCCGCACGGCAACCCGCTCGCGGTGCTGCTCCTGCTGGTGCTCGGCACCGCCGCGTTCTCCGGGCTCGGGCTGCTGATGGCGGGCACCCTGAAGGCCGAGGCGACGCTGGGCGCGGCCAACCTGGTGTTCCTGCTGCTGCTCGTCGCGGGCGGCGTCATCGTGCCGATGGACAAGTTCCCCGCCGGGGCGCGCTCCGTGCTGGACCTGCTCCCCATCTCGGCGCTCTCCGACGGGCTGCGCGCGGTGCTCCAGCACGGCGCGTCGATGCCGTGGGGGGACCTCGGGATCCTCGCGGTGTGGACGGTGCTCGGGCTGGGCGCGGCCGCGAAGTTCTTCCGCTGGGAGTGACCCGGAACCGTGCCGGGAGTGAGTTTCCTCCCGGTACGGCCGGGCGCACCCCCCTCGTGAAAACATGCACAAACGGGCGCCTACGATAGGGCGCATGCCGAAAGTGACCCGTGCCGATGTGACCGCGGCGGCCCGCAATCCGCTCCTGTACATCGCGGAGCGTTGGACCGCCTCTCCCCGGATCGTGCGGCGCGCGGCGCTCGCCGCCCTCGTGATGTCGGTGGCCATCGTGGTGACCGGCGGCGCGGTCCGGCTCACGGGCTCCGGACTCGGCTGCCCCACCTGGCCCAAGTGCACCGACGACAGCCTGACCGTCACCAGCGAGATGGGCTTCCGCGGCGTCATCGAGTTCACCAACCGGATGCTGACCTACGTGCTGTGTGCGGCGGTCGGCTGGGCGATCATCGCGGCCCGCTCCGCGAAGCCCTGGCGGCGTCCGCTGACCCGGCTCGGCTGGGTGCAGTTCTGGGTGGTCATGGGCAACGCGGTGCTGGGCGGCATCGTCGTCCTGGTCGGCCTCAACCCGTACACGGTGGCCGCGCACTTCCTGCTCTCCAGCGCGCTCATCGCGGTCGCGGTGGTCACCTGGCAGCGCGCCCAGGAGGGCGACGGCGACCCAAGGCCCTTGGTCGGCAAGGCGGTTGTGCAGCTGACCTGGCTCCTGGTGGCTGCCTCGGCCGCGCTGATCGCGGTCGGCACCATCGTGACCGGCACCGGACGCCACCCCGGCGACTCCAAGGACGTGCCGCGCATCCCGCTCGACTGGACGATGATCACGCAGCTGCACGCGGACCTCGCCTGGGTCGTCGTCGCGCTGGCCGTGGCGCTCTGGTTCGTCCTGAAGGCCGTCGACGCTCCCCCCGGCCCGCGTGCCCGGGCCCGCGACCTGTTCGTGGTGCTCCTCGGCCAGGGCGTGATCGGCTATGTGCAGTACTTCACGAAGACGCCCGAGATCCTGGTCGGGCTGCACATGCTCGGCTCCTGCCTGGTGTGGATCGCGGTGCTGCGCGTGCTGCTCTCGCTGCGCGAGCGCCCGGAGACCTCCGCCGAGGTCCCGGCGCGGGCCGACTCGGCGCTAAGCCACGCCTGACAGCCCGTAGACGCGGCGGGCATTGCCCGCCGCGATCATCCCGGCGACCCGCTGCGCGTCCGTACGCGACCAGGCGCCGTCGCTCACCCAGCCGCCGAGCACCCGGGTGAGCGCCTCGGAGAAGAGCCGGGCGCCGATCACGTGCAGTTCCGGCAGCCCGCGCGCGCCGCTGGAGTAGAGCAGCTTCCCGAACGGGGCCAGCTCCATGATCTCCGCGAGCACGGCGGCCGCCCGCGCCCCGGTACGCACCAGCGCGGGCCCCACGTCGGCGTACACATGCGGGTGGACGCTGGCCAGGTGGGCGGTCTGGCGGTGGTACGGATAGCCGTGCAGCAGCACCAGATCGGTGCCGAGCCCGCACGTCGCGCTAGCGAATCCGGCGAGCAGCATCGGGTCGGCCATGCCCACCTGGAGCTGGAGCGGGCGCCCGGCCGCGACCGCGCTCCACAGCAGGTGGCGCAGGAGCACGGGGTCCTCCAAGCGCCCGTGCTTGCGCCGGCCCGCCAGCCACCGCCCGGCCGCGCCCCGCACCTCCCCCGGCCCGGGCGGCTCCGGGTCGAGTCCTTCGCGTACGCCCGCCACCGAGGCGAAGGCGACGGCGGAGGCGGCCGCGGTGTGCACGGCCTCGGCGAGGTTGGCGAGGAAGGACTCGACGGTGCCCGAGGTGTCGGCGACCTGCTCGGCGAGGAGTTCGAGGCGGACGATCTCGTGGGCGTCGGCCGCGCCCGCCGCGGCGATCTCGTGCGGGGCGGTGAGGTCCCCCGGCAGTCCGGTGTCCACCAGATAGGTGGAGATCCCGGAGCCCCGCAGCAGCCGCCGGCCCGCTTCCAGTACGCCGAGTTCACGGCGGCGGGCCAGGTAGTGGGCGGGGGCGCAGTGCGGCTCAAGGCCGAGCAGCGGGGGGCACCAGCGGCGTACCGCGAAGCCGGTCTGGGTGTCGAAGAACGTGGTGCCGGGGGCGGGCAGCGTCCCGGTGCGGCCGAGGGCCGTCTCGAAGGTGCCGAGGCCCAGCTCGGTGCGCAGGACTCCGTGGCAGTACTGGTCCACCAGGGTCGGGGTGTCGATCATCCGGGGCTCCCAGTGGTGGACGCGCTTCCACCCCTCCTAACGGGTGAGCCCCGGATCGGTGTTGCTCGGGTGCCGCTCAGCTGTTCTTCGGACCGCCGAGCTGGATTCCGGCCATGCGGGTCCACTCGTACCGGCCGGTGGTCACCTTGCCCGCGAACTCGCCGTCGAACTCGTCGTGGACGGTGATCCCGGCCTTCTCGACCGCGCTCACGGCGATCGCGTAGCTCGGGGCCACGAGGTTGCCCCAGCCGCCGTCCGCGCCGACCAGCGCGATACGCGCGCCGCGCTGCCCGATGTACGCGACCTGGCCCTCGGCGCCGCCGTGCTCCTTGGCGAAGGAGCCGATCTGGCGGGCCAGCTTGTGCGCCCGCCGTTCGGCCCTGGCGTCCTGCTTCTCGTCAACCTGGGTGTCTGCCATGCCGCGATGCTACTAGCGGGTAGCCCCGGGAGCGACAAGAGGGGCCAGTGGCTTGCGCCACTGGCCCCTCTTGTTACGTCTGCGTCGTCTGCGGACCGCTCAGCGCAGGAACGGGTCCACCGCGACGGCCACGAAAAGGAGCGACACGTACGTGATCGACCAGTGGAACAGCCGCATCTCCTTCAGCTTGGCCCCGGTCGCCTCGGACTTGGCGCGGGACTGGAGCGCGTGCGCCTCCCACAGCCACCAGCCGCCGGCCAGGACCGCGACGGCCGTGTAGAACCAGCCGGTGAAGCCGAGCGGGGTCAGCAGCAGCGAGACCCCGACCATCACCCAGCTGTAGAGGACGATGTGGCGCGCCACGACCTTGTTGGAGGCCACGACCGGCAGCATCGGCACACCGACCCGCGCGTAGTCCTCCTTGACCTTCATGGACAGCGGGTAGTAGTGCGGCGGCGTCCAGAAGAACATGACGAGGAACAGGATGATGGGCGCCCACGACATGGAGTTCGTGACCGAGGACCAGCCGATGAGCACCGGCAGGCAGCCCGCGATGCCGCCCCACACGATGTTCTGCGAGGTCCGGCGCTTGAGGATCATCGTGTAGACGACGACGTAGAAGAGCAGCGCGCCCAACGACAGGGCCGCCGAGAGCCAGTTGACCAGGAGCCCGAACCAGAGCGTCGAGAACACGGCGAGCGAGATGCCGAAGACCAGGCACTCGCGCGGCGAGACCATCCCGGTCACCAGCGGGCGCTGGGAGGTGCGGTCCATCAGCGCGTCGATGTCGCGGTCGATGTACATGTTCAGCGCGTTTGCGCCGCCCGCCGAGAGGTACCCGCCCAGTGTGGTGGCGAACACCAGCCACAGCGGCGGGATGCCCTGCTCGGCCAGGAACATCACCGGAATGGTGGTGATGAGGAGCAGTTCGATGATCCGCGGCTTGGTCAGCATCACGAAGGCCTTGACGCGGGCCCCGAATGGCCGATGGCCCCCCGGGCTGGGAGTCAAGATGACCCCTGCGGGTCGGGACTCGACGGCCGTCACGCACACCCCTGACAGAGAAATTCCCAGCAAGTCCCCGGTGGTCCGGGACGTTCCCGGACGTGAAGGCCCGGTAAAGACTTGCGCGTACCACGCCACTGTAGACGTTGCCCATAGGCCGTTCTCCCCGGGGGTGGGGTCGTGTTGGGGATGGTTCGCCGGGAGGCGGATTTCAGCGGCCCCCGGCACCCTGGAGGTGTCCGTCTCAACGTGCAGTCAGTCGAAAAAATGAGCGTTCCGGCAGGGGTAGGCTCGACAGCGCCCGGTGCGCCCTCAGTCACCGGGATTCGACATGTGGAGAGGAGCCCTGACTCAGGGTGAGCACCAAGCCGACCACCACAGACCTCGAGTGGACCGAGCTGGACCAGCGGGCCGTAGACACCGGCCGCGTACTGGCCGCGGATGCTGTACAGAAGGTCGGCAACGGCCATCCAGGTACGGCCATGAGCCTGTCCCCGGCCGCGTACACCCTCTTCCAGAAGGTGATGCGGCACGACCCGGCGGACGCCGACTGGGTCGGACGCGACCGCTTCGTACTCTCCGCGGGCCACTCGTCCCTGACCCTCTACATCCAGCTGTACCTGGCCGGTTTCGGCCTGGAGCTGGATGACCTGAAGGCGTTCCGGACGTGGGGTTCCAAGACCCCCGGCCACCCGGAGTACGGCCACACCACCGGCGTCGAGACGACCACCGGCCCGCTGGGCCAGGGTGTCGCCAACGCGGTGGGCATGGCGATGGCCGCCCGCTACGAGCGCGGCCTGTTCGACCCGGAGGCCGCCCCCGGCACCTCCCCCTTCGACCACTTCGTGTTCGCGATCGCCGGCGACGGCTGCCTCCAGGAGGGCATCTCCGCCGAGGCGTCCTCGCTCGCCGGCCACCAGAAGCTCGGCAACCTGGTCCTTTTGTGGGACGACAACCACATCTCGATCGAGGGCGACACCGAGACCGCCGTCTCCGAGGACACCGTCAAGCGGTACGAGGCGTACGGCTGGCACGTCCAGCGCGTCGCGCCGAAGCCGGACGGCGACCTGGACCCCGAGGCGCTGTACGACGCGATCGAGGCCGCGAAGGCGGTGACCGACAAGCCGTCGTTCATCGCGATGCGCTCGATCATCGCCTGGCCCGCCCCGAACGCCCAGAACACCGAGGCCGCGCACGGCTCGGCGCTGGGCGACGACGAGGTGGCCGCCACCAAGCGCGTCCTCGGCTTCGACCCGGAGAAGTCCTTCGAGGTCGCCGACGAGGTGCTCGCGCACACCCGCGAGGCTCTTGACCGCGGCCGTGAGGCCAAGGCCGAGTGGGAGAAGTCGTTCGCCGCGTGGCGCACCGCCAACCCGGAGCGCGCCGCCGAGTTCGACCGCATCACCGCGGGCGAGCTGCCCAAGGGCTGGGAGTCGCACCTCCCGGTCTTCGAGACCGGCAAGGGCGTGGCCACCCGCGCCGCCTCCGGCAAGGTCCTCCAGGCGCTCGGCGCGGTCATGCCCGAGCTGTGGGGCGGCTCCGCCGACCTCGCGGGCTCGAACAACACGACCATCGACAAGACGTCGTCGTTCCTGCCGGCCGGCAACCCGCTGCCCGAGGCCGACCCGTACGGCCGCACCGTGCACTTCGGCATCCGCGAGCACTCCATGGCCGCGGAGATGAACGGCATCGCGCTGCACGGCCACACCCGCGTGTACGGCGGCACCTTCCTGGTGTTCTCCGACTACATGCGCAACGCGGTGCGCCTGTCCGCGCTGATGCACCTGCCGGTGACGTACGTGTGGACGCACGACTCGATCGGTCTCGGCGAGGACGGCCCCACCCACCAGCCGGTGGAGCACCTGGCCTCGCTGCGCGCCATTCCGGGCCTCAACGTCGTCCGCCCCGCGGACGCCAACGAGACCGCCATCGCCTGGCGCGAGATCCTCGGGCGCTACACCAAGGTGTTCGGCAAGGGGGCCCCGCACGGCCTCGTGCTGACCCGCCAGGGTGTGCCGACGTACGAGGTCAACGAGGACGCCGCCAAGGGCGGTTACGTCCTGTTCGACGCCGAAGGCGGTGACGCCCAGGTCGTGCTCATCGGCACCGGCTCCGAGGTCCAGCTCGCCGTCGGCGCGCGCGAGCAGCTCCAGGCGGCCGGCATCCCGACCCGCGTGGTCTCGATGCCGTGCGTCGAGTGGTTCGAGGAGCAGGACCAGGCGTACAAGGACAGCGTCCTGCCGCCGTCGGTCAAGGCGCGGGTCGCGGTCGAGGCCGGTATCGGTCTGACCTGGCACCGCTACGTCGGTGACGCGGGCCGCATCGTCTCGCTGGAGCACTTCGGCGCTTCGGCCGACGGCAAGGTCCTCTTCCAGGAGTTCGGCTTCACCGCCGACCACGTGGCCGCCGCCGCCCGGGAATCTCTCGAAGCCGCCGCGCGCTGACGCCGGTATACGAACTAGTAGGAGATGCAATTCTCATGACAGACGCACTCAAGCGCCTCTCCGACGAAGGCGTGGCGATCTGGCTCGACGACCTGTCGCGCAAGCGGATCACGTCCGGCAACCTGGCCGAGCTGATCGACCAGTCGCACGTGGTGGGCGTCACGACCAACCCGTCGATCTTCCAGAAGGCGATCAGCCAGGGTGACGGCTACGACACCCAGCTGACCGACCTCGCGGCCCGCGAGGTGACCGTCGAAGAAGCCATCCGCATGATCACGACGGCTGACGTGAGGGACGCCGCCGACATCCTGCGCCCGGTCTTCGACGCCACCGACGGCCAGGACGGCCGGGTCTCCATCGAGGTCGACCCCCGCCTGGCGCACAACACCCGCGCCACGGTCGCGGAGGCCAAGCAGCTGGCGTGGCTGGTGGACCGCCCGAACACGCTCATCAAGATCCCGGCCACCGAGGCGGGCCTGCCGGCGATCACCGAGACCATCGGCCTCGGCATCAGCGTCAACGTCACGCTGATCTTCTCCCTCGACCGCTACCGCAAGGTCATGGACGCCTACCTGGCCGGCCTGGAGAAGGCCAAGGAACGCGGCCTGGACCTCTCGAAGATCCACTCCGTGGCGTCCTTCTTCGTGTCCCGCGTGGACACCGAGATCGACAAGCGGATCGACGCGCTCGGCACCGACGAGGCCAAGGCCGCCCGCGGCAAGGCCGGTCTGGCCAACGCGCGGCTCGCCTACCAGGCGTACGAGGAGGTCTTCGCCTCCGACCGCTGGGCCGCGCTCGACAAGGCGCACGCCAACAAGCAGCGCCCCCTGTGGGCCTCGACGGGCGTCAAGGACAAGGCGTACAAGGACACCCTGTACGTGGACGACCTGGTGGCGCCCAACACGGTCAACACCATGCCGGAAGCCACCCTGGAGGCCACGGCCGACCACGGGCAGATCACCGGCGACACGGTGACCGGCACCTACGAGCAGGCCCGCGCCGACCTCGACGCCGTCGAGAAGCTGGGGATCTCCTACGACGAGGTCGTGCAGCTCCTCGAGGACGAGGGCGTGGAGAAGTTCGAAGGCGCCTGGAACGACCTGCTCAAGTCCACCGAGGCGGAGCTCAAGCGCCTCGCACCCTCGGAGGCGTAAATCTTGACCGCGATTCGCGAAGCGAACCCGCTTCGTGACGCCGCAGACCGACGGCTCCCGCGCATCGCGGGGCCGTCGGGTCTGGTGATTTTCGGCGTCACGGGTGATTTGTCCCGTAAAAAGTTGATGCCCGCCGTCTACGACCTCGCCAACCGGGGTCTGCTTCCGCCGGGCTTTTCGTTGATCGGCTTCGCCCGCCGCGAGTGGCAGGACGAGGACTTCGCACAGGAGGTCCACGACGCGGTCAAGGCGCACGCCCGTACGCCGTTCCGCGAGGAGGTCTGGCAGCAGCTCATCCAGGGGATGCGCTTCGTCCAGGGCGACTTCGACGACGACGAGGCGTTCGAGACGCTGAAGTCGACGATCCAGGAGCTCGACAAGGCGCAGGGCACGGGCGGCAACTTCGCCTTCTACCTGTCGGTGCCGCCCAAGTTCTTCCCCAAGGTCGTCCAGCAGCTCAAGAAGCACGGGCTCGCCGACCAGAAGAACGGCTCCTGGCGCCGCGCGGTCATCGAGAAGCCCTTCGGCCACGACCTGGTCTCCGCCAAGGAGCTCAACCAGGTCGTCCACGAGGTCTTCCCGCCCAACGAGGTCTTCAGGATCGACCACTACCTGGGCAAGGAGACCGTTCAGAACATCCTGGCCCTGCGGTTCGCGAACACCATGTTCGAGCCGCTGTGGAACCGCTCCTACGTCGACCACGTGCAGATCACGATGGCCGAGGACATCGGCATCGGCGGCCGGGCCGGCTACTACGACGGCATCGGCGCGGCCCGTGACGTCATCCAGAACCACCTGCTCCAGCTGATGGCGCTCACCGCGATGGAGGAGCCCGCCTCCTTCGACGCGGACGCGCTCGCGGCCGAGAAGACCAAGGTGCTCGGCGCCGTGCGGCTGCCCAAGGACCTCGGCAAGGACACCGTCCGCGCCCAGTACGCGGCCGGGTGGCAGGGCGGCGAGAAGGCCGTCGGCTACCTCCAGGAAGACGGCATCGACCCCAAGTCGAAGACCGACACCTACGCCGCCATCAAGCTGGAGATCGACAACCGCCGCTGGGCGGGCGTCCCGTTCTACCTGCGCACCGGCAAGCGCCTCGGCCGGCGCGTCACGGAGATCGCGGTGGTCTTCCAGCGCGCCCCGCACTCCCCCTTCGACCACACCGCCACGGAGGAGCTGGGCCAGAACGCCCTGGTCATCCGGGTGCAGCCGGACGAGGGCGTGACCGTGCGCTTCGGCTCGAAGGTGCCGGGCACCTCGATGGAGGTCCGGGACGTCTCCATGGACTTCGCCTACGGCGAGTCGTTCACGGAGTCGAGCCCCGAGGCCTACGAACGCCTCATCCTGGACGTCCTGCTCGGCGACTCCAACCTCTTCCCGCGCGTGGAGGAGGTCGAGCTGTCCTGGAAGATCCTCGACCCGATCGAGCAGTACTGGGACAAGCACGGCAAGCCCGCCCAGTACCCGTCGGGGACCTGGGGCCCGGACGAGGCGGACGAAATGCTCGCACGAGACGGACGGAGCTGGCGTCGCCCATGAAGATCGACCTTACGGACACCACGGCCAGCAAGATCAACAAGGCGCTGGTCCAGGGCCGCCGGGCCATCGGCACCCCCGCCGTCGGCATGGTGCTCACCCTCGTCATCGTCACCGACGAGGAGAACGCCTACGACGCCCTGCGCGCCGCCAGCGACGCCTCGCGCGAGCACCCCTCGCGCACCCTCGTGGTCATCAAGCGGGTCTCGCGCTCGCCCCGCGACCGCACCACCTCGCGCCTCGACGCCGAGGTACGGGTGGGCGCGGACGCGGGCACCGGCGAGACGGTGGTCCTGCGGCTGTACGGCGAGGTGCTCAACCACGCCCAGTCGGTGGTCCTGCCGCTGCTCCTGCCGGACGCGCCGGTCGTCGTCTGGTGGCCGGTGAACGCGCCGATCGACCCGGCGCAGGACCCGCTGGGCGCGCTCGCCCAGCGCCGCGTCACCGACACCTACGCGGCCGAGCAGCCCATACGGGACCTGACCGCCCGCGCCGAGGCCTACACCCCCGGCGACACCGACCTGTCGTGGACCCGCATCACGCCCTGGCGCTCGATGCTGGCCGCGGCCCTCGACCAGGTGGCCTGCAAGGTCACGAGCGTCGAGGTGGAGGGCGAGGAGTTCAACCCGAGCTGCGAACTGCTCGGGATGTGGCTCGCCGACCGGCTGAACGTGCCGGTCAAGCGCTCCTTGTCGACCGGCCCGGGCCTGACCGCCGTTCGCATGGAGACGGACTGCGGCCCGATCGTCCTGGACCGCGCCGACGGCTCGCTGGCGACCCTGTCCATGCAGGGCCAGCCGGACCGGGCGGTGGCGCTCAAGCGCCGCGAGACCTCCGAGCTCATCGCGGAGGAACTGCGCCGCCTCGACCCGGACGACACCTACGCGTCCGCGCTGAAGTTCGGCGTGGACCGGCTCGGCGAGTCGGTGGAGGCCAAGACCGCCCCGGCCGCCGACGCCGACGCGGAGGCCAAGCCCGCTCCCGCCAAGAAGGCGGCGCCGGCCAAGAAGGCAGCCGCCAAGTGAGCACGCCGCAGCTCGTCGTCCACCGCGACAAGGAGCTGATGGCCCAGGCCGCGGCGGCCCGCCTCATCACGAAGGTCGTGGACGCCCAGGCCGCCCGCGGCTCGGCGTCCGTGGTCCTCACGGGCGGCCGCAACGGCAACGGGCTCCTCGCGGCGCTGGCCTCCTCTCCGGCCCGGGACGCGATCGACTGGTCGCGCCTGGACCTGTGGTGGGGCGACGAGCGTTTCGTGCCCGAGGACGACCCGGAGCGGAACTACACGCAGGCGCGTGCCGCGCTGCTCGACGCGGTGCCGCTGGACCCGAAGCGGGTGCACGCGATGCCCGCCTCGGGCGGGGCGTACGGCAACGACGCGGACGCGGCGGCCGCCGCCTACGCGGCGGAGCTCGCCGCGGCGGCGGGGCCCGAGGACCACGGCCCCGTGCCGAGGTTCGACGTGCTGATGCTGGGCGTCGGCCCGGACACCCATGTGGCGTCCCTCTTCCCGGAGTTGCCCGCGGTGCGGGAGACCGAGCGGATGGTCGTCGGGGTGCACGGCGCGCCCAAGCCGCCGCCCACCCGGATCTCGCTCACCCTCCCGGCCATCCGGGCGGCGCGTGAGGTCTGGCTGCTCGCGGCGGGCGAGGACAAGGCGCACGCCGCGGCGGTGGCCCTGTCGGGCGCCGGCGAGGTGCAGGCCCCGGCGGCCGGCGCCTACGGCCGGGCCCGCACCCTGTGGCTCCTGGACGCGGCTGCCGCGTCCCAGCTGCCGCGCTCGCTGTACCCCCCGGCGTCCCCCTGACGCCACCCGCCACGGCAACCGGCCCGGCCCGCCCCCTCGGGGGTGGGACCGGGCCGGAGTGCTGTAAGGGCGGCCTTCCGCCGCCTGGGGATCAACGGCCGCGCAGCGACCGGTACTTGGCGACCAGGGCCTTGCTCGACGCGTCCAGACCCGGCACGTCCGCACCCTCGGTCAGGGCGGGCTCGACGCGCTTGGCGAGGACCTTGCCGAGCTCGACACCCCACTGGTCGAAGGAGTCGATGTTCCAGATGGCTCCCTGGACGAACACCTTGTGTTCGTACAGGGCGATCAGCTGGCCGAGGACCGAGGGGGTCAGCTCCTTGGCGAGGATCGTGGTGGTGGGGTGGTTGCCCCGGAACGTCTTGTGCGGCACGAGCTCCTCGGGCACGCCCTCCGCGCGCACCTCGTCCGGCGTCTTGCCGAAGGCCAGCGCCTGCGTCTGGGCGAAGAAGTTGGCCATCAGGAGGTCGTGCTGGGCGACCAGGCCCGGCAGCAGATCGGCGACCGGCTCGGCGAAGCCGATGAAGTCGGCCGGGATGACCTTGGTGCCCTGGTGGATCAACTGGTAGTACGCGTGCTGCCCGTTGGTGCCCGGCGTGCCCCACACGACCGGCCCCGTCTGCCACTCGACCGGGTTGCCGTCGCGGTCCACGGACTTGCCGTTGGACTCCATGTCCAGCTGCTGGAGGTACGCGGTGAACTTGGACAGGTAGTGCGAGTACGGCAGCACCGCGTGCGACTGGGCGTCGAAGAAGGCGCCGTACCACACGCCCAACAGGCCGAGCAGCAAAGGCGCGTTGGACTCCGCGGGGGCCGTGCGGAAGTGCTCGTCGACCAGGTGGAAGCCGTCCAGCATCTCGCGGAACCGGTCGGCTCCCACGGCGATCATGAGCGAGAGGCCGATGGCCGAGTCGAACGAGTAGCGGCCGCCGACCCAGTCCCAGAACCCGAACATGTTGGCCGTGTCGATGCCGAACTCGGCGACCTTGTCGGCGTTGGTCGACAGGGCCACGAAGTGCTTGGCGACGGCGTCCTGACCGGCCCTCAGCTCCGAGAGCAGCCAGTCGCGCGCCGACGTGGCGTTGGTGATGGTCTCGATGGTGGTGAACGTCTTGGACGCGATGATGAACAGCGTCTCGGCCGCGTCCAGGTCACGGACCGCCTCGTGGAGGTCGGCGCCGTCCACGTTGGAGACGAACCGGACCGTCAACTCCCGGTCGGTGAACGACCGCAGGACCTCGTACGCCATCGCGGGACCGAGGTCGGAGCCACCGATGCCGATGTTGACGACGTTCTTGATGCGCTTGCCGGTGTGACCGGTCCACTCGCCCGAGCGGATCTTCTCGGAGAACCCGGCCATCTTGTCGAGGACGGCGTGCACCTCGGGCACCACGTTCTCGCCGTCGACCTCGATCACCGCGTCCCGCGGGGCGCGCAGCGCGGTGTGCAGCACCGCCCGGTCCTCGGTGGTGTTGATCTTCTCGCCGCGGAACATGGCGTCCCGCAGCCCGGCGACATCGGCGGCCGCGGCCAGCTCGCGCAGGAGCGCGAGGGTCTCGCCGGTCACCAGGTGCTTGGAGTAGTCGAGATAGAGATCGCCGACCTGCAGGGTGTAATCGGTGCCGCGGCCGGGCTCGGCGGCGAACAGCTCCCGCAGATGGGTGTCGCCCAACTGCTCCCGGTGCTTGCCCAGTGCGATCCACTCGGGCATCTGGTTGAGCCTGGTACGGCTTCCTGCGTTCATCTCCGACATCAGCCCACTTCTTCTCGTACTTGCGTACCTGCCCCGCTGCCCCTCCAACCTAATTGATCAGGCGGTGCGGGCAGGAATCAGCGCGACGACCGCGGCAAGGAACAAGCCGGACGCCAGCAGGGCCGGGGTGTTGAGGCCCCAGGACGCCGCCGCCGCGCCGCCCGCCAGGGCGCCCAGCGGTGCGCCCGCCACGGCCAGCGTGCGGAACGCCGCGCTCACCCGTCCCAGCATCGCCTCCGGCGCGCGCTCCTGCATCAGCGTCGTCAGGTTCACGTTCCACACCATCCCCATGACCCCGAAGAGCGCCATGGCGGCGACCGTCACCCCGAGCGCGCGGACCGTGCCCACGGCCGCCAGGCAGCAGGCCTGGACGGCCCCGGCGACCAGCACGCCACGTATGCGCCCGAGCCGCCGCGCACACCGCTGGGCGATCAGCCCGCCGACCACGCTCCCGCCCCCGTACGCCGTGATGGTCGCGGCATAGCCGCCGTGCCCGGCGTGCAGCCAGCCGGTGACGTGCAGGACCAGGGTGGCGATGAGGGCGCCCATGCCGAGGTTGCACACGGTGGTGGCCGCGCACAGTCCGCGCAGCGCCCGGTCGGCCCACAGCGCCCGCAGCCCCTCGGCGATCTCCGCCCGCAGCGTGGCCCCGGCCTTCCGGGCCGCGCTCCGCGGGGCGTCGACGCGCAGCGAGGCGACGAGCCCGGCGGCGAGCACATAGCTGGCCGCGTCGACCCCGTACGGCGCCGCGGCCGACAGGGCCAGGAGCACCGGCACCAGCGGCGCCGCGAGGAATCCGCCCGCTATCTGCTGTCCGGTCATCAGACGGGCGTTCGCACTGCCCAGCGCGGCGCTGGGCACGAGCGAGGGCAGCAGGGCGGTGGCCGCGTTGTCGAAGAGGGTCTGGAGGGTGGTGAGCGCGAAGGCGAGCGCTATGAGCAGGGCCATGGAGGCGTGGCCGGCGCCCACGGCCAGGGCGAAGGCGGCGACCAGGGCGCCGCGCACCAGGTCCACGGCCCACATGGCGCGGCGCTGGTCCACCCGGTCGGCGATCGCCCCGCCGAGCAGGCCGAACAGCAGCCAGGGCAGGTATCCGCAGGCGGTGACGAGCGCGATGGGGAGCGGGTCGGTGGTGAGGCCGGTGGCGAGGAGGGGCAGGGCGGCGGTGCGCAGGGAGTCACCGAAACGGCTGACGACCGCCGCCGTCCACAGCCTGCCGAATCCCCCGCGCCAGGCTGGCGTGGCCGACGCGCCCTCCAGGGCCTGCACTGCTGCCACAACTCCCCCTCGTGATCGGCTGCTTCACAAGGTAGAGGGCACCACTGACAATCGCCTCCGGCCCGGCCGTGCGCCCCGCACGGCGGGCGGCGCCGGGCCCGGATGCACCGAAGGGCCCTGTGGATGAACCGAGTTCACCCTCTGGGCCCTTCAACTGTCAGATCTCGCCCCGGAGCTTGGCGAGCGCCTCGGCGAGGATCGCTTCGCCGTCCGCGTCGCTGCGCCGTTCCCGTACGTACGCCAGGTGCGTCTTGTACGGCTCGGTGCGCGGCGGGTCCGGCGGGTTGTCCCGGTCCTGTCCTGCGGGGAATCCGCAGCGCGGGCAGTCCCACGTCTCCGGAACCTGTGCGTCACTGGCGAAGCTCGGCTGCGTCTCGTGCCCGTTCGAGCACCAGAAGGAGATGCGGAGGCGCGGCGCGGACTCGCCCCGCTCGGCCTCCCCCATCGGCCCCGCTCCGACCCGGCTTCCCCGGATCGCGTTGCCACTTGCCACGGTCGTAACTCCCTGCGTGATGGTGCTCGAAGATGCCCCAGTCTACGTAAGGCCCAACGCGCGTCCAGTGATTGGAGTTACACCCCACCCCCGAAACGCCGAACGACGACGGCTTACTTGAGCTTCATCAGCAGACCAAGTACGACAATGCACGCGAACCACAACAGACCGACCACGATGGTGATGCGGTCGAGGTTGCGCTCGGCGACCGAGGAGCCGCCGACGGAGGACTGCATGCCACCGCCGAACATGTCGGAGAGGCCGCCACCCTTTCCCTTGTGCATCAGCACCAGCAGCATCAGCAGCAGGCTGAAGACGATCAGGGCAATCGAGAACCCGACAATCACGGCTGGACCAACTTCCTAGGACTGATATGGCGACGGGGGCCGGGGGGACATGCACAATCCCTGTCCGGCCCCCGCAAGGGTACGACGGATCCGCGCTACCGCATACTTACTGGTCGCGGAAGCGGACGATCTTGACGAACTCGTCGGCGTCCAGTGCGGCACCGCCGACCAGGGCGCCGTCCACGTCGGGCTGGGCCATGATCGCGGCGACGTTCCCGGACTTCACCGAGCCGCCGTACTGGATGCGCACCTTGTCGGCGAGCTCCTGCGAGTACAGCTCGGCCAGGCGCGCGCGGATGGCACCGCACACCTCCTGCGCGTCCTCGGGGGTGGCGACCTCACCGGTGCCGATCGCCCACACCGGCTCGTACGCGATCACGATGGACTCGGCCTGCTCCGCGGGGACGTCCTTGAGGCCGCCGTCGAGCTGGGCCAGCGTGTAGGGGACCTGCTGGCCGGCCTTGCGGACGTCGAGGCCCTCGCCGATGCAGAGGATCGGCGTCAGGCCGTGCTGGTAGGCGGCCTTCACCTTGGCGTTGCAGATCTCGTCGGTCTCGGCGTGGTACTGCCGGCGCTCGGAGTGGCCCACGGCGACGTAGGTGCACTTCAGCTTGGCCAGCATCGGGCCCGAGATCTCGCCGGTGTAGGCACCGGACTCGTGCGCCGAGATGTCCTGGGCGCCGTACTTGATCTTGAGCTTGTCGCCGTCGACGAGGGTCTGCACGGAACGCAGGTCGACGAAGGGCGGCAGGACCGCGACCTCGACGGCGTCGTAGTCCTTGTCGGCCAGGGCGAAGGCGAGCTTCTGGACGTGCGCGATGGCCTCGAGGTGGTTGAGGTTCATCTTCCAGTTGCCCGCCATCAGCGGGGTACGGGTGCTCACGGGTGTTCAGTCCTCCAGTGCGGCGAGGCCGGGAAGCGTCTTGCCCTCGAGGTACTCGAGGCTCGCGCCGCCACCGGTCGAGATGTGACCGAACTTCGACTCGTCGAAGCCCAGGTTGCGGACGGCGGCGGCGGAGTCGCCACCGCCGACCACGGTGAAGCCCTTGCTGTCGAGCAGGGCCTGCGCGATGGCGGTGGTGCCACCGGCGTAGTCGGGGTGCTCGGCGACGCCGACCGGGCCGTTCCAGAAGACGGTCTCGGCGTCGGTGATCTTCGAGGCGAACAGCTCGCGGGACTTGGGGCCGATGTCCAGGCCCTCCTTGTCCGCGGGGATCTTGTCCGCGTCGACCGTCTCGAAGTCGGCCGGGGCCTTGGTCTTCAGGTCGGGGAAGTCCTTGGAGACGAGCACGTCGACCGGGAGCACCAGCTCGACGCCGGTCTCCGCGGCGCGCTTCATGTACTCCTGGACGACCGGGATCTGGTCCTCCTGGAGGAGGGAGATGCCGACCTCGTGCCCCTGGGCCTTCAGGAAGGTGTACGCCATGCCGCCGCCGATCAGCAGGCGGTCGGCCTTGCCGAGCAGCTCGTCGATGACGGCGAGCTTGTCGGAGACCTTGGCGCCGCCGAGCACGACGGTGTAAGGGCGCTTGACGTCCTCGGTGAGCTTCTTCAGGACGCCGACCTCGGTGGCGATGAGGTAGCCCGCGTAGTGCGGCAGCCGCGCCGGAAGGTCGAAGACGGAGGCGTGCTTGCGGTGCACGGCTCCGAAGCCGTCGCCGACGTACACGTCGGCGAGGGCGGCGAGCTGGTCGGCGAACTCGCCGCGCTCGGCGTCGTCCTTGGCCGTCTCACCGGCGTTGAAGCGCAGGTTCTCGATGACCGCGACCTGGCCGGGCTGCAGCCCGTTGACCGCGTCGTGGGCGGCGGGGCCGACGGTGTCCTGGGCGAACGCGACCGGGGCGCCCAGGAGTTCGGCGAGCCGCTCGGCGGCGGGGAGCAGCGAGAACTGCGGGTCCGGGGCACCCTTGGGGCGGCCCAGGTGCGAGGCCACGACGACCTTCGCGTCGGCGGCGACGAGCGCCTTGACGGTGGGCAGCACCGCGCGGATGCGGCCGTCGTCGGTGATGAGGCCGTCGGCCAGCGGCACGTTGAGGTCGGCGCGGACGAATACCCGCTTGCCGGCGACCCCTTCGGCGAGAAGTTCGTCGATCGTCTTCATTTAAGGGTGACTCCTTGAAAGGTACGAGACGGACGGTCTGGACAGGCGACAGGGCCCGTACAGCGCGTCATTGCGCTGCCCGAGCCCTGTAGCTCACATCAGGTGCCTACCGGACCGAGGTCAGAGCTGGCCGCCGACGAAGACGGTCAGGTCGACGAGGCGGTTGGAGTAGCCCCACTCGTTGTCGTACCAGCCCAGGATCTTCACCGACTTGCCCTCCTGGACCATGGTCAGGGAGGAGTCGAAGGTGCAGGAGGCCGGGTCGCTCACGATGTCCGAGGACACGATCGGGTCCTCGGTGTAGTAGAGGATGCCCTTGAGGTCGCCGTCGTCGGCGGCCTTCTTGAACGCGGCGTTGACCTCGTCCTTGGTGACCTCGCGCTGCAGCTCCACGACGAGGTCGGTGGCCGAACCGGTCGGGACCGGCACGCGCATCGCGATGCCGTCGAGCTTGCCCTTGAGCTGCGGGAGGACCAGGGCGGTCGCCTTCGCGGCACCGGTCGTGGTCGGGATGATGTTCTCGGCGGCGGCGCGGGCGCGACGCAGGTCCGAGTGCGGGAAGTCCAGGATGCGCTGGTCGTTGGTGTACGCGTGGACCGTCGTCATCAGGCCCTTGACGATGCCGAAGTTCTCGTCGAGCACCTTGGCCATCGGCGCCACGCAGTTGGTGGTGCAGGAGGCGTTGGAGATGACGTGGTGGTTCGCCGGCTCGTACTTGTCCTGGTTGACGCCCATCACGATGGTGATGTCCTCGTCCTTGGCCGGAGCCGAGATGAGGACCTTCTTGGCGCCACCCGCGATGTGCTTCTCGGCGTCGGCCTTCTTGGTGAAGATGCCGGTCGACTCGATGACGATGTCGACGCCCAGCTGACCCCACGGGATGTCGGCCGGGTTGCGCTCGGAGAGCACCTTGATGGTGTGGCCGTCGACCGTGATGGTGTCGGCGGTGTGGGTCACCTCGGCCTTGAGACGACCCAGAATCGTGTCGTACTTCAGGAGGTGGGCAGTGGTCGCGGTGTCACCAAGGTCGTTGACAGCCACGATCTCGATGTCTGCACCCTGTTCAAGGAGCGCGCGGAAGTAGTTGCGCCCGATGCGGCCAAAGCCGTTGATGCCTACGCGGATCGTCACGAACCGATCTCCTCGTTAGGTACGCCGGGTTTCTCGACGCCGGCGAGTTGTATGGGATGTCCCCGACCGGTTACGACCCTACCTCCCCGGGGGCGCCGAGGTGACATCGAGCGCGTCCGGATGGTTCCGATATGCCGCCCGGGCGGGCCCGGGGGCCCGTACCTACCTGCGGGTACGGACCCCCGGGACCTTCGGCCCCACTACCCGGCGTCAGCGGTGCAGTGCGCTGAGCGCCCTGGCGATGACCTGCTTGCGGTCGGCGGGCGAGGGGACGTTCTCCAGGCCGAAGCCGAGGAGGACGGTGTCGCGGGTGGTGACGGCGGCCGAGGAGTGGAAGAGCGCCTGGGAGCGGGCCCAGTCGCCGCTGGTGCCGGGGCTGCCGGCCGGCGGTCCCGGCACGGTCCAGGGACCGAGCGAGGTCTCGAAGCCCTCGGCCTGCTGCGCGGTGCCGCCGATGACCAGCCGGGTGTCGTCGACGAAGGCGCCGAGGCCCCCAGTGCCCGGGTCGGAGACATAGGAGACCGCGACCTCGACCTGCTTGCCCGCGTACGCGCCGAGGCCGACGGACACCTGCTGCCAGCCGTTGGAGGAGCCGGTGAAGCGGTTCCAGCTCCCGCTGCTGCCGGTCGCCCTGCAGGCGGGCGAGCCCGGGGTCAGGTAGTGCGTCAGGAAGGGGTGGGCCTGGAGCAGGAAGCCCTGTTCGCACTGGCTGGGCACGCTGGTGGTGCTGCCCCCGTTGAGGTCCGGCAGGGTCGTCCAGTCGTTCTGGCCGACCGTGTGGGCCTCGATGATCACCTGGTCGTAGCCGGGCTCGGTGTCGTAGCTGAGCTGGAAGTCCAGGCTCGGCTTCTGCGCGGCCGTCACCTGGGCCAGGTCCACGGTGCGGGCGAGCCGCATGTAGGCGTTGTCCTGGTGCCGGGCCGCGGCGAACCAGGACCCCTCGGCGGGCTCGAACGGGGTGCGCACCCCGGGGTAGTCACCGCCCGAAGCGCTCGTGAACTGCGGGAACCGCTTCGGGTCCAGGGTGTCGGAGGTGACGGTGTAGGCCCCGGCCGCGGTCAGCGGACTGCCGGGAGCCGGGGCGAGGGAGGCCTTGGCGCCGGCGAGCCTTCCGGTGCCGGCGAAGGCGGGCGGCGACTTGAGCCCGGCCTTGTTGTAGGCGCCGAGGTAGTACTGCGAGAAGTCGTCGGACAGGGCGCCGCCGCCGAGGTCGACGCTGCCGCCCGCCTGTTCGCCCGCATTGACGAGCTTGCCGCCTTCGTTGACGAAGTCGCGTACGGCGAACGTGGTGGCGGCCGTCGGCTGCGCGCTGCCGGTGTACCAGACGACGTTCTTGAAGTGGCTGAGCACGCCGAGCGCGCTCGGGGTGCCCTGAGTGGCGACGTCCCACACGGCGGCCTTGTGGCCGCTGTCCGCGAGCGCCTTGGTGTAGAGCGCGGCGTTCTTGGCGGGGGCGGTGCCGCCCTCGTCGGCGAGCACCAGGGTGTCCGCCTTCGGCCGGTCGGCCACGGTGTACGTGAACGGCGTGCTGGACGTCTTCCTGCCCGCGGCGGTCCGCCCGGTGAACCAGACCTCGACCTTGTCACCGGCGTCCGCGTCCTCGACCTTGGCGCGGTACTGGTCGAAGCGGATGTTGTCGTGGCCGCCGAACACCTTGCCGCCCTTCCAGGGCTCCAGGTCCTCGGTCTGCGTACGGCCGCCGTTGATGCGGTAGTTGAGCGTCTTGTCGCGCACCGACTTGCGTGCGGTGACGGCGACCTCCTGGTCGTCGTCCCGCGTGTACGAGGTGGCGAAGGTGTCCGGCGTGAAGTCCGGGGCGTCGATGCCGACCGAGGAGGAGGGCTGGTCGGGGTGGGCGGTGGTCTCGGCGACCGAGAGCGCGAAGGGGATGTTCTTCTCGAACTCGCCCTGGATCAGCTTCTCGCTGTCGGGGAAGTTGAAGTCCGAGGGGCAGTCGGCCGCGTTCCACTGGTCGTTGGGGTCCACGTTCGAGGCCGTGGTGCACGTCGACATCTCGGGGGTGAACATCATCGTGCCGTTGACGTTCGCCGCGTGGCCGTCGGCCTCGCCGTTGGTGGTGTACAGCGCGGAGGAGACCTCCGAGAGGTAGCCGGGGATGGCCGGCTTGTCCGGGGTGCCCGCGAGCGCCTTGTAGATGACGTCGTCGGGGGTCGGCGTGGCGACCTGCCAGCCCACTCCGTACAGCAGCAGTTCGGCCGCGGAGTGGTAGTTGATGGCGTAGTTGAAGTGGATCCGCTTCTCGAAGGAGTCGAGCGCCTTGGTCTCGGGCTCGCTGCCCGCGCTCGGGCCGCGGTAGGTCTCGTTCGCCGGATCGGGGGACGAACCCTCGTTGTCGTAGCCCCACTTGTAGGGGAAGTTGCGGTTGGGGTCGACGCCGTCCCCGACCGTGATCTTGCCGTCGCCGTTGTTGTCGCGGAGGTTCTTGCGCCACAGCCGGTGGCCGGGCGTGAACGTGTAGTCGTAGCCGTCCGGGTTGGCGGAGATCACGAACCACAGCTCGGTGGAGTCCACGATCTTGGTGATCCGCGGGTCCTTGCCGTAGTTGTCGAGGTAGTAGTGCATCAGCCGCCGGGTCATCTCGGGGGTGATCCACTCCCGGGCGTGCTGGTTGGACAGGTACAGCGTGGCGGGCTTGGAGCCGTCCCTGGACTTGTTGGCGCCCTTGGTGAGCTTCACGGCGAGGATGTCCTGGCCGTTGACGGTCTTGCCGATCGACTCGACCTTGGTGAGCGCCGGGTTGGCCTTCCCGGTGTCGAGGATCTCCTGCTTGAGCCCGTTCTTGCCGCTGTACGGCCGGAACACGCCGTCACCGGCGGCCTTGAGGCGGTTCTGGGCCTGGGCGGAGACCTTGTGCTCGGTGAGCTCGACGCCCTTGCCCCGCAGCTTGGCGGCCTGGGTCTTGGTGAGGTACAGCTCGACGCCCGCCGAGCCCTTGGCGGGCAGGTTCGCGCCCAGTTCCTCGGCGTCGGCCCCGGCCTCCAGGAGCAGCGGCAGCTGTGCACGGCTGACCTTGGCGTTCCAGACGACGATCCCCTCGCCGTCCGCTGTGCCCTGGCTGGCCTGGGCGACGGGTGCCGCCACCAGTCCGGCCGTGAGCAGTGATGCGGCGGCGAGGATCGCTCTCGCTCTGCGTCTCATGAGCCCCCCTTGCTGTTGTCTGCCACGAAAGTGGACAGACGCCAGGCTCACGACACCTCATGATCATGTCAATACCGCGAAGGGCCCCGTGGCCATGCGCCGCAAACGGAACCGGCGCCCACCAAGTGGGCGCCGGTCGGGGCCGGTTGGACGGCGGGCGAACCTCAGCCGACCAGGCCGTCCGCCATCTCCTCGGTCAGATTGGACTCGGTCCCGGGGATCCCCAGATCCTGGGCCCGCTTGTCGGCCATCGCCAGCAGGCGGCGGATCCGGCCCGCGACCGCGTCCTTGGTCAGCGGCGGGTCCGCGAGCGCGCCCAGCTCCTCGAGGGAGGCCTGCTTGTGCTCCATGCGCAGCCGGCCGGCCGCCGCGAGGTGCTCGGGGACCTCCTCGCCGAGGATCTCCAGGGCGCGCTGGACGCGGGCCCCGGCGGCCACCGCGGCCCTGGCCGAACGGCGCAGGTTGGCGTCGTCGAAGTTGGCGAGGCGGTTGGCGGTGGCGCGGACCTCGCGCCGCATCCGCCGCTCCTCCCAGGCGAGCACCGACTCGTGCGCGCCGAGCCGGGTGAGCAGCGCGCCGATCGCGTCGCCGTCGCGGACGACCACCCGGTCCACACCGCGGACCTCGCGGGCCTTGGCCGCGATCTGGAGCCGCCGCGCGGCACCGACCAGGGCGAGGGCCGCCTCCGGGCCCGGGCAGGTCACCTCGAGGGACGAGGAGCGGCCCGGCTCGGTCAGCGAGCCGTGCGCCAGGAACGCGCCGCGCCAGGCCGCCTCCGCGTCACAGGTCGCGCCCGAGACCACCTGTGGCGGCAGGCCGCGGATGGGGCGGCCGCGGCCGTCGACGAGGCCGGTCTGGCGGGCCAGCTGGTCGCCGCCCGCCACGACCCGTACGACGAAGCGCGAGCCTCTGCGCAGGCCGCCCGGAGCCATCACGATCAGCTCGGAGCTGTGCCCGAAGATCTCCAGAATGTCCCGCTTGAGCCGGCGTGCCGCCATCGCGGTGTCCAGCTCCGCCTCGATCACAATGCGGCCGCTCACCAGGTGCAGCCCGCCCGCGAACCGAAGAATCGCCGAGACCTCCGCCTTCCTGCAGCAGGTCCGGGTGACGGGCAGCCGGGAAATTTCGTCCTTCACCGCCGGCGTCATCGCCATGGGCCGATCCTTCCATGCATCCGGAAAATACGGTCGTACGCGGCGGCCAACAGCTCCGGATCGTGCTTCGGAGAGCCATCGGGCCTGGCCACGGGCGCCAGCTCGACCTCGGCTCCGAGCCGTTTCGCGGCTTCGGTCAGACTCCCCCGGTCGGGCACGGCGGCCTCGTCGGCCAGCACCACGTCGAAGGCGAGTTTAGGGGCGTGTCGTCCCAAAACCTCCAAATGACGCTGCGGAGAGAACCCATCGGTTTCACCCGGTTGTGGCGCGAGGTTCAACGAGAGGACCTTGCGGGCCTTGGTCTCGGTGAGCGCGTCGAGCAGCTCGGGCACCATCAGGTGCGGGATGACCGAGGAGAACCACGAGCCCGGGCCGAGCACGACCCAGTCCGCGTCGAGCACCGCCGCGACCGCTTCCGGGACGGCCGGCGGATCGTGCGGGACCAGCTGGACGGAGAGCACCTCGCCCGGGGTGAGCGCCACCGTGGCCTGGCCGCGCACGGTGTCCACGTCGTCGGGACGCCGGGGGTCGTGCCCCCGTACGAGGGCTTCCAGCTCCAGCGGCACGGCCGACATCGGCAGCACCCGGCCCTGGGCGCCGAGCAGCTTGCCGACCAGGTCGAGCGCCTGCACATGGTCGCCGAGCTGCTCCCACAGGGCGACGATCAGCAGGTTGCCCACCGCGTGCTCGTGCAGCTCGCCCTTGGACTGGAAGCGGTGCTGGATGACCCGGGACCAGGTCTGGCCCCAGTCGTCGTCGCCGCACAGGGCGGCCAGCGCCTTGCGCAGGTCGCCGGGCGGCAGCACGCCCAGCTCGGCGCGGAGCCGGCCGCTGGAGCCGCCGTCGTCGGCCACGGTGACGACGGCCGTCAGGTCCCCGGTGATCCGGCGCAGCGCGGCGAGCGAGGCGGAGAGGCCCATGCCGCCGCCGAGCGCGACGACCTTGGGCTGGGCGCCCCGCTTGCGGCCGGTGCGCAGCACCGGTCCGGCGGTGCGCCGGCGGTACACCTTCACTCGCGCCCCATGTCCCGGTGGACGACGACGGTCTCGATCCCCTCGGAGGCCAGGCGTGCGGCGAGCTTCTCGGACATGGCCACCGAGCGGTGCTTGCCGCCGGTGCAGCCCACCGCGATCGTCACGTACCGCTTGCCCTCGCGGCGGTAGCCCGTCGCGATCAGCTGGAGCAGCTCGCTGTACTGGTCGAGGAACTCCTTGGCGCCGGGCTGGTTGAAGACGTAGCCCGACACCTCCTCGTTCAGGCCCGTGTACGGACGCAGCTCCGGCACCCAGTGCGGGTTGGGCAGGAAGCGGCAGTCGACCACCAGGTCGGCGTCGACCGGCAGGCCGTACTTGTAGCCGAACGACATGACGGTGGCGCGCAGCTCCGGCTCCTCGTCGCCGGCGAACTGGGCGTCCATCTTGGCGCGCAGCTCGTGGACGTTGAGGCTGGAGGTGTCGATCACCAGGTCGGCGTCGCCGCGCAGCTCGCGCAGCAGGTCGCGCTCGGCGGCGATGCCGTCGACGATCCGGCCCTCGCCCTGGAGCGGGTGAGGGCGGCGCACCGACTCGAAGCGGCGCACCAGCGCGTCGTCGGAGGACTCCAGGAAGACGATCCGCCGGGTGACCTCCTTGGCGTCGAGGTCGGCGAGCGACTCGCGGAGGTTGTCGAAGAACCTGCGGCCGCGCACGTCGACGACGACGGCGATGCGCGCCACGTTGCCCTGGGAGCGGGCGCCGAGCTCCACCATGGTGGGGATCAGCGCGGGCGGCAGGTTGTCGACGACGAACCAGCCGAGGTCCTCCAGGCACTTGGCGGCGGTGCTGCGCCCGGCGCCGGACATGCCGGAGATGATCACCAGCTCGGGGATGGGCGCATCGGCCCCGCCGGCCTCGATCGTCGTGCCCGTACTCACGTGTACTCCCGCTTCTCGGTCTTCTTCGTGCTGCTCAGTCATGTCGTGCTGCCCCCGTCGTCCTCTTCAATGATCTCTCCTGTCGCCGTGTTCACGGCGGGCGCGGCCGGGACCGCCTGCGCGAGGGCCGCGGCAACGGTCTCGGCCGTCTTGCGGCCTATGCCGGGGACCTCGCAGATCTCGTCGATTGTCGCCGACCGGAGCTTCTTCACCGAGCCGAAATGCTTGATCAGAGCCTGTTTGCGGGTGTCGCCGAGGCCGGGCACCGCATCCAGCGGGCCCGCCTTGAAGCGCTTCGTCCGTTTGGCCCTCTGATAGGTGATGGCGAAGCGGTGGGCCTCGTCACGCACCCGCTGGAGGAGGTAGAGCCCCTCGCTGGAGCGCGGCAGGACCACCGGGTCGTCCTCCTCGGGCACCCAGACCTCTTCGAGCCGCTTGGCGAGCCCGCACACCGCGATGTCGTCGATGCCCAGCTCGTCCAGGGCCCGCTTGGCCGCGGCGACCTGCGGCTGCCCGCCGTCGACCACGAGCAGCTGCGGCGGGTAGGCGAAGCGCTTGGGGCGGCCGTCCTCGTCCTGGAGCGCGGAGACCTCGCCGGACACCGGCCCGGACAGCCCGCCCGCGAGCCCCTCGGCGCCCTCCTGGCCGTCCTCCTCCTCGACCCACTCCCCCGTGCGCGCCTTCTCGGCCAGATAGCGCTTGAAGCGGCGGCTGATCACCTCGTGCATGGACCGGACGTCGTCCTGGCCCTCGAAGCCCTTGATCTGGAAGCGCCGGTACTCGCTCTTGCGCGCGAGACCGTCCTCGAAGACGACCATGGACGCCACGACGTCGTCGCCCTGGAGGTGCGAGATGTCGAAGCACTCGATGCGCAGCGGCGCGCTGTCCAGCTGCAGGGCGGCGGCGATCTCCTCCAGGGCCCGCGAGCGCGTCGTCAGGTCGGAGGCGCGCTTCGTCTTGTGCAGCGCGAGGGCCTGCTGGGCGTTGCGCGCGACCGTGACCATCAGGTCCTTCTTGTCGCCGCGCTGCGGGATGCGCAACGAGACGTTGGAGCCGCGCCGGGTCGCGAGCCAGCCGCTCACCGCCTCGGTGTCCTCGGGCAGGGCCGGGACGAGGACCTCCTTGGGCACCGCGTCGCCGCTCTCCTCGCCGTACAGCTGCTGGAGCGCGTGCTCGACCAGGCCCGCGGTGTCGACGGCCTCCACCTTGTCGGTGACCCAGCCGCGCTGGCCGCGCACCCGGCCGCCGCGGACGTGGAAGATCTGCACGGCGGCTTCCAGCTCGTCCTCGGCGACCGCGATCAGATCGGCGTCGGTGGCGTCGTTGAAGACGATCGCGTTCTTCTCCAGGGCCTTCCTGAGCGCCTCTATGTCGTCGCGCAGCCGGGCGGCGCGCTCGTACTCCATGTCCTCGGCGGCGGCCATCATCTCCTGCTCGATGCGGCGCAGGTAGGCGCCGGTGCGGCCGGCCATGAAGTCGCAGAAGTCCTCCGCCAGTTCGCGGTGTTCCTCGGGGGTGACCCGGCCGACGCAGGGGGCCGCGCACTTGCCGATGTAGCCGAGCAGGCAGGGGCGGCCGATCTGGGCCGAGCGCTTGAACACGCCCGCCGAGCAGGTGCGTACCGGAAAGACGCGGAGCATCAGGTCGACGGTCTCGCGGATGGCCCAGGCGTGCCCGTACGGGCCGAAGTAGCGCACGCCCTTCTTCTTGGCGCCGCGCATGACCTGGACGCGCGGGAACTCCTCGTTCATCGTCACCGCGAGGTACGGATAGCTCTTGTCGTCGCGGTACTTGACGTTGAAGCGGGGGTCGAACTCCTTGATCCAGGAGTATTCGAGCTGGAGCGCCTCCACCTCGGTGGCGACGACGGTCCACTCCACGGCGGCGGCGGTGGTCACCATCGTGGCCGTGCGCGGGTGCAGACTCGTCAACGGCTGGAAGTAGTTGGCGAGCCGCTGGCGCAGGGACTTCGCCTTCCCGACGTAGATCACCCGGCGGTGTTCGTCGCGGAATTTGTAGACCCCCGGCGAGTCGGGGATCTGTCCCGGCTTGGGGCGGTAGCTGGAGGGGTCTGCCATGGCCACCACCCTACTTGCGGGGGCTGACAACGCGGCTTCTCCCATGGGGTCGGGCGGTGAACGGGCCGGTGCGGGGGCGCCTCGCCGCCCCGCACCGGCCCGGTACTACACCTGCCCGGCCGGGCGGCGGCGCCTGCGCAGGGCCGCCGTGCCGGTGAGGCCGAGCGCGAGGAGCGCGCCCGCCCCGGCCACGGTGGAGACCACCGTCAGGGGGCCGTCGTCCCCCGCGGCGACGGCGGCCGCCTGCGCGGCCTGGGCCCTGGTCTCCTGGGGCGTCTCGGCATAGCCGCCGGCCTTGCCCGACCGGTCGTACGCCGAGCCCGGCAGCTTGTCCCCGTAGGCGTGCGCGACGCGCGTCCGGTAGGCGGCCAGGGTGGTGCCGTTCGCGCCGATCGCCTTGACGGCGTCCTCGTCGAGCGGCAGCACCCGGGTGTCCTTCTCCACGTACCAGGCGTTGATCTGCGGCTCCTGGAAGACGGTGCCGCCGGGGAGTTTCGCGGCGCCCGCCGCCGCGTACCGGGCCTCGTCGTCGCCGGTGGCTATGTTGACCACCTGCCAGGCGGAGCCCTGCCGCACCGTCCACAGGGAGGCCTTCTGGCCGTCCGACGAGACGGCCGTGGAGGCGAGGTATTCCAGCTGGGCGACGGGCGCGCCCGCCCTGCCCGCGACGAACGCCGGGGACAGCGCGTAGACGGGCACGGTGTCGCCCTCGATGCGCGGGGCGGCGGCCTTCAGCGCCACCTTGCCGTCCCGGGCGAAGAAGCGGGAGAGCGTGTCGAGGGTGGCGGGAGCGCTCGCGGCCTGGCGGGCCGCGGCTTTGGCCTCGGCGGAGGCGGCGGGCGCCTGGTCGGCGAAGGCCTGCGGGGCGGCGAGGCCGATGAGCGCGGCGGCGACGGCCGCGGGAGCGAGACGGGTCCACTGCATCGTCGTCACGCCCCGATCCGGTACAGCGAGTGGGTCCAGGAGAAGGAGTCGTTGTCCACGTACCAGGCGTGCGAGGCCCAGTTGTAGCGGGTGCTGGAGGGCCAGGGGTCGCCCCAGTACACCCAGCTGTTGGCGTCGTCGTAGCCGTACAGGACGTGCATGTGACCGCCGCCGCTGGACCACTGGATGCGGGTCTCGATCGGGCGGTTGTTGTTGATCTCGGTCTGCACGGTCGAGTAGCGCAGCCAACCGCTCACGTACGAGCCCGAGTTGATACCGGCCCAGTCCAGGGCGTTCTGCACGTTGCCCAGGTCGGCCTGCCAGTTGGGGCAGTCGTAGCCCTGGGCCCGGCCGAAGGCGGCGTTGCAGAACTGGTTCTGGGTGTAGCTGCGGCCGAACCAGGTGGCGATGGTGTTTCCGCTGCCCGCCCAGCACCAGTTGTTCTTCTGCTGGGACTGCATGGTGATGCCGAGCCGTTTGGAGCTCGCCGCGGCGGCTGCGGCGGGCACCGGCCTGTCGTTGTGCGGGGCGGCGGTCGCTGTTGCCGTGGGGGCGGCGAACAGGGCCGCCACCACGAGGGTGAGGGCCGACAGCCGTCTCTTTCCGTTGCGCATCGCGTTCCTCCCATGGCGGAGTGGGGGGTTGGGGATGGTGGAGGATCGCGTCCGGACGCTTGCCGTTGAGCATCGGGCGTTGTCGAGAACTGGTCAACGCGCTTCAATGCGGGGTGGGACGCGGGTGTGAACGACGTGGCCGGAAAGTGAACAACTCCCGGCCCACCACCAGGTTTTCCCCGACCTGACGCCACCTCGCGCCCACCCCCCACCGTGAACGTTCACTGAGGAGTCCCCCATGCTCCACACCGAGGCCGACCTGACGCAGGCGCTGCGTACCGGCCCCTTTCACCTGGCGTTGCGCGCCGCGCTGTCCGTCCGGGGCCTGCCGCTCCAGCGGGTCCAGCACCATCTGGCCGGCCGGGGCATCAAGGTCGGCGTGACGAGCCTGAGTTACTGGCAGCAGGGGGCGCGGCGGCCGCAGCGGCCCGAGTCCCTGCGCGCGGTACGCGGCCTCGAAGAAGTGCTTGGCCTGCCCGCGAACTCCCTGCTCCGCCTCCTCGACGACACCTCGGCCGCCGAGGTGGAGCGGCCCGCGGGACGTTCCTACCGCTCGCTCGTGGCGGCGTCGGGGGTGGTGGAGCAGCTCATCGGCGAGCTGGAGTCCCCGGTGGACGGCGGTCTGCACACCGTCGGCCACCACGAGCGCGTCCGGATCGGTGCGGGCCGCGAGCTGCGCGGCCGCGACTCGCAGCACGTGGTACGGGCCCATCGCGACGGCATCGACCGCTATCTGGCCATCCACCGCGGCGACGCGGAGTGCGATCCGGCCCGGGTCGAGGTGCGCGCGGGCGAGAACTGCCGCACCGGCCGGGTCCGCTGGGACGCGTCGAGCGGGGTCCTGGTCGCCGAGCTCCTCTTCGACACCCGGCTGCGGGCCGGCGAGACGTATCTGTTCGGCTACGGCTTCGAGGACGGGACGGGCGGGCCGAGCCGGGAGTACGTACGCGGCTTCAGCTTCGCGGGCGGCCAGTACGTCCTCCAGGTCCGCTTCGACGAGCGGGCCCTGCCCGCCCGCTGCCGCCGCTTCGCCCAGACGTCGACGGGCGCCGTCCGCTCCGGCCGCAGCGACCTCACCCTCAGCGGCCGGCACCGCTCGGTGCACCTGGTGGAGCAGGGGGTGCGGCCGGGGATCCTGGGGATCGACTGGGACTGGGAGTGAGGGGCGTGAAAACCTGGGGGCGAGGGGTGACCGCGGTGCGGCCTCCGGCGCCCCGGTCGGCGTCCAGGGCGCGGCCGGGGCCGGTTCCGCGTCGGGGCGGGGCCTAAAAGTCCGGGGAGATCCGTGCTGCTCGGTTACGCGTCGGGCCCGGCCACCAGCTGGCCGTCCTTCAGCTTCACCGGGACCTTGGGCAGCGGCACCGTGGCCGGGCCCTGGACGGGCTTGCCGGTCATCACGTTGAAGCGGCTGCCGTGGCACGGGCAGTTCGCGTGGCCGTCCTCGATCTTCTCCAGGAGGCAGCCGGCGTGCGTGCACTGGGCGCTGAACGCCTGGTACTCGCCCTTGGCCGGGCAGGACACCATGACCCGCTGCTCGCGGTAGAGCTTGGCGCCGCCGACGGGCACCGCATCGGGCGAGCCGAGCGGTTCGGGGGCGGTCGGCGTCGGGGTCTCGGCGTGGCCGAGCTTGGACTCGGTGGAGCAGGCGGCTACGCCGACCCCCGCGGCCCCGGCGAGGGCGGCGCCTTTCAGCACGGTGCGACGGGCGGCGGGCTGGCCGGTCATGGCTTCTCCACGGATCACTGGTCTTGGTCGGCCGTCTGCGCGACCGACCCGGCCGTCGCAACCGACCCGGGTTGCGCCATCGACGATACCGGGGCAGATCGCTCGCCCCGCGCCGGGGCTGCCCGCACGGTCGGTGGATGGGTTACGTTCTGGGCCGTGATCGTCGTCGCCGGAGAGTCCCTCATCGACCTGGTGCCGCAGTACCCCGAGGATCCGCTGGGGCCGCTGGCGCCGCGGCCCGGTGGCGGCCCGTACAACACCGCGGTCGCGCTCGGCCGGCTCGGCGCGGGGGCCGCCTTCTGTTCCCGCGTGTCCACGGACGGCTTCGGCGAGGCGCTCCTGGCCGGGCTGCACTCGGCCGGGGTGGACACGTCGCTGGTGCAGCGCGGTCCGGAACCGACGACGCTCGCCGTGGCGTCGCTCGCGCCGGACGGCTCGGCGCGCTACGGCTTCTACGCGGACGGGACCGCGGACCGTCTCTTCGCACTCCCCCCTCAACTGCCGCCTTCCGCGAGCGCGTTGGCGCTGGGCACCTGTTCGCTGGTGCTCGAACCGGGAGCGAGCGCGTACGAGGCCCTGCTGCGCAGGGAGTCCGCGCGCGGTGTGCTCACCCTGCTCGACCCCAACATCCGGCCGGGCCTGATTCCGGACCCGGACGCCTACCGGGCCCGCTTCAGGAGCTGGCTGCCCCACGTCTGCCTGCTGAAGCTGTCGGAGGAGGACGCGGAGTGGCTGGGCGGCACGGTCACACAGTGGCTCGCGGCGGGTCCCCGAGCGGTGGTCCTGACCCGGGGCGCGGCGGGCCTGACGGTCCACACGGCGCAGGGCGCCGAACACTCCGTACCGGCCGAGCGCGTGGAGGTGGTGGACACCATCGGTGCGGGCGACACGGTGAACGCGGCCCTGCTCCACCGCCTTCCGACCGCCTCCGCCCTCGCCCGCGCGAACTGGCCCGAGGTACTCCGCTACGCGTCGAGGGCAGCGGCCATGACCTGCACGCGCGAGGGCGCCCAGCCTCCGACGGCGAAGGAACTGGCCGCCTGGGCTCGGCCCCTTCCGCCCGGCGACATCCGGGGCGTGCCCCGTGCGGGTGGCGCTGCCTGAAGGCGCTGAGGCGCGGCCCCTTCCGCCCGACAGGGCCCAGAGCGCCTGGGGCGAGACTGTGTGGAGGGCTTGGGGCGCAATCACCGGCGCGAGGGGCGCAACCCCGAGGGGGCTGCGCCCCGCCCCTTCCCAACCCCCCGGAGGGTCTCGGGAAGGGGCGCGGGGGAAACTCAGCTCTTGCGAGCCCGCGTCGTCTTCTTCGCCGGGGCCGCCTTCTTGGCGGTGGCCGAAGCCCGGGCCGTCTTCTTGGCGGGTGCCGCCTTCGCCGCGGAGACCGCCTTCTTGGCCGGGGCCTTCTTCGCCGTCTTCCGCGCCGGCGACGAGGACGCGGCGTCGCTGATCCGGTCCGCCCCCAGGATGTCCCGCAGGAACTTTCCGGTGTGGCTGGCCGGCACCGAGGCGACCTGCTCGGGCGTGCCCTCGGCGATCACGAGACCGCCGCCGCTGCCGCCCTCCGGGCCCATGTCCACGACCCAGTCCGCCGTCTTGATGACGTCCAGGTTGTGCTCGATGACGATCACCGAGTTGCCCTTGTCGACCAGCCCGGAGAGCACCTTGATCAGCTTCGAGATGTCCTCGAAGTGGAGCCCGGTGGTGGGCTCGTCGAGCACGTACACCGTCCGCCCCGTGGAGCGCTTCTGGAGCTCGGAGGCGAGCTTCACACGCTGGGCCTCACCGCCCGACAGGGTCGGCGCCGACTGGCCGAGCCGGACGTACCCGAGCCCGACCTCGTTGAGCGTCCGCAGATGACGCGCGATCGTGGGCACGGCCTCGAAGAACTCCAGGCCCTCCTCGATCGGCATGTCCAGGACCTCGGCGATGGACTTGCCCTTGTAGTGGACCTCCAGCGTCTCCCGGTTGTAGCGCGCCCCGTGGCAGACCTCGCACGGGACGTACACGTCCGGCAGGAAGTTCATCTCGATCTTGATGGTGCCGTCGCCCGAGCAGTTCTCGCAGCGGCCGCCCTTGACGTTGAAGGAGAACCGGCCGGGGAGGTAGCCCCGGACCTTCGCCTCCATCGTCTCGGCGAACAGCTTGCGGACGTGGTCGAAGACGCCCGTGTACGTCGCCGGGTTGGACCGGGGGGTGCGGCCGATGGGCGACTGGTCGACGTGCACGACCTTGTCGACCAGGTCGTCGCCGTCGACCCGGGTGTGCCGGCCGGGCACGCTGCGCGCCCCGTTCAGCTCCCGGGCCAGGTGCGTGTACAGGATGTCGTTGACCAGCGTCGACTTGCCCGAGCCCGAGACGCCGGTGACGGCGGTCAGCACACCGAGCGGGAACGAGACGTCGATGTCGCGGAGGTTGTTCTCCTTCGCGCCGTGCACCGTGAGCCGGCGCGTGGGGTCCGTGGGCCGCCGCACGTCGGGCAGCGGAATCGACTTCTTGCCCGCCAGGTACTGGCCGGTCATCGACTCCTTGTTGCTGAGCAGCTGCTTCAACGGGCCGCTGTGGACGACCTTTCCGCCGTGCTCGCCGGCGCCGGGGCCGATGTCGACGACCCAGTCGGCCACCTTGATGGTGTCCTCGTCGTGCTCGACGACGATCAGGGTGTTGCCCATGTCGCGCAGGCGCACGAGCGTCTCGATCAGGCGGTGGTTGTCGCGCTGGTGCAGGCCGATCGACGGCTCGTCCAGCACGTACAGGACGCCGACCAGGCCGGAGCCGATCTGGGTGGCGAGGCGGATGCGCTGCGCCTCGCCGCCGGAGAGCGTGCCGGCCGCGCGGTTGAGCGAGAGGTAGTCGAGGCCGACGTCGACGAGGAACTTCAGCCGCTCGTTGACCTCCTTCAGGACCCGCTCGGCGATCTTCTTGTCGCGGTTGTTGAGCTTGAGCTCGGCCAGGAAGTCCGCGCAGTCGCTGATCGACATCGCGGAGACCTCGGCGATGGACCGCTCCATCACGGTGACCGCGAGAACCAGCGGCTTCAGGCGCGTGCCTTCACAGGTGGGGCAGGGCACCTCGCGCATGTAGCCCTCGAAGCGCTCGCGGGCGCCGTCGCTCTCCGCCTCGGAGTGGCGCCGCTTGACGAACGGCACCGCGCCCTCGAAGGAGGTGGTGTACGCCCGCTCACGGCCGTACCGGTTGCGGTAGCGGACCTCGATCTGGGTCTTGTGGCCGTACAGCAGCGCCTTCTTGGCGCGCTGCGGGAGCCCGGCCCAGGGGATGTCGGTGCGGAAGCCCAGCTCGTCGGCGAGCGCGCCCACCAGGCGGGCGAAGTAGTCCTTGGTGTGGCCGAGCGACCACGGCGAGACCGCGCCCTCGTCGAGGGACTTGTCCTCGTCCGGGATGATCAGGTCGGCGTCGACCTCCATGCGGGTGCCGATGCCCGTGCAGTCGGGGCAGGCGCCGAACGGCGAGTTGAAGGAGAAGGAGCGCGGCTCCAGCTCCTCGAAGGACAGGTCGTCGTACGGGCAGTAGAGGTGCTCCGAGTACATCCGCTCGCGCTCGGGGTCGTCGGCCGCCAGGTCGACGAAGTCGAGCACGACCATGCCGCCGGAGAGGCCGAGCGCGGTCTCCACGGAGTCGGTGAGCCGGCGCTTGGCGGAGTCCTTCACCGTGAGGCGGTCGATGACCACCTCGATGGTGTGCTTCTCCTGCTTCTTGAGCTTGGGCGGCTCGGCGAGCTGGATGGTCTCGCCGTCGACCCGGGCGCGGCTGTAGCCCTTGGTCTGGAGGTCGGCGAACAGGTCGACGAACTCGCCCTTGCGCTCGCGCACCAGCGGCGAGAGCACCTGGAAGCGGCTGCCCTCTGGCAGTTCGAGCACCTTGTCGACGATGGCCTGCGGCGACTGGCGCGAGATGGGCCGGGCGCACTCGGGGCAATGCGGCTTGCCGATGCGCGCGAAGAGCAGACGCAGGTAGTCGTAGACCTCGGTGATGGTGCCGACCGTCGAGCGCGGGTTGCGCGAGGTCGACTTCTGGTCGATCGAGACGGCGGGCGACAGACCTTCGATGAAGTCGACGTCCGGCTTGTCCATCTGGCCGAGGAACTGGCGGGCGTAGGACGACAGCGACTCGACGTACCGCCGCTGTCCCTCCGCGAAGATCGTGTCGAAGGCGAGCGAGGACTTGCCCGACCCGGACAGACCCGTGAAGACGATGAGGGAGTCACGCGGGAGGTCGAGCGAGACGTTCTTGAGATTGTGCTCGCGCGCGCCACGGACGATGAGACGGTCGGCCACGCCGGTCCGCACCTTTCTAGAGAGAGCGAGGGAGCTGCAGGAGCCCCCGTCCCAGGGTATGGGGGGCGCCTCGGGGATGTCGTTGATTCTTGGATGAATCCGGACAGGTTCCACAACGGTTCTGGGCGGGAACCCATTCCCGAGCGTATAGCACGCGCATTCGATTTACGGACTCGTCCGGCCACCTTCACCCGGACGAGTGGCCGGGCTATCGTCGGCGCCATGATTGATCACGTACGCGACCTGGCCTCTGTACACGAAGCCACCGAGCGACTGCTCACCGCAGCGGCCGCATTGGACAACGCCGCCGTGGCCGAGCCGTCACGGCTGCCCGGCTGGACCCGCGGCCATGTACTGGCCCATATCGCACGGAACGCGGACGCGCTCGTCAACGTGCTGGCCGGGCGGCCCATGTATCCGAGCCCCGAGGCCCGGGACGCGGACATCGACCGCGACGCGCCCCGTCCGCTGGACGTCCAGCTCGCGGACGTACGCGACAGTGCGGCCGCCTTCCAGGCGGAGGGCGCGCGGCCCGCCGACTGGTCGCGCACGGTCGAGCTGCGCAACGGCGTGACGGACACCGCGGCCCGGGTGCCCTTCCGGCGGCTCGTCGAGGTCGAGCTGCACCACGTGGACCTCGGCATCGGCTATGAGCTGGAGGACCTCCCCGCGGACTTCGTGAGCCGCGAGACGGACTTCCTCGCCGAGCGCTTCGCCGGGCACAAGGACCTTCCCGCGATCGCCCTGAGCGACGACACCGGCAGGACGTGGACCACCGGCGGCGGTGCCGAGGCCGGCCCGGTCCAGGTGAGCGGCCCGGCCGCCGACCTCGTCGGCTGGCTCGCGGGACGGCGCGACGGCGCCGCCCTGAAGGTGACCGGCGGAACGCTGCCCGCCCTGCCCCCGCTGTGATCCCGGCGATAGGCTGAGCCCATGACGTACAGCGGAGCGGTGAAGGTCGGCGGTCCGGCCGATGTGCACGAGCTGACGGACCTGATGATCTCCAAGGTCGAGGTCGGGGCGATGGGCAACAACGCCTACCTGCTGCGCTGCCGCGGCACGGGCGAGCAGTTGCTCATCGACGCGGCCGCCGACCCCGGCACGCTGCTCACGCTGATCGGTGACGACGGCATCGCGTCCGTCGTCACCACCCATCGCCACGGCGACCACTGGCAGGCGCTCGCCGAGGTCGTCGCCGCGACGGGCGCGCGCACCTATGCGGGCCGCTTCGACGCCGAGGGCATCCCGGTGCCCACCGATGTCCTGGTCGAGGACGGGGACACGATCAGGGTCGGCCGCGTCGAGCTGACCGCGCGCCACCTCGTCGGGCACACGCCGGGCTCGATCGCGCTGGTCTACGACGACCCGCACGGCCACCCCCATGTGTTCACCGGCGACTGCCTCTTCCCCGGCGGCGTGGGCAACACCTGGAAGGACCCGGAGGCCTTCGCCAGCCTCATCCGCGATGTCGAGACCAAGCTCTTCGACACCCTGCCGGACGAGACCTGGGTCTATCCCGGCCACGGCAACGACACCACGCTCGGCGACGAGCGCCCGCACCTGCCGGAGTGGCACGCACGCGGCTGGTAGCCGCCGGCCGGCGGCGTGATCCGCCGCCGGTCCCGCCGAGGGAGCCGGGCCGTTCGGAGCGCCGAAGATGTCCATGCCTCGATCGTGGCATCCGCCACTGACAATCGACGCTCCGCCCGTGCGCCCACCCGCCGTCCGGTGAGCTTCCGCGCGCCCCGTAACGGAAGATCGCCCCTGGTAGTTGGCGCGACATGCGCACCCCCACCGCTCCGGCCGCCCCCTCGATGATCCGGCTCGCGGCCGCCTCGCTCGCGGGCACGGCCATCGAGTTCTACGACTTCTTCGTGTACGGGACGGCGGCCGCTCTCGTGCTCGGCCCGCTGTTCTTTCCGACGTTCTCCGCGCTCGCGGGCACCCTGGCCGCCTTCGGCACCTTCGGGGCCGGATTCCTCGCCCGCCCCCTGGGCTCGGTCGTCTTCGGGCACATCGGCGACCGCCACGGGCGCCGCCCGGTCATGTTCGCCTCGCTCGCCCTGACCGGGTTCGCGACGGTGGCGGTCGGCTGCGTCCCCTCGTACGCCTCGATCGGCATCGCCGCGCCCTGGCTCCTGCTGGTGCTGCGCTTCCTCCAGGGGCTCGGGCTCGGCGGCGAGTGGGGCGGCGCGGTGCTCCTCACGGCCGAGCACGCGCCCGCCCACCGGCGCGGACTGTGGACGAGCTTTCCGCAGATCGGGCCCACCGCGGGCTTCCTGCTGGCCAACGGGGTGGTCCTCGCCCTGTCCGCCGGACTGACCGACGCCGAGTTCCGCGCGTGGGGGTGGCGGGTGCCGTTCTGGGGTGCGGGGCTGCTCGCGCTGGCCGGGCTGCTGCTGCGGACCTCGCTCGCCGAGACGCCGCAGTTCCGCGAGATGGGCGAGCCGGCCAGGCTGCCGCTGCTCGAAGTGGCGCGCGGGCACGGCCGGTTGGTCCTGCTGACCGCGGGGGCCCTGGCGATCGGGTACGCGGTCTTCTACACGGTGTCCACCTGGTCGCTCGCGTACGCGACGCAGCGGCTGGGGGTCGACCGCACGGTGATGCTCGGCTGCGTCATGGGAGCCGTCGCGATCATGGGCGTGCTGACGCCGTTCGCGGCGCTGCTGGGCGACCGCTACGGGCGGCGGCCGCTCTGCCTGGCGGGGTGCGCGGCGATGGTGGTGTGGATGTTCCCGATGGTGGCCCTGCTCTCGACCGCCGAGCCGCTCTGGATGTTCACCGGGTTCCTGGGCGCCATGCTGGCGTTCATCTCGATGTTCGCGGTGATCGCGGCGTATCTGCCGGAGCTCTACGAGCCGAGGGTGCGGTGCACGGGCGCCGCGGTCGGCTACAACCTCGGCGGGGTGCTCGGCGGGGCGCTGACCCCGATCGTGGCGACGGCCCTGTCCCGCGGCGACGGTCCGCCGTGGGGCGTCGCCGCGTATCTGACCGGGCTCGGACTGCTGAGCCTGGGCTGTTTCGCGCTGCTTCCCGAGACCCGTCCCGCGTCGGCGGTGCGGCACGAGCCCGGGGCCGAGCCGGAGGCGGCCCCGGTGTGAGGGGCCGCCCGTCCGTCAGGCGCCGATGCTGTCCTTCTGGGGCTCTTCGTCCGCGGTCTGCTTCCTGGCGGCTATGAGGCTGGTGACGGTGGTGATGACCAGCACGCCGCAGATCACGCCCAGCGAGAGCGGGATGGAGATCTCGGGGACGTTCACCCCGTTCTCGTGCAGGGCGTGCAGGACCAGCTTCACGCCGATGAAGCCGAGGATCACCGACAGGCCGTAGCTGAGGTGCACCAGCTTCTTGAGCAGGCCGCCGATCAGGAAGTACAGCTGGCGCAGGCCCATCAGCGCGAAGGCGTTGGCGGTGAAGACGATGTACGGGTCCTGGGTGAGGCCGAAGATCGCGGGGATCGAGTCCATCGCGAAGAGCACGTCGGTGGTGCCGATGGCGAGCATGACGACCATGAGCGGCGTCAGGATCTTCTTGCCGTTCTTCTCCACGAACAGCTTGGTGCCGTGGTACCTGTCGGCGACACCGAACTTCTTCTCGACGGACTTCAGGAGGCGGTTCTCCTCGAACTCCTCTTCCTCCTCACCCGAGCGCGCCTCCTGGATGAGCTTCCAGGCGGTGTAGATCAGGAACGCGCCGAAGATGTAGAAGACCCACGAGAAGTTGGCGATCACCGCGGCACCGGCCGCGATGAAGATGGCGCGCAGCACCAAGGCGATCAACACGCCGAAGAGCAGCACCCGTTGCTGGAGGTGCGAGGGCACCGAGAACTTCGCCATGATCAGGATGAAGACGAAGAGGTTGTCGACGGAGAGCGACTTCTCGGTGATGAAGCCCGCGAAGAACTCGCCCGACGCCTGGCTGTTGCCGAAGAACAGCAGGCCGAGGCCGAAGAGCGCGGCCAGCACGATCCAGACCACGGTCCAGACGCCGGCTTCCTTGACCGACACGTCATGGGGCTTGCGCCCGATGAAGAAGTCGGCCGCGATGAGGGCACACAGACCAAGAATGGTCACTACCCACAGGGTCATTGAAACGTCCACTGCGCCTCCGGCGTCGTACGGCTACTGATCAGCGTCGTCGCTGCCGGAGGTCTCTTCCACCCGGGCGCCTTCCCTCGCGCCGCGGGCCGACGCCCCGGGACCCGTCCCGTGGGTCCGTATTGACGGGAACGCCGCAGCCGGGAGTACTCCCCTCCGCTGGGAGTGAGCCTACCCGAATGACCAAGAGCAGGTAAAGAGATTGGTAAAGATCAATCAAATGACCAGGTCAGCGGCGGCTCTCCTGGTCCTTTCGGAGGAGCCTCCCGCGCCGTTCGGCGGCTAGCGGGGCCACCCCGCGCGGGCCTCGCCGACCTGTCCGAGCACCTGCTCAAGGATGCGGCTGCCCGGCGGCGCGAGCGGCGGCTCGTACGTCCAGGCGTGGCCCACCCACGGGTCGGCGAGGTGATCGTCGGGCACCGGGGTCAGGCGCAGCAGCGAACGCCACAGCGGCTGGAGGACCGGCCCGTACGCGCTGGCCTCCTCGCGGTCGGCGACCATCAGGAGGTGGACCCCCACCGAGGGCCCCTCGTCGGCGAGGTAGCGCAGCTGGTTCAGGGCGCGGTCGTCGAAGCCGTGCGGGAAGTCGTTGACGATCAGGAGCTGTTCGGCGGTGTCCATGCCCGGCGGCAGCGCGTCCGCCCCCGCGCCGCCCCGCACCGCCATCTGTACGAGGTCGACGCGCTCGGTGAGCCGGGCCAGCACCTCGGCCACCCCGGCCGCGCCCGCCGCGGGCGGTGCGGCCAGCACCCCGGACCGAGCCAGCGGGGCGAGCCGGGCCGCGGCCGAACCCGCCGGATCGATGACGTGGACGGCGAACTCATGGGCCGGGTAGACCGCGAGCAGCCGGACCGCGACCGCCACGGCCGTGTCCATCGCCAGTGCCTTGATCTGCTCGGTGTCCAGGAACGCGGCCGCCTCGGACCCGCCGCGGCCCGAGTCGATCCACAGGCCGCGCTCAAGCGGCAGCCTGACCAGCATCGGAATGCGCAGCTCCGGCTGTTCGGGCAGGTGGAGATCCCCGACCCGCAGGGCCATGGGGAGCTCCATGGGGACGCGGTAGGCGTGCCATACGGGGTTGTCCCAGCGGGCGTACGCGGGCGGCAGGGCGGGCTCGACGACGTCGGACTCCGCGGTCAGCTGGGCGAGCTCGCGGTCGAGGGCCTCCCTGGCCCGGGCGACCAGTTCCTCCCGCTTGGCGCGGGCCCGCTCGCGCGCCTGGTCACCGGCGGCGCCCAGGCGGCCGCGCGGGTCGGACAGGGCGCGGTCCAGCTCCTGCTCCATCCGGGAGTCCGCGAAGTCGACGGCGCTGCGATAGGCGGCCACGGCGCGGGCCAGGTCCTCGAACATGCCCCACACCTGGTTGTAGAGCCGCTCGTCCAGGGACCAGCCGGTGGCGTCGCCCGCGACGGGCCGCGCGGGCTCGCCGGGGTTCGTGGCCGGTGCGGCCGGGGCGGGGGGCGGTGGTGTGCTGGTCCGGCGCCTGGGGTGGGCGTAGTCGATCGGGCCGCCGTCACCGACCGCCTGCTGGGGCGCGACGCCGGGCGGCCCGGCGTCGCCCGGTGCCGGCCCACCGGCGGCCGCCCGCACCCGGGTCTCGTCGCTCGTACGGGGCGGGGGCGCCGCCACCGAGCGGGAGACCCCGAGCGCGATCGCGTCCTGGATCGCGGCGGACAGCTGCCGGGCCTCGGTCAGGCCCTGGTCGGCGAGCAGGTCGACGAGACCGCCCGCGTACCCCTGCCCGTTGGCGCGGATCTTCCAGAGGCCCTGGCGGCGGTAGAGCTCCAGGGCCACGACCGCGGTCTCGGCGCCGAGGCCGGTGATGGTGTAGCTGGCGATCTCCGTGCCGTCCAGGCCGGTCACGGCGACGAAGGGCGCGGCCACGGCGGCGAACCGGCTGGGCCCGGGCGTCCCGAGCGGCAGCGCGAGGAACACGTCGACCCGGTGCACGTCCTCCGCAAGCGCCTCCAGGTCCACGGCGAGGCGGTGGTCGGCGGCGGCCTGCCGGGAGACCTCGACGCCGGGCAGGGTCGGCGAGCCGGGGTGGGCGACCCGCTCCTCCCCGTGCACCCGGCCCTGCTCGTCAGTGAGCGAGGCTCCGGCCACGACGGGCGTGCCGGCCGACACCCGGATCTCCAGCCGGGTCCGGGGCAGGGGATGGTTCTGTCCCCGTACCAGCTCGACCGTCATCGCCTCTGCCCCCTCGTCGAGTTGATGGTGGTGCCTGTGCGGTTGTGGTGCAGCTCCCGGCGGCCTCGGGCCTCCGGGAGCTGCGGTGTCGGTGATCCGGCGCGGTCAGAGCTGCGGCAGGATCGCCGGCATCAGGTCCTGGAAGGTGCGGCCATTGGCGGCGTTGCCGATCGCCGTCATCTGCCAGCCGGCACCCACGCGGTGCACCTTGGCCATGATCTGCGCGGTGTACTGGCCGCCGCCGTCCAGCGTGTAGCGGGCCAGCTCCTGGCCGTTGGTCTCGTCGACGAGGCGGCAGAACGCGTTCTGCACCTCCTGGAACGTCTGGCCGGTGAACGAGTTCACCGTGAAGACGATCTGGTCGATGTGGACCGGCACGCGCGAGAGGTCGACCAGGATCGACTCGTCGTCACCGCCCTGGCCCGCACCGCCCACGAGGTTGTCGCCGGTATGCCTCACCGAGCCGTCGTCGCTGACGAGGTGGCGGAAGAAGACCACGTCGACGGGCTGCTTGTCGGCGAAGAGCACCGCCGACGCGTCCAGGTCGATCTCCTGCGTCCGCTTGCCGAACAGGCCCCGGCGCGGTGCCGCCTGCCAGCCGAGCCCCATCCGCACCGCGGTCAGGGTGCCGCCACCCTGCTTCTCCAGGCTGATGGCCTGACCCTTGGACAGATTGACCGTCACGCGCTGTCCCCTCTCCCCATGTGTCGTTCTTGACATGCTTTGCGTCGTTGTACGTTCTCGGGCCCGACCCTACGCAGCGCGGCGGGGCCGGTGGCCGTGCGGGGGCATTTTGTGGCGGTGTTGCAACACACCGCCCCCGCGAGCGGCCGGTCAGGCGAGCCCCGCCTCCTTCATCTGCCGGAGCTCCTTCTTCAGCTCGCCGACCTCGTCGCGCAGCCGGGCCGCCACCTCGAACTGCAGGTCCGCCGCCGCGGCCCGCATCCGGTCGGTCATCTCCTCGATGATTCCCGCCAGTTCGGCCGCGGGCCGGTCGGTGAGCTCCTTCTTGGCGCCCTTGGCCGCCTTGCCGCCGAGCGAGGGCACGGGCGCCTTGGCCGCCTTGCCGTCCTTGCCCTTGCGGTACCCGGTGCCGAGCAGCTCCTCGGTGTCGACCTCCTCGCGCGCGATGGTCGCGACGATGTCGTTGATCTTCTTGCGCAGCGGCTGGGGGTCGATCCCCTTCTCCTTGTTGTACGCGATCTGCTTCTCGCGGCGCCGGTTGGTCTCCTCGATGGCCTTCTCCATCGCCGGGGTGACGCGGTCGGCGTACATGTGGACCTGGCCGGAGACGTTGCGCGCCGCACGGCCGATGGTCTGGATCAGGGAGGTGCCCGAGCGCAGGAAGCCCTCCTTGTCGGCGTCGAGGATCGACACCAGGGAGACCTCGGGCAGGTCGAGGCCCTCGCGCAGCAGGTTGATGCCGACCAGCACGTCGTACTCACCGGCGCGCAGCTCGCGCAGCAGCTCGATGCGGCGCAGCGTGTCGACGTCGCTGTGCAAGTACCGCACCTGGATGCCCAGTTCGAGGAAGTAGTCGGTGAGGTCCTCGGCCATCTTCTTGGTGAGGGTGGTGACCAGGACGCGCTCGTCCTTCTCGGTGCGCTTGCGGATCTCGTGCACCAGGTCGTCGATCTGGCCCTCGGTGGGCTTGACCACGACCTCCGGGTCGACCAGGCCGGTGGGGCGGATGATCTGCTCCACGAAGCCGTCGCCGCGGGAGAGCTCGTACTTGCCGGGGGTGGCCGACAGGTAGACGGTCTGGCCGATGCGGCCGAGGAACTCCTCCCACTTCAGCGGCCGGTTGTCCAGCGCGGACGGCAGCCGGAAGCCGTGGTCGACCAGCGTCCGCTTGCGGGAGGCGTCGCCCTCGTACATCGCGCCGATCTGCGGCACGGTCACGTGCGACTCGTCGAGGACCAGCAGGAAGTCCTCGGGGAAGTAGTCGAGCAGGGTGTTGGGCGCGGTGCCGGGCTCGCGGCCGTCGAAGTGCATCGAGTAGTTCTCCACGCCCGAGCAGCTGCCGATCTGGCGGAGCATCTCCAGGTCGTACGTGGTGCGCATGCGCAGCCGCTGGGCCTCCAGGAGCTTGCCCTGCTTCTCCAGCTCGGCCAGGCGCTGCTCCAGCTCCTTCTCGATGCCGTTGACGGCCTTCTCCATGCGCTCCGGGCCCGCCACGTAGTGGCTCGCGGGGAACACGTAGAGCGACTGGTCCTCGCTGATGATCTCGCCGGTGATCGGGTGCAGCGTGGACAGCGCCTCGATCTCGTCCCCGAACATCTCGATGCGGACGGCCAGTTCCTCGTACACCGGGAAGATCTCGATGGTGTCGCCGCGCACCCGGAAGGTGCCGCGGGTGAACGCCAGGTCGTTGCGGGTGTACTGGATGTCGACGAAGCGGCGCAGCAGCTGGTCGCGGTCGATCTCGTCGCCGACCTTGAGCGGCACCATCCGGTCGACGTACTCCTGCGGGGTGCCCAGGCCGTAGATGCAGGACACGGACGCGACCACGATCACGTCGCGCCGGGTCAGCAGCGAGTTGGTCGCCGAGTGGCGCAGCCGCTCGACCTCCTCGTTGATCGAGGAGTCCTTCTCGATGTAGGTGTCCGACTGCGGGACGTAGGCCTCGGGCTGGTAGTAGTCGTAGTACGACACGAAGTACTCGACCGCGTTGTTCGGCAGCAGCTCGCGGAACTCGTTGGCCAGCTGGGCGGCCAGGGTCTTGTTCGGCGCCATGACGAGCGTGGGCCGCTGGAGCTTCTCGATCATCCAGGCAGTCGTCGCCGACTTTCCGGTGCCGGTGGCGCCGAGCAGGACGACATCCTTCTCACCTGCGCGGATGCGCTTCTCCAGCTCGGCGATGGCCGCCGGCTGGTCGCCGCTGGGCTGGTAGGGACTGACGACCTCGAAGGGCGCCACCGTACGTTCGATCTTGGAAACGGGCCGCATGCAACCACCGTACGACCCGCCACTGACAACCGCGGTCCGATCGCGGGCGCGGTCACCAGTCGTGCGGGGAGGCGGAGCCCTCGCGCGGGGTCTCGGACGCCGCCCAGCTGGTGCGCTCCGGGAAGGACGGGCGGTGCCGGGGGGCGGGGATCGCCCGCGGCGGCCGCTTCTCCCAGTCCGGCTTGCCCATCACCACCAGCGGGTCGAACATCACCACCACCCCGGCCAGGACCAGGAAGGCGACGGGTCCGATCAGCATGGGCGCGAGCAGGGTGGCGGGCGACTCCCCGCCCGCCACGGCGGTGCCCGCGGTGCCGTGCAGCTGGACGCTGAGCGCGGCCATCCCGGTGTAGTGCATGCCGCTGACCGCGACGCCCATCACGAGGCTGGCGCCCAGGCTGGCCAGGAAACCGTGCACCGAGACGGCGGCCCACAGCGCGGCGGTGGCGGCGACCACCGCGATCACCACGGAGACGCTGACGACCAGGGTGTTGTACTCGAACTCCCCGTTCATCGTGATCCCGGCCATGCCCAGGTAGTGCATGGTCGCCACCCCGAGCCCGGTGATCGTGCCCCCGGTGACCAGCGCCATCGGGGTCGCACCCCGGTAGCCCACGATGAAGATGCCGATGCCCACCATCACGATCGCGACGGCCAGGCTGGCGAAGGTGATGCCCCGGTCGTAGCCCAGCGGCACCTCGTGGACCGTGAAGCCCATCATCGCGATGAAGTGCATGGTCCAGATCCCGGACCCTATGGAGGTGGCGCCCAGTGCCAGCCAGGCGGCCTTGAAGGAGCGCTCGCTGCGCACGGACCGGGCGGTGCAGCGCAGTCCCAGCGCTCCGCCGAGGCAGGCCATGATGAACGCCGCCACCGGCGTCACCAGGCCATAGCTGAATCCGTCGACCGTCCCGTGCATACCCGTGTGCCCTTCACCCCGTACCGACTGAAGAGGCCCTGCTGTTTTTGCGGCCCTGGTTCGGGGCGACATTAGGGCTCGCTGGGCGACAGGCAAACATTTTCCGGGCAATTTATCGACTCCGGGCGGCCGGTCCGTTCCCATCTGGGTGGATCCGTTCGCTTTGGGCGCCCCTTCCGCGAGCCCGCCGGACCGGGCGGGCCGCGTTGGCCGCGTTGTCAGAGGGGGGTCGTACGGTGGTCGGCATGAACAGCGATGCGCGGTGCGTCGAATGGTCGGTCGTCGAGAGCGGCATCGGCCCGCTGCTCCTGGCCGCGACGGACCAGGGCCTGGTGAACGTGGTGTTCCACGCCGATGAGGCGGTGCGCGGGCGGGCCGTGCGCGCGCTGGCCGCCCGGTTCGCCACCGAGCCCGTCCCGGCCGTGCCCGGCCGGGCGGGCCCGCTGGAGGAGCCCATACGCCAGGTCGAGGCCTACTTCGCGGGCGGGCTGCGCGAGTTCACGCTGCCGCTCGACTGGTCGCTGTCGTCCGGCTTCAACCGGCAGGTCCTGCGCGAGCTGGCAGCGGGCGTGCCCTACGGAACCGTGGTGGGGTACGGGGATCTGGCCCGCCGCGTCGGCCAGCCCGGGGCGGCCCAGGCCGTGGGCGCGGCCATGGGGTCCAACCCGCTGCCGGTCGTCGTGCCCTGCCACCGCGTGGTGGAGAGCGGCGGCGGGCTCGGCGGATTCGGCGGCGGACTGGAGACCAAGCGGCAACTGCTCGCACTCGAAGGAGTGCTGCCGCAGCCCCTGTTCTGAGCGACGGAGCTCCCCGGGCCCACCCATTTCGGACGGACGTACGAGCTGGCACACTGCGCCGGTGACTGCGCTCCCCGACGCCTTCGACACCGGCTGTGCGGCGCCCGATCCGGCGGCCCTGCCCGCGCTGCGGCGCCGCATCACCGCCGTCCTGTTCGCGAGCCAGATCCTCGGCGGTCTCGCGAACGGCACGGGGATCGCGCTGGCCGCCGTACTGGCCGCAGAGGTCAGCGGCAGCCAGGCCCTGTCGGGACTCGCCTCGGCATCCATGGTGGCCGGGCCCGCGCTGCTCGCGCTGCCGCTGGCCGCGCTGATGACCCGGCGCGGCCGCCGCCCGGGGCTGCTGCTCGCCTATCTCCTCGCGACGGTCGGCGCCGTGGTCGTGGTCACCGGAGCGGTGCTCGCCAGTTTCCCGCTGCTGCTGACCGGCATGGCCGTCTTCGGCGCCGGCTCGCTGGGCAACCTCCAGGCCCGGTACGCCGCCGCCGACCTCGCCGAGCCCGAGCGGCGCGCGCGGGCCATCTCCACCGTGGTGTGGGCGACGACGATCGGTGCCGTGCTCGGCCCGAACATAGCCGCGCCCGCCGGCCGCAGTGTCGCCCGCTTCGGCATACCGGCGGCCGCGGGCCCCTTCGTGTGGGCGGCCGGGGTGTTCCTGCTGGCGGCCGTGCTCGTCGGCGTGCTGCTGCGGCCGGACCCGCTGCTCACCGCCCGCGCGCTGGACGGCGGCGCGCAGCCCGCCGCGGCCCGCTCGCTGCGGGCCGGGGTCACGGCGGTCAGGCAGTCGCCGCGGGCCCGCCTGGCGCTCGTCACCGTCGCCGTGTCGCACACCGCCATGGTGTCGATCATGTCGATGACGCCGGTCGCGCTGACCCGGCACGGCGCGGACATCGAGCTGATCGGCCTGGTCATCAGCCTGCACATCGCGGGGATGTACGCGTTCTCGCCGGTGATGGGGTGGCTCGCGGACCGGCTCGGGCGGTTGACCGTGATCGGTCTGGCGGCCGGACTGCTGTGCTGCGCCGCCCTGTTGGCGGGCACCGCGGGCGGGAGCCACGGGCAGACCGTGGCCGGGCTCTTCCTGCTCGGTCTCGGCTGGTCGGCGGGGCTCGTGTCCGGTTCGGCCCTGCTGACCGACTCGGTGCCGGGGCCTGCCCGCGCCGCCGTGCAGGGTCTGTGCGATCTGACCATGAACGTGGCGGCGGGGTTCGGCGGCCTGGCGGCCGGTCTGGTCGTGGCGCGTGCGGGCTACGGCTGGCTGAACGCGGCCGGTGCCTCGCTGCTGCTGCCGATGGCGGCCCTGTGGCTGTTCACCTCCCGGCGGCACGCGGAGCGACGGCCGGGCGGGGCCGCCGCTACAGACTGATGTGGTAGGCCTTGCGCAGCGTCTCGTGGACGGTCCAGGTGGTGCGGTCGCCCGCGCGCAGCACGCAGGCGTCTCCCGGGCCGATCTCCAGGGTGTCGCCGCCCTCCACCTCGACGGTGGCGCGTCCGCTGACGACCACGAACAGCTCGTCGGCCTCGGTGTCGGTCACCACGCCGGGCGTGATCTGCCAGATGCCCCGGATCTGCTTCCCGTCCGGCGACTCCCACAGCACCTTCCCCGTCACCTCCGGCGCACCGGAGACGATCTGTTCGGGAGCGAGCGGCTCCGGTTCCAGTTCGGCGTCGCCGACCCGCACGGCGAAGGAGGCGGGCCCGAGCGGGGCCCGGCCCAGCGGTGCGTCGCCGAGGGGCATGACAGAGGGGTGGTCCAGGGGGCTCATGGCCGGTAAATCTAGCCGGGCCGGGACCGGACGTTGACCGACAGTCCGGCCAGGTCCGGACCCTCCGGCGCGACAGTCTGTCCAGCGCGTCCCGTACCCGAGCGGGCAAACCGTCCCGCCCGGCGCGGAGTTGGGCCGCTGGTTCGTGCTTCGCGGTTCCGGCCTCCCGAGGGTCCGGCCCGTGCGGCAGAACGTTTACCCGGCTTCCGGGCGTGCCAGGGATGGGACATGCCCTTTGACGACGTACCTGATGAGACCTCGGTGTCGGAAGAAGTGCGGACGGCGCTGGCCGAGGGCCGACCGGTCGTCGCTCTGGAGTCGACGATCATCTCTCACGGCCTCCCCCGGCCGCGCAATCTGCGGGTCGCCACCGAGCTGGAGCAACTGGTACGGGCCCGGGGTGCCGTTCCCGCGACCATCGCCGTGCTCGACGGGCGTCCCCGGGTGGGTCTCGACAAGGCGCAGCTGGAGCGGGTCGCCAACGAGGAGCTGCGCAAGCTCGGGCACCGCGACCTGCCGATGGCGCTGGCGACCGGCGCGAGCGGGGCGACGACCGTGTCGGGCACCGCGTTCCTGGCCGCGCGGGCGGGCCTGCGCGTCTTCGCGACCGGCGGCCTCGGCGGCGTCCACCGGGGGTGGACCGAGACGCAGGACGAGTCGGCGGACCTGCGACTGCTCGCCAGGACGCCGATCGCGGTGGTGTGCGCGGGCGTGAAGTCCATCCTCGATGTACCGGCCACGCTCCAGCGCCTGGAGACGCTCGGCATCGGCGTGCTGGGCTACGGCACGGACCATTTCCCCGGGTTCTACCTCGCCAGCTCCGGCGAGCCCGTCGACTGGACGGTGCGCACGCCCGGCGAGGCCGCGGACGTGCTGCGCGCACACCGCTCGCTCGCGCTCGACTCGGCGGTGATCGTGGCCAATCCCGTCCCCGAGGCCGAGCAGCTCGATCCTCGGCTGCACGACGAGGTGCTCGCGGCGGGCCTCGCCGCCTGCCGTGCCGTGGGCCTCACGGGCCAGGCGGTCACCCCCTTCCTCCTCGACTACCTGGTCGAGCACACGGACGGGGCCTCCCTGGAGGCGAACGTGGCGGCGGTCCGCGGGAACGTCCAGCTGGCCGCGGACATCGCGGCCGCGCTGTGACCGGTGCCGGATTCGGCGGCGCGGGCGGTGGGCTACTCGTCGTCGGGGACGTGGTCACCGACGTGGTCGCCCGCCACCGCGGCCCGCTCGCCACGGCCACGGACACCGTGGCCGACATCCGTACGGTGCCGGGCGGAGCGGGCGCCAACGCGGCCTGCTGGGCGGCCCGTTCGGGCTGCCCCGACGTGCGGCTGCTCGCCCGGGTCGGGCAGGACGCGGCCGGCTGGCACGACCTCCGGCTGCGCCGCTGCGGCGTGCGCCCGCTGCTGATCCCGGACGCCGACGCGCCCACCGCGACCGTGATCGCCCTGGTCGACACGGCGACGGCGGAGCGCACGTTCTTGACCGACAGCGGCGCCGTGCACCGCATGAACCCCACCGACTGGTCACCGGACCTCCTGGACGGCATAGCCCACCTCCACCTCTCGGGCTACCTCCTGTTCGCCGACCAGAGCCGTCAACTCGCCCTTAAAGCAAGGGAGTCGGCCCGCCGCGCCGGGGTCACCGTCAGTCTGGACCCGGCGTCGACCGGCTTCATCGGAGCCCTGGGCATCGAGCGGTTCCTGGACATGACCGAGGGCGCGGACCTCCTGCTGCCCAACGCGGACGAGGCCGCCTTCCTGACCGGGCTGCCGGAACCCGCGGACGCGGCGGCCAAGTTGAGCCGCCGGTTCCCGCTGGTGGCGGTCACGCTGGGGGCGGCCGGGGCGCTGGTGGCGGCCGCCGGGAAGGTCATCGCGAGGGTCGCCGCACCGGAGGTGACGGCCCTGGACTCCACGGGCGCGGGCGACGCCTTCACGGGCGCCTTCCTCGCCGCCCGCCTGGGGGGCGCGTCCCCTGCCGAGGCGGCGGAGGCAGGGTGCCGGGCAGGGGCTCTGGCCGTTGGGGTGGTGGGAGGACGGCCGCCGCTGGGTTTGGAGTGAGCGCCGACGAAGTCTGTCAGCTGGCCTCTGTCATCCGTCGTTAGTCATCCGCCCTTTGTCATCCGCCGCCTGTCATCCGCCGTCTGTCGTTGGCCATCCGTCAGTAGTCATTCGCCGTCCGTCGTACGTCTTACGTCATCTCGGGCCCGTCATTCGCCAGCCGGGGCCGCCATTCGTCATCCCCCATCTGTCATTTGCCATTTGTCACCGCACCTCCGTCACTCCGCCCCTCCGTCACTCCCCAGGCGGGATGCCGAACGTCGTCGACCCGTACCACCACATCGGCGGCTTCGGCCGGTCGCACCTCCGCGTCGTACCGTGCGAAGGCGGGAAGCGTCCACCGCGCACTCTCGTCGGTTCGGCGGCGCAGGGCGGACGGTGACAGGCGGAGGTGCACGGTGAAGTCGAAGGGGAACCAGCGACCCAGGAGCATGGGGCCGTGCACGAGCAACACCCCGCCCTCCGGAAGCAGTTGGTAGGGGCTCCGGGTGGCCCGATCGGTCGCCGGGTCCCACAGATCGGGCAGCACGCGCCCGGTGCCGCCCGGGTCAAGCGGCCCGAAGACCTCCCGCCACAGCGCGCCCGTGTCGAACCAGCCGTCGTAGTACGTGTCCGGGTCCTCGCGGCCGAATTCGTACCGCAGCGAGGCGGGGCGCAGGAATCCCTCGGTGGAGACGGCGAGGACGGACCTGCCGTGCAGGCGGAGCGATTCCGCTACGCGCTGGGACAGCTCGTCGGGACGGGCCGCCGGGGCGCCGTCGACGCCGATGCGCAGCCATGACCCGCCGTCGGGGGCCTTCAGGCCCATGGCCCGTTCCACGAGGGCATCGGTCAGCCGTTCCCAGGTGATCGCTTCGAATCGCACGCCCCCATCATGCGCGGTGCCTTCTCCATACGCGTCTTCTGGCCCGCCGTCGAGGCCGCGAGAGCTCGCACGCCGACAGCCCCTCCCACCCAACCCTCGCTGTTCGAAGGGCGATTGGGCGGGGCATCAGAGAGACAGCAGAGAGAGGGGAAGGCGCGCGGAAGGCGCCGTGCGTCCGGCGACGGCGTGTCGATGGGTCTGCGGGCCCGCGGGTTGACGGGTTGACGGGTTGACGGGCCTACCGCGAGCGGCAGTCGGCCGTGCCACGCCGAGCGACGGCCCCCACGGTCGAACCTGGGCGGCCGACGGGCCCGGTCGCAGGAACGACTGCGCGCAGGCGGCACGCGCGGCCGCGCGCGATCACGAACAAGACTCCGCACGTACGAGCGACCGTCCGCAGGGTCGCGCACAAGGAGGAGGCTGTCGCCATTCTCGTCATAGAACCCCGGCGCCATCACCGGTGCGCCGCATGCGATCGCGGTCCGCTCAGACGGCTCGTCCTGGAGTCCGGTTCGCCGCGCTGCCTGGACTGTGCGGACCTGGGGCATCTGGTCTTCCTGCCGCGCGGCGACACCGCACTCACCCGCCGCGCCCGCGTGGGCAGTTCGCTGTCCGCCGTCGTGGTCCGCTTCAACCGGCGCCGACGGCGCTACGAACGCCAGGGCGTCTTCGTCGAAGAGGCCGCGCTCGCCGCGGCGGAGACCGCGTGCCTGGCCGACGCGGAGGCCCGGGCCCGTAGACGGGCGCGCGACGCGGAGCGCCGGGCCGCGCAGGACGTACGGTTCACCGCCGAGCTGACCGCCGAGATCCTGCGGCTCTTCCCCGGCTGCCCGGCCGAGCGGGCCCGCGACATCGCCGAGCACACCTCGGTGCGCGGCAGCGGCAGGGTGGGCCGGTCGGCGGCGGGCCGGGCGCTGGACGAAGCGGCGGTGACGGCCGCCGTCCGCGCTTCTGTCCGCCATCTCGACACGGAGTACGACGCGCTACTCATGGCGCGGGTCCCGCACAATCGGGCGCGGGCCCGGGTGGCTGCGGCGATCGATGCGGTGCTGGCTTCGTGGGCGCGGGAGGAGTCGCGTCGGTGACGACCTCGGGCGGCCGAGACCGGCCGGGGAGCGCTGGGCGACACGAGGGAACGCGCCCCTCACCTGCGACGCGAGCGGACGCCGGGCCTCCGCAACTGCCCTCCGCTTCACGCCACTTGGCGCACCGGCGTGGGTATCCCTCCCCCATGACGACTGCGCAGGACCGCCCCTTGCTGCTCCTCGACGTGGACGGCCCCCTCAACCCGTATGCGGCCCGCCTCCCCCGCCTGCGCGGCTACCGCACCCACCGGCTCCACCCGTCGAACTGGCTCTCCCGCCAGACCCCGGGCTCCCGCCCGCACCGGCGCGGACTGCGCGTCTACCTCAACCCGGCCCACGGACCCCGCCTCCAATCCCTGCCGTACGAACTGGCCTGGGCCACCACGTGGATGAACGAGGCGAACGAGATGATCGCCCCCGCCATCGGCCTCCCGCCCGACCTCCCCTTCATCGCCTGGCCCGAACTCTTCGCCACCGACCCGGACGGCCTGTACTGGAAGACCAGACCGCTGCTGAAGTGGGCCGCGGGACGCCCGTTCGCCTGGGTCGACGACATGATCACCGATCTGGACGAGACCTATGTGCGCGACACCCACGACGCGCGAGCCCTGCTGATCCGGGTACACCCGCGCCGGGGCTTGCGGGAGACCGACTTCAAAAGGCTGACCGAGTGGGCGGCGAGCACCTGAGCCCCGCGGGTTCTGGCTTGCGCTTCTGCTCCGCCTTTCCTGCTCATCGTCCGACGTCTTCGGCGAGGGCCAACCGGCTTCGCCACCACCGGCCCCGTGCCCCGAAAGCGCGGCCGTGCCCCCAGTACCCCTCGCCCCCGGGTCAGCCGCCGAGGCGGGCTGTGAGGGCGCCCACCGGGTCGGGGTCCGGGGCGCCGCGGGGCCACCAGTCCTCTCTTCCGGGGTCCGACTCGTAGCCGTACCAGAGTCCGTCGCGTCCGTAGCGGAGCTGGGTGGTGGGGGTGGTGAGGCGGTTGCGGCTGGGGCGGAAGTCGGGGAACCCGGCGGCGCTCAGTGCCGGGCGGGCCCGGTCGAAGGGGCCCGCGGGCGGGTCCCAGGGGGTTTCGAGTACGGCGAGTGCCTCGATGCCGCCCTGCCGCCAGGCGGCCACCGCCCGGGCCAGGTCGGTGGGGGTGCGGTCGGTGGCCCGGGTCAGGGAGGTGTAGAGGGCGCGGGTCGCCGAGGTGAGGCCGGAGCCGGGGTGCGCGGCGGCCAGCCGGACCGCGTCCTGCCACGGGGACAGCGGGGCGATCGGGTCCTCGCCGGTGGCCAGGAGCGTGTGGGCGCGGATGGCCGCCTCGGTGGCGAGGAGGTCGAGGGAGAGCGGGTCGGGGCCGCCGTGCACCTCCGGGAAGGCGGGCGGGTGGCCCGGCCGGGGCGGCGTGGGGAACGGCGGCGGCAGGGGCGGCAGCGTACGCGGCTGGACCGCCGTACGGGCCTGCACGGTGGGCAGTTGGGGCAGCGGGGCCACCCGCTCCACGGCCATGCGGGCGGCGTTGCGCCGGGTGAGCGCGGCGAGCACCTCCTGCTCGCCGCGCCCCCGCATCAGCAGCAGCACGAACGGATCCTCGTCCAGGAGCCGGGCCGCCTGGTAGCAGAGCGCCGCCGCGTGCTTGCACGGGTAGCCGTCGTCGGGGCAGGAGCAGTCGGGGATGAGGTCGCCCGAACCGGGCAGCAGTGCCGCCTCGTCGGCCAGCGCGTGCGGAAGGTCCTTGTCGAGCAGCGCGGCGATGTGGGCCGGGGCCCGGGCCGCGGTGTCGAGGAAGTCCTCCCACGCCTGGTCGGGCAGCGTGCGCAGCCGCAGCTCCGTACGGTAGGGGCGCGGGCGGGAGCCGTGGACGTACGCCGTGATTTTGCCCGGCGTGACCGTGATCGCGTCCACGTGACCGGCTTCGGCGTAGGCGCGTCCGCGGGCCAACCGGGCGGAGTCCAGGGCGAGCTCCTCCAGGGCCTCCACCCAGGCGTCGCCCCACCAGGTCCCGGTCCGCTGCGAGCGGGCGCCCAGCGCGGGGTAGGTGCGGCGGCGGTCGTCGTGGCGCGGGGCGCCGATGGGCGCACGAGGACTCATGAGGCCCTCCGCAGGGAGATCAGGTCCGCCAGTTCGCGGTCGGTGAGTTCGGTCAGGGCGCTCTCCCCGGAGCCGAGGACCGCCTCGGCCAGCCGGCGTTTCTGTTCCAGCATGTCGGCGATGCGGTCCTCCACCGTGCCCTCCGCGATCAAGCGGTGGACCTGGACCGGCTGGGTCTGTCCGATCCGGTAGGCGCGGTCGGTGGCCTGCTCCTCCACCGCCGGGTTCCACCACCGGTCGTAGTGGATGACATGGCCCGCGCGGGTGAGGTTGAGGCCGGTACCCGCGGCCTTGAGGGAGAGGATGAACACGGGCACCTCACCGCTCTGGAAGGCGTCGACCAGCCGGTCCCGCTCGCTCACCGGCGTTCCCCCGTGCAGCAGTTGGGAGGGCACGCCGCGGGCGGTGAGGTGGGTGGAGAGCAGGCGGGCCATGGCGACGTACTGGGTGAAGACGAGCACCGAGCCGTCCTCGCTGAGGATGGTGTCCACGAGTTCGTCGAGCAGGGCCAGCTTCCCCGAGCGGGCCGGGAGCCGTGGCGACTCCTCTTTGAGGTACTGCGCGGGGTGGTTGCAGATCTGCTTCAGGGCGGTGAGCAGCTTCATGATCTGGGCGCGGCGGGCGATGCCCTCGGAGGCCTCGACGGCCGCCATCACCTCGCGGACCACCGCCTCGTAGAGGGAGGCCTGTTCCCGGGTGAGCGGCACGGGGTGGTCGGTCTCCGTCTTCGGAGGCAGCTCGGGCACGATCCCCGGGTCGGACTTCTTCCTGCGCAGGAGGAAGGGACGGACCAGGCGCGACAGGCGGACCGCGGCGTCCTCGTCCTCGCCGTTCTCCACCAGCCGGGCGTGCCGGGAACGGAACGCCTTCAGGGGGCCGAGCAGCCCGGGCGTCGTCCAGTCGAGCAGCGCCCACAGCTCGGAGAGGTTGTTCTCCACCGGGGTGCCGGTGAGCGCGATCCTGGCGGGGGCCGGGATGGCGCGCAGCGCCTTGGCGGTGGCCGAGAACGGGTTCTTGACGTGCTGCGCCTCGTCGGCGACCACCATGTTCCAGCTGTGCGCGGCCAGTTGGGGCGCGCTGCCGCGCATCGTGCCGTACGTGGTGAGGACGAAGCCGCCTTCGCTGCCCGCGAGGCTGCGACTGCTGCCGTGGAAGCGGCGCACCGGGACGCCCGGCGCGAACCGGGCGATCTCGCGCTGCCAGTTGCCGAGCAGCGAGGCCGGGCAGACCACCAGGGTGGGCTCGGTACGGGCCCGGCGCAGGTGCAGGGCGATCACGGTGATGGTCTTACCGAGCCCCATGTCGTCGGCGAGGCAGCCGCCGAGACCCATCGAGGTCATCAGCTCCAGCCAGGCGAGGCCGCGCAGTTGGTAGTCGCGCAGGGTCGCGTCGAGGCCCGGCGGTTGTTCGGCCGTGGCGGGCCCCTCCAGGAGCCGGTCACGGAGCACCGCGAGCGCTCCGGCGGGGACGGCCTCGACCGTCTCGCCGTCGACCTCCGCGGTGCCGGTGAGCGCGACGGACAGCGCGTCCACGGGGTCGAGCAGGCCCAAGTCGCGCTTTCTCGCCTTGCGCACGAGCTCGGGGTCGGCCACCACCCACTGGTCGCGCAGGCGCACGATCGGGCGGTGGGCCTCGGCGAGCGCGTCCATCTCGGCGTTGCTGAGCGGTTCGCCGCCGAGCGCCAACTGCCAGTTGAAGGTGAGGAGTTCCTCGGCGTCGAAGAACGACGTGCCGTCGGTCGCGGACCCGGGTGCGGGCCGCACCACGGCGGTGGCGCTGAGGGTGCGGGCCAGCTCGCGCGGCCAGTGGACGGCGATGCCCGCCGCGGCCAGCCGCGCCGACGCCTCGCCGAGCAGTTCGTACAGCTCGGTCTCGGTGAGCGGCAGGACGTCCGGGACGCTGCGCTCCAGGAGCAGCCCGAGCGGCGGCCAGACGCGCGCGGCGCGGCGCAGCGCGAGCAGCGCGTCGATCCGGGCGCGCGGGCCGAAGGCTTCAACTGCGCCGCCGGTGGCGGCTGCTGCCGCGACCGTCCCGCCCGCTGAGGCCATGGCTTCCGTCGCGGTACGGGTCTCCGCAGCGCGCGTCCTGCGCCGTCCGGACCCGCTTCCCGTGGCCCCCCGGCTTTCGGTGGCGCCGTCCGACCACAGGCGTCCGGCGTCGACGACCAGGGTGGGGTCGGCCAGGCTGTGCACCTGGACGATGGCCGAGCCCGCGCGCCGGGCCTCGCCCTCCTCTTCGGACGCGGTGTCGAACAGCTCGTATCCGGAGAGGTCCAGGCGCAGCGAGACCCGCACGCCCGCGTCCATGCCCGCGGCCGCCTCCGCTGCCCAGGCTCGGGCGGCGGGCAGGTGCTGGGCGGCGGCCGCGGCGAACGGCGCGCCCGCCGCGTGGGCGGCGGCCGGGGTGCGCGGCAGGGTGTCGGCGACGGCGTCGAGGAACGCCCGGACCAGGGCCTCGGGCTCGGGCAGCCGGAGTGCGCCACGGCCCGGGACGGGGACGCCGTACGCCTCGTACGGCATGGCGGCGGCGATGGCGCGCAGCTGGGCGATGTCGTCGGCGTCGAGCGGTCCGGCGCGCCAGGCGTCGTGCTGGGTGGCGGTGAGGCCGGGCAGCAGGCGGCCGCGCGCGACGAGGTGCAGGGCGTGCAGCGCGGCGGCGCCCCAGCAGGCGGCCGCCGGATGGGCGGCGGGGTGGCGGCGGGCCCTGACCAGCACCGGGAGGGCTTCGGCGACCGGCACGAGGAGGGCGGCGACCTTGCGGCTGCGGGCGCCCGCGCCGTGGCGGCGCACCACGGTCAGCTCCGTCACCTCGGCACCGGGCGGCCCGGGGGGCACCGGTCCCTGGCCCGGGTCCCAGAAGGCGACCTTCCCGTCGCGCGGCAGGCCCGCTGGCAGGAACACGGCGGCCGTCGACACGGCGGGCCACCGCAGGGGATCTGGCTCCGGACCGGCTTCATGGGCGGACGCGGGAGCGCCACGCAGGGCAGGCGTCCCGAAGACGGGGGCGGGCCGCTCACGCCAGGCGGGCCCGGCGCCCGGCGAGGCCACCGGCCCCCGCTCGAGGTGGCGCACAGGTGTCGGCTGGTCCATCGGCCGGTCACCTCCCTTCGTCCGCACGGTCAGGATCGCCGCGTGGTCCGCGACTGATCTACGACCTTACGGGCGAGGTCTGACAATGGGCCCCGCGACCTCAGCGCACCCCCTCCCACAAGGCACGTTCCTCGCCGCGAAGATCATTCTCGATGCTCGGAACGGTGTCGAGGACCATGGTGGCGCGGGTCTCCCGGTCGTAGGGCGCCCAGCCCGGGTCGCCGGTCTTCGCGAAGGCCACCCAGGCTCCGTGCATCGCGTCGGCGAGGGCCTGCGGGGGCCCCTCACCGAGCATCGCCGCGTACGTCGGGTCGTCGAGCCGGTCGAAGACGTAGGCCAGCTCCGAGGCGTGGCAGGCGCCGAGCCGGCCGCCGAGAGCCGGGGAGCGCCGGGCGAACTCGTACACGTACGAGCCCGGCACCGACTCGGCCACGCGCAGGGCGGGGATCCGGTAGAACCAGTCGGTGGTGACCGCGTCGAACAGTTCGCCGGGCACCGCGCCCGGGCGGTGTCCGGCGTACAGGGGCAGCGCCTTGTCCGGGTCGAGGCCGTACGCGGCCGTCGCGGCGCGCAGTTTGTCCTGCGGCAGCACGTCGAGGCGCTCGGTGGGCACCAGGAACAGGCGGTACTCCTCGCGGTTGCTGCCCACCAGGAACTGCACCCCGCAGTCCGCGCCGGGCAGCGGCAGCTCGTCGAGGACGGGCTCGAACGGCATCATGTTGAGCGCCGCCTCGCCCCACAGAGCCGGGTCCGGGCGGGCCCCGATCTCGCCCCTCAGCTCCGCCTGCGCGGGCAGCAGTGTTTCGAGGGGGACGGCGGCGAACTCCTCCGCGGTCGCGCCGATGCCGAGCTTCTCGGCGAGCCTGGCCGTGATCCGTTCGGCGGAGGCGGGCCGCAGGAAGTGGTGGGCGGCGCCGCTCTGCAGGATGGCGCGCCGGAACAGGCCCCGGGCGCGGGGCATCGACAGCAGGGCGCCGATGCTCATGGCGCCCGCCGACTCGCCGAAGACGGTCACCTGCCCGGGGTCGCCGCCGAACGCCTCGATGTTGTCGCGGACCCACTCCAGGGCGGCGATCTGATCGAGCAGCCCCCGGTTGTCCGGCCGGTCGGGCAGCCTCAGGAAGCCGTCGGCGCCGAGCCGGTAGTTGATGCTCACGTACACCACGCCGTCGCGCGCGAAGGTGCTGCCGTCGTACGCGGACACCGATCCGGAGCCGTTGGCGAAGGCACCGCCGTGGATCCACACCATCACCGGGAGGCCGCCGCCGGACGCCGGGTGCGGGGTCCAGACGTTGAGGTTGAGGCAGTCCTCGCCCTGGGGGCCGTCGTCGGGGATGAGGGCGTCGAAGGGCGGCGCGTAGCGGGCCCGGGGCACGCTCGCTCCGCGGGAGAGCGCGTCGCGCACGCCGTCCCAGGGGGCGGCCGGTCCCGGTGCCTGGAAGCGTGCCTCCCCGAAGGGGGGCGCGGCGAACGGGATGCCGAGGAAGGCGGCCACGTCCTCGGTGACGAGCCGTCCTCGGACCGCGCCCTGGTGGGTCGTGCGGATGGGTTCCATCAGGTTCGTGCGCCTTCCGACAGGGTGGCGAGCAGGGCCGCGCCGAATTCCTCGGGACGTTCGACATGGACCGCATGCCCGGCTGTGGGCACCGCAATCTCTCGTACCCTGCCGCCGGCCCGGGCGTAAAGGGCCAGAACATGGCGGGTCTGGGCGAGCATCGGCTGGGCCGGGGTGCCGTCCCAGCCCGGCACCGCGCCGAGCGCGCCGAGGTGGGCGAGGTCGAACAGCGAGGTGTCGGAGACGATGACGTCCTCCTCGCCCCGGATCCAGGTCACCGGCGGCAGGACGGGCAGGGTGTGCAGGTCGTCGAGGCGGAAGTGCGTCGGGGCGAGGCAGTTGAGCACTCCGCGGGTGCCGGGGGCCACACCGGGCCAGGTGTCACAGACACGGCTGTCGCCCGGATAGTGGTCGTCGCCCACATGGGTCGTCAGCATCGACGCGACCAATTCGTCCTCGCGGGCCGGGCGCGCCGGAGGCTTGACGTAGCAGGTCGCGAGGACGTGCCGGGGCGAGAGCGGGGAGTCGTCGCCCCGGTCGCCCGCCCCGAGGAGCCGTACGAACTCGGGGTGGGCGGTGCCGCCTCCGGACCCGGCCCCGTCGGGCGAGTTGAGCCGCCCGTCCGCGCCGTGGGTGCCGCCGAAGCCGTACGGCGAGACCGGGTTGACCAGGGTGACGGAGCGGACGGACGCGGGCCGGTCCCGCAGATACTGCAGCACCACGCCTCCCCCCATGGACCAGCCCACCAGGTGTGCGCGGTCCACATGCAGGGCGTCGAGCAGTGCCGCGAGGTCGTCCGCGTAGTCGCGCAGTCCCCGGGTCGCGTCGACCGGCAGCGGGTCGGTGCCGCCGAAGCCGCGCAGGTCGACCGCCAACGCGAGGTAGCGATCGGGGAGTTGGAGCAGGGTGTCGTGCCAGAACACCGAGGACGACACGTTGCCGTGGACGAAGACGACGGTTTCCGCGGAGCCCCCGGGGGCCGGAGCCGCCTGAAGGATCTGCTGAGTGAGGCGGGCGGTGGGGACACGCCGGGTGGTCAGGGTGCGCATCGGGGTGTCCTCACGGGAGTGCGAGCCAGGCGGCGACCTGGGCGGCGGACGTGCTGTCCCAGCCGAGTTCGAGGTGGTTGGCGCCGGCCACGGTGGCCGTGCCGCCGACGGTGGCGAACCCGGTGGTGTCGAGCGCGCTGGAGACGAAGACGACTCCGTCGCTGGGGCCCCGGTTCTCGTTGAAGATGCCCACGACGTTCGGCGAGCCTCCCGCCAGCAGATAGGCGGCGACGGAGGTGGGGACCCCGGCGCGCCGCAACGGCGCGACCAGTGAGCCCGCGTCCACGGCCGACTGGATGCCGTCCCCCGCGGTGTAGAAGCCCTGGCCGCCGTAGTAGGTCGTGTACCAGTCCTGGGCGGACTGGTCGACGCCGTACACCCCGTCCCAGCGGGCCAGCATCTGGCGCTGCCCGGGGTAGTCGTCGTAGCCGCCGGACGGCGTCATGGAGAACTCGGGGTGCGCCGTGTACGTGCCGTAGCAGGTCATCCGGGAGTGCGGCGACGGCGCGTTGATCTTGCCGCCGCACTCCGGCCAGATGGAGAAGTCGTGCGCCCAGCCGTGCGCGTAGGGGTAGTCGTAGCCGCCGTTGGGCCCGCCCAGCGTGATCAGTTTCCGTACGTCACCGGCGTAGGCCCGCCCCCAGGACGGCTTCACCGACGACACATAGGCGCGGGTCGACATCTCGCCCTTGCTCCAGCCCACCAGGTCGACCTTGGCGACGCCCAGCTTGGCCTTGATGGCGGCGACGGCGTCCCCCACGGCCTGGGCCTGCATGAGGTTGCCGCCCTGCTTGTGGGCGAAGCCGATGGCGAAGACGCGCCGGCCGCGCGCGGACAGGTACTGCATCAGGCCGGTGGAGGGGCAGGACGGCGCGCCGCAGCCGTAGCCGCCGGACTCCCCCGGATTGGCCCAGGCCCGGTCGGCGGTGTCGTTGGCACCGTGCACGAGCAGCACGGGAACGCTCTGGGCGGCGGTGTTCCAGCCGGGCGCCGAGTACAGCAGGAACCGGTCGGAGCTCGGCCGCGAGACGCCTCCGAAGTACGTCACGCGCACGCCGTCCTGGTCACCGCGGCCGTCCGGCGGATAGCCCTCGGCGGCACTCGCCGCGAATCCGGCGGTGGTGTCACGGAAGCGCTCGACCTTCTCCCAGCCGTTGGTCACCGTCCCGGCGCCGTAACTCGCCTCCAACGCGAGGTAGGAGGGGTACGCGGCGGCCCCAGCGGCGCTCGCGGCGCCGCCTGCGCCGAGCAGCCCCGCCAGCACCGCCGTGACGGCGCCGACCACTCCCCATCCGGTCCGCTGTCTGTAGCGCACGCCCCATCCCCCTTTGTCCTGTTGTCCTGTCTCGGCTTGTCTCGACGAACCGCGGACGCCCTGTCCCCGTCCGCGTAGACGCTAGGCAGCACACGGCCGGAGCGGTGATGTGTGCGCACCACACAAGACGAAGAGGAACTGTGGGGCTCCGGCACTCCGTCGCCCGGCCGGGCTAGCCGCGGCGCACACCGGATGCCGGAAGGGCGGCCAGAAGGCAGGCTGGCGGCACTGACCGCCGCAGCCATGCCGTACAGACGAGGACCACTCATGTCCGTGCCCGCGTCCCAGTCCCCCGCCCGCCCCGCGCGCCGCCGTCGCCGGACGCGGATCGCCGCCGGTGCCGCGCTGCTCGCCCTCGCCACCACGGCCTGCTCCAGCCTCGGGCGGACGTCGGTCGGCACCGTCTCCTACTCGATCGGTCCCGAGACGACCGTCACCCTGACCAGCCCCAAGGTGCGGGGCTGCCACCGGCTCCCGCCGTCCGGCACGACCGAGCTCTCCAACAACACGCTGGTCGACATGGTCATGTACAGGACGCCCGACTGCACCGGCAAGGACACCACGTACATCGGCAGCAGGCTCGCCAACAACGTCGCGCCGAAGGCCGCACCCTGGCGCAGCTTCAGCTTCGTGCACTGAGCCGCCCCGCCCGAGGACGGCCCGGCTGCGCCTACAGCTCGAACCAGCCGTGGCCCAGATACCAGTGCCCGCCCTCCAGCAGGTGCCGGGTGACGGCCCGCTGCACGGCGGTGTCCTGCGGAAGGCCCGCCACGGGCAGTTCCGGGTCGCCGAAGACGAAGCCGACGGGTTCGCGGTCGGACGGCTCGTCGTCCTTGTAGGCGGTACGGAACAGGTCCTGGAAGCCGAGAATGTTGGAGTGCTCGGGGAGGTAGCCGCGCAGTTGGTCGTCGAGCAGCCAGGAGTGGCACGCGCCGACCCGGTAGCGCTCCTCGGGGAAGTGGCGGGCGAAGAACTCCTTGGCCCGGTCGATGGAGTCCGCACACGCGGCGGGCGTCAACGGGCCCCGGTAGTCCGGAATGTGCAGGTCCAGGCAGGGCTCGCCCGGTTCCACGTCGAGCCCGGCCGCCGCGATGGCCCGGCTCGTGCGCTCCCCGAGCCGTGAGCGCTGGAACTGGAGCCGCCCGAGCTGGTAGATCTCGCCCCGGAAGTGCAACCGCAGCCAGCCGGGCACCGCGAGGCCGCCGACTCCGCGCCGCCGGTGGTGCAGCGCGATGTGCCGACCGAGGTCGGCGAGCGTATGGCGGGCGATGTCCTCGGGGATGCCCCGCTCGCGGTGGTAGGCCCTGACGTGCGGCAGCGCGGCGACCGCGACGTACACGGGGAACCAGCGCTCCAAATCGCCCAACCCCTCGGGCAGGGCCGACAGTTCGGGGTGGACGCCGACCGCCCCGATGTCGTGGACGAGGATCCGCGCCGAACGCTCCAGGAGCTCGGCGAGCTCGGGCTCGGCGGCGAACCGGGCGGACAGCGAGGTCAGTTCGTTGATGTCCTCGTGGGGTACGGCGAGGTCGAGCAGCGTCTCGGGGAGATCGTCGAGGAGCAGCATGCGCGCCACCCTAGCCACCCGGATCGGCCCGCGCCGCCGCATTCGCGGACGCGCCCGGCACCGGCGTGCCGTCCGGATCCCCCGTGTCCTGCGGCTTTCACCTCCGGCCCAGCGGGTACACCTCCTGTAGAGGCGATCACCATGCTGCGCACCGGTAACGAACCGATCACCGCCCGCAGCCCCCTGCGGATGCGGCTCTGGCTGAGCATCTGGGGCCTGATCTGGGCCGCCGGAGGCACGGTCGGCTTCGCGCTGGAGGGTCGGCCGGGGTGGATGGCGGCCTGCGCGGCCCTGACGGCGGTGGTCGTCGTCGACCTCTTCGTGATCATCCGCCACATCCGGCAGGGCCCCCACTACCAGCCGGGCCGCGACGTGCCGCCGTACGAGCCGCCGCGCACCCGCTGGCCGTGAACTCCGGCCCTGTGTGCGCCCCGCTACTCGGTGTCGTCCTCGAAGCGCGCCGCCGCCAGGTACTCCGGCTTCGGGTCGAGGGCCGCGGCCAGCCGGAAGTGGCGCTTGGCCTGGTCGGGCCGGGCCTCGCGCTCGTAGGTGCGGGCCAGGGCGAAGTGGGCGAAGGCATTGTCCGGCTCTCGCTCCAGGACCAGCTGGAACTCCAGCTCGGCGGAGCGGAGTTGGGCCGCGGCGAAGAAGGCGCGGGCCCGCAGCAGACGCGCCGCGGTGTTCTCGGGGTGGGCCGCGATGACCGAGTCGAGAAGTTTGACGGCGCCACGCGGGTCCCGGGCGGCCAGGAGTTGCTCGGCCGCGCGGTAGTCGATGACGTGCGTCTCGGGGGTGCTCTCCGCCACCTGCCTGTCCTTTCCCTCGCTGGGCGTTGACAACGCCATGCCCAGCCCGGGTATTCCGTACGCCTCCGAAGACGATCGCGCCCGCGTGGCGTACGCCTCAGAGGGCGGCCGCGGCCAGCGTCAGCCCCAGCAGCACGATCGCCGCGCCGGCCGCCACGAACGCCCGGTCCACGGCGGTGCGTTCACGCCCCAGGACGACGACGGTGCGCGGGTCGGCCGGATCGTAGGACACGCGGACCGTGCTGCCCGGCGGGAGCGGCTCGCGGCGGCTGGGCGGGACCGGGGAGGGAAGTTCGAGGACGTGGCCGTCATCCGTCGCGAACTGCAGGAGGGGCCGCGCGGCGCCCTGCGGCGCGGGTTTCACGAGCGCCCAGGCGAACGCGCCGGCCCGCTGGACCCGCCGACTCTCCCGCAGCCCGTACGCCCCGGCGAGGAGCGCCACCAGACCGCCGAGCACCGTGAAACCCGCCAGTACGAAGAGCACGCCCGGATCGTAATCCGCCCCGGTGACCTGCGGCGGGCCAAGTCGCGGAAACCCAGCACGACGGGCGAATCCCCTACGGCTTTGATACGCGCCGGTGCGACGGCGCGGTGGGGCTCGCGCTCCCCCGGCGCGCGGGGGCGCGGCAGCGGAGCCCCGGGCGCTCTTGACGAGCGCGCCCCGCTCTCCGCCTCGGAGCCGCCGGACAGGGCTTCGCCCCTACCGTCCCGCCCGCTCCACCAGCTCCGCCCACACCTTGCGTACCTGCGGCTCCAGCGCCTCCAGGGGGCCGTCGTTGTCGACCACCAGGTCGGCGACGGCCAGCCGCTGGGCGCGGTCGGCCTGGGCGGCCATCCGCGCCCGGGCCTCCTCGGGCTTCATGCCGCGCAGCCGCACCAGCCGGTCGAGCTGGGTCTCGGGGGTCGCGTCGACCACGACCACGAGGTCGTACAGCGCCGCCAGGCCGTTCTCGGTCAGGAGGGGTACGTCGTGGACGACGACCGCGTCGGGACCCGCCGCCGACTCCAGTTCGGCGGAGCGCGCGCCGACCAGCGGATGCACGATCTTGTTCAGGATCGCGAGCCTGTCCGGGTCGGAGAAGACGATGCCGCCCAGCTTGGGGCGGTCCAGGGTGCCGTCCGCGGACAGGATGCCGGGGCCGAACGCCTCGACCACGGCCGCCAGGCCCGGGGTCCCGGGCTCGACGACCTCGCGCGCGATCCTGTCCGCGTCGATCAGCACGGCCCCGTAGGAGACGAGCAGCCGTGACACTTCGCTCTTGCCGGCGCCGATACCGCCGGTCAGGCCCACCTTCAGCATGAGCGGAAGCTTAGGCGCCCGCCGCTAGGCGTCGCCCTCCCGTTCGGCCAGGAAGCGCTCGAACTCGCGGCCCAGCTCCTCCGCCGAGGGCAGGTCCGCCGGTTCGGCGACCAGGTTGCCGCGCGATTCGGCGCCCGCCACTGCGTCGTACTGGTGCTCAAGGCCCTGGACCAGGCTGACCAGTTCCTCGTCGCCCTCGCCGATCTGGCGCTCGATCTCGGTCTGGGTGCGCTGGGCCTCGGTACGGAGACCGTGCGCAACGCTGGGCAGGACCAGGCCCGTTGCCGCCGTGACTGCCTCCAGGGCGGTCAGCGCCGCGTCCGGGTAGGCCGAGCGGGCCACGTAGTGCGGTACATGGGCGGCCACTCCCAGGACGTCGTGGCCGGACTCCATCAGGCGGTACTCGATCAGCGACTCGGCGCTTCCGGGCACCTGCGCCTCGTCGAACGGCGAGCGGTGGCCGGGCATCAGGTCCGTGCGGTTGCCGTGCGGCGTTATGCCGACGGGACGGGTGTGCGGCACGCCCATGGGGATGCCGTGGAAGTTGACCGAGAGACGCACGCCGAGCCGCTCGACGATCTGGCGCACGGCCAGCGCGAAGCGCTCCCATTCGACGTCCGGCTCGGGGCCCGACATCAGCAGGAAGGGCGCGCCCGTGGCGTCCTGCACCAGGCGGACCTCCAGCGCGGGCACCTCGAAGTCGGTCCAGCGGTCGCGCCGGAACGTCAGCAGCGGGCGCCGGGCGCGGTAGTCGACGAGGCGGTCGTGGTCGAAGCGGGCCACCACCTGGTGGGGCAGCGTGTCCAGCAGCTTCTCGACGATCTGCTCGCCGGTCTCACCCGCGTCGATGTAGCCGTCGAAGTGGTACAGCATGACCAGGCCTGCCGACTCCTGCGCGAGCGCCATGTCGACGACGGCGAGGCCCTTCGGCTCCCATTCGTACAAATCCTGCGGATCAAGCACGATTACCGCTCCTCCTCGTGTTCATCAGGAAGAACGACCGCCAGGACGCGGGCATTCCCGTCCCCGCCGCTTTCACAGAAAGCCGTGCACGGCCCGGTGAACGGTCGCGGGGCACGCGCCCAGTCTGCCGGGCGCCACCCGGCCGCCGCGGGAACACCGGCCAACTCGGCTTCGGGTGAACCGGGTTGACACCCGGGCCGGGGGACGGCCACCCGGGACATGCAGTAAGGCCCGCTCCCCAGGGGAACGGGCCTTACGTTCAGCTATCTACCAGCTGGGGTCAGAGCGTCAGCTCTGGCCGCCCGCCAGCTTCTCGCGCAGGGCAGCCAGCGCCTCGTCCGACGCCAGGGCGCCGGAGTTGTCGTCCGACTCCGAGGAGTACGAACCGCCGGAGACGCCCGCCGGGGCACCGGCCGGGGCGGCAGCGCCCTCGGCAGCGGCGGCCTCGTCGGCCTCGCGGGACTTGATGACCTGGGCCTGGTGCTGCTCGAAGCGCGACTGCGCCTCGGCGTACTGGCCCTCCCACGCCTCGCGCTGGGTCTCGTAGCCCTCGAGCCAGTCGTTGGTCTCGGGGTCGAAGCCCTCGGGGTAGATGTAGTTGCCCTGGTCGTCGTAGGACGCGGCCATGCCGTACAGGGTCGGGTCGAACTCGACCGACGCCGGGTCGGCACCGAAGGACTCGTTGGCCTGCTTCAGGGACAGCGAGATCCGGCGACGCTCGAGGTCGATGTCGATGACCTTGACGAAGATCTCGTCGTTGACCTGGACAACCTGCTCCGGGATCTCCACGTGGCGCTCGGCCAGCTCGGAGATGTGGACCAGGCCCTCGATGCCCTCGTCGACGCGCACGAACGCACCGAACGGAACGAGCTTGGTGACCTTACCGGGGACGACCTGCCCGATCTGGTGCGTACGGGCGAACTGCTGCCACGGGTCCTCCTGCGTCGCCTTCAGCGACAGGGAGACACGCTCGCGGTCCATGTCGACGTCGAGGACCTCGACGGTGACTTCCTGGCCGACCTCGACAACCTCGGACGGGTGGTCGATGTGCTTCCAGGAGAGCTCGGAGACGTGGACGAGACCGTCGACGCCACCCAGGTCCACGAAGGCACCGAAGTTGACGATCGAGGAAACGACGCCGGAGCGGACCTGACCCTTCTGCAGGGTGGTGAGGAACGTCTGGCGAACCTCGGACTGGGTCTGCTCGAGCCAGGCACGGCGGGACAGGACCACGTTGTTGCGGTTCTTGTCCAGCTCGATGATCTTCGCCTCGAGCTCCTTGCCCACGTAGGGCTGGAGGTCGCGGACGCGGCGCATCTCGACGAGGGAGGCCGGCAGGAAGCCACGGAGGCCGATGTCGAGGATGAGACCACCCTTGACAACCTCGATGACGGTGCCGGTGACGATGCCGTCCTCTTCCTTGATCTTCTCGATGGTGCCCCAGGCACGCTCGTACTGAGCGCGCTTCTTCGAGAGGATCAGGCGGCCTTCCTTGTCCTCCTTCTGGAGAACCAGGGCCTCGATCTCGTCGCCGACCTTGACGACCTCGTTCGGGTCGACGTCGTGCTTGATCGAGAGCTCGCGGCTCGGGATGACACCTTCGGTCTTGTAACCGATGTCGAGCAGGACCTCGTCCCGGTCGACCTTCACGATGACGCCGTCGACGATGTCGCCGTCGTTGAAGTACTTGATCGTCTCGTCGATCGCGGCGAGGAAGGCTTCCTCGTTACCGATGTCGTTGACCGCAACCTGCGGGGTGGTGGCGGTGGTCTCGGTGCTGCTCGTCATGTGGGAAAGGGCTCCGGTTACGGACAGAAAGTCGTAGGTACTGCCACGCCGAGAGCCCGTATCGCCTCTGCAGAAGCCGGACAGCCTGGGAAGCGCCTCTCCGGGTCGGTCCGGATGGCGCCTCGACAACCGAGGGGACATACAACAGATGGAAGCGCGCCTGCTATGTCTGAGGTGCGCAGGCTCGCAGCGCAACTTGTAGCATACGGGGGCAGCCGGACACGGTCAATGCGCGAAGGCGCACACCCGGGGCGGATCCCCGCATTCCCGGCACAACTAAGGTTCCCCGAGGCCACGATGGGCCCCGCAGACCTCTTTTCGAGACCTTCGAGAACACGAGGTCGCGTCCCGCGCAAACTACAACGACGGACACGATGAGCCAAGAGATCCAAGCGTACGAGTCCGAGGGCGGGGCCGATTCCGGCCCCGAGGCGACCCGGCGTGCCGCCGGGGACACGGAGAGCAGCCGGGCCAGCCGCGGCTGGTGGGACCGCAACGCCGACGAGTACCAGACCGATCACGGAGCGTTCCTCGGGGACGACCGGTTCGTCTGGGGCCCCGAGGGCCTGGACGAGGCGGACGCCCGCCTCCTCGGCCCGGCGGAGTCCCTGAAGGGTCTCGCCGTCCTGGAGATCGGCGCGGGCGCCGCCCAGTGCTCGCGCTGGCTGGCCGCCCAGGGCGCCCGCCCGGTGGCCCTGGACCTCTCGCACCGCCAGCTCCAGCACGCGCTGCGCATCGACGGAGGCACGTTTCCGCTGATCGAGGCGGACGCGGGCGCGCTGCCCTTCGCGGACGCCTCCTTCGACCTGGCCTGCTCGGCCTACGGCGCCGTCCCCTTCGTGGCCGACCCGGTGAAGGTCTTCCGCGAGGTGCGCCGGGTGCTGCGCCCCGGCGGACGCTGGGTCTTCTCGGTCACCCATCCCATCCGCTGGGCGTTCCCGGACGAGCCGGGCCCCGAGGGCCTCTCCGTCGCCGCCTCCTATTTCGACCGCACCCCCTACGTCGAGCAGGACGAGAGTGGCCACGCCGTCTACGTGGAGCACCACCGCACCCTGGGCGACCGGGTGCGGGACGTGGTCGCGGGCGGCTTCCGACTGGAGGACCTGGTCGAGCCGGAGTGGCCGGCCTGGAACGCGCAGGAGTGGGGCGGCTGGTCCCCGCTGCGGGGCAACCTGATCCCCGGGACCGCGATCTTCGTGTGCGTACGGGACTGAACGCGACGGGACGGGCTGACGGGCAGGCGCCCCGAACCCGGGATTAGTCATACAAGCCCACCGCCCCTGTGGACAGAGCGTCACGCCGCCCGGCGGGACGTACGACACTGAGCGCATGATCCGAACCGACGCACTCGACGCCCTCCCCGTCCGCGAGGCCGTGCCCGAGCTGCTCGCCGCGCTCGACGGGCACGGGACGGCGGTGCTGTGCGCGCCGCCCGGCACCGGCAAGACGACACTCGTGCCGCTGGTCCTCGCGGGCCTGGTCGGGGGCGGCCCGGTGCGGCGGGTCATAGTCGCCGAGCCGCGCCGGATCGCGGCCAGGGCGGCCGCGCGGCGGATGGCCTGGCTGCTCGGCGAGCGGACGGGCGGGCGGGTCGGCTTCACCGTGCGGGGCGAGCGGTCCGTCGGCCCCGACACCGTCGTCGAGGTCGTCACCACCGGAGTGCTCCTCCAACGCCTGCAGCGCGACCAGGAGTTGGCCGGGGTCGACGTCGTCGTGCTCGACGAGTGCCACGAGCGCCATCTCGACGCGGACACGGTCGCCGCCTTCCTCCTCGACGTCAGGGCCGCGCTGCGGCCCGAGCTGCGCCTGGTGGCGGCCTCCGCGACCACGGACGCGCAGGGCTGGGCCCAGCTCCTGGGGGACGCGCCGGTCGTGGAGGCGGCCGGGGTGGCCCACCCGGTGGACGTGGTGTGGGCGCCGCCCGCGCAGCCGGTCCGGCCGCCGCACGGCCTGCGGGTGGATCCGGCGCTGCTCGCGCATGTGGCGGCCACCGTGCGCCGGGCGCTGGCCGAGCGGGACGGGGACGTGCTCTGCTTCCTGCCCGGCGTGGGAGAAATCGCCCGCGTGGCACGGCAGTTGGGCGAGCTTTCGGGCATCGAGGTACTCCAGGTGCACGGGCGGGCCCCGGCCTCCGTGCAGGACGCGGTGCTCGCCGGTTCGCAGGGCCGGCGCGTGGTCCTCGCCACCTCGGTCGCCGAGTCCTCGCTGACCGTGCCCGGGGTGCGGGCGGTCGTCGACTGCGGTCTGGCCCGCGAGCCGAGGGTGGACCACGCCCGGGGTCTCGGCGCCCTGACGACCGTGCGGGCCTCGCAGGCGGCGGCCCGCCAGCGCGCGGGCCGGGCCGGGCGCGAGGCGCCGGGCGTGGTCTACCGGTGCTGGACCGAGGCGGAGCACAGCCGTCTGCCGCGCTTCCCGGCCCCCGAGATCAAGGTGGCCGACCTGGCCGCCTTCGCCCTCCAGGCCGCCTGCTGGGGCGACCCGTCGGCCGAGGGCCTCGCCCTGCTCGACGCGCCGCCGACGGGTGCGATGGCCGCGGCCCGGTCCGTGCTGACGGCGATCGGCGCCGTGGACGAACAGGGCCGGGCCACCGGGCGCGGTGCCCGCATGGCCCGGCTGGGCCTGCATCCACGGCTCGGCCGGGCCCTGGTGGACGGCGCAGCCGAGGTGGGCGCCCGGCGGGCCGCCGAAGTGGTGGCGCTGCTCAGCGAGGAGCCTCCCCGCGAGTACGGGGACGACCTCGCGGCGGCCTGGCGCACGGCCCGCCGGGGCGGCGACGGGTACGCGGCGCGCTGGCTCCAGGAGGTGCGGCGGCTGGCCTCGTTCGCCGGGAACCATCCCGAGAAGGGCTCCGCCGAGGCCGCGGCGGGGCTGGTGGCGGCCCTGGCGTTTCCCGAGCGGGTGGCACGGGCCCGCGGCGGCGGCGCGTTCCTCATGGCGTCCGGCACCGGCGCCGAGGCGGCGGCGGGCTCCGGGCTGGCTACGGCGGACTGGCTGGCGGTGGCCGTCGCGGACCGGCCCGTGCAGGCGGCGTCCGCCCGTATCCGCCTGGCCGCCGTCGTCGACGAGGCGACCGCCCGCCTCGCCGCGGACCATCTGCTCCGCGAGGGCGAGGAGGTGCACTGGGAGGACGGCGAGGTGGTGGCCCGCCGGGTGACCAGGCTCGGCGCGGTCGAGCTGTCCGTGCGGCCGCTGAAGAGCCCCGATCCGGAGCTCGTGCGGGCCGCGCTGCTCGACGGCCTGGCGCGGGACGGGCTCGGCCTGCTGCGCTGGACGCGCGAGGCGCGGGGCCTGCGGGAGCGGCTGGCGTTCCTGCACCGGGTGCTCGGGGAGCCCTGGCCCGATGTCGGCGACGAGGCGCTGCTCGACCGGGCCGCGCAGTGGCTGGAGCCCGAGCTCTCGCGGGCCCGGCGCCGGGCCGACCTCGGCCGGATCGAGGCGGGGGCGGCCCTGGGCCGGCTCCTCCCGTGGGCGACCGGGGAGGCGGCCCGGCTCGACGAGCTGGCCCCCGAGCGCATCCAGGTCCCCAGTGGATCGCGGATACGGGTGGAGTACGGGGGTGAACAGCCCGTCCTGGCCGTCAAGTTGCAGGAGATGTTCGGCCTGGACGGCACGCCGGAGGTGGCCGGGGTGCCCGTCCTGGTCCATCTGCTCTCGCCCGCCGGGCGGCCCGCCGCCGTCACCGCGGACCTTGCGAACTTCTGGCGCGAGGGCTACCGGGCGGTCCGCGCCGAGCTGCGCGGCCGCTACCCCAAGCATCCGTGGCCGGAGGATCCGACGTCGGCCGAGGCGACACGGTTCACGAAGGCGCGGCTCACACGGTAGGGCTCGGCTCACGCAGGAGGGGCGGTTCAGGCGACGACGGGATCGAGGCGCTCAGTGACGGCGGGCGGAGGGTCGCTGGGGCGGCGACCGCGCGCCTCCAGCCACAGGGACAGGGCGAGCAGGGCGAGGGCGAGGCCGAGGAAGCCCCAGGGGAGATAGGAGGTGAGCAGCAGGATCAGGACGCGGTTCTTCTTGACGAGGTCGACGGTGTGGGCGACGTAGTCGTCACGCATCTTGACGTCGCCCGCGAACACGGTGACCTTGTCGCGGCCTCCCAGCAGGGTGCCGCCGCGCATCTCCTCCTGGTTGAGTTCCTCGCCGTTGACCGGGGCGCCGGTGACCGGGTCGACCCAGAACTTCCGCGTGGTGGTGTACCAGAGGGAGGTGCCGGTGGTCTTCTCCAGGGTGGAGGAGTCGATCCCGGGCAGCGGCATCTTCTTGGGGTAGGGCACCTTGGTCCACGGGATGGTCTGCTCGAAGTAGTACACGTCGAGGCCGTGGAACGTCTGGGTGCCCTTGTAGTGGATGGGCGCTGAGGTGCGGGCCTGGAAGTCGAAGTACTCGTAGTCCCGTTTCTCGGTCAGGAACGGCCACTTGAACTCGATGCCCTTGCGCTGCACCGGATCGCCGTCGACCATCTCGCCGGTGGCGTGGACGGGTGCCTGGCTGTGGGCGTCGAAGATGTAGCGCTCGGGTATCTGGGAGACCATCTTGCCGTCGGGGCCCTGGACGTAGGAGAGGGTGTCCCACACCACGACGTCCTTGCCCGCGCTCTTCCCGATCTCCTTGGCGGCCTCCACGTTGCCCTTCAGCGTCTGGACGACCGTCACCTTCGGCACCGTCCTGGACTGCATGGTGCCGTAGTCGATGAGGGTGGCGTTCTTCGCTTCGAGGACCGCCTCCTGGTACTGGCTGGGCGGGATCTTGGCCAGGCGGGGGAAGGCGTACCAGCGCAGCAGGGGCGACAGGGCGCCGAAGAACACGGCGAGGGCGAGCAGGACGAGACTGGCTTTGCGTCGCATGGACCCGCTCTTCCTCTACTTGGTCTGGATGATCTTCCCGGGGGCGCTGGGCACAGTGGTGAGCAGCGGCTTGGGCGAGGTCGTGCCGGCGGGGGCACCGATGGCCGAGACGGTCAGAACGAGGGCGAGGGCGGCGGCCAGCCCGATCGCGGCGGCTATGAGGGCGCGCATGCTCGGCCTCCGTGGAGCTGATGGGTCGTCAGGAGTGCGCACCGTAGCAATGCCCGGCGAAGATGAGAACACGTCGAACAGCCCCTCTGCCGACGGGCGGCAGAGGGGCTGCTGGGAACGGCGGCGTCAGGGACCGCTCAGGAGGCGGCCGCCACCTTGAGCGTGATGGTGAGCGCGGCGCCGCCCTCCGTGGTGAGGCGGAGCAGGAACGTGCCGGTCTGGCCGTCCGCGTACATCTTCGGCAGGACCAGGACGCCGTGCGCGTCCGTCTTCAGGTCCGTGAGCTCACGGACCGGCTTGCCCTTGGCGTCCTTGAAGTACGGGCCCTTGTCGTTGACCTTGGGCGCGGCCTTCGGGTCGGCGCCGGCGGCCGGGGTCACGATCATGGTCGCGGAGGCCGCCACGTCGGGGGCGGCGGCGCCCTTGTAGGTGGCCTTGACCGAGACCTGGTCGGCGAACTCGCCGCCGGGCGCGGCCGTCGGCTCCTTGACCTCGCCCCGGGTCAGGACGTCGGCCTGCCGGGCGACGACCGTCGCCTTCCACTCGACGGCGGACAGGCTCGCCTCGGCGACGGTGGCCCGCACCGTGAACGTGCCAGTCTTCTCGCCCGCCTTGAGCGCCGGGGCGATGGCCGTGCCGTCGCCCACGGTGGGCACGGTCGCGGTGGTGGCACCGTCGGCGAAGCGGGTGTCGGTGTCGCCGACGATCTCGAACTTGACCGACACCTTCGCCATCGCCTTGCCGGAGGCGTCCTTCACCCGCGCCGTGGGCTGCCCGCCGAACGCGCCGCCGGCGAACGCCGTCAGCTCCTTGGCGCCCACGCCCTCGAACGTGGTCGCCCGCGGCACGGTCGGCGTCGGGGTGCCGCCGCCGTCGGGCTTGGTGGGCGGCACCGTCGGCTTGACCGGCGGGGCGGGCGGGGTCGGCGTCGGCTTGGGGGCCGGCTTCTTGCTGGGCGGCGCCTCGTGGGGGACCGGCGGCTGCTTGACGGGGGTCTGGTCGCTGCGGCGGCCGGGCAGCGAGCCCATGCCGTCGGGGACCTCGTGGGTGCCGCGCCGGTAGAAGTCGAACCACGTCAGGACGGTGGTCAGGTATTCCTGCGACTGGTTGTAGCTCAGGATCGCCTTGTCCAGGTCGTCCTTGACCGCGAGGTCGCGGTGGTTACCGCAGAGGTAGAACCCGGCGGCGAGCGCCGCGTCGTAGACGTTGTTCGGGTCCTTGACGCCGTCGCCGTTGCCGTCCTGGCCCGCGGTCGCCCAGGTCGACGGGATGAACTGCATCGGCCCGACCGCCCGGTCGTGCACCTTGTCACCGTCGTAGGCGCCGCCGTCGGTGTCGGGGATGTTGGCGAACCCGGCCCCGTTGAGCACCGGGCCGAGGATCGGGGTCAGCGTGGTGCCGTTGACGTCGACCCGGCCGCCGTTCGCGTGCCCCGACTCGACCTTGCCGATGCCGCCGAGCAGCTGCCAGGGGAGGTGGCAGTTCGGCCGGTCCTTCGCGAGCGCCGCCTCGGCCTTCTTGTAGGCGTCGAGCACGGTGGCGGGTATGCCCTGCAGGTCACCGGAGGGCAGTTGGCCCACCGACGCGTTCGGCGGCGGCGTCGGCGACACGAGCGGCGGAAGGTCCGTGTAGTACGGGGAGTTGCCGGACGCGGGGGCGTCGGGGGTGGGGGTCGGCGTCACATCGGAGGCCGCCTGATCGGTCGGGCTGCTCGCGTGCACGACTCCCGGCGCCTGCGATGCGGAAAGCGCCGCCACCGCCAGCGCGGCCACCGCCGTGGTGCCCGCTCCCTTGCGCAGTCGTCGGCCCATGTGCGGTGCCATACGTCAAGTCCCTCCCCGTACTCGGCTGCCCGCGCTCCCCAGCGCGAGAACTCCCGTGACACTACGGCAACCCATGGCGCCATGACACCGCGGGCTGACCGGTTTTCACTGATTCGCCACCTGCGCGTTGCCGGCTGGTGGTGGGGAACCGGTCCCGAATACCGAACGTTGTTGATCGCTGACGGGTAAATGACGCCCGTCAGCCGACGGTTGAAATCGGTCATCTGTCATCTGTCGCCTGTCATCCGGTGTCTGTCATCCGCTGTCTGTCATCGGTTGTCCGGCGTCGGCCAGTGACCATCGGCCCTCTGCCGTCAGCCCGGGCACAGAGTCCGCGAGTCACAGGCCATCAGATGTCAGGTGACGACTGCCATCTATCAGGTGACGACTGCCATCTAACCGCCAACGGCTAACGCGCGGCCAACCACTATCGGCCGACGACCGACAACTGACGAACCATGACAACTGCTGACATACAGGCCGATCGGTCGAGAGGACATGCATGCCGTTCACGCTGAGCCACGCCGCGGCGGTGCTGCCGGGGATCCGGAGGGACGGCACGGCCCGCGGCCGGCTGGTCGCCTCCGCTCTGGTCGCGGGCTCCTTCGCCCCGGACGTGACGTACTACGTGGCGACGGTCGTGCCCGCCGCGATGCCGTTCGGCCGGGTCACGCATTCCGCGCTCGCCGTCGTCACCGTGGACGTCGCGACGGCCTGCCTCCTGGTCGCGTGGTGGGTGCTGCTGCGCGAACCGCTGATCGCGCTGCTGCCCAGGGCGTCCTGGCGCTCCCGGGTGCATGCCCTCGCGCGGGGTCAGGTGTGGCGGCGGCCCGGGTCCTGGGCCCTGGCGGGCTGGTTCGCGCTGTCGGCGGCGATCGGCTCGGCCACCCATGTGGTGTGGGACGCGTTCACCCACCTCGACCGCTGGGGAATGCGGCTGGTGCCCGCGCTGGGAGACGAGCTCGCCGGGTTCCCTTTGTACTGGTACGCCCAGTACGGGGGGTCGGCGCTGGCGCTGGCGGGAATCGGCTGGTTCACGGTGACCGCGCTGCGCCGGGCCCCCGCCACCGCGACGGCGGCCCCGCCCGGCCTCGCCCCGCGCCTGCGCAGGACGGTTCTGGTGCTGCTGGCGGGGTGCGGGGCGGCGGTCGCGCTGTACCGCTGCCTGCGGTGGTACGCCTTCTACGGCGACGCCTCCGTGCTCGGCCTCATCCCGAGCGCGTGCTTCGGCGGCGGCACGGGGCTGGCCCTGGGGCTGCTCGTCTACGCGGGGGCCTGGCGCTCGGGCCGCCTGGGCCGGACCGAGAACCCCGCCACCCCCGAACCCGCCGCTCCCGCTCACAGCGGGCCCCAGCGGGCGAGCCCGTAAGGCCCGACTCCCCAGCCGGACAAGGCGGTTGGGCACCCCCTCCCCCGCCGGACCCGAGCCCGGGCCCGGCGGGGGGGGACGGGCTAGTGCGCCGCCGACTCCCAGTCCTGGCCCGCGCCCACCGAGACGTCCAGCGGGGCACGCAGCTGCACCGCGCCCGCCATCTCGCGGCGCACGAGCGTCTCCACCCGCTCGCGCTCGCCCGGCGCTACCTCCAGGACGATTTCGTCGTGCACCTGGAGCAGGAGGCGCGAGGCCAGGCCCGCCTCCGTCAGGGCGCGGTCCACGTTGAGCATCGCGACCTTGACGATGTCCGCCGCCGTGCCCTGGATCGGGGCGTTGAGCGCCATCCGTTCGGCCATCTCGCGGCGCTGGCGGTTGTCGCTGTTGAGGTCGGGCAGGTAGCGCCGGCGCCCCAGCATGGTCTCCGTGTAGCCCGTGGCACGGGCTTCCTCGACCGCGCGCTGGAGGTAGTCCCGCACCCCGCCGAAGCGCTCGAAGAACGTGTCCATCAGGCCGCGCGCCTCGCCCGCCTCGATGTTCAGCTGCTGCGAGAGCCCGAAGGCGGACAGGCCGTACGCCAGGCCGTACGACATCGCCTTGATCTTGCGCCGCATCTCCGGGTCGACCTTCGACTTGTCGACGCCGAAGACCTGGGAGGCGACCGTGGTGTGCAGGTCCTCGCCGGAGGTGAACGCCTCGATGAGGCCCTCGTCCTCGGACAGGTGGGCCATCACGCGCAGTTCGATCTGGCTGTAGTCCGCCGTGAGCAGCGACTCGTAGCCCTCACCGACCACGAAGCCCCGCCGGATGGCGCGGCCCTCATCGGTCCGCACCGGGATGTTCTGCAGGTTGGGGTCGGTCGAGGACAGGCGGCCGGTCGCCGCGACGGTCTGGTTGAACGTGGTGTGGATGCGGCCGTCCGCCGCGATCGTCTTGATCAGGCCCTCGACCGTGACCCGCAGCTTCGCCTGCTCGCGGTGGCGCAGCATGATGACCGGCAGCTCGTGCTCGGTCTGCGCGGCCAGCCACGCCAGCGCGTCCGCGTCCGTGGTGTAGCCCGTCTTCGTCTTCTTCGTCTTGGGCAGGGCCAGCTCGCCGAAGAGGACTTCCTGGAGCTGCTTGGGCGAGCCCAGGTTGAACTCGTGCCCCACCGAGGCGTGCGCCTCCTTCACAGCTTGCTGCACGGCGCCCGCGAACTGCTGCTCCATGGCCTCCAGATGGGCCCGGTCGGCCGCGATGCCGTAGCGCTCCATGCGGGCGAGCAGGAGGGAGGTGGGCAGCTCCACGTCGTGCAGCAGCTCGGCCGCGCCGACCTCCTTCAACCGCTCCGTGAACGCGCCGCCCAGGTCGAGGACGGCCCGCGCCTGCGTCATCAGGGCGTCCGCCTCGGCCTCGTCGTCGGCGCCGAAGGCGAGCTGCCCGTCGGCGGCGCCCGCCGGGGCCAGCTCCCGGCCCAGGTACTCGACCGACAGCGCGTCCAGCGCGAAGGAGCGGCGGCCCGGCTTGACCAGGTAGGCGGCGAGCGCGGTGTCCATGGCGACCCCGGCGATGCTCCAGCCGTGCTCGGGGAAGACCCGCATCGCGGCCTTGGCGTTGTGCATGACCTTCGGCCGGGACGGATCCGCGATCCAGGCGGCGAAGGCCCGCTCGTCGGCCTCGTCGATCAGCGCCGGGTCGAACCAGCCGGCCGCCCCGTCCGCCGCGGCCAGCGCGATCTCGGTGACGCTGCCCGAGCCCAGCGCCCACGTGTCGACGGTGGCCACGCCCAGCGGCTGCGCGCCGTGCTCGGCGAGCCACGGGGCGAGCTCGCCCGCGCCGAGCACCGCGCCGTCGACCTCCACCCCGGCGGCCGGCGCCGGAGCCTCGGCCTCGCCCGCACCCGGGTCGACGGCCAGCAGCCGCTCGCGCAACGACGGGTTGCGGATCTCCAGGACGTCCAGCACGCCCGTCACCGCCGAGCGGTCGTAGGCGGCCCGCTCCAGCTCCGCCGGGCCCTTGGGAAGCTCGACGTCCTTGACCATCTCGGTGAGGCGGCGGTTCAGCTTCACCGCCTCCAGATGGTCGCGGAGGTTCTGCCCGGCCTTGCCCTTGACCTCGTCGGCGCGCTCGACGAGCTCCGCGAACGAACCGAACTGGTTGATCCACTTCGCGGCCGTCTTCTCGCCGACCCCGGGGATGCCCGGCAGGTTGTCCGACGGGTCGCCGCGCAGCGCCGCGAAGTCCGGGTACTGCTGCGGGGTCAGGCCGTACTTCTCCTCGACCTTCTCCGGTGTGAAGCGGGTCAGCTCGGACACGCCCTTCGTCGGGTACAGGACCGTGACGTGCTCGGAGACCAGCTGGAAGGAGTCCCGGTCGCCCGTGACGATCAGGACCTCGAAGCCGGCCGCCTCGGCCTGGGTGGCCAGCGTCGCGATGACGTCGTCGGCCTCGAAGCCGTCCGTCGCGAACCGGTCGACGTGCATCGCGTCGAGCAGCTCGCCGATCAGCTCGACCTGGCCCTTGAACTCGTCCGGGGTCTTGGAGCGGTTCGCCTTGTAGTCCGGGAACTCCGTGGAGCGCCACGTCTTGCGGGACACGTCGAACGCCACCGCGAAGTGCGTGGGCGCCTCGTCACGCAGCGTGTTCGCCAGCATGGACATGAAGCCGTACACCGCGTTGGTCGGCTGGCCCGTCGCGGTCGTGAAATTCTCCGCGGGCAGCGCGAAGAACGCCCGGTACGCCAGGGAGTGCCCGTCCATGAGGAGCAGGCGCGGTCGGTTGTCCGGGGACTTCTTCGATGCTGTCTCAGCCATGCCCACGATCCTGCCACGCCCCACTGACAATCCCGGCCAGTCCCCGGCCGGAGCCTGGACCGCACGGCTGTCGGTACGGCGTGACAGGATCGAAGGCGTACGCATCTCGTGTTCGCTCGAAGGGGAGCAGCGCCATGGCCAGCAAGCCGCCCGCAGGTGATCCGGTCCAGGACGCGCCGCAGGTCGCCGCGCCCAAGCACGCCGCCGCCGGCCTCCCCGCCATCGGCCACACCCTGCTCATGGCCCAGCAGCAGATGGGCCTGCGGCGCACCGCGCAGACCCTGCTGAAGGTCAACCAGAAGGACGGCTTCGACTGCCCCGGCTGCGCCTGGCCGGAGGGCGACAAGCGGCACACGGCGGAGTTCTGCGAGAACGGCGCGAAGGCCGTCGCCGAGGAGGCCACGCTGCGCCGGGTCACCCCCGACTTCTTCGCCGCGCACCCGCTGGCCGACCTCGCCACCCGCAGCGGGTACTGGCTGGGCCAGCAGGGCCGCATCACCCAGCCGATGTACCTGCCCGAGGGCGCCGAGCGGTACGAGGCGGTCACCTGGGAGCGCGCCTTCGAGATCATCGCGGAGGAGCTCAACGCGCTCGCCTCGCCCGACGAGGCCCTCTTCTACACCTCGGGGCGCACCAGCAACGAGGCGGCGTTCCTGCTCCAGCTCTTCGCCCGCGAGTTCGGCACCAACAACCTGCCCGACTGCTCCAACATGTGCCACGAGTCGTCCGGTTCGGCCCTGACGGAGACCCTCGGCGTCGGCAAGGGCAGCGTGTCCCTGGAGGACCTGCACCAGGCCGACCTGATCGTGGTGGCCGGGCAGAACCCGGGCACCAACCACCCCCGGATGCTGTCCGCCCTGGAGAAGGCGAAGGCCGCCGGAGCGAAGATCATCTCGGTGAATCCGCTGCCCGAGGCGGGCCTGGAGAAGTTCAAGAACCCGCAGACCCCGCAGGGCATGATCAAGGGCGCCGCCCTGACCGACCTGTTCCTGCAGATCCGCATCGGCGGCGACCAGGCCCTCTTCCGCCTCCTCAACAAGCTGATCCTGGAGACCGAGGGCGCCGTCGACGAGCTGTTCGTCCGCGAACACACCCACGGATTCGAGGAGTTCAAGGCCGCGGCCCTGGAGGCGGACTGGGAGCGCACCCTGGCCGCGACCGGCCTGAGCCGCACCGAGATCGAGCAGGCCCTGTCGCTGGTGCTCGCCTCCCGGCGCACCATCGTGTGCTGGGCGATGGGCCTGACCCAGCACAAGCACGCCGTGCCCACCATCCGCGAGGTCGTCAACTTCCTGCTGCTGCGCGGCAACATCGGCCGCCCCGGCGCCGGCGTCTGCCCGGTGCGCGGCCACTCCAACGTGCAGGGCGACCGCACCATGGGCATCTTCGAGCGGCCCGCGCCCGCCTTCCTCGACGCCCTGGAGAAGGAGTTCGGCTTCGCCCCGCCCCGCCACCACGGCTACGACGTCGTGCGGTCCATCGAGGCGCTGCGCGACGGCAGGGCCAAGGTGTTCTTCGCGATGGGCGGCAACTTCGTGGGCGCCACCCCCGACACCGAGGTCACCGAGGCCGCCATGCGCCGGGCCTCGCTCACCGTGCACGTCTCCACCAAGCTCAACCGCTCACACGCGGTGACCGGCCGGCGCGCCCTGATCCTGCCCACCCTGGGCCGCACCGACAAGGACGTGCAGAAGAGCGGCCGCCAGTTCGTGACCGTCGAGGACTCCATGGGCATGGTGCACGCCTCCCGCGGCAACCTCACCCCCGCCGGCCCCCACCTGCTGTCCGAGCCGGCCATCGTGGCCCGCATGGCCCGGGCGACCCTCGGCGCCAGGTCCGCGGTCGACTGGGCCGGATTCGAGCACGACTACGCCGCCATCCGCGACCGCATCGCCCGCGTCGTGCCCGGCTTCGAGGACTTCAACGCCAAGGTCGCCCGCCCCGGCGGCTTCCAGCTGGCGCACGCCCCGCGCGACGAGCGCCGCTTCCCCACCGCCACCGGGAAGGCCAACTTCACGGCCGCCCCCGTCGAGTTCCCCGAACTGCCCGCGGGCCGGCTGCTGCTCCAGACCCTGCGCTCGCACGACCAGTACAACACCACCATCTACGGCCTCGACGACCGCTACCGCGGCATCAAGGGCGGCCGCCGCATCGTCCTGGTCAACCCGGACGACGCGCGCGAACTCGGCCTGGCCGACGGCTCGTACACGGATCTGGTCAGCGAGTGGAAGGACGGCGTGGAGCGCCGCGCACCCGGCTTCCGCGTCGTGCACTACCCGACGGCGCGCGGCTGCGCGGCCGCCTACTACCCCGAGACCAACGTCCTGGTGCCGCTGGGCGCGACGGCCGACGTCAGCAACACCCCGGCCAGCAAGTCGGTCGTGGTGCGCTTCGAGCCGACGAGCCCGCAGGACGGGGTGCGGGAATGAGAGCTGGATCCTAAGCGTTCGCTCAGGCATCTGGTATGACGGTGCGGACACAGCACAGTGACCGCAGATGAACGGAGCCGGAGCCCATGGGCGAACAGAGCAGCGTGAAGTTCCCGCAGGAAGTCGTCGACGAGTACGCGGCCCTCGGCGTCGACCTGCCCGCGATGTTCTCCGCCGGACACCTGGGCGACCGCATGGGCGTGCAGATCGTGGAGGCCTCGGCGGACCGGGTCGTGGGCACCATGCCCGTCGAAGGCAACACCCAGCCCTACGGCCTGTTGCACGGCGGCGCCTCCGCGGTCCTCGCCGAGACGCTCGGCTCGGTCGGCTCGATGCTGCACGGCGGCAGCACCAAGATCGCCGTCGGCGTCGACCTGAACTGCACCCACCACCGCGGGGTGCGCAGCGGCCTGGTCACCGGCGTCGCCACCCCCGTGCACCGCGGGCGCTCCACAGCGACGTACGAGATCGTCATCACCGACGAACACGACAAGCGGGTCTGCACGGCCCGGCTGACCTGCCTGCTGCGCGACGCCGAGGGCCTCAACGGCTGACCCGCCAGAACCCTCCCGCGGTGCCCCGCGGACGGGTCAAGTCCGTTTCCCGGCCGGTGAGTTGACAACTCACCGGCCATTGTCAGGTGCGGGCCCGCGCCCTAACGTCGAGTCATGAGGCTCCCAGGACGACCGCGGGTTCCCCTCGCCCTGGCGGGCGCGCTCGCCGCGGCGTCGCTGCTCGGCGGCTGCACCTCCGGACACTCCGAACCCGCGGGCACCGCCACCCTCAGCGCCTCGGCCGCCAACTCGCCCTCGCCCGGGGCCACTTCACCCGAGCAGCTCTGCGTCCACCTGATCACGTACTGGGCGCGGCAGGAGCTCGACGCGGGGCAGGGCTCCGGCCTGGACTACCAGGAGAAGGGCCTGTCCGACGGGCAGAACGAGATCCTCCTGGCGGCGCTGAGCGCGGCCCGCACCGAACGCGCGGCCCACGGCGCGGCCGCCGGCGACCGGGTCATCGACCAGCGGGCACAGCGCGGTTGCGCCGAGCGCTACCGCAACGGGCCCCCGACGACCGACCCTTGGGCCCAGACGAAGCAGCCCACCCCGTCCGGATCGGCATAACGCTGCGTAATCGGCACCGGAGGCGGCGAGGGCGAATTCCGGCCACCCCTTTGCACCCTCCCGGCCACTGCCCGACTTCCGGACACACCAGGGCCTGTCAGCACCATGATCCCCTCAAGCCCCTTAGCGGAACTGGGCGTTCTCATCATGCGAGAAATCACCCTGCACCGAAATGTACAAATTGTCCGCCCTGCACCACCAAGGTTTGGCCTTGGCATAACAAGAAAGTCACATCCTGTCCCGGCCGCTCCCCACCCCCCTCAGCTGCGCTTAGAGTCACGGCCAGTCACCGCGCCGCCGGGTGCGACTGCTGCACGACACCTACCCCCCAGTACGCCCCGGCGACCGACACGGCACCTCGTACACGAGGAGGCCGCGCCAGGGAAAGGACCCATCGTGCGACACCGTTCCTTGCTCATCCTCACCACAGTGCTCACCACAGGCGCACTCACACTCACCGCCTGCGGTTCGCGCGACAAAGGCGGCGACACCAGCAGCGGCAAGAAGCAGACCGTCGTCATAGGCGTCGACGCACCCCTCACGGGTGACCTGTCCGCCCTCGGCCTGGGCATCAAGAACTCCGCCGACCTCGCCGCCCAGACGGCGAACAAGCAGAACCTCGTCCCCGGCGTCGAGTTCAAGACCCAGCCCCTCGACGACCAGGCCCAGCCGTCCGTCGGCCAGCAGAACGCCACCAAGTTCATCGGCGACAAGACCGTCGTCGGCGTCGTCGGCCCCCTGAACTCCAGCGTCTCGCAGTCCATGCAAAAGCCGCTCAACGACGCCGGCCTCACCCAGATCTCCCCCGCCAACACCGGCACCGAACTGACCCAGGGCGACGGCTGGAAGACCGGAAACAAGGTCCGCCCCTACAAGACCTTCTTCCGCACCGCCACCACCGACCAGGTCCAGGGCGCCTTCGCCGCCAAGTACCTGTTCAACAACGCCAAGCTCGACTCGGTCTACCTCATCGACGACCAGAAGACCTACGGCGCCGGCCTCGCCGCGTCCTTCAAGGACACCTTCACCAAGCTCGGCGGCAAGATCGTCGGAAGCGACCACATCAACCCCGACGACCGCGACTTCAACGCCATCGTCGCCAAGGTCAAGAACACCGGCGCCAAGGCCCTCTACTACGGCGGCGAATACCCCGCCGCCGGCCCCCTCAGCCAGCAGCTCAAGGACAGCGGCACCAACATCCCGCTCATGGGCGGCGACGGCATCTACAGCGCCGACTTCATCAAGCTCAACAAGAAGGCCAGCGGCGACCTCGCCACCTCCGTCGGCAAGCCCGTCGAACAACTCGACTCCGCCAAGAGCTTCATCGCCAACTACAAGGCAGCCGGCTACAAGGACGCCTACGAGGCCTACGGGGGCGGCACCTACGACGCCACCTGGGCCATCATCGAAGCCGTCAAGGACGTCGTCGCCGCCAACAACGGCAAGGTCCCCAGCGGCGACCTCCGCGCCAAGGTCCTCGACGCCGTCGGCAAGGTCAAGTTCGACGGCGTCACCGGCCCCGTCTCCTTCGACCAGTACGGCGACACCACCAACACCATGATGACCGCCTACAAGGTCACCGACGGCGCCTGGAAGCCCGAGCTCAGCGAGGCCTACAAGCCGTAACCCGGCGAATCCCGCCCCAGCACTGAAAAGGACCGCGCGGGAGCGCCACCAGCGCTCCCGCGCGGCGCCATATCCGATCACTTCACGGAGGCCCCGCGGTGCACGAACTGCCGCAACAGCTGGCCAATGGACTCATCCTCGGCGCGATGTACGGACTGATCGCGATCGGCTACACGATGGTCTACGGCATTGTCCAGCTCATCAACTTCGCCCACGGCGAGATATTCATGGTCGGGGGCTTCGGGGCTCTCACCGTCTTCCTCGCACTCCCCACCGGCTTCTCCCTCCTCGCCGCCATACCCCTCATGATCATCGGCGGAGTCATCGTCTCCGTCCTCGTCGCCACCGCAGCCGAACGCTTCGCCTACCGGCCCCTGCGCGGCGCACCCCGACTCGCCCCCCTCATCACCGCGATCGGCCTCTCCCTCGCCCTCCAGCAAGCCGTATGGAAGTGGTACCCCGACGCCAAGAAGGACCGCTCCTTCCCCCAGTTCGACGGCACCCCCTTCCACATCCTCGGCGCCAACATCCAACGCGGCGACCTCTTCATCCTCATCGCCGCCCCCGTCTGCATGATCGCCCTCGGGTTCTACGTCACCAAGACCCGCACCGGCCGCGGCATGCAAGCCACCGCCCAAGACCCCGACACCGCCAAACTCATGGGCATCAACACCGACCGCATCATCGTCATGGCCTTCGCCATCGGCGCCGCGTTCGCCGCCGTCGCCGCCGTCGGCTACGGCCTCCACAACGGCCAAGTCGGCTTCCGCATGGGCTTCATCATGGGCCTCAAAGCCTTCACCGCAGCCGTCCTCGGCGGCATCGGCAACATCTACGGCGCCATGCTCGGCGGCATCGTCCTCGGCCTCGCCGAATCCCTCGCCGTCGGCTACATCGGCAACATCCCCAGCATGGAACTCTTCGGCGGCGGCGCCTGGAAGGACGTATGGGCCTTCGTCCTCCTCATCGTCGTCCTCCTCGTGCGACCCCAAGGCCTCCTCGGCGAACGCGTCGCGGACAGGGCGTGATCACCATGACCACCAACACCACCCACCGCGACAGCGGCACCCCGCTCATCCCGCTGCCCACCAGCCTCGCCCGGCACACCGTCACCGCCGGCGCCGCCATCGCCCTCATCGGCACCTTCATGGCCTGGACCTGGACCAGCGACTTCCCCGGCGACCTCACCGTCGACGGCTACCCCGGCGGCCTCCAACTCCTCACCCTCACCGGCGCGCTGCTCACCCTCCTCTTCGCCCTATCCGCATACGGCGTCAAGGGACTGCGCTGGCTCACCCCCGCCGCCACCAACGCACCCCTGCGCCTCCTCGCCCTCGCCACCCTCGGCACCACCGGCTACACCCTCGGCGCCATCTCCAGCGAACTCGGCGGCATCGTCAACCTCGAACCCGGCGCCTACATCTCCGGCACCGGCGCCCTCATCGCCACCATCGCCGCCTTCGCCCTCCCCGGCGACACCCCCGGCACCGACACCACCGGCGAAAACCCCTGGCAACGACTCCGCCACACCCTCGCCGCCCCCAGCCCCCGCCCCGCCCGGCCCATCCCCGACTGGGCCGGCATCCTCATCATCGTCGCCGCCTTCGCCATCGGCCTCTACGTCTTCGCCTACGGCATCGACACCGAATACACCGAACTGTTCATCGGCTTCCTCATCACCGCCGCGTTCACGTTCGCCGCGATCACCCAGGCAGGCCTCCTCGCCCGCCTCTCCGCACTCACCGCACAACACCGCACCGTCACCCTCAGCGCCGCCTTCGTCGCCGCCATCTGCTTCCCCTTCACCCAAAACAGCGACGAATACGCCCTCATCGGCGCCAACATCCTCATCTTCGCCACCGTCGCCCTCGGCCTCAACGTCGTCGTCGGCCTCGCCGGACTCCTCGACCTCGGCTACGTCGCCTTCCTCGGCGTCGGCGCCTACGCCGCAGCCCTCGTCTCCGGCGCAAGCCAATCCAGCCTCGGCGTCCACTTCCCGTTCTGGGCCGCCATCCTCGTCGGCGCCGGCGCATCCCTCATCTTCGGCGTCCTCATCGGCGCCCCCACCCTGCGCCTACGCGGCGACTACCTCGCCATCGTCACCCTCGGCTTCGGCGAAATCTTCCGCATCACCATGAACAACCTCAACGGGAACAGCGGACCCAACGTCACCAACGGCTCCCGCGGCATCCCCGCCATCCCCGACATCACCATCTTCGGATACGACCTCGGCATCAGCCACGACATCGCCGGCTTCACCCTCGGCAAACCCGGCAACTACTACCTCCTGATGCTCCTCGTCACCCTCGTCGTCGTCACCGTCTTCCGCCGCAGCGCCGACAGCCGCATCGGCCGCGCCTGGGTCGCCATCCGCGAAGACGAAACCGCCGCCACCGCCATGGGCATCAACGGCTTCCGCGTCAAACTCATCGCCTTCGCACTCGGCGCCACCCTCGCCGGACTCGCCGGAACCGTCCAAGGCCACCTCACCAGCACCGTCACCCCCGAGCAGTACCAATTCGCCGGCTCCGTACCCCCCAACTCCGCCTTCCTCCTCGCCGCCGTCATCCTCGGCGGCATGGGAACCATGAGCGGACCCCTCATCGGCGCCTCACTGCTCTACCTCATCCCGGCCAAACTCCAATTCATGCAGGACTACCAGCTCCTCCTCTTCGGAGTCGCCCTCATCGTCCTCATGCGCCTGCGCCCCGAAGGCATCGTCGCCGACCGCAGGAAAAAGCTCGAATTCCACGAAACCGGCCAACTCGACGTACCCGACACCACCCTCACCGACACACCCGTCGGCGTCACCAAGGCGGGGGCGTGACCAGCATGACCACCACGACCGACACCGTCCTCCACGCCAGCGGCGTCACCATGCGATTCGGCGGCCTCACCGCCGTCCGCAACGTCGACCTCACCGTCAACAGCGGCGAAATCATCGGCCTCATCGGACCCAACGGCGCAGGCAAAACCACCTTCTTCAACTGCCTCACCGGCCTCTACGTCCCCACCGAAGGCAAAGTCACCTACAAAGGCACCACCCTCCCCCCCAAACCCCACCTCGTCACCCAAGCCGGCGTCGCCCGCACCTTCCAGAACATCCGCCTCTTCCCCAACATGACCGTCCTGGAAAACGTCCTCGTCGGCCGCCACACCCGCACCAAAGAAGGCCTCTGGTCCGCACTCCTGCGCCTCCCCGGATTCAAAAAAGCCGAAGACGCATCCCGCGAACGAGCCATGGAACTCCTCGAATTCACCGGCCTCGCCGCAAAAGCCGACCACCTCTCACGCAACCTCCCCTACGGCGAACAACGCAAACTCGAAATCGCCCGCGCCCTCGCCAGCGAACCCGGACTCCTCCTCCTCGACGAGCCCACCGCCGGCATGAACCCCCAAGAAACCCGCGCCGCCGAAGAACTCATCTTCGCCATCCGCGACCAAGGCATCGCCGTCCTCGTCATCGAGCACGACATGCGCTTCATCATGAACCTCTGCGACCGCGTCTCCGTCCTCGTCCAAGGCGAAAAACTCGTCGAAGGCACCCCCGACATCGTCCAAGCCGACGAACGCGTCATCGCCGCCTACCTCGGCACCCCCTTCGAAGGCGCCCCCGGAGACGAAGAACTCGCCGAAGTAGAAGCCGCCGAAACGGCGCAGAGCACCACCAGCACCGAAGGAGACACCCCGTGACCGCACTCCTCGAAGTCGAGGACCTCCGGGTCGCCTACGGCAAAATCGAAGCCGTCAAAGGCATCTCCTTCAGCGTCGAAGCAGGACAAGTCGTCACCCTCATCGGCACCAACGGCGCCGGAAAAACCACCACCCTGCGCACCCTCTCCGGCCTCCTTGAACCCCTCGCCGGACAAATCAAATTCGACGGCAAACCCCTCAAAAACGTCCCCGCACACAAAATCGTCGCCCTCGGAATGGCCCACTCCCCCGAAGGCCGCCACATCTTCCCCCGCATGACCATCGAGGACAACCTCCGCCTCGGCGCCTACCTCCGCGACGACAAAGCCGGCATCGAAAAAGACATCCAACGCGCCTACGACCTCTTCCCCATCCTCGGGGAACGCCGCAAACAAGCCGCAGGCACCCTCTCCGGCGGCGAACAACAAATGCTCGCCATGGGCCGCGCCCTCATGTCCCAGCCGAAACTGCTGATGCTGGACGAACCCTCCATGGGCCTCTCGCCGATCATGATGCAGAAAATCATGGCCACCATCAGCGAACTCAAAGCCCAAGGAACCACCATCCTCCTCGTCGAACAGAACGCCCAAGCCGCGCTCTCCCTCGCCGACCAAGGACACGTCATGGAAATCGGCAAAATCGTCCTCTCCGGAACAGGACAAGACCTCCTCCACGACGAATCCGTCCGCAAGGCCTACCTCGGCGAAGACTGAGTACTGGGTCCACACGAAAGTGGCCCGCACCCGGAATCCCGGATGCGGGCCACTCTGCTCCGTGCGCCAGGACTACTGCCCCTTCGCCGCCTTCTTCTCCTCGGCGTCCTCAATAACCGCCTCGGCCACCTGCTGCATCGACATCCGCCGATCCATCGACGTCTTCTGAATCCACCGGAACGCCGCCGGCTCCGACAACCCGTACTGCGTCTGAAGAACCGACTTCGCCCGATCCACCAACTTCCGCGTCTCCAAACGCTGCGAAAGGTCCGCGACCTCCTGCTCCAGCGCCTTCAACTCCGTGAACCGCGACACCGCCATCTCGATCGCCGGCACCACATCACTCTTCGAGAACGGCTTCACGAGATACGCCATAGCACCGGCGTCCCGCGCCCGCTCCACCAGATCCCGCTGCGAGAACGCGGTCAACATCAGCACCGGGGCGATCGACTCCTTCGCGATCAGCTCCGCCGCGGAGATCCCGTCCAAGACCGGCATCTTCACATCCAGGATCACCAGGTCCGGCTGGTGCTCCCGGGCGAGCTCGACGGCCCTCTGCCCGTCACCGGCCTCGCCCACGACCGCGTAGCCCTCTTCTTCGAGCATCTCTTTGAGGTCGAGCCGGATGAGGGCCTCGTCCTCGGCGATGACGACGCGGGTCGTCAACGGGGGGACGTGCGTCGCATCGTCGTCGTCTGCGATGGGCTGGGGCGACTCGGGGGCGGTCACGGGGGCTCCTTGGTTAAGGCAGGTGCTGCTACCTGAGCCTACCTAGCTCCTGTATGTTTGAGATACGAGGGGTCTCCGGTATCCTTCGTTTCGAAGGGGCCCCGGTAGCCCAGCGGTAGAGGCCATGGATTCAAAACCCATCCAGCGTCGGTTCGAATCCGACTCGGGGCACTTCTCCTTCGAATTCAAGGTTCAACAGGTGGTTGGGGATCTTCACTCGACCCGGTGAACGTGTGGTCGAATCGCCGCCATAGGGCACGGGCGTTGCAAATCTCGCAACCATGTACGACATCGCACAGCGCAGACACGCCCTGACGCTCCTGGCCCAAGGCCGCAGCTTGAACTCCGTCAGCAAGCAGACCGGGATATCCCGCTCGGCGATCCGGTCCTGGCAGATCCGTATCGAACCGCTCCCCCGCTTGCTCGCAAGCGCCAACCCTTGCCCCAGATGCCGCCCCGTGTCGGGCGCACCCGAGGACACAGCCGCGTATGCGTACCTGCTCGGCCTCTACCTCGGCGACGGCTGCATCAGCGCACATCCGCGCGGGGTCGGTCATTACTTGCGCATCGCGTGCGCCGACGCGTGGCCCGGCCTGATGGAGCTGTGCCGGGATGCGATCAAGGCGGTCCGGCCGGAGAGCGGCGTGTACGACCTGCAGAGACAGGGGTACGTGTCCGTGACCAGTTACGACCGGCATTGGCCCTGCCTGTTCCCTCAGCACGGCCCCGGAAAGAAGCACGAGCGACGCATCACGCTCGAACCCTGGCAGCAGGCCATCGTCGGCGCACACCCCTGGGAGTTCATTCGCGGCCTCATCCACTCCGACGGCTCGCGGATCACCAACTGGACCGAGAAGCTCATCGGCGGCGAGCGGAAGCGCTACGAGTACGTCCGGTACTTCTTCACCAACACGTCAACCGACATTTTGGGCCTCTTCACCGATGCCCTCGACCGCGTCGGTGTGGACTGGCGTTCCGCGCGCCGGGGCGGGCGCGCCCAGAACATCTCGGTCGCCCGCAAGGCATCCGTCGCCCTCATGGACCAGCACATAGGCCCCAAGTACTGAAGGGACGGCGGGGCCCCCTGCGTGGGGTGGGGCAAGGGGCCGTGGTCCAGGGTTACTTGGGGCTGTCGTCCTCGCCGATGTGGTGGACGCGGACGAGGTTCGTGGAGCCGGGGACCCCCGGTGGGGAGCCCGCCGTGATGACGACCACGTCGCCCTTCTGGCAGCGGCCGACCTTCAGCAGCATTTCGTCGACCTGGGCCACCATTTCGTCGGTGGATTCGACGTGGGGGCCGAGGAAGGTCTCGACGCCCCAGGTGAGGTTGAGCTGGGAGCGGGTTGCGGGTACGGGGGTGAAGGCCAGCAGGGGGATCGGGGAGCGGTAGCGGGACAGCCGCTTGACCGTGTCGCCGGATTGGGTGAAGGCGACGAGGAATTTGGCGCCGAGGAAGTCGCCCATTTCGGCGGCGGCTCGGGCGACGGCGCCGCCTTGGGTGCGGGGTTTGTTGCGTTCGGTCAGGGGTGGGAGGCCTTTGGCGAGGACGTCTTCCTCGGCTGCTTCGACGATGCGGCTCATCGTTTTGACGGTTTCGATGGGGTGTTTGCCGATGCTGGTTTCGCCGGAGAGCATGACGGCGTCGGTGCCGTCGATGATGGCGTTGGCGACGTCGCTGGCTTCGGCCCTGGTGGGGCGGGAGTTGTCGATCATCGAGTCGAGCATTTGGGTGGCGACGATGACGGGTTTGGCGTTGCGTTTGGCGAGTTTGATGGCTCGTTTTTGAACGATGGGGACTTGTTCGAGGGGCATTTCGACGCCGAGGTCGCCGCGGGCGATCATGATGCCGTCGAAGGCGGCGACGATGTCGTCGATGTTGTCGACGGCTTGGGGTTTTTCGATTTTGGCGATGACGGGGAGGTGGCGGCCTTCTTCGTTCATGATGCGGTGGACGTCTTGGATGTCGCGTCCGGTGCGGACGAAGGAGAGGGCGATGATGTCGGCGCCGGTGCGCAGGGCCCAGCGGAGGTCGTCCTGGTCCTTGTCGGAGAGGGCGGGGACGGAGACGGCGACTCCGGGGAGGTTGAGGCCTTTGTGGTCGGAGACCATGCCGCCTTCGACGACGAGGGTGTGGACGTGGGGTCCGTCGATGCGGGTGACTTGGAGGGCGACTTTGCCGTCGTCGACGAGGATGCGTTCGCCGGTGGTGACGTCGGCGGCGAGGCCGGGGTAGGTGGTGCCGCAGCGGTGGCGGTCGCCTGGGGTGTGGGGTTCGGTGGTGATGGTGAATTCGTCGCCGCGTTCAAGGAGTACGGGGCCTTCGGTGAAGTGTCCGAGGCGGATCTTCGGGCCTTGAAGGTCGGCGAGGATGCCGACGTTGTGGCCGGTTTCGTCGGCGGCTTTGCGGACGTGGCGGTAGCGCTCTTCGTGTTCGGTGTAGGTGCCGTGGCTGAGGTTGAGGCGGGCGACGTCCATTCCGGCTTCGACCAGGGTTTTGATCTGGTCGTATGTGGTGGTGGCTGGTCCTAGGGTGCAGACGATTTTGGCTCGGCGCATGGTTCGAGCCTAGGGCTTACCGGTGGGTAGGGATTTGGGTGTGGGTTACTGCTCAACGTCCTTTGCGTGAAGGGTGGTTGACAAGGGTTGAATTGTGCGCGGGGGCGCTCCGATGAGCATTTCGGGGCGCCCGGCGTGTGGGGGTGGTGGGGGGTTACAGGGTGGGTGGGTGCATGGTGAAGCGGGCGTTGACGCGGGCGTGGACGGTTTGGCGTTGGGGTTGGAGGTCGAGGGTGGGGGTGGGTTCGGGGGTGCCGGGGGTGGCGGTGCGGAAGGCCAGGCCGGCGCCGGTGGGGTGTCCGTAGGCGGGGGTGGGTTGGTCGGCGCCGGGGTCGGAGAGTTCGAGGAGGGCGGCGAGGGTGGTGCCGAGGGCGTGGGCGTATTCGTGGGCGCGTGTGACGGCTTGGTGGACGGCTTGGCGGCGTACTTCGCTGTGGGCGGGTGAGGTGGGGCGCAGGCTCCACCAGGGGCCGTCGATGCGGGTGTGTTCGAGGTCGGCGAGGCGGGTGGTGAGTTCGCCGAGGGTGGTGAAGTCGTTGAGTTCGGTGGTGATGTGGACGGTGCCGTGGTGGGTGCGGATGCGTTCGGTGCGGCCGTGTTTGGTGAGTTCGGGGGTGAGGGTGAGGGCGCTGGTTTCGAGTTTTTCGATGGTGTCGCCGTAGCTTTTGATGAGGTCGAGGGTGTGGTTGTTGCGGCGGGTGAGGTCGTCGAGGGTGGTGTGGCGGTCGGGGCCTCGGCTGGTGAGGGTGATGGTGATGCGGGCGATTTCGGGGTCGACGTCGAGGTGGGCTTCGCCGGTGACGGCGAGGCGGGGTTGGTCGGGGGTTCCGTAGGGCTGGGTGTGGGTCATGGCTTCACTGTGGCATTGGGTTGTGTCAGGTGCTGGTCATCAGATCGAAACCTGCGGGGGGTGTTGCGGGTGGTTGGTTGTGCGCCAGAATCCGTGCGTCTACGCGCGTTGCCGTCTGGTGCAACTTCTACGCGCGTCACACGACTTCAGGGAGAGACCATGCCGCTGAACCGCAGGACGTTCCTGGGCACTACGGCCGCCGCGGGGGCCGGTGTCGCCGTCGCCGGGGGTACGGCGCTGCCCGCCGAGGCCGAGACCCGGGACATGGGTGGGGAGCACGGGCACGGACGTCCGCCGAAGCGGTACGCGTTCTCTGTGATGGGTACGACGGATCTGCACGGCCACGTCTTCAACTGGGACTACTTCACGGACAAGGAGTACGACGACGCGGCGCACAACGACGTGGGTCTGGCGAAGATCTCGACGTTGGTGGATCAGGTCCGCAAGGAGAAGGGCCGTCACAACACGCTGTTGATCGACGCGGGTGACATCATCCAGGGCACGCAGTTGTCGTACTACTACGCGCGGGTGGAGCCGATCACGGGTTCGGGGGGCAAGCGGGGTCCCAAGCATCCGATGGCGCTGGCGATGAACCACATGCGGTATGACGCGGCGGCGCTGGGCAATCACGAGTTCAATTACGGGATTCCGACGCTGCGGGCGTTCCAGGAGCAGTTGGACTTCCCGCTGCTGGGTGCGAACGCGCTGGACGCGAAGACGTTGAAGCCGGCGTTTCCTCCGTACACGGTGCGCCGGTTGCGGGTGCCGCACGGTCCGGATGTGAAGGTGGGGATCCTGGGGTTGACGAATCCGGGGATCGCGATCTGGGACAAGGCGAACGTGCAGGGGAAGATGACGTTCCCGGGTCTGGTGGAGCAGGCGAAGATCTATGTGCCGAAGTTGCGGGCGCTGGGTTGTGACGTGGTGATCTGTACGGATCATTCGGGGCTCGACGGGAGTACGTCGTACGGGGACGCGTTGCCGTATCCGGAGAACGCGTCGTCGTTGGTGGCGGAGCAGGTGCCGGGTATCGACGCGATTCTGGTGGGTCACACCCACAAGGAGGTGGCGTCGCGGACGGTGGTGAACAAGGAGACCGGCAAGCCGGTGGTGCTGTCGGAGCCGTACATGTGGGGGATGCGGCTGAGTGTCTTCGATTTCGCGCTGGAGTTCTCGAAGGGCCGCTGGCATGTGACGTCGGTGACGGCGAGTGTGCGCAACGCGAACGCGGTGGCGGAGGATCCGGTGGTGTCGCGTCTGGTGAAGGCGGAGCACGCCAAGGTCGTGGCGTATGTGAACCAGGTGGTGGGCACGAACAAGGCGGAGATGCGGTCGACCGAGGCGCCGTTCAAGGATGTGCCGATCATTGACTTGATCAATCACATTCAGGCGGAGACGGTGAAGAGTGCGCTCGCTTCGACGGCGTACGCGTCGTTGCCGGTGCTGTCGCAGGCTGCCTGTTTCTCGCGCTCGGCGGTGATACCGGCGGGGAAGGTGACGATCAGGGACGTGGCGGGTCTGTATGTGTACGAGAACACGCTGGAGGCGCGTCTTCTGACGGGTGCGCAGGTGAAGGCGTACCTGGAGTTCTCGGCGAACTACTACGTGCAGACGACGGGTGCGGTGGACCCGGCGAAGATCACCAACGCGAACAACACGCCGGATTACAACTACGACGTGGTGAGGGGTGTCTCGTACGAGGTGGACATCGCGAAGCCGGCGGGTTCGCGGGTGTCGAAGGTGATGTTCGGCGGGAAGCCGCTGGACGATGCGGCGCAGTTCGTGCTGGCGGTGAACAACTACCGGGCCAATGGGGGCGGCAACTTCCCGGGGGTGGCGACGGCCAAGCAGCTGTGGGCGAACTCCGACGAGATCCGTAACACGATGATCGCGTGGGTGAAGGCGAAGGGTGTCATCGATCCGGCGGAGTTCGCTTCGGTGGACTGGAAGCTGACGCAGAACGGTGTGCCCGTGTTCTGAGTCGTTCCTTCGTGGTGCGTCACCGCTGTTCGATGAGCGGTACCAGGCCCCCTGGCTGTTGTGCCGGGCGGGCCTGGCTCGTTTTGGTGAGGCCGAAGGTGGTGAAGGCGGTGCGGGTGGGCAGGGGGTAGGGCTCTTTGCCGGTGAGGGAGTTGAGGATGGTGGCGCTGCGCCAGGCGGCGAGGCCGAGGTCGGGGGCGCCGACGCCGTGGGTGTGCTGTTCGGCGTTCTGGACGTAGACGTGGCCGGTGACGGAGGCGTCGAGGACGAGTTTGTAGTCGGTGTCGACGCGGGGCCGGGCGGCGTTGTCGTAGCGCATGTAGGGGTCGAGTCCGGCGAGCAGGGGGCCGAGGGGGCGTTCGCGGTAGCCGGTGGCGAGGACGACGGCGTCGGTGGTGATGCGGTCGCGTACGCCTTGCTGGGTGTGTTCGAGGTGGAGTTCGACTTTGGTGGTGGCGACGCGGCCGGCGGTGCGGACGGTGACGCCGGGGGTCATGGTGACGTCGGGCCAGCCGCCGTGCTGGGTGCGGCGGTAGAGCTCGTCGTGGATGGCGGCCATGGTGTCGGCGTCGATGCCTTGGTGGAGCTGCCATTGGCGGGGCAGCAGCTGGTCGCGTACGGGTTCGGTGAGGGCGTGGAAGTAGCGGGTGTAGTCGGGGGTGAAGTGTTCGAGGCCGAGCTTGGAGTACTCCATGGGGGCGAACGCTTCGGTGCGGGCGAGCCAGGTGATCTTTTCGGCGCCGACGGGGCGGTGGCGCAGGAGGTCGAGGAAGACTTCGGCGCCGGACTGGCCCGAGCCGATGACGGTGATGTGTTCGGCGGCGAGGAGTCGTGCGCGGTGGTCGAGGTAGTCGGCGCTGTGGAGGACGGGGACGGTGGGGGCTTCGGCGAGGGGTTTGAGGGGTTCGGGGATGTGGGGTTCGGTGCCGATGCCGAGGGCGAGGTTGCGGGCGTGGGAGCGGCCGAGTGCCTGGGCTTCGCCGTGGGGGTCGAGGTGGGTGAAGTCGATCTCGAACAGGGCGCGTTCGGGGTTCCAGCGGACGGCGTCGACCTGGTGGGAGAAGTGGAGGTCGGTGAGGTTTTCGCTGACCCAGCGGCAGTAGGCGTCGTATTCGGTGCGCTGGATGTGGAATTTCTCGGCGAAGTAGAACGGGAAGAGCCGTTCGCGGTGCTTGAGGTAGTTGAGGAAGGTCCAGGGGCTGGCGGGGTCGGCGAGGGTGACGAGGTCGGCGAGGAAGGGGACTTGGAGGGTGGTGCCTTCGATGAGGAGGCCGGGGTGCCAGTGGAAGGCGGGGCGCTGTTCGTAGAAGGCGGTGTCGAGTCCGCCGGGTACGCCGTGGGCGAGGGCGGCCAGGGAGAGGTTGAAGGGGCCGATGCCGATGCCGACGAGGTCGTGGGGGTGGTCTTGGGTGGTGGGGGGTTGGGGCGTCATCGGGGGGTGCCTTCCGTGGTGGTGCTGGGGGTGGTGGCGCTGAGGGTGGTGTCGATGAGGGTGTGCAGGTCGTGGGGGGTGAGGTGGGGGTTGAGGAGGGTTGCTTTGAGCCAGAGGCGGCCGTCGGCGCGGGCTCTGCCGAGGGTGGCGGTGCCGTGGGTGAGCAGGGTGCGGCGGATGTGGGCGACGGTGTGGTCGTCGGCGTGGTGGGGGCGGAAGAGGACGGTGGAGATGGCGGGCTGTTGGTAGAGCTCCAACTGGTCGTGCTGGTCGATGAGTTGGGCGAGGTAGCGGGCGCTGGCGCAGACGCGGTCGATGAGGTCGGCGAGGCCGGTGCGGCCGAGGGCGCGCAGGGTGACGGCGATTTTGAGGGCGTCGGCGCGGCGGGTGGTGCGCAGGGAGCGGCCGAGCAGGTCGGGCAGTCCTGCGTCGGTGTCGTCGTCGGCGTTGAGGTAGTCGGCGGTGTGGGTGAGGGGGGTGAGGCGGTGGGGGTCGGCGACGGCGAGGAGGCCTGCGGCGGCGGGTTGCCAGCCGAGTTTGTGCAGGTCGAGGCTGACGGTGTCGGCGCGTTCGAGGCCGTTCAGTTGGTGGCGGTGGCGGTCGCTGAAAAGGAGGGGTCCGCCGTAGGCGGCGTCGACGTGGAGTGCGGCGTGGTGGGTGGCGCACAGGTTGGCGATGGCGGGGAGCGGGTCGATGGCGCCGGTGTCGGTGGTGCCGGCGGTGGCGACGACGAGGAGGGGGTGGTGGTGGAGGTCGGTGAGGGCGGCTCGGAGGGCGGCGAGGTCGGTGGTGCCGGTGGGGGCGGGTACGACGACGGGGTCGGGCAGGCCCAGGAGCCAGGCGGCGCGGTGGATGGAGTGGTGGGTGTGGGCGCCGCACACGATGCGGGGCGGGCCGTGGTGTTCGCGGGCGAGGAGGAGGGCGAGCTGGTTGGACTCGGTGCCGCCGGTGGTGATGAGGGCGTCGCCGTGGGGCCAGATCTCCTGGGCGAGGGTGCGGGTGAGGAGGGCTTCGAGGGCGGAGGCGGCGGGGGCCTGGTCCCAGGAGTCCAGGGAGGGGTTGAGGGCGCTGGCGGCGAGGTCGGCGGCGGCCGCGAGGGCGAGGGGCGGGGTGTGGAGGTGGGCGGCGCAGTGGGGTTCGGCGGGGTCGGCGGCGCCTTCGGTGAGGGCGCTCACGAGGGTGGTGAGGGCTTCTTCGGCGCCGGTGCCGTGGGTGGGGAGGAGGTCGCGGGCGGCGTCGTGGACGCGCTGGGCGACGGTGTGGGGGCCGCCGCCGGGCAGCGGGCCGCCGCGGGTCTTCGCCCCTTGGGCGAGGGCGTCGAGGACGACGTCGAGGAGGGGGCGCAGGGCCCCGGGTCCTGTGGTGCCTCCGGCGAGGGGCGGGGGGTGCATGGGGTTCCTTCGGGTGTGCGAGCAGCGGCTCCTCCAGCGTGGTCCGGTGTCGGCCGGTGGAGCCGCTGTGCACAACGATCTCAACCCGAAAGTGGTACTGCCTTGCGGTGGGGGCGAGTTGGAGAGGGTGAGTCCTGGTATGGCCCTGTCAGGTGCGGGGCCGGGGCGGGGGTCAGCGGCGGATGCCGAGCGCGCGGCGCAGGTCGTCGATCTGGTCGATGAGTTTGCGGCGCAGGGCGGGCAGCAGGTCGTCCTGGGCGAGGCAGGTTTCGCCGAGGCGCAGGGCGTGCTCGTCGACGGCGGGGGTGGGGAAGGCGTAGCGGCCCGCGGCGTCGGCGATGGCGGGGCCGCGGCGGGCGGCGAGGGGGACGACGTCCTGGTAGTAGCGGGCGACGTAGGGCTGGAGCAGGTCGGCCTGTTCGGGTTGCCAGAAGCCTTGTGCGGTGGCGGTGAAGAGGTAGTTGGACAGGGTGTCGCCGTGGAACATGGCGGTCCAGGCGGCTTCCTTGGCGTGGGTGGCGGGCAGGGCCGCGCGGCAGCGGGCGGCGCCTTCCTCGCCGGTGGCGCTGGGGTCGGCGGTGAGGTGGGCGGCGATCTCGGTGTCGTCGGTGGCGCCGAGGACGGCGAGGCGGGTGAGGATGCGCCAGCGCAGTTCGGGGTCGAGTTCGGGGCCGCCGGGGACGCTGCCGTCCTCCAGCCAGCCGCGCAGGGTGTCGGGCTGGGTGGCGGCGTCGATGAAGTGGCGTACGGCGGTGAGGCGCAGGCCGGGGTTGCTGCCGTCCTCGGTGCGGCGCAGGAGGTCGCGGGTGAGGTCGGTGAGCAGGGTGAGGGCGGCGGGGCGTTCGGTAGGGGTGAGGTAGCGGTCGGTGATCTGGCCGGCGGCGAAGGTGAGGACGCCTTGGACGACGGCGAGGTCGGCTTCCTCGGTGAGGTGGGCGCGGGCGGTCTCCAGGTAGGCGGCGGGTTCGAGTTCGCCGTCGCGGACCATGTCGCGCAGGGTGTTCCACAGGACGGCGCGGGTGAGGGCGTCGGGTACGCCGGACAGGGAGCGCAGGGCGGTGTCGGCGGAGGTGTCGTCGAGGCGGACCTTGGCGTAGGTGAGGTCTTGGTCGTTGAGGACGAGGAGGGCGGGGCGGCGTCCGGGGCGTACGGTGGCGGATTCGCCCTGGGGGACGTCGATGTCGAGGTGTTCGCGCAGGACGAGGTCGCGGCCGTCGCCGAGGTCGCGGTCGTAGGCGCCGACGGTGAGGCGGTGGGGGCGTTCGCCGTGCCGGGTGACGGTGAGGTGCCAGGAGCCGTCGGCTTCGTGGACGGTGGGGGTGAGGGTGTCGACTCCGGTGGTGCCGAGCCATTGCCGGGCCCAGGCGTGGACGTCGCGGTCGGTGGCTGAGGCGAGGGATTCGATGAAGTCGGCGAGGGTGGCGTTGGCGAACTTGTGCCGGGCGAAGTGGGTGTTGATGCCGGTGAGGAAGTCCTTCTCGCCGAGCCAGGCGACGAGTTGGCGCAGTGCCGAGGCGCCCTTGGCGTAGGAGATGCCGTCGAAGTTGAGCATGGCGGACGCGGTGTCGGGGACGGCTTCGGGGGCGGGGGCGACGGGGTGGGTGGAGGGGCGCTGGTCGGCGTCGTAGCCCCAGGCCTTGCGGACGATGCCGAAGTCGACCCAGGTGTCGGTGAAGCGGGTGGCTTCGGTGAGGGTCTGGTAGCCCATGTATTCGGCGAAGGACTCGTTGAGCCAGATGTCGTCCCACCAGCGCAGGGTGACGAGGTCGCCGAACCACATGTGGGCCATTTCGTGGGCGATGACCATGGCGCGGGTCTGGCGTTCGGTGTCGGTGACGGCGGAGCGGTAGATGAATTCGTCGCGGAAGGTGACGAGTCCGGGGTTCTCCATGGCGCCGGCGTTGAATTCGGGGACGAAGGCCTGGTCGTAGGAGTCGAAGGGGTAGGGCTCGGCGAACTTCTCGTGGTAGCGGTCGTAGCACTGCCGGGTGATCTCGAAGAGTTCGTCGGTGTCGGCGTCGAGGTGGGGGGCGAGGGAGCGCCGGCAGTGCAGGCCGAAGGGGAGGCCGGCGTGTTCGGTGGTCACCGAGTGCCAGGGGCCTGCGGCGAGTGCGACGAGGTAGGTGGAGATGAGGGGGGTGGTGGCGGCTTTCCACCGTCCGTCGTCCTGCTGGGTGGTGATGCCGTTGGCGAGGACCTTCCAGCCGTCGGGAGCGGTGACGGTGAGGTCGAAGGCGGCCTTCAGGTCGGGCTGGTCGAAGGCGGCGAAGACGCGCTGGACGTCTTCCATGAAGAGCTGGGTGTAGGTGTAGGTCTCGCCGTCGGCGGGGTCGGTGAAGCGGTGGAGGCCTTCGCCGGTGCGGGAGTAGTGCATGACCGCGTCGATGTGCAGTTCGTGGGGGCCCGCGGTGAGGGCGGTCAGCGCGAGCCGGTTCTCGGTGAGGGCCTCGGGGTCCAGGGGGGTGCCGTCGAGGGTGACCGAGTGGAGCGTCGCGGGCTTGAGCTCGACGAAGGTGTCCCCGGCCGTGCGTGCGGTGAAGTGGATGGCGGTGCGGGACGTGAAGGTGTCCTCGCCGGTGGTCAGGTCGAGCTCGATGCGGTACCGCTGTACGTCGAGGAGCTGGGCTCGGGTCTGCGCTTCGTCGCGCGTCAGTACGGACATGGGGGCCATGCTGCCTGAAACGGGCGGGTCCGCACAGGGGCTGAGGTGCTGTCGCGGTGGGGGTGGCGGGCCGGGTCCGGGTGGCGGGGGTGGGCCGGGTGCGGCGTCGCGCTTTCGTGCCGCGGGTGGGCACCGCGGGTCTCGCCCGGGGGCGGTGCGGTGCCGGTCACCGGTCCGGCGGGAGTGGGCGAGACGCGGCTCGCGGTCGGGCATGCCGCCGACCTGCGCCTGCGTGGGGCGGGGGGTCAGGCGGACTTGGCGATGGTCTCGTGGTGCCGGATGACCTCGGCGATGATGAAGTTCAGGAGCTTCTCGGCGAAGGCCGGGTCGAGTTTGGCGTTCTCGGCGAGGCGGCGCAGCCGGGCGATCTGTTCGGCTTCGCGCGTGGGGTCGGCCGGGGGCAGCCTGTGTTCGGCCTTGAGGTGGCCGACCTGCTGGGTGCATTTGAAACGCTCGGCCAGCATGTGCACGACGGCCGCGTCGATGTTGTCGATGCTGTCGCGGAGCCGGTTCAGCTCGGCCTGCACGGAGGGGTCGATCGTGGTCATGGTCGTCGAGCTTACGTGGCGTGGCCCGCGATGGTGGGCGGGTGTTCAGGATCCGGGATCTGGTGGCTCCAGCCGCCCGGCACGGCCCGGCCCTGCTGTTCGCGGAAGCGGACGGGGGCGATGCCGACGCGGCGGGTGAACAGGCGGGAGAAGTAGGCGGGGTCGTCGTAGCCGACGCGGCGGGCCACGGCCGCGACCGGCAGTTCCGTGGCGGCGAGCAGTTCCTTGGCGCGGCCGAGGCGGATGCCGAGGAGGTAGTCCTTGGGGCTGCAGCCGGCCGCGCGGCGCACCGCGGTGCGCAGTTCGGCGGGGGTCATGCCGTGCCGGGAGGCGTGTTCGGCCACCGACAGCGGCCGGAAGGCGTCGCGGGCCAGGGCGTCGAGGACGGGGTCGCCGTCGGGGGCGACGTCCGCGCGGGCGCGGCGCAGCGCGACGAGCAGTTCGTGGACGGCGGCCGCGGTCTCGACCTCGAGGAGGGGGTTGCCGCGCCGGGCGGCCCGGGCGATGCGGCCGACGGCGGCGCGGGCGCCGACGGTGTCGCCGAGCGGTACGACGGGGCGGTCGGGTTCGATGTAGCCGAGTTCGGTGTAGGTGGCGGTGGCCGGGCCGGTGAAGTCGACGAAGGATTCGTCCCAGCCGGTGGCGGGGTCGGGTCCGTAGTGGTGGGGTACGCCGGGGGTGAGCCAGATCAGGGCGGGTGCGGTGACGGGGACGCGCCGGCCGTCGGCGCCGCGGAACCAGCCACTGCCGGCGCCGATCACGACGGCGACGTGGTGGTCGAGGGTGCGGGGTCCGACGGTGGGCAGTGTGCCGTGCTGGAGTCCCACCCCGAGGCAGACCAGGCCGAGCCGGTGGTGGGCCGGGCTCGGGGTGAAATACCGCATCCAGGTGTGATACATGCCGGTTTCCGCTCTCTGCCGGTTCCCCCTTGTGTCCAATCAGCGCCGATCTTTGTCCATGGACCGGCGGCGCGCCAGGGGCAAGAGTGGCCTGGCGTAGTGACCGAGAGAGATGGGCGGGCCGGCCGGTGGGCGACTTCACCGTGGGGGACGAGGATTTTCTGCTCGACGGGCGGCCGGTGCGCCTGCTGTCGGGTGCGCTGCACTATTTCCGGGTGCACGAGGCGCAGTGGGGGCACCGGCTCGCGATGCTGCGGGCGATGGGCCTGAACTGCGTCGAGACGTACGTTCCGTGGAATCTGCACGAGCCGTTCCTGGGGCGGTACGAGGACGTGGGGGCGCTGGGCCGCTTCCTGGACGCGGCCCACGAGGCGGGGCTGTGGGCGATTGTCCGTCCCGGGCCCTACATCTGCGCCGAGTGGGAGAACGGCGGGCTTCCGCACTGGCTGTCGGGCCGGCTCGGGCGGCGGGTGCGGACCGACGACGCGGAGTACCTGGTGCAGGTGAACCGCTGGTTCCGCGCCCTGCTCCCCCAGGTCGCCGAGCGGCAGGTCGACCGGGGCGGGCCGGTGCTCATGGTGCAGGTGGAGAACGAGTACGGCAGTTACGGCAGTGACCGGGGCTATCTGCGCCACCTCGCCGATCTGCTGCACGAGTGCGGGATCACGGTGCCGCTGTTCACGTCCGACGGCCCCGAGGACCACATGCTGACCGGTGGCTCGCTGCCGGGGGTGCTGGCGACGGCGAACTTCGGCAGCGGGGCGCGCGAGGCCTTCGCGGTGCTGCGCTCGCACCAGCCGTCGGGGCCGCTGATGTGCATGGAGTTCTGGTGCGGGTGGTTCGACCACTGGGGGGCGGAGCACGTCGTGCGGGACGCGGCGGACGCGGCGGCCACGCTGCGCGAGATCCTGGAGTGCGGGGCGTCGGTCAACATCTACATGGCGCACGGCGGCACCAACTTCGCGGGCTGGTCGGGGGCGAACCGGGCGGGTGAGCTGCACGTGGGGGCGCTGGAGCCGACGGCGACGTCGTACGACTACGACGCGCCGATCGACGAGGCGGGCCGGCCGACGGAGAAGTTCTGGCTGTTCCGCGAGGTGCTGGCGGCGTACCAGGGCGACGGCGCGTCGCTCCCCGAACTTCCGCCGCTCGCCGAGGAGTTGACGGGCTCCTTCCGTATCGGTCCGGACGGCTGGGCGTCGCTGGACGACGTCCTCGATGTCCTGGGCGGCGAGGAGCACGAGGCTCCGGTCCCGCCGACGTTCGAGGAGCTGGACGTGGACCGGGGCCTGGTCCGCTACCGCCTGGACGTGCCCGGGCCCCGGCAGCCGTATCCGCTCGGGGTGCTCGGCCTGCGCGACCTGGCGACGGTGTACGTCGACGGGGTGCGCGCCGGGGTCCTGGACGCCGAGGACGCCACGCTGCCCGAGCCCGTGCCGGGGGGCGCGGCGGTCGAGCTGTGGGTGGAGTCGCTGGGCCGGGTCAACTACGGGCCGTACAGCGGGGAGTCGAAGGGGATCACGGGCGGGGTGCTGCACGAGCGGCAGTATCTGCACGGGGTGCGGGCGCGGGGGCTGCGGCTGGACGCGTTCGACTCGGCGGAGGCGGTGGCGAAGGTGCCCTTCCGGGAGCCGTCGGGTGCGGGGGCTCCGGGGCTGTACCGGGCCCGCCCCGACCTGCCGTCCGAGGCGTCCGCGGCCTCGTTCGCGCGGCTTCGGTTGCCGGGGTGGGGGCGGGGGTTCGTGTGGGTGAACGGGTTCTGTGTGGGGCGGTATTGGGGGGTGGGGCCGCAGGGGGCTCTGCATGTGCCGGGGCCGGTGTTGCGGGGTGGGGTGAACGAGGTGTGGGTGCTTGAGCTGGAGGGGGCGGGTGAGGTGGTGGCGCTGGGTGGCTGAGTCTTCCCCACCCCGCCCCTTCCCGAGACCCTCCGGGGGTGTGACGGCGCGCGCGGGTGTCTCCGACCGCCTAAGCGTGCTCCCGCGGCCCGCCGTTCGCCCGCGGACCGTGCGCCGCTGATCGCGCAGTTCCCCGCGCCCCTGGCAGGGTTGCCCCTTGGCCGCATGCGGGCCGACGCCCGCTCCCGCCCACCCACGTTCGGCTGCGGACCGTGCGTCGCTCGTCGCGCAGTTCCCCGCGCCCCTAGCGGGGTGGGCGCTGGCCGCATGCGGGGCGACGCGTGCCCCCGCCCCACTCGCGGTCGCCTGCGGACCGTGCGTCGCTCGTCGCGCAGTTCCCCGCGCCCCCACCAGGGTTGCCCCTTGGCCGCATGCTGGGCGACGCCCGCTCCCGCCCGCCCACGTTCGGCTGCGGACCGTGCGTCGCTGATCGCGCAGTTCCCCGCGCCCCTGGCAGGGTTGGCCTTGGCGGGGTGTGGGCCGTTCCTGGCTCCGGGGGGCCGGTATGGGCATAGCCAGCCTGTCCGGCGTTTGAGGACGAGCGCCGTTCAGGCGCGGGCGGGGGCCGGGGCGGAGCCCCGGATGGGGGTGGGGGCGCAGCCCCCACCGGGGGGTCTGGGGGCGCAAGCCCCCAGGGGCGGGACCATTCAACCCCTTGCACGGGCGGGTGGGTGGGAGAACTCCCCCGGGGGCCGGGGGCACCCCGCGTTAGATCTGCGCCGCTTCGAACGCGTCCAGTACGAACTCCGCCAACCCGTCGTCCCCGACCTTCCGCAGGCCCACCCAGGCCGCCCCCGCCGCCGGGGCGGTGAACTCGTAGGAGAACAGGGTGGGTTGCGTGGCGACCGGCAGCGCGACCCGGGTCAGCTCGCGCGGGGCCGGTTCGTCGACCGCCGTGACCCAGGCGTACTGCCCGGCCTTCTCGTTCTCGTACCGGAAGGAGACCCGGTAGCGGCGGCCCGGCAGGAAGCGGACGGTGTGGTCGACGGTGCGGTAGACCAGGCCGTCGTTCTCGCCCCGGGACTTCAGGGACTCCGTGCCGTCGACGACGTCGTCGATCGCCTTGCCGTTCCAGCCGCGCTGGGTGAACGGGGCGTGCCGCTGGGCGATGTGGGTGCGCGGGTCGGTGGCGCCGCCCGCGTCGCCCTTGACGAAGACGCCCCAGCCGGAGGGGACGTTCTGGAAGTCCTCGTACGCGATCGTGCCCGGCTTGGCGGTGGGCGCGGCGGCCACGACGCGGAGGTTGTCGAAGCGGATCCGGGCCGCACCCGCGTCGGCGCGCAGGGTGAGGGTGACGGGCCCGCCTCCCGAGGGGACGGTGAAGGGGACGGACATGCGCTGGAAGCGGGTGCCGTGCTTGCGGTCGGCGGCGACGTAGTTGCCCGCGGTGGAGGCGTCGGTCCAGTTGGTGGCGGTGACCCCGTCGGCGGTGCGCAGTTCGAGCGCCGCCCGGCGCCGCTCCCCCGGGCTCTCGCCGACCTCGACCTGGACGGAGGCGGAGTAGGTGCCGGGTGCCAGGCGGGCCAGGCGGCGGCTGAGGGTGGCCGCTCCCCCGGCCGGCAGGACGAGTTCGTAGTCGCCCAGCGCGCTCGCGGTGACCCGCGCGGCGCCGGTGACCTGCCAGCCCCGCAGTGTGCCGGAGTTGAATCCGGGGTCGGGAACGGGCGTGAACTGGCCCCAGCCCGGGTCCTGCTGGGCGCGGGCGGGCCGCCGGTGGACGACGTAGGGCTGGCCGGGGGCGGCGTCCTGGATGGTGACGGTTCCGGCACGGACCGGGAGGTCGCGGACGTACACCCGGCCCTGGTCGGTCAGCCGGTACAGGTACGCGGTGCGCAGCCCCGTCCAGCCGCGCGGCAGGCGCCAACTGCTGCTGCCGCCGGCCGGGTTGTAGTGGTAGAGCTTCGCCGGGTCGGTGGCGTCGCGGGGCTCCCAGGGCAGGAGGTAGGTCCCGCCGTCGTAGACGAGGCGGTCGTCGGTGGTGATGCGGCGGGTGCCCGAGGCGTCGGAGACGGAGGTGCGGGTGGGGCCCGCGAAGGTGATCTCGTGGTCGGTCCAGCGCTGCACGGGGTGGGCCTGGAGGTATTTGGCGGGCAGCGATTCGGTCCAGATGAGGTCGTAGAACGCCTTCCAGTCGGTCTTGCCGGTCCAGCCCTCGAAGTTGCCCATGTGGGCGTGGCCGAGCAGGGTGGGCCACTTGTTGGCGAAGACGTCCTTCTGGTGGTGCCGGATGAAGCGGATGAGCTGGGAGTTGATGCCGCGCGAGGTGTCGGGGCCGTAGTCGGTCTCGTTCGCCCAGTGGGACCACAGCGAGGAGCGTTCCAGTCCGTGGCCCCATTCGGAGGCGACGATCCAGCCCTGGTCGCGCAGCGCGCGCTGAAGGCGGTCGGAGGTCCAGCCCGATTCGCGGAAGACGTCGAGGTAGATGGCGTTCAGTGCCGGGTCGGCTTCGTGGCGCAGGTCGGCGAAGCGCTGGATGATGTCGCCGGAGACGAGGTCGCGGCGCTGGTCGATGCGGTAGGACTGGTCGAGCCAGTCCCACTGCCGGTTGGTCTTGTCGACGAGGGTCTCGGAGAAGGCGTGGGCGACCGGGTAGGACTCGGTGGCGTTGACGTGGACGGCGAAGTCGCTGTTCCACTTCTTGCCCTCCCGCACCAGGGAGTTGAGGTCGGCGAGGCCGCCCGCCCGCTTGTTGTGGTTGCCCGCGTAGTCGGGGTGGGCGGAGTCGTGGCCTTCGGACTGGTAGCCCTTGAGCAGGGTGTACTGGCGCAGCCCGTCGGTGGCCAGGGAGATCCGCTTGACGTTGTCGAGGGTGGTCAGGAACGGGTTGGTGGCCTGCGAGGCGAAGTTGAACGGGATGTGCGGGACGACCCTGAGGTGCTGTTCGTCGGCGCCGAGCGGGTTGACCATGATGTCGCGGAAGGCGATGGCGGCGTCCTGCCAGTCGACGACGCCGTCGCCGCCCCGGTCGCGGGTGACGATGACGGTGGCGTACGGGAGGGGTTCGGTGGCGCCGGCGGGTGAGGTCGCGGCGCGGTGGGTCCACTGGCCGGGGGTGAGCTGCGTCTTGGTGTAGCCGTCCCGTTTGAGGGTCTGGCGCCACAGTCGGCCGTTCTCCCAGGTGGTGCCGGCGGCGCTGTCGGGCTTGTCGTAGACGGTGTTGGTCTCGATGGCGCCGCCGAGGGCGTGGTGGGCGAGGACGGCGTAGGCGCAGCCGGTGGGCTGGGCGTCGGGGGCGGTGTCGGCGGTGGGGGTGACGAGGGTGTCGCCGCTCTTGGCCTTGTCCAACTGGACCTTGGCGGCCAGGAGTTGGGCGCCGGGCTGCTCGCTGCGTACGGAGAGCAGGGCGAGGCCGGGGATCTGGAGGGTGCCGACGCGCAGGGCGGCGGTGTCGTCGATGCGGGTGACGCGCCAGTCGACGCACCAGTCCCGCACGCGGATCTCGACGCCGATCCGGGTGCCGCCGTCGAAGGCGAGCGTGTAGGCGACGCGGTCCGGGCCCGGGCGGGCGGTGACGCGGGGGGTGTGGGGGACGCCGTCGATGAGGACGTCGGTGACGGTGTCCTCCTGGCCGTGCAGGACGGCGCCGCGGGCGCGGTCGGTGTACGAGACGATGCGCGGGAATCCGGTGGCGACGCGGACGTCGAGTGCGGCGGAGCGCACCACCGTCTCTCCCGCCGCCGGTCCGGCGGCGCGCGCCGTCGAGGGGATGCCCAGGGCGGCTCCGGCGCCCGCGAGGGCGGTGGCGGCGACGACCGTTCTCCGCTTCGGCCCGTGGTGTTCGGCGTTCACGCTCGCTCCTTCTCGTGACGGCTTCCGGTGCGGGCCACGATGTGCCGCCGGGGGCGGCCGCGCCCATGGACAAAGGAGGGAAGGGTGTTGGACTAACGGGTTCCGGTGGCGGGTGGGACTTCGGGCCGGCGCCGCCCGGTGGGCGTTTACCGGTCGCCGGGGCGGCAGGCGGGGGCGGTTGAATCGGCACAAAGGATCTGCCCCTGGTCTATGCCGAGGGAAGGAACTCCTGTTGCCCGTCGCGCTCTCGCGGGCCTCGCGGAATCCCCGCTGCCCGAAAGGCGCGCGCGGCGGCGAAAGTCCGCTTACTTCTTTTCGGTCAGACCCTCCGGAACGGTTCGACCACCGAATGTGAGCCCCTACTGTTGTTCCTGCGAGCGCGGGCCGTGATCGAATCCGCGGCGCGGACGGGGTCGCTGCGCGGCTGGCCGGGGGCCTCGGCCCACCGGACGTGGAGGACTTCGCCCTTCGGGGAGCACAAGGGGGAAAAGCCGATGGTGCGGGTGAAGCGGAACAGCAGGGACGGGGGAATCGCCCGGTGCGCCGGGCGGTGGTACGGAGTTGGCGAACGCCGTACGGACCGGTGGCGCAGAATCGGAACATCGGGGCGGGCCGGTCTTTTCAGCACGGACAGATGCCGACGGATCCGCATTCCCGGCGACCCGGACGGCAATGGTCCGGACTTTCGGCCGTGAGAGCGTCGGTAATCCCGGACTCGTAGGTCCCGGCATTCGGCCCCGTGGGTTCCGCCGGAATTGACCGGCATGCGGGCCGCCGCTCCATTGACACGTGGCGCGCGCGAGAGCGGCCCGGCCGGGTCGCCGGATCATCCACCGATCGGCAGGCAGCAGCGAGCCGACGTCACCCGGCCACCGATGCCGGAGATCAGCGGCCCGGTCTTCCTCGACACCGAGAGGGGGCGCGGAGGACGTCGTCGAGCGGGCGATCCGCGGAGCTGACCATCCGCGGGATGCCGGACCGCATGCGTGCCCCCCTGCCTGCCCGTCTCCCACTGGGCCCCCGAACCCCCCGGCCGCCTCCGCATCGGCAGCCGGGGCCGGGGCGGACCCGGGGGCCCGGTCGCCCCGGCCCACCGGGCCCGCCCCCCTGTTCCCGTCAGGCCCGCCGCTCCCGGTCCGGTTCGTCGAGCGGGACGACGGCGGTGAGCTGCCAGCCGCCTTCCGGGGCGGGGCCCGCGGCGAGCTCGCCGCCCATCGCCGCGACCCGTTCGGCGAGGCCCGCCAGGCCGAAGCCGCCGCCGCGCGCCTGTTCGGCGAGCTCGGCCGCGCCGGAGCCGTCGTCGGCGACCCGCACTTCGAGTCCGTGGGAGGTGGTGCGGATGCCGATGCGTACGGCCGTGGCGTCGGCGGCGTGTTTGCGCACGTTGGTCAGCGCCTCGCGGACCACCCGGTGGGCGAGGGCCGCGGCGTCGCCGGGCAGCCGCTCGTCCAGGCCGCTCTCCACGTAGAGCACGGCCGGGGGTCCGGCCCGCGAGAAGCGGGCGGCGAGTTCGCGGACCTGGGCGATCCCGGCCACCGGCTCGGTCTCCGGATCGCCCTCGCGCAGCACCCGCACCAGGCGCCGCATCGCGCCGAGCGCCTCGCCGCCCGCCTCCTCGATGCGGGCGAAGGACTCGGCGGCGCGTTCGCCGGAGACGGCGGTGAAGCGTGCGGCCTGGGCCTGCACGACGATGCCGGTGACATGGTGGGCGATCAAGTCGTGCAGTTCCCGGGCGAGTTCGAGGCGCTCGGCGGTCCGCACGGCTTCGAGGTCACGGATCCGCTGGCCCGACTGGGCGCGCAGCAGGAGCGAGTACGCGCTCACCACGACGGCGAGCACCGCGAACAGCAAAGTGAAGCGTCCGGGCTGGGCGTCGCGTACCGGCGCCGCCATGCAGCCGAGGCCGAGCGCCGGGCCGAGGACGGCGGCGGTGCGGGCGGGGGCGTACAGGAGGACGGAGGAGAGCAGCACCAGGAGCGCGATCGCCTCGCCCATGCCCCAGACGATCTCGGGGCGGCCGGTGAAGAGCAGCGCGGTGGCGGTCCAGCTGACGACGGCCGCGGTCCAGGCGCGCGGGACGAGCGGGATCCTCGCCCAGGGCACCGCGCAGACACACACCATGATCCCGGCGCTCCACACGATGGCGTGGGGGCGGGTGGGCTGGCGGGCGAGCGCCACGCCTTCGTAGGTGACGAGGGCGACGAGGACGGCGGCGAGCACCGGCCGGGCGGTGGCGGCGGCGCGCGGATGGCGGCCCAGCCAGCTGCGTACGGGACTCACGGGCGGCTCACGCGGCGCTCGTGGCGAGTCCGCTCTCCCAGGCCCAGGCGGCGATCTCCACCCGGTTGCGGGCGCCGAGTTTGCCCTGGACGTTGGCGAGGTGGGTCTTGACGGTGGACAGCGACACGTACAGCTCGCCCGCGATCTCGGCGTTGGTGGCGCCGCGGGCCAGACAGCGCACGACGTCGCGTTCGCGTTCGGTGAGCGGCTCCGAGGGCGCGCGCACGCCTCCGGCGGGACGGGCCTCGGCGAGCTCCTTCAGGAGCCGCACGGTGATCGCGGGCGAGACGAGGGAGTCCCCGGCCGCGGCCGCGCGGACCGCCTCGACGAGCATCTCGGGGCTGGCGTCCTTGAGGAGGAAGCCGGAGGCTCCGCCGTGCAGCGCCGCGTGGACGTACTCGTCGAGGTCGAAGGTGGTGCAGATGACGATGCGGGGCCGGTCGCGGCCGGCCAGGCGCCGGGTGACTTCGAGCCCGTCCAGACCGGGCATCCGGATGTCGAGGAGCAGCACGTCGGGGCGCAGGCGTTCGACGGCTTCGAGGGCGGCGTGCCCGTCGACGACATCGGCGAGGACCTCGATGTCGGACCTGCTCTCCAGGATCATGCGGAACCCGGTCCGGACCATTTCCTGGTCGTCCGCGATGACCACTGTGATCGACATGCCCCTATATGAGCAGGTTCGGCCGGATTCCCGCAAATTCGGGGCGCCCGCCGGACCACGCGTCCCGGCGGGAGGCGGACGGCGTGTCCGCACGGGGGGCCGCCGGGCCCCGTCCCCGTACAGTGGAATCCTCTCCGCGGTCGGGAACGGGGGTGGCAGGGTGGGCGCCGAGAGCCCCGTCGTGCACGGGTATCCGCACCTCGCCACGGTGCGCGCGGCCATCACCGCGCTGCACCGGCGGCTGTCCTTCGAGGGCCTGCGGGGGTACGCGGTCAGCGTGCTCCCCGCCGACGTGGCCTTCGCCGACCACGACGACCTGCACCTGGGGGCCCAGCGGGTGGCCCGCGCCCTCGTCCAGCACCTGCGTCTGCCCGAGGCCCGGATGATCGTCGGGTTCCGCGAGATGCGGCACGCGGCCAGCGTCGAACTGGCCGCGGGACCCGAGTACTTCATCGAGCTGAACGACCGCTTCCGGACGCATCGCCGGGACATCGGGGCCGCGCTCGCGCACGAGATCACCCATGTGCTGCTCCACCGCCTGGACCTCACGTTCCCGGGCACCCGCGACAACGAGATCCTCACCGACACCGCGACCACCTACCTCGGCGCGGGCTGGCTGCTGCTCGACGCCTTCCGCGAGGACCAGCTCTCCAGCCAGAAGCTCGGCTATCTGACCCCGGAGGAGTTCGGGTACGTCCTGGCCAAGCGGGCCGAGCTGTTCGGCGAGGACCCCTCACCCTGGTTCACCAGCCCGCAGGCGTATCCCGCGTACACGGCGGGCGCGGCCCTGGCGCGCCGGGACGCCCAGCAGCCCCCTCTCGTGGCGGCGGGCTGGGCGGGGCGGCGGCGCTACGCCAAGGACCGCCGGTACGCCCAGGAGCACGGCGCCTCGACCGGGCCCGGGACCCCCTACTCCTTCGAGCCCGGCCCGGACGGATTGCGCGTCCGCTTCGCCTGCCCGACCTGCTGCCAGCGGATCCGGGTGGCGGTGCGGGGGCGGGTTCGGGCGCGGTGCGGGGTGTGCGGGGCGGTGCTGTCCTGCGACACGTAGCGCTCCGCGGGGGGGGGTGGGTGTTCTGGGTGCGGGCCGTCGTGGTTTTGCGCAGTTCCCCGCGCCCCTTATCGGTTCGACTGCGGGCCGTCGTGGTTTTGCGCAGTTCCCCGCGCCCCTATTGGTTTCGACTGCGGGCCGTCGTGGGCTGGTCGCGCAGTTCCCCGCGCCCCTTATCGGCTCGGCTGCGGGCCGCCGTCGGCCGGTCGCGCCGTTCCCCGCGCCCCCTATCGGCTCGGCTGCGGGACGTCGTCGGCCGGTCGCGCAGTTCCCCGCGCCCCTTATCGGTTCGGCTGCGGGACGTCGTCGGTCCGGCGCGCCGTTTTCCGTGCCCCTCAAGGCCGGGGCGCTCATGTGGGGGAGTCGTGTGGTGGGGCAGGCCGTATTTCCGAGGGGTGCCCTGGGGCGGGGGGTGGTGCGGGGGCCAACTAAGGTTTGGTGTACGGGGTTTGTGAGGGGTGGGCTGCCCCGGGGGACGAGGGGCAGGGGTGCTTGTGGGTGGGCAGAGGGTGCGGCGGGTGCGGCGGATCGGCGAGTGGCTGACGGGGGCGCCCGCGCCCGAGACGAGGACGCTGTCCGACGCGCTCGGCCTCGCCGAGAACGCGCCGGATCTGCAGCGCCTGTGGCGGTGGCAGCCGCAGCAGCTCGACCGCATCGAGCAGCTGTACGCCGCCGCGCAGCGGGCCTTCGAGCGGCGCACCCGTGAGGACGTGTGCCGGACTCTGGAGCACGCGGTGCGGGGCGGGGTGCGCATGGCGGCGGTGGAGCACGCCGAGACGCGGGCCGCGGCCGCCGAGCGCCTGAAGGACGAGGCCGACGCGGCGGCCCGGCGGCTGGACGCGGACGCGGCGCTGGCCAGCAGCCGCGGGCTCAACACCGGTCTGGCCTTCGGCATGGTGCTCAGCCCCGTGGTGCTGGTCCTGGCCTTCGCGGTGGGCGAGGCGGTGCCCACGCTGTTCCACGGCACGCTCGCCTGTCCGGAGCAGCTGAGCCTGATGCACGCCCTGGTCTGTTTCGCGGGCGGGGCGCTGGGGGCGGTGTTCAGCGTGATCGTCCGGCTGCGCAACGCCTACCAGCTGATGCACCGGGCGCCGGGCCGCGCCGGGGTGCAGAGCATACCCGCCGATCCGCGCCAACTCGCCCAGGTCATGCGGCAGGAGGGCTGGTACCGGGTCGTGGTGGGCTGGTTCCTGGCGACCTCGCTGTTCCTGCTCATCAACGGCGGCGTCCTCACCATCTTCGCGCCGCCCGCCACCCCGGCGGGTCTGTGCGGCGCGGGCCCGCTGTCCCTCGCCGACCACGAGGCGCTGATCAAGGCGTTCTTCTTCTGGGGCACGATCGGCTTCCTCGCGGGCCTCAACGAGCGCTGGGCGTACGGGCTGCTGCGGCGCGGCGGCAGCGAGCGCCACCCGGACGACCCGGCCGCCTGAATCCACCCCGGCCCCGAGCCGCCGTCCGCCGCACCGGTCGGGCGGCGCCTCGCCCTGCCCTGCCCTGCCCCGGTGGCCGAAATCGAGTGACCGGATCCGCCCGCCAACCGCATCGCGCGCTTCGCCCGGCGTTCACCGACGGGACACCCGCCCCCTTCGTAATGGAGTTGTCTGTACAACAGTTGTCCGTACAACTTGGAGCTCCCGTGATCGCCCCCCGTATACGCACCGCAGGCCTCGCCGTGACCCTGGCCGCCTCCGCGTTCGCCCTCGCCGCCTGCGGCGCCAAGTCCGACGCCTCGACCAGCGCCGCCGACGCGGGCAAGGGCGGCAAGAGCCCCGCGGCCGCCACCTCCGCGAAGGACGCGGGCGGCATGGACGCGCTGATCGCCGCCGCGAAGAAGGAGGGCACGCTCAACGCGATCGCCATCCCGCGCGACTGGGCGAACTACGGGGCGCTCATCGACGGCTTCACCAAGAAGTACGGCATCAAGGTGGCCGTCGAGAACCCGGACGGCACCAGCGCCGACGAGATCAACGCGGTCAAGACCCGCAAGGGCCAGGACCGCGCCCCCGACGTCCTCGACCTCGGCGCCTCGTTCGCGCAGTCCGCGGGCGCGCAGGGCCTGACCGCCCCGTACGAGGTGGAGGGCTTCGACAAGATCCCCGCGGCCCAGAAGGACGCGCAGGGCCGCTGGTTCAACGACTACGGCGGCTACGTCTCCATCGGCTGCGACGCCAAGCGCGTCAAGGAGTGCCCGACCACCTTCGCCGATCTCCTCAAGCCGCAGTACAAGGGGCAGGTGGCCCTCAACGGCAACCCCACCAAGTCCGGTTCCGCCTTCGCCGGGGTCTACGCGGCCTCCCTCGCCAACGGCGGTTCGCTCGACAACATCCAGCCGGGCCTCGCCTTCTTCGCCAAGCTGAAGAAGGCGGGCAACTACAACCCGGTGGAGTCGACCCCGGCGACGGTGGAGAAGGACGAGACCCCGATCTCCATCGACTGGGACTACCTGAACGCGGGCTACGCGGACGAGTTCAGGACCAAGGGCCTGGACTGGAAGGTCGCCGTGCCCTCCGACGGCGTCTACGCGCAGTACTACTCGCAGGCCGTGAACAAGGACGCCCCGCACCCGGCGGCCGCCCGCCTGTGGCAGGAGTACCTGTACTCCACCGAGGGCCAGAACCTGTGGCTCAAGGGGTACGCCCGCCCGGCGCTGATGGCCGCCATGGACAAGGACGGCACGCTCGACAAGGCCGCCGCGGCCAAGCTCCCGCAGGTCTCCGGCACCCCCACCTTCCCCACCGAGGCGCAGAACACCCAGGCGAAGACGGTGCTCGCGGGCGGCTGGGCCAAGGCGATCTCGGGCTGATCACTCCATGACCCTCACCACCACCTCAACTCCGGTCGCCGTATCCGCGGTTGAGCGTCCCGAGCCGCGCCGGGGCCACAGGCGCCCCGGCGCCTGGCTCGCCGCGGTGCCCCTGCTCGCCTTCGTCGCGCTCGCCTTCGGGCTGCCCGCGCTGGCCATGCTGAACGGCGCGCTGTCCGTCGACGGCTCGTACGGGCTCGGCAACCTGAGCCAGTCCGTGCACGGCGCGTACTGGACCGCCCTGCTCGGCAGCGTGAAGCTCGCGGCCACCACCGCCGCCCTCGCCGCCGTGCTCGGGCTGCTGCTCGCGCAGGCCGTCGTCACCTCGCGCGGCACGGCGCTGCGCGAGGCCGTGCTCACCGCTTCGGGAGTGCTCGCCAACTTCGGCGGCGTCCCGCTCGCCTTCGCCTTCGTGGCGACCCTGGGCAACGCGGGCGTCCTCACCACCAGGCTCGGCCTGGCCGAGCGCGGCTGGAGCCTCTACAGCTTCTGGGGACTGGCCCTGACCTATCTGTACTTCCTCGTCCCGCTGATGGTGCTCACCGTGGCCCCGGCCCTGGACGGGCTGCGTCCGCAGTGGCGGGAGGCCGCCCTCAACAACGGGGCGGGCGCCTGGCAGTACTGGCGCCACGTCGGCATCCCGGTGCTGCTGCCCACCCTGCTCGGCGGCTTCGTCCTGCTGTTCGGCAGCGCGTTCGCCGCGTACGCCACGGCCGCTTCCATGGTGGGCAGTTCGGTGCCGCTGGTCACCATGCAGATCGCGGACGCGCTGTCCGGCAACGTGCTGGTCGGCCAGGAGAACGTGGCGCTCGCCCTCAGCCTCGACATGGTGATCGTCGCGCTCCTGGTGATGGCCGTGCACCTGCCGCTTCAGCGAAGGAGCGCCCGATGGCTCGCCTGACGCATCCCCTGCGCCCGTGGCGCGGCGCGGTCCTGCTGGTCGCGGGGGTCTACTTCCTGGTGCCGCTGCTCGCGTCGCTGGTGTTCACCGTGGACGTGCCCGGGCAGGGCCTCACCCTGTCCTCGTACACCCAGATCTTCACGGCCGACGGGTTCGGCGCCGCGCTGCTCCGGTCGGTCGGGCTCGCGCTCGCCACGGTCGCGCTCGCGCTGGTCCTGACGCTGCCGGCCGCGCTCGCGGTGCGGCTGTCCGGGTCGGGGCGGCTGCGGGCGGTGCTCGAAGTGGTGTGCACGCTGCCGCTGGTGGTGCCGCCGGTGGCCCTCGTCGCGGGTCTGGGCACGGTCCTCAAGTGGGGCCCGGACCATCTCGCCACGACCCCGCTGTACCAGACCTTCGTCGCGGTCCAGAACCCGTCGTTCCCGCTGGTCCTGGTCTTCGCGTACGTGGTGATGGCGCTGCCGTTCGCCTACCGCTCGCTGGACGCGGGGCTGCGGGCCGTCGATGTGCGCACCCTGGTGGAGGCGGCCCGCGATCTGGGGGCGTCCTGGCCGCGGGCGCTGGTCGCGGTCGTGCTGCCCAACCTGCGCACCGCGCTCCTGAACGCCTCGTTCCTCGCGCTCGCCCTGGTGCTCGGCGAGTTCACCGTGGCCTCGCTGCTCGGGTTCCAGCCGTTCGCGGTGTGGATCGTGCAGGCCTCCGGCGACAACGCCCAGCTGTCGGTGGCGGTCTCGCTGCTCAGCCTGCTGCTCACGTGGGGGCTGCTGCTCGTCCTCACCGGCCTCGCCCGCACCCGGGGCACCCGTACGACTCGTAAGAAGGAAGCCGTCTGATGACCACCGCTCCGCCGCGCACCGGCACCGCCCTGACGATCCGGGGGCTGCGCCGCAGCTTCGGGTCGGCCGTGGCCCTCGACGGGCTCGACCTGGAGGCCGCGCCGGGTGAACTGCTCGCGCTGCTCGGCCCGTCCGGCTGCGGGAAGACCACCGCCCTGCGGGTCCTCGCGGGATTCGAGCGCCCCGACGCGGGCGAGGTGCTGCTCGACGGCGAGGACATCGTGCCGGTGCCCGCCAACCGGCGCGACACCGGCATGGTCTTCCAGTCCTACAGCCTCTTCCCGCATCTGAGCGCGGCCGACAACGTGGCGTTCGGCATGAAAATGCGCAAGGTCCCGGCGCCTCAACGCCGCGCCCGCGCGGCCGAGTTGCTGGAGCTCGTCGGGCTGCCCGAGCACGGCGGCCGTTTCCCGCACCAGCTGTCCGGCGGCCAGCAGCAGCGCGTGGCGCTGGCCCGCGCGCTCGCCCTCCAGCCGCGCCTGCTGCTCCTGGACGAGCCGCTCTCGGCGCTGGACGCCAAGGTCCGCGTGCAGCTGCGCGAGGAGATCCGCCGCCTCCAGCTGGAGCTCGGCATCACGACCGCCTTCGTCACGCACGACCAGGAGGAGGCCCTGTCGATGGCCGACAAGGTCGCGGTGATGCGGGGCGGGCGGCTCGAACAGTGCGCCGCCCCGGCCGAGTTGTACGACCGTCCGGCGACCGCGTTCGTGGCGTCCTTCATCGGGACGATGAACCGCGTCCCCGGCAGGATCACCTCCGACGGCCTCGCCGAGGTGCTCGGCGTGCCGCTGCCGGTGGACGGCCCGGCGACGGGCTCGGTGTTCCTGCTGCGCCCGGAGGCCCTGGAGGTGACGGACGGCGGGCCCGACACGGTGACCGGCAGCTCCTTCCACGGCGCCAGCACCCGGCTGACCGTGCGCCTGGCGGACGGCACCGAGGTCAAGGCCGACCTTCCCTCGCACGCCGCCGGTTCCTTCGGCGCGGGCGCGCGCGTCACCGTACGGCCGCAGCCGCGTCCGGTGCTCGCGGCGGGGGAGGCGGCGTGAGCGGGCTGCGGGCGGTCCTGTTCGACATGGACGGCACCCTCGTCGACACCGAGGAGGCGTGGGTCGAGGTGGTGGAGCAGGTCGCGGCCCGGCACGGGCACGCGCTGGCGGGCGAGGAGCGCCGCTCGGTGTACGGGCGCTCGGTGGAGGACACCGCCGAGTTGCTGCACAGCGCGCTGGGCGCCTCGCGCGCGGAGCTGGCGGCCGAGCTGGGGGCGGACTTCACCGCGCGCCTCGCGGACGGCGCCGAGCCCCGGCCCGGCGCGCTCCAACTGCTGCGCGCGCTGCGGGAGTCGGGCACGCTGACGGCGCTGGTGTCGGCGTCGCCGAGGGCGATCGTGCGGCGGGTGGCGGCCTCGCTCGACGGGCACCGCTTCGACGCGGTGTACGGAGCCGAGGACACCGTGCGCACCAAGCCCGCCCCCGATCCCTATCTCGCGGCGGCCGCGGCGCTCGGCGCGGACCCGGCGCGCTGTGTCGCGGTCGAGGACACCGCGACGGGCGTCGCCTCGGCGGAGGCCGCGGGCTGCGCGGTGCTCGCGGTGCCGTCGGTGGAGCCGATAGCGCCCGCCGCGGGCCGCACGGTGCTGACTAGTCTGGAGGAGGCGGACCTCACCTTGCTCCGCTCACTGATCGGCAGTTGAGGGGGACCGGGGTGTCCAGCAAGTCGCCGCTCTACCGGAAAGTGGCCGGGGATCTGCGGACCGCGATAGCGGCGGGCGAGTACGGTTCGGGCGCGCGGCTGCCCGCCGAGGACGAGCTCGCCCGCCGCTACGGCGTGTCCCGGGGCACGGTCCGCCAGGCTCTGGCGTCGCTGCGCGCGGACGGTCTCGTGACGTCGCGGCGGGGGGCGCGCCGGGTGGTGCTCGGCGGGGCGGCCCGGTTGCAGAGCTTCGCGGAGCTGCGTTCCTTCGCGCGCTGGGCCCGTTCGCTCGGCGAGGAGCCGGGTGGGCGGACCGTGGCCGTCGAGCCCGCCGCGGCGACCGAGGAGGAGGCCCACCACCTCCAACTCCCGGCCGGTACAAGGGTGTTCCGGGTGCGTCGGGTGCGTACCCTGTCGGGCGCGCCGGTGATGGTGGAGCGTTCGACCTACCCGGAGCGGATCGGCGAGCTGGTGGCCGCGATGGCGGTGGACGAGGTGTCGCACTCGCACCAACTGGAGCTGCACGGCGTCCTGTTCACGGACGCGCAGCACACCATCGACGTGGTCCTCGCGGACGCCGACGACGCGGAACTGCTCGGCTGCCGGGCCGGGCACGCGCTGCTGCGCGAGCGGCGCCGCTCCACCGATCCGGCGGGGTCGCCCGTGGAGTGGTCCGAGGACCGCTATCTGCCGGGGACGGTGGCGTTCACGGTGCACAACTCGACGGCGGCGGGCGCTCTTGGCAGACGGCTCGGCGAGGAGTGACCGCGACGAGGCCCGCCCCACCCCCTCGCGGGGGTGGGGCGGGCCTCGTCGTGTCCCGGCTTCCGGTTCAGCAGCCGAAGTTGACCAGGCGGAACGTGGCGTAGTGGTCCGCGGTGTAGTAGTCCTCGTGGGTCCGCTTGCCGGTGATGATCCGGCGGGTGCCGCGCGTCGGCGCGCCCGGGGTGATCACGGTGTACTCGTGGTAGTAGCCGCTGGCCTGGCTGGGCAGCGCGTGCTCGCGGTTGTCGAAGACGATGCCGTCCCGGGGGTACGGGAAGGGGCCGCCCTGGTCGATGAGGGTGATGGTGTCGTGCGCCTGCGAGGGCAGCGCGGAGTAGCAGACGCTGCCGACCGACTTCAGCGAGACGGAGGCGGTGGCGGGCGCCGCCGAGGCGGCCCCGGCAACCGGGCCGGCGAGGAGGGCGGCGGCTACGGCGAAGGCGCCGCCCAGGGCTGCGATGCGTGGGGGGATTGTCATGTGCACCATGATGACGCGCGTAGAGCGGCGGCCGTCAACGCCAACACCGTTGATTTTTCTACCTGTTAACCGAGGCGGTCATCCGCGTAAGGAAGCCGTCACGGGAGGTTAAGTCACAGGCAACCTGAGGTCATCGACTCCCCGGCCGCGCCCCGTACACCGTCCCCGGAGCCTCGGCCCGGGCCAGGAGCTCCAGCGCCGCCTCACCCGCTTCGCGCGGGGTGCGGCGGGCCCCCTTGTCGCTGGTCGGGCCGGGCCGCCAGCCCTCCATGACGGTGATGCGGCCCGCCTCCGCCTCGAAGACCCGCCCGGTGACGCCCTCGCTCGCGGCCGAGCCGAGCCACACCACGAGGGGCGAGACGTTCTCCGGGGCCATCGCGTCGAAGGCTCCCGCGCGGTCCGGCGCCGCCATCGTGTCCGCGAAGGCCGCCTCGGTCATCCGGGTCCGGGCCGCGGGGGCGATCGCGTTGACCTGGACGCCGTAGGGCCCCAGTTCGGCCGCCGCGACCAGCGTCAGTCCCACGATCCCGGCCTTCGCGGCGCTGTAGTTCCCCTGCCCCACCGAGCCCAACAACCCTGCCCCCGAGCTGGTGTTGACCACCCGGGCCGCGACCGGGCGGCCCGCCTTCGCCTCGGCGCGCCAGTGCGCGGCCGCGTGCTTCAGCGGCAGGAAGTGGCCCTTCAGATGGACGCGCATGACCGCGTCCCAGTCGTCCTCGTCCAGGTTGACCAGCATCCGGTCGCGAAGGAACCCGGCGTTGTTGACCAGGGTGTGCAGCGCCCCGAACGACTCCAGGGCCGCGGTGACGAGCGAGGCGGCGCCGTCGGTCGTGGCGATGTCGCCGCCGTGCGCCACCGCCTCGCCCCCGGCCGCCCGGATCTCGTCCACCACCGCCTGCGCGGGGCCGCGAGAGCCGCCCGCCCCGTCGAGCCCGACCCCCAGGTCGTTGACGACGACCCGGGCTCCCTGCTCGGCGAACGCCAGCGCGTGCGCGCGGCCGAGCCCCCGTCCCGCGCCGGTCACGACCACGACCCGGCCCTCGCACAACCCGCTCATCTTCCGTCCTCTTCAGGTTTGTCGATCACGTGGGCCGCCCTGGGCGGCGTCCAGGAAGGCGGGGCGTTCGCCGCCGCCGTGCACGAGCAGGGAGGCGCCGCTGATGTAGGACGCGCCGGGCGAGGCGAGGAAGACCGCGGCCGCCCCCACCTCCTCGGGCTCGGCGAGCCGGCCGAGCGGCACCGTCGCGCCCACCCGGGCGGCGCCTTCCGCGTCGCCGTAGTGCAGCGCGCTGAGTTCGGTGCGGACCATCCCGAGGACCAGCGTGTTCACCCGGACCTCGGGCGCCCATTCGACGGCCATCGACCGCGCGAGCCCTTCCAGGCCCGCCTTCGCCGCGCCGTACGCGGCCGTCCCCGGCGAGGGCCGCACCCCGCTCACGCTGCCGATCATCACCACCGACCCGCGCGAGGCCCGCAGGTACGGCCGGGCCGCGAGCGAGGCCGTCAGGGGGGCGACGAGGTTCAACTCGACGACCCGCGCGTGGCGCTCCGCCTCGCCCTCGTCGAGCAGCCGGTAGGGGGTCCCGCCCGCGTTGTTGACCAGCACGTCCAGCCGCCCGTGGTCCGCGGCGACCGCGGCGAAGAAGCCGCGTACGGCCTCCGGGTCGCGCAGGTCGAGCGGCCGGAACTCGGCTTCGCGGCCGCCGCGCCGCACGGGTGCGTCGGGCGGTCTGCGCGCGCACACGACGACGTCCGCTCCCGCGCCGAGGAACGCCTTCGCGATCCCCGCGCCGACGCCCCGGGTGCCACCGGTGACGACGACCGCCTTCCCGGCCAGCTCCATCCGCTGCTACCTTCCTCACCTAACAAATGTTTGGTGGAAAGGTAGCTGATCCGCCCATGGGTGTCTCCACCGCAAGCCCCGAGAAGGGCATCCGCCTCGTCACGGTCGACTTCCCGCCCGTCAACGCCCTGCCCGTGCGCGGCTGGTACGAGCTGGCCGACGCGGTCCGCGCGGCCGGGCGCGACCCCGCCAACCGCTGCGTGGTGCTCGCCGCCGAGGGGCGGGGCTTCAACGCCGGGGTCGACATCAAGGAGATGCAGCGCGACCGCGGCCACGGCGCCCTCATCGGCGCGAACCGGGGCTGCTACGAGGCGTTCGCCGCCGTGTACGAGTGCGAGGTGCCGGTCGTGGCGGCCGTCGGCGGGTTCTGCCTCGGCGGCGGCATCGGCCTGGTGGGCAACGCGGACGCGATCGTGGCGAGCGACGACGCCGTCTTCGGCCTGCCCGAGCTGGACCGGGGCGCGCTCGGCGCCGCCACCCACCTCGCCCGCCTCGTCCCCCAGCACCTCATGCGGGCCCTGTACTACACCTCGCGTACGGCGACCGCACAGGAGCTGCACGCCCACGGCTCGGTGTGGAAGGTCGTCCCGCGCGCCGAACTGGCCGCAGCGGCACTGGAGTTGGCGCGCGAGATCGCCCGCAAGGACGGCACCCTCATCCGCCTCGCCAAGGCCGCCATCAACGGCATCGACCCGGTGGACGTGCGCCGCAGCTACCGCTTCGAGCAGGGCTTCACCTTCGAGGCCAACCTCAGCGGCGTCGCCGACCGCGTCCGCGACACGTTCGGGGCGGCCGCCCCATCCCGCGCCCCGGCCACCGAGGAGGCACAGCCGTGACGGACAAGACCATGACGCCCGAGGACGTCGTCGCGCGCCTGAGCAGCGGCATGACCCTCGGCATCGGCGGCTGGGGCTCGCGCCGCAAACCGATGGCGCTGGTGCGGGCCCTGCTCCGCTCCCCCGTCACCGACCTCACGGTGATCTCCTACGGCGGCCCCGACGTCGGCCTGCTCGCCGCCGCTGGCCGGATCCGCAGGCTGGTCGCGCCGTTCGCCACGCTCGACTCGATCCCCCTGGAGCCGCACTTCCGCGCGGCACGGCAGGAGGGCGCCATCGAGCTGACGGAGGTCGACGAGGCGATGTTCATGTGGGGGCTGCACGCGGCCGCCAACCGGCTGCCCTTCCTGCCGGTCCGCGCGGGGCTCGGCTCCGACGTGATGCGGGTCAACCCGGCTCTGCGCACGGTGACTTCCCCGTACGAGGACGGCGAGACCTTCGTCGCGATGCCCGCCCTGCGCATGGACGCGGCGCTCGTCCACCTGAACCGCGCCGACCGGTCCGGCAACGGCCAGTACCTGGGCCCCGACCCGTACTTCGACGACCTGTTCTGCGAGGCCGCCGACAGCGCGTACGTCTCCTGCGAGCGGATCGTGGACGGCTTCGGGGCCGCCGTGCCGCAGACCCTGCTGGTCAAGCGCTACGCGGTCACCGGCGTCGTGGAGACCCCGAACGGAGCCCACTTCACCTCCTGCGCCCCCGACTACGGCCGCGACGAGCCGTTCCAGAAGCTGTACGCGACCACGCCCTGGGCCGAGTTCGCCGACCGCTTCCTGTCCGGGCCGGACGAGAAGTCCTACCAGTCGGCCGTGCAGAGCTGGCACGAGGAGCGGCAGTGACGACGAGCACCGCGCGGGTGACCCGCGCCGAGTACTGCGTGATCGCCTGTGCCGAGGCCTGGCGCGACAACGGGGAGGTCCTGGCGAGCCCGATGGGCCTGATCCCCTCGGTGGGCGCCCGGCTCGCCCGGCGCACCTTCTCGCCCGACCTCCTGCTCACCGACGGCGAGGCCCTGCTCATCGGCCCCGCGGGCGAGCCCGAGGGCTGGCTGCCCTACCGGCAGCACCTCGCGCTGGCCACCGGCGGCCGGCGGCACGTCATGATGGGCGCGAGCCAGATCGACCGGTTCGGCAACCAGAACATCTCCTGCATCGGGGACTGGTCGAGGCCCGCCCGCCAGCTCCTCGGCGTGCGCGGCGCGCCCGTCAACACCCTGAACCACCAGGTGAGTTACTGGGTGCCCAAGCACTCGGCCCGGGTCTTCGTCCCGAAGGTCGACATGATCAGCGGGGTCGGCTACGACAGCGCCGCCGCGGCGGGCCCCTCGGCGACGCGCTACCACCGCATCCCGCGGGTCGTGAGCGACCTGGGCGTCTTCGACTTCGCGACGCCGGACCACTCGATGCGGCTGGTGTCGCTGCACCCCGGGGTCACGCTCGACGAGGTGCGCCGGGCGACGGCGTTCGAGCTGCGGGGAACCGACGAGGCGGCGTACACCCGGGAGCCCACGCCCGAGGAGCTGCGCCTCGTTCGCGAGGTCATCGACCCGGACGGACTGCGCGAGCGCGAGGTCCGGCCGTGACCGCTCCCCGCATCGCGACCGCCCTCACCGAACTCGTGGGCGTCCGGCACCCCGTCGTGCAGACCGGCATGGGCTGGGTGGCGGGCCCCCGCCTGGTCTCGGCCACCGCGCGGGCGGGCGGCCTCGGCATCCTGGCCTCCGCCACGATGACGACGGCCGAGCTGAGGCGGGCCGTGCGGGAGGTCGGCTCCCGCACAGGGGAGCCGTTCGGGGTCAACCTGCGGGCCGATGCCGCCGATGCCCGCGAGCGGGTGCGGATCATCATCGACGAGGGCGTACGGGTGGCGTCGTTCGCGCTGGCCCCCTCCCGTGAGCTCATCGCCGAGCTGAAGGACGCGGGCGTCGTGGTGATCCCCTCCATCGGGGCGCGCCGGCACGCCGAGAAGGTCGCGGCGTGGGGCGCGGACGCGGTCATCGTGCAGGGCGGCGAGGGCGGCGGGCACACCGGCGAGGTGGCGACCACCGTGCTGCTCCCCCAGGTCGTCGACGCGGTGGACATCCCGGTGATCGCGGCGGGCGGCTTCCACGACGGCCGCGGCCTGGTGGCGGCGCTCGCGTACGGCGCGGCGGGCGTGGCGATGGGCACCCGCTTCCTGCTCACCTCCGACTCGACGGTCCCGGCCGCGGTGAAGGCGCAGTACCTGGCAGCGACGGTCAAGGACGTCACCGTGACCACCGCCGTGGACGGCCTGCCGCACCGCATGCTGCGCACGGATCTCGTCGCGTCCCTCGAAGGGGCGGGCCGCGCACGCGCCCTGGCCCAGGCCCTCCGCCGCGCCTCCGCCTTCCGCAGGCTCTCCGGCCGGAGCTGGCCCGGACTGGTCCGGGACGGCCTGGCGCTGCGGCACGGCAAGGACCTGACGTGGAGTCAGACGCTGCTCGCCGCCAACACCCCGATGCTGCTGCGCGCGTCCATGGTCGAGGGCCGGACGGACCTCGGAGTCATGGCCTCCGGCCAGGTCGCCGGTCTGATCGAGGACCTTCCCAGCTGTGAGGAGCTCATCACCCGCGTGATGACGGAGGCCGCGCAGGTGCTGGCCGCACTGCCGAAAGCCGAGTGAACACCCCACCCCTGCAAGGGAGTTGATCGCGTGAGCCGCTCCATCCGCAAGGTGACACGTGCACGGCTGACGACCGCCGCGGTGACCGCGGCCCTGGCCGTGGGCATGGTGAGCGCCGCCGCGTCGGCGGCGACCCCGGCGCCCCCGGGTGCCGCACAGGTGCAAGCCGACGCACCCATCCACCAGGTCGTGCTCCAGGGCGCGGTGAACGTGCGCGACCTGGGCGGCTACCGCACCTACGACGGCGCACGGGTCCGGTACGGCCTCGCCTACCGCGCCGACGCGCTGAACCGGGCGACCGACGCGGACGTCGCGACCCTCGCGGGCCTCGGCCTGCGCGAGGTGGTCGACTTCCGGCTGCCCCTGGAGCTCCAGTACGACGGCCCCGACCACCTACCCGCCGGGCTCGCCCCGCTCTACCGCCCCGTCCCCGACAGCGGCCTGTACGCGCAGACGCTGGCGGCGATCGGATCCAGGGACCCGGCGAAGCAGGACGAGATGCTGGGCCACGGCAAGGCGGAGGCCCTCATGCGGACCGTGTACCGGGCCTTCGTCACCGACCCGTCGGCCCGCGCCGCCTTCGGCGCGACCCTCAAGGACCTGGCCGCAGGCCGCGGCCCCCTCCTGTTCCACTGCACCTCGGGCAAGGACCGCACGGGCTGGGAGAGTTACGTGCTCCTGCGCGCCCTGGGCGTACCGGCGGCGACGGCGACCCAGGACTACCTGGCATCCAACACCTTCCGGGCAGCGTCCGACGCGGCCCTGCGAGCGGCCCTGAAACAGTCGGGCACGATGCGGAACCCGGACCTCCTGATCCCCCTCCAGGAGGTGCGCCCGGACTACCTGAACACGGCCCTGACCCAACTGACCGCGCAGTACGGCGACTTCTACACCTACCTGACCCAGGGCCTGGGCCTGACCCTCCCCGACCTGGCCGGGCTACGGGAGAGACTGGTGGGCTGAGCGGGGGCCGGGGGCCGCCGGGGAGCCGGGCGCGCTACTTTCCCTTGGTGAGATCGAGCCGGAAGTCCGGGCACGTGTCCGGGTCGGAGTTCTCGTACAGGACGGTCCGGGTCGCGTCCGTGGCGACCGAGAGCCGGTCGACGGTGTCGCCCGGCATCCAGTCATGCGGCTGGGTGAAGTGGAGAAGGATCAGCGGGTGACCCTGGGGCCCCGAGCGGCTCTGCACCTCCCAGGTCCCCGACCCGCTGAAGGACTTGCCCAGCTCCGCACGGTAGTAGGTGCCGGTCGGCCAGTTCTCCGCCGTGAGGCCGCCTCCGTTGCGACCGGGAGCGAACGAGAGCGTGAGGCCGACGCCTTCCGCGTCGTATCTCCCCCGGTACGTCCCGGCGACCTCACTGCCGACCACGGCCGTGGCCTGGGCCGGAATACAGCGGTCGAGCGCTCCGGAACTCCCGCATCCCGTGGGCCCGAGCAGAATCGCGGCGAGGACGACGGCCATGGCGCACGCGCGCGGGCGACGGATCATGGGGCTACTTCCCTCCGGCGGGAATGCGTTCGGTCCAGGTGATCTCCTGGCGAACGGTGGAGAGGACGCCCTCGTCCCGGTTCGTGCTCTTGAGCCAGTCGTAGTAGCCGATGAAGTGCAGGAACGATTCATTACTGGTGGCGTTCTTCAACTTGTACTGCACGACCAGGGAACCGTCGGGGTCCTGCCCCCGCACGTCGTAATCCAACGAGTAGGAGCCGACGAACGCCTCTCCGAGATGCTTCGGATCGTCGGTCACGATGGCCGGGATGTCCGTCGTGATCAGCTTCTTCAGAGCCCCGACCTTGCCTCCCTCGGAAATCGAGTATTCGAGCGCCGCGGCGGGCTCGGTGAAGGCGGTATGGATCTCGTCCGCGCTGCCCGCGGCCTTGTTGAGGATCGACGGCTCGATCTTCAAGCGCTCGCCGTCCTGATGCGGACCGGCCTGGGGGGACGGCTTCAGGAAGGGGGAAGGCTGAACCAGGTTCGGCTGAAGGGGCCGTACGGTGAGTGGATCGGCGTAGCTGTCGGCGGGAGGGGCCTTCGTCAGCCGTGCGGTCTCCCGAAACGACGTACGTGCGCTGGCACCCTAACCCGGGGCCTGGAGCCCGCAAAACGCCTTGACCAGCCACGATGCCGAAGCGGCGAGCCCCAGGGCGATGCTTGCGCCTTGACGAACGGCGGCCCGGCCTGAAGGAAGCTCGCGCGAACTTCCTTCAGGCACAGCCGAGTTCGGAACCAGGCCCCGCCGCAGGGGGCCGCTCGCGCCGGGAGGGTCAGCTCCCGGTTCGGCCTCGGCCTCCGGCGCCCTGGGCTCGGCCGCGGCCGCCCTGGGTACGGGACGGGGCGCCCTGGGTGCGCGGGGTCGCGGACTGGGGCGTGCCCTGGGTGCGGGCTCCCTGGGTGCGGGAGGACGAACCCTGCGCGCGGGAGCCCTGGGAGCGGGTCGTCGAGGTCGAGCCCTGGGCGCGGGTCCCCTGGCCGCCTCGGCGGCCGCGGCTGCGGCCCGAGGCGGGGCGCTTGGGTTCCGGCTGGGCCGGGATCTCGATGACCACCGGCACGCCGGACGGCTCCCGCGCGCCCGTGACCCGTACGAGCTCCTCGGAGCTCGACTTGATCTCGGCGGTGCGCGGCCGGATGCCCGCGAACGACATGAGCTTGGTCATCTCGCGCTTCTCGTCGGGCAGGACGAGCGTGACGACGCTGCCCGACTCGCCCGCGCGCGCGGTGCGGCCGCCGCGGTGGAGGTAGTCCTTGTGGTCCGTCGGCGGGTCGACGTTCACCACGAGGTCCAGGTCGTCCACGTGGATGCCGCGCGCCGCGACGTTCGTCGCGATGAGCGCCGTGACCTGGCCGTTCTTGAACTGGTCGAGCGTGCGGTTGCGCTGCGGCTGGGAGCGTCCGCCGTGCAGTCCGGCCGCCCGGACGCCGCTCGCGAGCAGCCGCTTGACCAGCCGGTCCACGGAGCGCTTGGTGTCCAGGAACATGATCACGCGGCCGTCGCGGGCCGCGATACGGGTGGTGACGGCCTTCTTGTCGGTCTCATCGAGCACGTACAGGACGTGGTGCTCCATCGTGGTGACCGCGCCGGCCGACGGGTCGACGGAGTGCACGACCGGGTCGGTGAGGAACATCCGGACCAGGCGGTCGATGTTGGCGTCCAGGGTCGCCGAGAACAGCATCCGCTGGCCGTCCGGCTCGACCTGCTTGAGCAGCGCGGTGACCTGCGGCATGAAGCCCATGTCGGCCATCTGGTCGGCCTCGTCGAGGACGGTGATGGCCACGTTCTCCAGCGAGCAGTCACCCCGCTCTATGAGGTCCTTGAGCCGGCCCGGGGTGGCGACCATGACCTCGGCGCCGCGGCGCAGCGCGCCCGCCTGCTTGGTGATGGAGAGGCCGCCGACGACGGTGGTGAGGCGCAGGTTCACGGCCGTGGCGTACGGCGTGAGCGCGTCGGTGACCTGCTGGGCGAGCTCACGCGTCGGTACGAGGACCATGGCGAGCGGCGCCTTGGGCTCGGCGCGCCGGCCCGCGGTGCGGGCGAGCAGGGCGAGGCCGAAGGCGAGGGTCTTGCCGGAGCCGGTGCGGCCGCGGCCGAGGATGTCGCGGCCTGCGAGCGAGTTCGGCAGGGTGGCGCCCTGGATCGGGAACGGCTCGGTCACGCCCTGCGCGTCGAGCGTCTTGAGCAGCGCCGCGGGCATGTCCAGGTCGGCGAACGCCTCGACGGCCGGCAGCGCGGGGGTGAGGGTCTCCGGCAGTGTGAATTCGCCCTGCGGCGCCATCGTCCTGCCCTTGACGGACTTCGTGGACTTGGCGGCGGGCCGGCCGGTGCCCCTGCGGGCGCCGGAACTGGAACCGGAACCGGAACGGGAGCCGGTACCGGCACCGGAAGCGGCACCGGAGCGCTTGCTGGTCATGCGCGTCATACGAATTTGCCTTCCTGGGACAAGACAGCACAAGCCGGGACCCGCACCTGAGGGTGCGGGCCCCGGCTGCGAAATTCGCGAGCCGCGGCGTGCGCGGCTGCAAAATACGCCTCGTCGGCGATTAGGCGGGAACGATGTTCTCCGCCTGCAGGCCCTTCTGGCCCTGGGTGACCTCGAAGGAGACCTTCTGGCCCTCGAGGAGCTCACGGAAGCCGGAGGAGGCGATGTTGGAGTAGTGGGCGAAGACGTCGGGGCCGCCGCCGTCCTGCTCGATGAAGCCGAAGCCCTTTTCCGAGTTGAACCACTTCACGGTGCCAGTAGCCATGTCATTTCTCCTAAGACAGGGGCAGTTCCGGAAATCCGCGGATTTACGGATTCCTCGTCGCCGCATTGAGCCCATCCGGAGAAACCCCGGAAACAAATAATGCGCCTGAGGATCATTCCCGTCAGGCGCACATAAAGTATATGGGTACCAAAACTGCAACAGCCACCACGATAGCATGCCGCCGTGCGGGGCGTCCCTGTGGCCCGTGTTACAGCCGTCCGCTCCCGTCGCGCCCCGCCACCGGCCCCTACAGCCGCTCGATGATCGTCACGTTGGCCTGGCCGCCCCCCTCGCACATGGTCTGGAGGCCGTAGCGGCCGCCGGTGCGCTCCAGCTCGTGCAGCAGCGTGGTCATCAGCTTCACGCCGGTCGCGCCGAGCGGGTGGCCGAGCGCGATCGCGCCGCCGTTGACGTTGACGCGGGCCGGGTCGGCGCCGGTCTCCTTCAGCCAGGCGAGCACCACCGGCGCGAAGGCCTCGTTGATCTCGACCAGGTCGATGTCGTCGATCCTCATGCCGGTCTTCTTCAGCGCGTACGCGGTGGCCGGGATGGGCGCGGACAGCATGCGGACGGGGTCCTCGCCCCGTACCGAGAGGTGGTGGACGCGGGCGCGCGGGGTCAGTCCGTGCTCGGCGACGGCGCGCTCGGAGGCGATGAGGAGGGCGGCCGCGCCGTCGGAGACCTGGGAGGAGCAGGCCGCGGTGATCGTGCCGCCGTCCATGACGGGCCGCAGGGCCGCCATCTTGTCCAGGGTGGTGTCCCGGCGCGGGCCCTCGTCCGCCGTGACGGCGCCGTACGCCACGGTCTCCCGCCGGAAGCGGCCCTCGTCGAGGGCGCGGATCGCGCGCCGGTGGGAGCCGAGCGCGAACTCCTCCATGGCACGGCGCGAGATCCCCCACTTCTCGGCGATCAGCTGCGCGCCGTGGAACTGGTTGACCGGCGCGTCCCCGTAGCGGGCCCGCCAGCCCTCGCTGCCGAGGAAGGGGCCGTCGGTGAGGCCGAGCGGTTCGGCGGCCTGCCGGGAGGCGAAGGCGATCGGGATCATCGACATGTTCTGCACCCCGCCCGCCACCACCAGGTCCTGGGTGCCGGACAGCACGCCCTGCGCGGCGAAGTGCACGGCCTGCTGGGAGGAGCCGCACTGGCGGTCGACGGTGACGCCGGGGACCTCTTCCGGCAGGCCCGCCGCGAGCCAGGACGTCCGGGCGATGTCGCCGGCCTGCGGGCCCACGGTGTCCAGGCAGCCGAAGACCACGTCCTCGACGGCGGCCGGGTCGATGCCGGCGCGCTCGACGAGCGCCTTCAGGACATGGGCGCCGAGATCCGCGGGGTGGACCCCCGAGAGCCCTCCCCCGCGTCGGCCCACCGGGGTGCGTACCGCTTCGACGATGTAGGCCTCGGCCATGTCAACTCCCGTGTCACTTATGTGAGTTACGCGCGTACGGCGATGCCGTCCAGGACCATCGAGAGGTACTGGCGGGCGATCTCCTCCGGGCTGTGCCGACCGCCGGGCCGGTACCAGGACGCGGCCACCCACACCGTGTCGCGCACGAAGCGGTAGGTGAGGCGGATGTCCAGGTCGGCCCGGAAGGCCTGCGAGGCGACCCCGCGCTCCAGCGTCCCCAGCCACGCCTTCTCGAACTTCTGCTGCGAGTCGCTCAGGTAGTGGAAGCGGGGCAGCGCGGCCAGGTGCTTGGACTCCTTCTGGTAGATCGCGACGGCGGCGCGGTGCCGGTCGATCTCCCGGAAGGACTCGGTGACGAGGGCCTCGATGGTCTCCCGGGGTCCGAGCCCGGCGGCGAGCACCGCGTCGTACCCCTCCCACAGCTCGGTCAGGAAGGTCGAGAGGATCTCGTCGAGCATCGACTCCTTGGAGTCGAAGTGGTAGTAGAGGCTGCCCGCGAGCAGGCCCGCCTCGTCGGCGATCTTCCGGACGGTGGTGGCGTTGTAGCCCTGGGCGGCGAACACCTCGGCGGCCGTGGCCAGGAGTTCGCGCCGCCGCTCGGGCGAGGCGGTCACCTGCGTCTTCTTCTTGTTGTTCGTCGGCACCCGTCCATTGTGCTGCCCCGGCTAGGCGTGCTGACTGCTGACGGAGACGACCTCGCCGGTCAGGTACGAGGAGTAGCCGCTGGCCAGGAACACGATGACGTTGGCGACCTCCCAGGGCTCGGCGTAGCGGCCGAACGCCTCGCGGGCGGTGAGCTCTTCGAGCAGTTCCGCGGAGGTGACCTTCACCAGATGGGGGTGCATGGCGAGGCTGGGGGCGACGGCGTTGACGCGGACGCCGAACTCCGCGGCCTCGATCGCCGCGCACCGGGTGAGCGCCATGACGCCCGCCTTGGCGGCGGCGTAGTGGGCCTGGCCGGCCTGGGCGCGCCAGCCGACGACGGACGCGTTGTTGACGATCACGCCGGTGCGGCCGGACTCCTTGAAGGCGCGCAGGGCCGCCCGCGTGCAGCGGAAGGTGCCGTTCAGGGTGACATCGAGGACCTTGGACCACGCGTCGTCGGCCATGTCGACCAGGGCGCAAGTGCCGCCAAGACCCGCGTTGTTGACGACGATGTCGAGCCCGCCGTGTTCGCGGGCGGCCAGCGCGAAGAGGGCGGCGACCTGCTGTTCGTCGGTCACGTCGCAGGGCAGCGAGGCGATCCTGGGCGCGCCGAACTCGGCGGCCAGCGCCTGCTCGGTCTCCTTGAGGCGCCGGGCGTGGGCGTCTCCGATGACGACGCGGGCGCCCTCTTCGAGGAGCCTGCGGGCGGTGGCGCCGCCGATCCCGGCGCCGGCCGCCGCGGTGACGACGGCGGTGCGGCCGTCGAGCAGGCCGTGGCCCGGCACGTACTGAGCCTTGTTGTCCGTCACGGCGCCACGTTAACCTACCAAACACTTGTTAGGGAAGGATGGTGTGCCGTACCCATGGACCTGGACCCCACGCCCGACCAGGAGGCCTTCCGGGCCGAGGCGCGCGACTGGCTCGCGGCGCACGTGCCGACCGCGCCGCTGCCCTCCCTGGAGACCGAGGCCGGTTTCGCCGCGCACCGGGAGTGGGAGGCCCGGCTGTACGCGGACCGCTGGTCGGTGGTGTCGTGGCCCGAGGAGTACGGGGGCCGGGGCGTCGACATCTTCCGGTGGCTGGTCTTCGAGGAGGAGTACTTCGCGGCGGGCGGGCCCGGACGGGTCTCCCAGAACGGCATCAACCTGCTCGCGCCCACCCTGTTCGACCACGCCACCCCGGAGCAGCGCGCGCGGATCCTGCCCGCCATGGCGAGCGGCGCCACGATCTGGGCGCAGGCCTGGTCCGAGCCGGAGGCCGGCTCCGACCTCGCCTCGCTCAGGTCCAGGGCCGAGCGCACGCAGGGGGGCTGGCTGCTCTCGGGGCAGAAGACCTGGTCGTCGCGGGCCGCGTTCGCCGACCGCGCCTTCGGTATCTTCCGCACCGATCCGGCGGCGTCCAAGCCCCACCAGGGCCTGACCTATCTGATGTTCGACCTGCGGGCGCCCGGCGTGACGGTCCGGCCGATCGGCCGTCTGGACGGCAAGCCGGCGTTCGCCGAGCTCTTCCTCGACGACGTCTTCGTGCCGGACGAGGACGTGATCGGCGAGGTGGGCGCGGGGTGGCGCATCGCCATGTCGACGACCGGCAACGAGCGCGGCCTGATGCTGCGCTCCCCCGGCCGCTTCCTCGCCTCGGCCGCGCGCCTCGTGGAGCTGTGGCGCACGGCGGGCGACCCGGCGGACACCGCGTTGCGCGACCGGGTCGCGGACGCGGTGATCGGGGCACGCGCCTATCAGCTCTTCACCTGCGCCAACGCCTCGCGGTTCGCCGCGGGCGAGAGCATCGGCGCCGAGTCGAGCCTCAACAAGGTGTTCTGGTCGCGCTACGACATCGCCCTGCACGAGTGCGCGCTGGATCTGCTCGGCCCGTACGGCGAACTCTCCGACGAGGCCAGTGAGGCTCCGGCGTACGGGAGTTGGGCCGAGGGACACGTCTTCTCACTGGCCGGGCCGATCTACGCCGGTACGAACGAGATCCAGCGCGACATCATCGCCGAGCGCCTGCTCGGCCTGCCGAAGAGGCGCCGATGAGGTTCCTGCTCACCCCGGAGCAGCGCGCCTTCGCCCGCTCCCTGGACGCGATGCTGGCCGCCGCCGACACTCCCGCGGCGGTACGGGCCTGGAGCGCGGGGGACGCGCGACCCGGCCGCGCCCTGTGGTCCCGGGTCGCCGAAACCGAGGTGTTCGCGCTCGTCGCGCCGGAGGCGTACGAGGGTGCCGGGCTCCTGCCGGTCGAACTGGCCACCGCCTTCGTGGAGTTGGGACGACACGCGGTGCCCGGGCCGCTGGTGGAGACGGTGGCGGCGTGCACCCTGCTGGCCCGGCTTGCGGAGCTGGGCGAGCAGGGCCCCGCCAAGCGGCTGCTGCCCGGCCTGGTGTCGGGCGCGTGCGCGGCGAGCGTGCACTTCCCGGGGGCCGGTCCCTACGCGCTCGACGCGGACGCGGCCGACGCGCTCCTCGCGGTGACGGAGCAGGACGTGCGGCTCGCCCCGGGCCACGGCCCGGTCCAGCGCTCGGCCGACCCGGCACGGCGCCTGTCCCGCCCGCTGCCCGGCGGTGAACTGATCGCACACGGACCGCAGTTGACCGACGCGGTCCGCTACGCGACCACCTGGGCGCGGCTCGCGGCGGCCGGGCAGTGCCTCGGGGTCGCCGAGGCGTTGCTGGCCCGGACCGTGGCGTACGTCAAGCAGCGCACCCAGTTCGGTGCGCCCGTCGGCTCCTTCCAGGCGGTCAAGCACCGGCTCGCGGACACGCTGGTCGCGGTGGAGTTCGCGCGGCCGCTGCTGTACGGAGCCGCGCTGACGCTGTCGCCCGGCGAGGTGGCCGCGGCGAAGGTGACGGCCGGGGAGGCCGCGTACGCCGCCGCCCGCACCGCGCTGCAACTGCACGGCGCGGTCGGCTACACCGAGGAGCTCGACCTGTCGCTGTGGCTGCGCAAGGCACGGCCGCTCAGGGACGCGTGGGGAACGCCGTCGGAGTGCCGGGCGGCCGTCCTGGACGGCTGAGCGGGCGGGGCGGCCCGCTCAGTGGATCTGGCCCGTCGGGCGGACCACCAGGGTGTTCACCTCCACCCCGGCCGGCTGGGACAGCGCCCACACGATGGCCTCGGCCACGCGGTCCGGGGTCATCGAGGGGCCGTCCGGGACGACGCCCGCCGGGTGGCTCTCCCAGAACGGGCTGTCCACCCGGCCCGGCGCGACCAGGGTCACGCCGACGCCGGAGCCGGTGACCAGGACGCGGGTGTTCTCGGCGAGCGAGGTCAGCGCGCCCTTGCTGACCGAGTACATGTTGCCCGGCGTGTTCTTGACCCCCGCCGTGCTGCCCACCATCACGATGCGGCCGCCGCTCTCGGTGAGCGCGGGCAGCGCTGCCTTGACCAGGACGGCCGGACCGAGCACGTTCACCAGGAGCATCTCGCGCCAGTGCTCGGGGTCGCCGTCGGCGAGGTTGTCGTGGGTGGAGAACCCGGCGTTGGCGACGACGTGGTCGAGCCGCCCGAAGGTCTTGACGGTCGCCTCGACGGCCGCGCCGATCGACGCGAGGTCGGTGGTGTCGGCGGCGACCGCCAACACCCGCTCCCCCGCGCCCAGTTCGGCCGCGAAGGCGTCGAGCTTCGCCTGATCGCGGCCGGTGACCGCGACCCGGTGTCCGGCGGCCAGGAGCCGCCGGACGGTCTCGGCGCCGATCCCGCTCGCCCCGCCCGTGACGAGGGTGACCGCACCGCTGTCGTGTTCGCTGCTCATGAACTCCCCTGGATCCTCGCACGCGTCCGATGACCAGGCGACTCTAACTCCCGGGGGTTCAGGCGTCCTCGCGGGCCGACTCCTCGCCGTTGCCGCGCCGCAGCGTGCGCAGGGCGGCGCCCGGTCGCCAGGCCCGTACGACCAGTTCGTCGTTCTCCACGCCCGTGAACACGACCTCGGTCAGCTCGGCGCGAAAGAGGTGGAACGGCTCGGGCGGCTCCACCTTCGAGGCGAAGGACGCCTTCACCACGGGGTCGGTGACCTCTACGGCGCGGCCGCTGATCCGTACGTCGCCGTCCGCCATCTCGGCGTCCGGGCCCGGGTTCGCCTGCACCGCGAACCGGGGGTCACGGCGCAGGTCGCGCGCCTTCATCGAGTTCGGCATCATGCCGAGCCACAGCTCCCCGCCCTGGAACTCCACCTCCAGGCCGGTGACCCGGGGCGAGCCGTCCCTGCGCAGCGTCGCGAGCACATAGTGCTTGTACTTCCCGAACCGCGCCTCGACGCGCTCGGCGAACCGCGCCTCCGCCCGGCGGAACTCGCTCCAGCCGACCGCCGTGGTTCCTGTCTCCTTGGATGCCATGCGTCCAAGGAAACCTCAGATACCCGACACCTTGTGTCCGGATTGGCGCGGCGGCAGGGTGACGACGGCCGCGTACCCCTCGGCCCGCAGCACCGCCGCGCCCTCGTCGGTCAGGACCGCGTCGTACCGGCCCAGGCGCACCCCGTCGACCTGGGCGGGCGCGTCCAGGGCGACGACCAGGGCGGGCCCGGTGACCGTGAGGGTCCCGCGCACCACGGCGACCGCCGGGGCGGGGCCGCCTCTGCGGAACATCACGTTGAAGTTGACGACGGGGCCCGCCAGGAGGCGGCAGTCGGTGGCGGCGTCGCCGGGGAAGTGCTGCGGCACGAACCGCTCGTCCACCAGGCGCCGTTGGCCGCCCACGGTGAGGTCCATTCCGGCGCCCTCGACGACGGTGAGGACGCGGTCCACGCCCGGGAAGCCGGAGAAGGGGCCGTCCGCGCCCACCTCCGCGAGGCTGACGCGCCACTCGAAGTCCGCTGTCCCGGCGCCCTCGGGGTGGGCGGCGATGTTCCGGGTCACCCCGCCGCCGTTCTTCCACGGCACGGCCCCTCTGGCGGCGGCCCGCAGCGTCTTCACCCTTGCCCTCCCCGTTCCCTCGGCTTTTCCCGTGGTGGGGTGCCGAGGGTACGTGATGCGGGGCGCGGTGCCGGTGGGCCGGGTCCGGGCGCGCCCGGCTCCGCCCGGCGGAGGTGGCACGTCCGGTTCCGACCGTGCGTGGCTTGTCGCGCAGTTCCTCGCGCCCCTGGCGGGTTGCCCTGGCCCGCGTCGCGCCCGCGCGGCGGAGCCGCACGTGTCACAGCGCCGCGCCCTTGGCAGGGTCGTGATGGCCTGTCAGGGGGTGTCCTGGAAGGCGGGAAGGGTGAAGATGCGTTGTTTGGGGGCGTCTTCCATCAGTTCCACCAGGGGCAGGACCAGGTCCCACAGGTCCTGCTTGTCCACCTCTCGGGCCAGGGCGTCCAGGTCCTCGTCCGTCAGGGCGGCCGCCGCGTCGGCCACGACCTTGCGGGACGGTTCCGGCAGCAGCTCGACCAGGGGGAGGAACTCCGCCCACAGGGCCGTGGCCACCACCGCCGGAACGACTCCCGCGAGGACCGCGGGGTCCGTGAGGGAGGGCAGTACGGCGACGGAGCGGCGGTCCTCCTCGCTCAGTAGGGCGACCAGCGGGAGCAGCGACTCCCACAGGTCCTGCTCGGCCACCGTCCGTACCAGCGTGTCGAGCCGCTCCTGGGGCTGGCGCGCGGCCAGGGCGGCGATCCTGGCGCGCTGCTCGCCGGTCACCATCGAGGCGACCGCGAGCGCCTCGGGCCACAGCCCGTCGGCGGCCGAGGCGATGACCTGGGCGAGGCGCTCCTCGCCCATCAACTCGACGATGCGGGCGATGCGTTGGGGCTGGTCCACGGCGAAGCCGGTGCGCAGCACCACCGCGTCGTCGACCTGCGGCAGGATGCGGGTGAGCGCCGAGTCGCGCAGATGGCCGACGAACCGGCCCATGGTGAGGTGGTCGCCGCGTTCGGCGAGCGTGACCGAGATGCGGATCAGCAGGTTCTCGTCGAGGCGGTCCACGATGCCCGCGATGCGGCGCGGGTCGAGGTGGGCGCAGGACGCGGCGGTGAACGCGACGGGGAGCTTCTCGATGATGTCGGCGGCCCGGGCGGGTTCGAGGCGGCCCGCGACGGCGGCGGCGAGGCGCGGGCCGAGGGCCTTCTGCGAGATGGCGGCGGCCACCCCGGCGGGGACGAGCTTGGTGGCCCCGGCGATGCGGTCGAGCATGTCCGGCATGCCGTCGAAGAGGGCGGCCACCGCCTGTTCGCGGAGCTTCCTCAGGTCCTCGGCGGGCAGGCCGGCGAGGAAGGCGAGGCGTTCGGGGCGCTCGTCGAGCAGGGCGGCGAGCTTCTCGGTCTCGGCGCGGTTGCGGAGCTTGTCGCGGCTGTCCATGGCGGTCACCGGCCTCACTTGAAGAGGATGCGGCGGACGGGGCCGCGGGCGAGGGCGGGCACGAGCCCCAGGGCCGCTTCGGCGGCCTCGCCGAGACCGGCCGCGCGACGCTCGCGCTCCGTGCGCAACGCGTCGGCCAGAAGCGTCAGTTGACTGCTCGTCAGCCCGCCCAGCGAGTTCGGGGGCTCGGCCCCCAGCTCCGTACTCAGGTGCGCCAGCGCTTCGTTGCTCACGGGACCTCCCGGTGGCGGACGGCTGTTCGTCCCGAAAGGGTGGAGCGTTATTGACTATTAGTCAATACATCGCGGCGGCGGCATCGGCCCGCCCGGACACGCCGCGGCGCCCGCCCAGTCGTCCGGTCGGGGACAGTGGGGCGGGCGCCGGTCAGTTCCGCACGTCGTTGTGCGGGACGATGAGGGGTCAGACCGTCAGGGCGCGGTCCGTGGGGCGGATCGGGGCGGGCAGGTCGCTCGCACCGGTCAGATAGCGGTCGACGCCACGGGCCGCCGAACGGCCCTCGGCGATCGCCCAGACGATCAGGGACTGGCCGCGGCCCGCGTCACCGGCGACGAACACGCCGTCGACGTTGGTCGCGAAGTCCGCGTCGCGCGCGACGTTGCCGCGCTCGTCGAGCTCCAGGCCGAACTGGGCCACCAGGCCGTTGGCCTGGTCGGTGCCGGTGAAGCCCATGGCGAGGGTGACCAGCTGGGCGGGGATGCTCCGCTCGGTGCCCGGCTTCGGGGTGAGCTTGCCGTCCACGAACTCGACCTCGGTCAGGTGCAGGGACTGCACGTTCCCGTCCTCGTCGCCCTCGAAGTGGGTGGTCGAGACCGAGTAGACGCGCTCGCCGCCCTCCTCGTGCGCGGAGGTCACCTTGTAGAGCATGGGGAACGTCGGCCAGGGCTGGCCCGGGTTCCGCTCGTCGCCCGGCCGCGGCATGATCTCCAGCTGGGTGACGGAGGCCGCGCCCTGGCGGTGGGCGGTGCCCACGCAGTCCGCGCCGGTGTCGCCGCCGCCGATCACGACCACGTGCTTGCCCTCGGCCGTGATGGGCGGGGCCACGAAGTCGCCCTCCTGGACCTTGTTCGCGAGCGGCAGGTACTCCATCGCGAAGTGGATGCCGTTCAGCTCGCGGCCCGGGACCGGCAGGTCGCGGGAGACCGTGGCACCGGCGGCGATGACGACGGCGTCGTAGCGCTTGCGCAGCTTCGCGGCGTCGATGTCGCGGCCGATCTCGACCTCGGTGCGGAACTTGGTGCCCTCCGCGCGCATCTGCTCGATGCGGCGGTTGATGTGCACCTTCTCCATCTTGAACTCGGGGATGCCGTAGCGCAGCAGGCCGCCGATGCGGTCGGCGCGCTCGTACACGGCGACCGTGTGGCCGGCCCGGGTCAGCTGCTGGGCGGCGGCCAGGCCCGCGGGGCCCGAGCCGATGACCGCGACGGTCTTGCCGGACAGCCGCTCGGGCGCCTGCGGCTTGACGTCGCCCGTGTCCCACGCCTTGTCGATGATCGAGACTTCGACGTTCTTGATGGTGACGGCGGGCTGGTTGATGCCGAGCACGCACGCCGACTCGCAGGGCGCCGGGCACAGCCGCCCGGTGAACTCCGGGAAGTTGTTGGTGGCGTGCAGGCGCTCGGAGGCGGCCTGCCAGTCCTCGCGGTAGGCGTAGTCGTTCCACTCGGGGATGAGGTTCCCCAGCGGACAGCCGTTGTGGCAGAACGGGATGCCGCAGTCCATGCAGCGCCCGGCCTGCTTGCTGATGATCGGCAGCAGCGAACCGGGAACGTAGACCTCGTTCCAGTCCTTGACGCGCTCGCCCACCGGGCGGGTCTTGGCGACCTCGCGCCCGGTGGTCAGGAAGCCCTTGGGGTCAGCCATTGGTCGCCGCCTCCATCATCTTCTCGGTGGTCTCCTGCTCGGAGAGACCGGCGAGCTCAGCGGCGTCCTTGGCGGCGAGCACGGCCTTGTACGTGGTCGGGATGATCTTGCTGAAGCGGCCCACGTTCACGGACCAGTCGGCGAGCAGCTTCTCGGCGACCGTCGAGCCGGTCTCCTCGAAGTGGCGGCGCACGACGTCGTGCAGCCACTGCTCGTCCGTGTCGCTCAGGCCCTCGATGGCGTTCAGGTTCCCGGAGTTGACGTTGTCCCGGTCGAGGTCGATGACGTAGGCGATGCCGCCGGACATGCCGGCCGCGAAGTTGCGCCCGGTCTCGCCGAGGACGACCGCGTGGCCGCCGGTCATGTACTCGCAGCCGTGGTCGCCCACGCCCTCCGAGACGACGGTCGCGCCCGAGTTGCGGACGCAGAAGCGCTCGCCGGTGCGGCCGCGCAGGAACAGCTCGCCGCCGGTCGCGCCGTACGCGATGGTGTTGCCCGCGATCGTCGAGTACTCGGCGAGGTGCTCGGCGCCCCGGTCCGGGCGGACGATGACGCGGCCGCCGGAGAGGCCCTTGCCGACGTAGTCGTTGGCGTCGCCCTCCAGGCGCAGGGTCACGCCGCGCGGCACGAAGGCGCCGAAGGACTGGCCCGCCGAGCCGGTGAAGGTGATGTCGATGGTGTCGTCGGGCAGGCCCGCGCCACCGAACTTCTTCGTCACCTCGTGGCCGAGCATGGTGCCCACGGTCCGGTTGATGTTCCGGATCGCGATCTGCGCGCGGACCGGCTGCGCGGCCTCCGCGGACTCGGCCTCCAGGGCGTCGGCGGCGAGCTTGATGAGCTCGTTGTCCAGCGCCTTCTCCAGGCCGTGGTCCTGCTCGACCGCCGCGTGGCGCACGGCGCCCTCGGGCAGCTCGGGCACGTAGAACAGCGGCTCCAGGTCGAGGCCCTGGGCCTTCCAGTGCGTCACGGCCCGGTCGGTGTCGAGGAGTTCGGCGTGACCGACGGCCTCCTCGATCGTACGGAAGCCGAGCTCGGCCAGGATCTCGCGGACCTCTTCGGCGATGAACTCGAAGAAGTTCACCACGAATTCGGGCTTGCCGGAGAAGCGGTCGCGCAGGACCGGGTTCTGGGTGGCGATGCCGACCGGGCAGGTGTCCAGGTGGCAGACGCGCATCATGACGCAGCCGGAGACGACGAGCGGCGCGGTCGCGAAACCGAACTCCTCGGCGCCGAGCAGCGCGGCGATGATCACGTCGCGGCCGGTCTTGAGCTGGCCGTCGGTCTGCACCACGATGCGGTCGCGCAGGCCGTTGAGCAGCAGGGTCTGCTGGGTCTCGGCGAGGCCGAGCTCCCAGGGGCCGCCCGCGTGCTTGAGCGAGGTCAGCGGGGAGGCGCCGGTTCCGCCGTCGTGGCCGGAGATGAGGACGACGTCCGCGTGTGCCTTGGAGACACCGGCGGCGACCGTCCCGACGCCGACCTCGGACACGAGCTTCACGTGGATGCGCGCGGCCGGGTTGGCGTTCTTGAGGTCGTGGATCAGCTGGGCCAGATCCTCGATGGAGTAGATGTCGTGGTGCGGCGGCGGCGAGATGAGGCCGACGCCCGGCGTCGAGTGACGCGTCTTGGCGACCCACGGGTAGACCTTGTGGCCGGGCAGCTGGCCGCCCTCGCCGGGCTTGGCGCCCTGCGCCATCTTGATCTGGATGTCGTCCGCGTTGACCAGGTACTCGCTGGTGACACCGAAGCGGCCGGAGGCGACCTGCTTGATGGACGAGCGGCGCGCCGGGTCGTAGAGGCGGTCCGCGTCCTCGCCGCCCTCACCGGTGTTGGACTTGCCGCCCAGTTGGTTCATGGCGATGGCGAGCGTCTCGTGCGCCTCGCGCGAGATGGAGCCGTACGACATGGCGCCGGTCGAGAAGCGCTTGACGATCTCGGAGACCGGCTCGACCTCGTCGAGGGGGATCGACGGGCGGTCGGAGTTGAAGCCGAAGAGGCCGCGCAGCGTCATGAGCCGCTCGGACTGCTCGTTCACGCGGTCGGTGTACTTCTTGAAGATGTCGTAGCGCTTGGTGCGGGTGGCGTGCTGGAGGCGGAAGACCGTCTCCGGGTCGAACAGGTGCGGCTCGCCCTCGCGGCGCCACTGGTACTCGCCGCCGATCTCCAGCGCGCGGTGCGCGGAGGGGACGCCGGAGGCGGGGTACGCCTTGGCGTGGCGGGCGGCGACCTCCTTGGCGACGACGTCGAGACCGGCGCCGCCGATCTTGGTGGCGGTGCCGATGAAGTACTTCTGCACGAAGGCCTCGTCGAGACCGACGGCCTCGAAGACCTGGGCGCCCCGGTAGGAGGCGACCGTGGAGATGCCCATCTTGGACATGACCTTGAGGACGCCCTTGCCGAGCGCGTAGATCAGGTTGCGGATGGCCTGCTCGGGCTCCAGGCCCTCGATGAAGGTGCCGGCCCGGACCAGGTCCTCGACGGACTCCATCGCGAGGTACGGGTTGACCGCCGCGGCGCCGTACCCGATGAGCAGGGCGACATGGTGCACCTCGCGGACGTCACCGGCCTCGACGAGCAGCCCCACCTGGGTGCGCTGCTTCGTGCGGATGAGGTGGTGGTGGACGGCGGCGGTGAGCAGCAGCGAGGGGATCGGCGCGTGCTCGGCGTCGGAGTGCCGGTCGGAGAGCACGATCAGGCGGGCGCCGCCCTCGATCGCGGCGTCGGTCTCCTGGCAGATGGCCTCGATGCGGGCGGCGAGCGCGTCGCCGCCGCCGGAGACGCGGTAGAGACCGGAGAGCGTGGCGGCCTTCATGCCGGGCATGTCGCCGTCGGCGTTGATGTGGATCAGCTTCGCCAGCTCGTCGTTGTCGATGACCGGGAAGGGCAGCGTGACGCTGCGGCACGAGGCGGCGGTCGGCTCCAGGAGGTTGCCCTGCGGGCCGAGCGTGGAGCGCAGGCTGGTCACCAGCTCTTCGCGGATCGCGTCCAGCGGCGGGTTGGTGACCTGCGCGAACAGCTGGGTGAAGTAGTCGAAGAGCAGCCGGGGGCGCTCGGAGAGCGCGGCGATCGGCGAGTCCGTGCCCATGGAGCCGAGCGGCTCTCCGGCGGTGCGGGCCATCGGCGCGAGGATGACGCGGAGCTCTTCCTCGGTGTAGCCGAAGGTCTGCTGGCGGCGGGTGACCGAGGCGTGGGTGTGCACGATGTGCTCACGCTCGGGCAGGTCCTCCAGCTCGATCTCGCCGGCTTCCAGCCACTCCTTGTACGGGTTCTCGGCGGCAAGGGACGCCTTGATCTCGTCGTCCTCGATGATGCGGTGCTCGGCGGTGTCGACGAGGAACATCCTGCCGGGCTGCAGGCGGCCCTTGCGGACGACCTTCGCCGGGTCGATGTCGAGCACGCCGACCTCGGAGGACAGGACCACGAGGCCGTCGTCGGTGACCCAGTACCGGCCCGGGCGCAGACCGTTGCGGTCGAGGACGGCGCCGACCTGGGTGCCGTCGGTGAAGGTGATGCAGGCCGGGCCGTCCCAGGGCTCCATCATCGTGGAGTGGAACTGGTAGAAGGCGCGGCGTGCCGGGTCCATCGACTCGTGGTTCTCCCACGCCTCGGGGACCATCATCAGGACCGAGTGGGGCAGCGAACGCCCGCCGAGGTGGAGGAGTTCGAGCACCTCGTCGAAGGAGGCGGAGTCGGAGGCGTCCGGCGTGCAGACGGGGAAGATGCGGTCGAGCTTCCCGGCGCCGGAGTTGAAGAGGTTCGACGCGAGCTGGGACTCGCGGGCCACCATCCAGTTGCGGTTGCCCTTGACCGTGTTGATCTCGCCGTTGTGCGCGACGAAGCGGTACGGGTGGGCCAGCGGCCAGCTCGGGAAGGTGTTCGTGGAGAACCGCGAGTGCACGAGGGCGACGGCGGTGGCGCAGCGGCGGTCGGAGAGGTCCGGGAAGAACGGCTCCAGCTGGCCGGTGGTCAGCATGCCCTTGTAGACGATGGTCCGGGCGGAGAGCGACGGGAAGTAGACACCGGCCTCCCGCTCGGCGCGCTTGCGCAGCACGAAGGCCTTGCGGTCCAGCGCGATCCCGGCCGAGTCGCCGTCGGCGACGAACAGCTGGCGGAAGGCGGGCATGGTGGCGCGGGCGCCGTTGCCGAGCAGTTCGGGGGTGACGGGGACCTCGCGCCAGCCCAGCACGGTGAGCCCCTCCTCACCGGCGATCGTCTCGATCTTCGAGACGGCCTCGCTGGTGTCCTCCAGGGGCAGGAAGGCGATACCGACGGCGTACGAGCCCGCCTCGGGCAGCTCGAAGTCCGTGACCTCGCGCAGGAACGCGCCCGGCACCTGGAACAGGATGCCGGCGCCGTCGCCGGAGTCCGGCTCGGAGCCGGTGGCACCGCGGTGTTCCAGATTGCGCAGTACGGTCAGGGCCTGCTCGACCAGCTCATGGCTGGCAACACCGGTGAGGGTGGCCACGAACCCGACACCGCAGGCGTCGTGCTCGTTACGGGGGTCGTACATCCCCTGCTGGGCGGGGCGACCGTCCATGGGCGACCAGGCGTCGGAACGCATCGGCTCTCCCGTCGTCGTCTTGGCGAATGTGGCCTCCCCGGGCTCGATCGCGGTCGAGATTCAGGGGAGCGTGCCGAGGGACGACGTTGGCCCTCTGCGAAATTTCGTGCAGGTTACATGATGGAGTGAATCTCGGGAACCGGATAGCGCATTCCAACATGCGGACACCCGACCAGGGGCTTCATTGCCCAGGGGGACGCACGGGAGTGCGGTTCTCGGGTGTGTACGGCCTATGCCCGGCGGTAAAAGATCCGAAACCGCCGAGTAACGATTATTTATGTGGCCGCTTGCATACTCCGCCATTCTACGGCGCGTGGCCGTCAAGCGCGCAGGACGTACGTCACACGGGGCGGCGCCGAACGGCACCGCCCCGTGTGAGGACTCGCGTACGCCCCGGTCAGCCGATGGCGGTCCCGAAGAAGGAGCCGAGCCCGAAGGTCAGGGCGGCGGCCAGACCGCCGAGCGCCAGCTGGCGCAGGCCGCTGAACCACCACGAGCGGGCCGTCACCTTGGCGACCACCGCGCCGCAGCCGAACAGGCCGATCAGCGCGAGCAGCACCGCGGGCCACAGCGCGGTCGCGCCGAGCAGGTACGGCAGCAGGGGCAGCAGCGCGCCGAGCGCGAAGGAGGCGAAGGAGGACACCGCGGCCACGGCGGGCGAGGGCAGGTCGGAGGGGTCGATGCCGAGCTCCTCGCGGGCGTGGATCTCCAGCGCCTGCTCGGGGTCGCGCGACAGCTGCCGGGCGACCTCGCGGGCGAGCCCCGGCTCGACTCCGCGCGACACGTACAGCTCGGCGAGCTCGCGCTCCTCGTCGGCCGGGTGCTTGCGCAACTCCCGCCGCTCGATGTCGAGTTCGGCCTCGACGAGCTCACGCTGCGAGGCGACCGAGGTGTACTCGCCCGCCGCCATCGAGAAGGCGCCCGCCGCGAGGCCGGCGAGGCCGGTGATGACGATGGTCTGGTGCGCCACCGCGCCACCCGCGACACCGGTCATCAGGGCGAGGTTGGAGACCAGTCCGTCCATCGCGCCGAACACCGCCGGGCGCAGCCAGCCACCGTTGACGTCGCGGTGGGTGTGGTTGTCGCGGTGCGCCTCGTGCAGCGTCGCTTCGGTATCGATGATGGACACAGCTATCCCCTTGCTTTCAGCCGCGGGCACCGTTCGCGTCCCGCGCCCCCTCAACACCGTCGAAAATACGCGCGATGTAAGGGCCGCGCCAGCAAGTAAGGCCTTACTTAGTGAGGTTGGGCTCAGTAAGCAAGGCCTTGCTGAGGTGGTCAGAGGGCCCGCGGAATCCCCTTCGCGCGGCCCTCGCGGAACGCGCCGGACCCCCCGGACCCACGGAACCGGCCGCCCAGGGTGGACAATCCCGGCATGACCCGCATCACCGTGCTCGGCAGCACCAACATGGACCTCGTCGCGTACGTCACCACCGCGCCCCGCAGCGGCGAGACCGTCACCGGCCACGAGTTCCGCACCGTCCCCGGCGGCAAGGGCGCCAACCAGGCCATCGCCGCCGCCCGCGCCGGAGCGGAGGTGTCGATCATCGGCGCGGTCGGCACGGACGAGTTCGGCGACCGGCTGCGTGCCGCGCTCGAACACTCCGGCGTCGACGTCGACCTGCTGCGCACCACCGAGGGCGCATCGGGCACCGCCCACATCGTGGTCGACCGCGACGGCGCCAACGCGATCGTCGTCATCCCCGGCGCCAACGGCTCGGTCACCTCGCTCAGCCACGCGGACCGGGCGGTGATCGCCGAGGCCCGGTCGCTGCTGCTCCAGCTGGAACTGCCGATGAGCGCGGTCGTGGCGGGAGCCGAGACCGCCCGGCGCAACGGCGTCCGGACGATCCTGACGCCCTCGCCCGCCCGGCCGCTGCCCGCCGAACTCCTCGCCGTCACCGACCTGTTGGTGCCCAACGAGCACGAGGCGGCCACCCTCACGGGCATCTCCGGCGACCCGGAACGGGCCGCGCGGGCGCTCCTCGCCCACGTCCCCGAGGTCGTGATCACGCTGGGCGCCCGGGGCTGTCTGTACGCGGCCAGGTCGCAGCGGGAGCCGGTGGCGGTGCTCGCCCCGCCGGTCACCGCCGTGGACACCACCGGCGCCGGTGACACCTTCGTGGGCGCGCTCGCCGTGGCGCTGGCCGAGGGCCGCACGATGACCGACGCACTCACCTGGGCGTCCACCGCGGCCGCGCTGTCGGTGCAGCGACCGGGGGCCGCGACCTCGATGCCGTACCGCACGGAGATCGACGCGTAGGCCCTCCGGGCGGGGGCGGGCCGATGTCAGGGGCGGGCCGGAACGGGTGGTGCCGCCCAGTACCCCGGGCCCGCTCCTCGGACACCGGAGGGGCTCAGTGCGCGGCCCCTCCGCTCAGGCCTTCTTCGGCTCCGGCTCCGAGGACACCGACTCCGCCCTCGGCTCGTCGGTCGGCTCATCGGTGGGCTCGGCGTCCTCGCCGGGCTTCTTCTCCAGGGAGACCTCGCCGGCCTGCGCGGAGGACGGCGCGTCGTCCTGGGCGCCGGGCTCGACGATCTCCTCGCGGCCGGGCCGCAGCTTCGTCGAGATCACGATGTACGCGATCGCGAGCACGAAGATGACGCCGGCCGTCCAGTCGTTGAGGCGCACGCCCAGGAAGTGGTGGGCCTCGTCGACCCGCATGGCCTCGATCCAGAACCGGCCCGCGCAGTACGCGGCGACGTACACCGCGAACGCCCGGCCGTGGCCCAGCTTGAAGCGGCGGTCGGCCCAGATGACCAGGAAGCCGACGCCGACGCACCACAGCGACTCGTACAGGAAGGTCGGGTGGTAGGTGCCCGCGATCCGGTTCGGGCCCTCGCTGATCTTCAGGGCCCAGGGCACGTCGGTGGGGCGGCCGTACAGCTCCTGGTTGAACCAGTTGCCCCAGCGGCCGATCGCCTGGGCGAAGGCGAGGCCGGGGGCCAGCGCGTCGGCCCAGGCGGGCAGCGGGATGCCGCGGCGGCGGCAGCCGATCCAGGCGCCGACCGCGCCGAGCGCGACCGCGCCCCAGATGCCGAGGCCGCCCTCCCAGATCTTGAAGGCGCCGACCCAGTCCTCACCGTCGCTGAAGTACAGCTGGTAGTCGGTGATGACGTGGTAGAGCCGGCCGCCCACGAGTCCGAAGGGCACCGCCCAGACGGCGATGTCGGCGACGGTGCCCGAGCGGCCGCCGCGGGCGATCCACCGCTTGTTGCCGTACCAGACGGCGACGAAGACACCGATGATGATGCAGAAGGCGTAGCCGCGCAGCGGGATCGGTCCGAGGTGGATCACGCCGGTCGACGGGCTGGGGATGTAGGCAAGTTCCATGGCAGGGTCGACGCTACCGTGCCGGGCGGGCGCGGCGGCAACCCGCCCGGCAACTTATGAGTAACGAGAGCCCCGGCGGCTCAGGAGGCCGGGGTCGCCTTCCCGGCCGGCTTGCCCTTGTTGGCCGCGGCCACCCACTTCTTCAGGTTGGCCGGGCTGATCTGCTCGCTGCCCTTGGTCGGGAAGATCGATTCGCCGTTGAGCTGCACGGTCGGCGTGCCGTTGAACTTGCCCGCCTGGAACGCCTCGTTGGACTTCACGACCCAGCTGCTGTGCGTGCCGTTCTCGACGCAGGAGCGGAAGGCCGGCGTGTCCAGGCCCGGGACCTTCTTGGCCAGATCGAGCAGCTTGTTGTTGTCGGCGTACGCGTCGTCCGTCTCGTCGGGCTGGTTGGTGTAGAGGACGTCGTGGTACGCGGAGAACTTCCCCGCGTCCTGGGCGCAGCCCGCCGCGTTGGCCGCGTGGAGCGAGCCCCTGCCGCGGGTCTTGTCGTCGATGAGGGTGGCCAGGTGGTACTGGACGCGGATCTGGCCGCTGTTCTCCAGCTCGTGAATGGTGGACCTGAAGCCGTTCTCGAACGCCGCGCAGGCCGGGCAGCGGAAGTCCTCCCACACCGTGAGCGTGGAGGGGGCGTCGGCGGCGCCGACCGGGATGGCCAGGTTGTCCTTGTCGTCGGCGCCGGTGGGCGCCACCACCGGGCCGCTGGTGCTCGCGCTCTTGGCGCCGTCGCCGCCGCCCGTGTTGGCGGCGATCACACCGATCACGGCGGCCAGGCCGAGCACGCAGACCACGGCCCCGGCCACGATCAGCTGCCGTCGGCGGCGCTCGCCCGCCTTCTGCTGCTCGCGTTCTTTGATGAGCCGGTCTCGCGCGGCCCGCTTCGCTTCACGGTTGTCACTCACACCCGCAGCAACGAACCGGGGAGGCACGCCCGTGCCTCCCCGGTCCCACTTCCACCCGTAAGGATGAGGTGTGCGACGAGCGCGCTACGACACCCGGCGAACGCCCTCGGCGAGCTCGGCCGCCAGTTCCCGTACGGCGGTGAGGCCCGCCGCGTGGTCGGGCGCGTCCAGCATGAGCTTGACGAAGGCCGAGCCCACGATCACGCCGTCCGCGAAGGACGCGACCTCCTTGGCCTGGACCGCGTTCGAGACGCCGAGGCCCACGCAGACCGGGAGTTCGGTGGTGGCCCGGGTGCGGCGCACCAGGTCCTCGGCCGAGGCGCCGACCGACGCGCGGGTGCCCGTGACGCCCATCAGGGAGGCCGCGTACACGAAGCCGGAACCGGCCGCCGTGATGGTGGCGAGGCGCTCGTCCCGACTGCTCGGGGCGACCACGAAGACCGTGCCGAGGCCGTGCTTCTCGGCGTGCTCGCGCCACAGGCCCGCCTCCTCGACCGGCAGGTCGGGCAGGATGCAGCCCGCGCCGCCCGCCTCGGCGAGCTCGGCGGTGAAGCGCTCGACGCCGTAGCGGTCGACCGGGTTCCAGTACGTCATGACCAGGACCGGCTTGCCGGTGGCGGCGTGGGCCTCGCGGACCGTGCGCAGCACGTCGGCGATCTTCACACCGCCCTTGAGGGCGATGTCGTCGGCGGTCTGGATGACGGGGCCGTCCAGGACCGGGTCGCTGTGCGGGAGGCCGACCTCGACCACGTCGGCGCCGCCGTCGAAGACCGCCTTGACCGCCTCGATGCCGCCGTCGACGGTCGGGAAGCCGGCCGGCAGATAGGCGATGAGCGCGGCCCGGTTCTCCGCCTTCGCCCGGGCGAGGGTGTCGTCGAGCAGCCTTACGTTCCCGCTCACTTCGCGTCTCCCTCGATCTCGGCGAGGCCCGCGGCGTCGGCGGCCACCTCGGCGTCGGTGCCGTACAGGCCGAAGTAGCGCGCGGCGGTGTCCATGTCCTTGTCGCCGCGGCCGGACAGGTTGATCACGATCAGACCGTCCTTGCCGAGCTCCTTGCCCACGTCGAGCGCGCCCGCGAGCGCGTGCGCCGACTCGATCGCCGGGATGATGCCCTCGGTGCGCGAGAGCAGCCGCAGGGCCTGCATCGCCGCGTCGTCGGTGACCGCGCGGTACTCGCCGCGGCCGATGTCCTTGAGGTAGGAGTGCTCGGGGCCGATGCCCGGGTAGTCCAGGCCCGCCGAGATCGAGTAGGGCTCGGTGATCTGGCCCTCCTCGTCCTGGAGGACGTAGGACCGCGAGCCGTGCAGGATGCCGGGCTCGCCCGCGGTCAGGGTGGCCGCGTGCTCGCCGGTCTCCACGCCGTGGCCGGCCGGCTCGCAGCCGATGAGGCGTACGGAGGCGTCCGGGATGAAGGCGTGGAACAGGCCGATCGCGTTGGAGCCGCCGCCCACGCAGGCCACCGCCGCGTCGGGCAGGCGTCCGGCGCGCTCCAGGAGCTGGCGACGGGCCTCGACGCCGATCACGCGGTGGAAGTCGCGCACCATCGCGGGGAAGGGGTGCGGTCCCGCGACCGTGCCGAACAGGTAGTGGGTGCGGTCGACGTTGGCGACCCAGTCGCGGAACGCCTCGTTGATGGCGTCCTTGAGGGTGCGGCTGCCGGAGGCGACCGGCACGACCTCGGCGCCCAGCATGCGCATCCGGGCGACGTTGAGCGCCTGGCGCTGGGTGTCGATCTCGCCCATGTAGATGGTGCACTCGAGACCGAACAGGGCGCAGGCGGTGGCGGTGGCGACGCCGTGCTGGCCCGCTCCCGTCTCCGCGATGACCCGGGTCTTGCCCATGCGCTTGGTGAGCAGCGCCTGGCCGAGCACGTTGTTGATCTTGTGCGAGCCGGTGTGGTTCAGGTCCTCGCGCTTGAGGAAGACCCGGGCGCCGCCCGCGTGCTCGGCGAACCGGGGCACCTCGGTCAGCGCGCTGGGGCGGCCGGTGTAGTTGACCATGAGGTCGTTGAGCTCGGCCGCGAAGGCGGGGTCGTGCTTGGCCTTGTCGTACTCGACGGCCACCTCGTCGACCGCGGCGACCAGCGCCTCGGGGATGAACTTGCCGCCATACGCGCCGAAGTAGCCCTGGGGGCTGGGGACTTGACCCTGTGGGTCGGGTACGAAGAACTCGTTCTCGTGGGACATGCGGATACCTCGCGGGGCGTCGCGGCCCCGGGTCCTGGGTCGGCTGATGGGCACGGGTGGGCGGAACGCCGCGGCGGGTGCGCGTGGTCGTGCGTCCGCCCGCGTATCGGCCGGTCGCGCACTTCCCCGCGCCCCTGAGGGGGCGCTCAGCTCAGCCGCGTCGCCATCGCATGCCGTTGACCTGGCCCGGCTCCGAGCCGATCACGTACCGCACGCGCCGTCCGTGCACCCGGCGCGCCGGAGCGCGGCAGCCGCGGGGGCGGCAACCGGGTGCGAGGCGGACGGCGAGGGACACGGGTCAGCTCCGCCCGTGGCGCAGGGCCGGGTGGGCGCCCGCGGCGACCAGGTCGGCGACGGCCGCGCGCGGGTCCTTGCCGGTGACCAGGGACTCGCCGACCAGCACGGCGTCGGCGCCCGCGTTGGCGTACGCGATGAGGTCGTGCGGGCCGCGGACACCGGACTCGGCGATCTTGACGATGTGGTTCGGGATCTCCGGGGCGACCCGCTCGAAGGTGGTCCGGTCGACCTTGAGGTCCTTCAGATTGCGCGCGTTGACGCCGATGATCCTGGCGCCCGCGTCGACGGCCCGCTCGACCTCGTCCTCGTCGTGCACCTCGACCAGCGGGGTCAGCCCGATCGACTCGGCGCGCTCGATCAGCGACACCAGGGCCGGCTGGTCCAGGGCGGCCACGATGAGCAGCGCGAGGTCGGCGCCGTGCGCGCGGGCCTCCCACAGCTGGTAGGCCGTTACGATGAAGTCCTTGCGCAGGACCGGGATGTCGACCTTGGCGCGGACGGCCTCCAGGTCGGCGAGGGAGCCGCCGAAGCGGCGCTGCTCGGTCAGGACGGAGATGACGGACGCGCCGCCCGCCTCGTAGTCGGCGGCGAGCGCTGCCGGGTCCGCGATGGCGGCGAGCGCGCCCTTGGAGGGGCTGGAGCGCTTGACCTCGCAGATGACCTTCACGCCGTCGCCACGCAGGGCCGCGACGCCGTCACGGGCCGCGGGCGCCTTGGCGGCGCGCTCCTTGAGCTCGTCGAGGCTGACACGCGCCTGCCGCTCTGCGAGGTCGGCGCGGACGCCTTCGATGATCTCGTCGAGCACACTCACGCGAGCGGCCCCCTTCCGGGACGGTGATGTCGGTCAGGACGAGGGTGACGCGCACGAGCGGTCACGATCAGCCATGACGATGGTATCCGCACCGGGGCGAACGGGTCGCATCCGGTTGACCGGCGTCCCAGCAATTGGGACGTCACCTGCGGATTCGCCGACTGCGTCAGGGCGCGAGCGCGGAGCCGAACGGCAGGTTCCGGACCACCGAGAACACCACCACGACCGATCCGATCAGCCACCACTGGCGGTCGCTCGGCGCGAAGCGCAGGGGCAGCCCCCGGGCCGAGCGGACGGCCCACAGGACCCAGCCGACGGCGAAGAGCAGGTAGCCGATGACGGCCAGCGCGTTGGAGTGCACGGCCGCCGCGAAGTGCCCGGTGATGAAGTCGTGCGCGCTGCGCAGCCCGCCGCAGCCCGGGCAGTACACGCCGGTGAGCCGGAAGAGCGGGCAGATGGGGTAGTGGCCCGGCTGGTTCGGGTCGACCAGGCCCACGTACGCGAAGGCCGAGGCCACCGCGCCGAGCGTGCCCAGCGGCACGAGGAGCCTGCGGGCCGGGGTGTCCGCCGGGCGGGCCTGGGCGGGGTTCGGCTGGGCTGCGTCCACTGGGTGATTGTCCCCGTTCACATGGAAAGGCGCAGCCCCTCGGGGCTGCGCCTCGCGCGGTGGCGGTCGGACTCAGCCGGCCTGGGCCTCGAGACGGGCGCGCACCTTGGCGGCGGCGTCCTCGCGCATGCGGGCGATCTCGGGCGTGTCCTTGGGGGTGCCGAGGCCGGCCATCTTCATGACGCCGCCGACGACGGCGGCGATGCCGAGGAGCGCGATGCCGGCCCAGAAGCCCACCGGGTTGGCGGCCACTATGAAGACGCAGGTCACGCAGAATCCGATGAAGGCAATGATGACACCGGTCCAGGCTGCCGGGGTGTGGCCGTGGCCGCTCTTCGCCATGGGGGTTGCTCCTCGTAGGTGTTTCCGTGTTGTCGTCGTCGTGGTCGGCGCTGGTGGTCGGCGCTGTCGTGGCTCTGGCGCTGTCGCCGAACCCGACGCTCGTTGCCATTGTCCCGCACCGCGGGCGATGCCCGAGTGCGGGGGTCAGCTCTCGCGCGTCGGGTCCTCGCCGCGGTCCAGCGCCTTCCAGAGTTCCTCGGGGCGCTCCGGGTCGGGCGCGGTGCGCGCCTTGCGCGGGCGGGGGGTGCCGTCGCGCTCGTAGCGGCCGCCCATCGCGGGCCACGCCGCGCCGAAGCGGAGCGCGAGGAGCCCGGCGAGCAGGAGCAGCACGCCGCCCGCGACGGCGACGTAGGGCCAGCCGGTGTGGGTGAGGGCGCCGACCGTGGCGGCGGCGTCGCCGCTGGCCTTGGCCGCCTTCTCGTCCAGGGCCGCGCTGTCGCCGACGCCGAGCCAGGCGGTCACGGCGGCCCCGGCACCGCTGAGCGTGAGCAGCACGGCGACCAGGACGCGGCCCGCGCCGCGCACGGCGAAGACGGCCACCAGGGCGGCCAGGCCGACGATCGCGAGGGCGGAGGGGACGCCGGTGATGTCGCCGCCGGAGGCCTTCAGCGGCAGCGCGCCGCCGCCGACGGCCGCGTTGCCGCGCGCCCAGGTCTGCCCGGAGGCCATCAGGACGACGGCGGCGCCGACGGCGCCGGCGAGCACTGCGGCGGCCAGGCTGCGGCGGCCGCCGCCGCGGGCGGACGGCGCGGCTGCTTCGGCACGGGGCTGGGGTACGGATGCGGCACTCACGTACTCCACTATCGCCTGCGCGCGGCCCGGAGCCTCACCCGGGGCCCGCGTCCTTGCCACGGCGGCGGCCCACGGGGAACCAAGAGCGGGCAATCGAACGGCCATCGCCTGTCCCCGAACCGCCCGTGAACCCTCCCCCAACGGGTCTCGAAGGCAAAGCGGCGATAGAGATTCCGGCCGGTGTCTTGTTGGCATGCCCGCATCACCCCTAGGTTCACCGCCGGTCCGTGCCGCACACCACGCGGTACGGCCCGCACCGCGCACCCCCCACGACTCCTGGTTCACCCACCACACGGAGGCAGTACGTTGCGCAGATCCCTCTCCCCCACCGCCCCGACCGCGATCCTGGCCGCGACGGCGCTCGCCCTGGCGGCTCCCCTCGCCCAGGCGGCCACCCCGTCGTCCCCGGCGCACGTCACCACCGCCCGCTCCTGCGCGGCCCCCACGCGCGTGGACGACATGGCGTGCAAGGCGCTCAAGGTGACCGGCGGCAAGGTCGCGTCCGCCGACGCCGAGCGCGCGCTGACCGCCGCCGCGCCCTCCGGCTACGGCCCCGCCTCGCTCCAGGCCGCCTACAAACTGCCGTCGGCTACGGCCGGTTCGGGCCGGACCGTGGCCATCGTCGACGCCTACGACGATCCCAACGCCGAGTCCGACCTCGCGACCTACCGCGCCCAGTACGGGCTCGCGGCCTGCACCACGGCCAACGGCTGCTTCCGGAAGGTCGGCCAGAGCGGCACCTCCAAGCTGCCGCGCGCCAACGCCGGCTGGGCCGAGGAGATATCCCTCGACCTCGACATGGTCAGCGCGGCCTGCCCCAACTGCAAGATCCTGCTGGTCGAGGCCTCCACGTCGTCCATGACCAACCTCGGCACCGCCGTGAACACCGCGGTGTCCCTCGGCGCGAAGTACGTCTCCAACAGCTACGGCGGCGGCGAGTCGTCCTCCGACTCCTCCTACGACACCACGTACTTCAACCACCCGGGCGTCGCCATCACCGTGAGCTCCGGTGACGGCGGGTACGGCGTGGAGTACCCGGCGGCCTCCCGCTACGTCACCGCCGTCGGCGGCACCTCGCTCAACACCGCCTCCAACAGCCGCGGTTGGACCGACAGCGTGTGGAGCGGCGCCGGCTCCGGCTGCTCCGGCTACGACGCCAAACCGAGCTGGCAGAAGGACACCGGCTGCGCGAAGCGGACCGTCGCCGACGTCTCTGCGGTCGCCGACCCGCAGACCGGGGTCGCGGTCTACGACACCTACGGCCAGGACACCGGCTGGGAGGTGTTCGGCGGCACCAGCGCCTCCTCGCCCCTGATCGCCGCGGTGTACGCGCTGGCGGGCGCCCCGTCCTCGGGCTCCACGCCGGCCTCGTTCCCGTACGCCCACACCGGTTCGCTCAACGACGTGACGAGCGGCTCCAACGGCAGCTGCTCCCCGGCCTACCTGTGCCAGGGAAGCAGCGGCTACGACGGCCCGTCGGGGCTCGGCACCCCGAACGGGACCGCCGCGTTCACCGGCTGAGCCGGTTGGCGGTGTTGACGGCGCGCAGGACGGCGGCCGCCTTGTTGCGGCACTCGGCGTCCTCGGCCGCCGGGTCGGAGTCGGCGACCACGCCGGCTCCGGCCTGCACGTACGCCGTGCCGTCCCGCAGCAGCGCGGTGCGGATCGCGATGGCGGTGTCGGAGTCCCCGGCGAAGTCGAGGTAGCCGACACAGCCCCCGTAGAGCCCGCGGCGGCTGGGTTCGAGCTCCTCGATGATCTGCATCGCACGGGGCTTGGGGGCGCCGGAGAGCGTGCCGGCCGGGAAACAGGCCGTCAGGACGTCGAAGGCGGTGCGTCCCTCGGCGACCCGGCCGGTCACGGTCGACACGATGTGCATCACGTGCGAGTACCGCTCGATCGACATGAAGTCCACGACCTCCACCGAACCGGGTTCGCACACCCGGCCCAGGTCGTTGCGGCCGAGGTCGACGAGCATGAGGTGCTCGGCGCGCTCCTTGGGGTCGCCGAGCAGCTCGTCGGCAAGCGCCTGGTCGCGCTGCGGGGTGGCGCCGCGCGGCCGGGTCCCGGCGATCGGGTGGAGCATCGCCCGCCCGTCCTCGACCTTGACGAGCGCCTCGGGGCTGGAGCCGACGACGTCGAAGCCGTCGAAGCGGAACAGGTACATGTACGGCGACGGGTTGGTCGCGCGCAGCACCCGGTAGACGTCCAACGCGCTGGCGTGGCACGGGGTTTCGAAGCGCTGCGAGGGCACCACCTGGAAGGCCTCGCCGGCCCGGATGCGCTCTTTGACGTCCTCGACGGCGTCCTGGTAGGCCGCCCCGCCCCACAGCGCCGTGTACGCGGGCAGTTCCGACTCGGGCAGCGCGACCGGCGCGTACTCGACGGGCTTCGCGAGGTCGGCCTGCATCGCGTCGAGCCGGGCCACGGCGTCCTGGTACGCCTCGTCGACGCCGGTGTCGAGGTCGTTGTGGTTGATCGCGTTGGCGATCAGCAGGACCGAGCCGTCCCAGTGGTCGAGGACCGCGAGGTCGGAGGTGAGCAGCATGGTCAGCTCGGGCAGCTTCAGGTCGTCGCCCCCGTGCTCGCCGATCCGCTCCAGGCGGCGCACGATGTCGTAGCCGAGGTAGCCGACCATGCCGCCGGTGAAGGGCGGCATGTGGGCGACCAGGTCGCGCGGCGTGTGCAGGGCCTCGACGGTGGCCTTCAGGGCCGCCAGAGGATCACCCGAAGTGGGGACACCGACCGGCGGCGTGCCGAGCCAGTGGGCCTCGCCGTCGCGGACGGTGAGGGTCGCGGCGGAGCGCACGCCGACGAAGGAGTACCGCGACCAGGACCTGCCGTTCTCGGCCGATTCGAGCAGAAAGGTGCCGGGCCGCTCGGCGGCGAGCTTGCGGTAGAGGCCCACCGGGGTGTCGCCGTCCGCGAGCAGGCGGCGGTGGACCGGGATGACCCGGCGGTCGACGGCGAGCTTGCGGAAGGTGTCCAGGTCCATGACGGCTACTTCCCGAGGTCGAGTACGTCGGCGTCGAAGCAGGTGCGCTCGCCGGTGTGGCAGGCGGCGCCGACCTGGTCGACCTTGACCAGGACCGTGTCCGCGTCACAGTCCAGGGCGACCGACTTCACGTGCTGCACGTGCCCGGAGGTGTCCCCCTTGACCCAGTACTCCTGACGGCTGCGCGACCAGTACGTGCAGCGTCCGGTGGTCAGGGTGCGGTGCAGGGCCTCGTCGTCCATCCACCCGAGCATGAGCACCTCGCCGGTGTCGTACTGCTGGGCGATGGCCGGGACCAGACCATCCGCGCCGCGCTTGAGGCGGGCGGCGATGGCGGGGTCGAGATTGCTGGTCATGCCCCCATTCTGCCGTGACCGCGAGGACTCCCGGGCGGTGCGTCCACTGTCCGGACGACCCGGGCGGCCGTACGCTGGCGGACATGTCGACCCATGCCAAGCGTGAACGGCTTCTGCTCGCCGACCTGTTGGAGGCGGCGGGCCCCGAGGCACCGACCCTCTGCGAGGGCTGGACGGCCCGCGAACTCGCGGCCCATGTCGTGGTGCGCGAGCGGCGCCTCGACGCGGCGGGCGGGATCGTGATCCCGGCCCTGAAGAACCGCCTCGACCGGGTCCAGGCGGAATTCGCCGCGAAGCCGTACGAGGAACTGATCCAGCTGATCCGCACCGGCCCGCCGAAGTACTCCCCGTACAACCTCAAGCAGGTCGACGAGGGCGCCAACGCGGTGGAGTTCTACGTGCACGCCGAGGACGTCCGCCGGGCCCAGCCGGACTGGACGCCGCGCGAGCTCGATCCGGTGTTCGCGGACGCCCTGTGGTCCCGGCTGGAGAAGGCGGCCCGGATGATGGGCCGCAAGTCCCCGGTGGGCATCGTGCTGCGCCGCCCGGACGGCCAGACGGCGGTGGCCCACAAGGGCACCCCGGTCGTGACGGTCACCGGCGAACCGGGCGAGCTCACCCTGTTCGCGTACGGCCGCCAGGACGCGGCCCAGGTCGACATCGAGGGCGACAAGGACGCGTCGGCGCGGGCGCTGGAGGCGAAGCTCGGGATCTAGCGGCCGTCCGCTAGGGAAGTTCGGCGCGGCGGAGGTGGCCGGACAGCAGTCCGGCGACCGCCCCCGCCGCGCACACCCCCGCGCTGCCCAGGAACACCGGCGTGGTGCCCCAGGCGCCGATGGCGGCGCCCGCGAGCGGATAGCCGAGCGGCGCGACGCCCATCGTGAACAGCGAGGCGACCGCGGTGACCCGGCCGAGGTAGGCGGGCTCCGTCGCGACCTGGATCAGCGCCCCGCACAGGGCCCCGCTCAGCCCGGCGAGCAGCCCGATGAAGACCCCGGCGACGGCGGCCGGGGCCACCGAGGGCGCGTACGCGAGCCCCGCGATGGCCGTCGCGCCGCCGAGCAGCGACACCGGCAGGACGAGCCCGGCGCGGGGGATCCGGCCGCGTACCGACAGGAGCAGGGAGGCGGCTCCCGCGCCCGCCCCGAACGCCGCGACGATCCATCCCATGCCGGCCGCGCCCCAGCCGCGCTCGCGCGCGAGCAGGGTGAGCCCGATGTTGAGCGGGGCGGCGAAACCCAGCTCGCCGACGGCTATGACCAGCATCAGCGGGGCGAGCAGCGCGTGGCGGCGGATGTGGCGGAGCCCGTCGGTGAGCTCCCGCAGCGGGGGCTCCTTCGCCGTCCCGTCGTCTGCGGGGAGCCGGGCGATGCGGACGCGCACCAGCAGGACGGTCGAGACGGCGAACAGCGCGCCCGCCACGGCGAAGGTGGCCGCGGTCCCCCCGAGCGCCACGGCGAGCCCGCCGAGCGGCGCCCCGGTGATGTTGGCGATCCGCGCGGCGAGGCCCTTGAGCCCCTGCACCCGGGCGAGTTCGCCGGGGCCGGTGATCCTGGGCGGCAGCGCGCCGATCGCGGGCAGCAGCACCGCGTCCACGGCCCCGAAGACCAGCGCCAGCACGATCAGGAGCCACAGTGCGGGCCCCGTCAGGAGCAGGGTCGCGGCAATGCCCAGGATGATCAGGCTGCGGGCGGCGTCGCTGCCGATGACGACCCGGCGCGGCCCGAACCGGTCGGCGACCACTCCCCCGCCGAGCATCAGGAGCGCCCGCGGCACGGCTCCGACCGCGAGCACGAGCCCGGCCTGCCCGGGGCTCCCGGACCGGGCCGCGGCCCAGGCCAGCGCCATGTAGTACACGCTGTCGCCGACGAGCGAGAAGGTGTACGCGGCGAGCCACCGCAGCACGTTGCCGTCCCGGTGGGCGGGGCGGGCGGGGGCGGCGGGTATGAGCGTGGTGGACACGGCGGGCCTCTCAGACGCGGAAGGGGAAGCCACTGAGGTGGACCGCCACGTGTTCGCGGCCCTCGGTGTCACCGGCCGCCTCGGCGGCCTCGCCGCGCTCCTTGAAACGGCCGAGAACGGCGCCCAACTCCTGCTCCAGCTCCTTGAGTTCGGCCGCCGTGAGCGAGGCCATGTACTCGCCGCTGAAAGCGGCCTCGTTCCACGCGGCGCTCCAGGCGGACTGGGTGTCCAGGTAGGTGCGGTGCAGTTCGGCGCGCTGGTCCAGGAGGAGCCGGGTCACCGCGTTGTGCACGGCCACCCGCTCGGGCGCGTCCTGGAAGTCCGCCCGGCCGTAGGTGATCCCGTCCGACGCGGGCCGCCACCACCGCTCGCGCCCGTCCTTGCCCTGCGCCTCGGCCTCCTCGATGAGGCCGTGGTCGGCGAGCTTGCGCAGGTGGTAGCTGACGAGCGAGACCGCCTCGTCGACCTGGTCGGCCAGCTGGGACGCGGTGGCCGTACGGGCGATGTAGAGCGCGCGGTAGAGCTTCATGCGCAGGGGGTGCCCGAACGCCTTGAGCGTGTCGACGTCGGTGATCCGGCGGTTGCCCTGGGGTGCCATGGCACCGAGCGTAGATGGGAAAGAAAAATTGCGCAATAAAAGTTGCGCAACTTCCGCTGCGCATCCGGCACGGAGAAGGGGCCCGTACGCGCGACGCGTGCCGGGCCCCTGACGGAGCGGGGTTCAGCGGACCGGGTGGCCCGCCGCCCTCAACGTGTCCTTGACCTCCGCGATGCGCAGGTCACCGAAGTGGAAGACCGAGGCGGCCAGGACCGCGTCCGCGCCCGCCTCGATCGCCGGCGGGAAGTGGTCGAGACGGCCCGCGCCGCCCGAGGCGATCACCGGGACGGTGACGTGGCGGCGGACCGCCGCGATCATCTCCGTGTCGTAGCCGTCCTTCGTGCCGTCCGCGTCCATCGAGTTGAGCAGGATCTCCCCCGCCCCCAACTCGGCCGCCCGGTGCGCCCATTCGACCGCGTCGATGCCCGTGCCCGTGCGGCCGCCGTGGGTGGTGACCTCGAAGGAGCCGGACTCGGTGCGGCGCGCGTCGACCGAGAGGACGAGCACCTGGCGGCCGAAGCGCTCCGCGATCTCGCGGATCAGGTCGGGGCGGGCGATGGCGGCCGTGTTCACGCCCACCTTGTCCGCGCCCGCCCGCAGCAGCTTGTCGACGTCGTCCGCGCTGCGCACGCCGCCGCCCACGGTCAGCGGGATGAAGACCTGCTCGGCGGTGCGGCGCACCACGTCGTAGGTGGTCTCCCGGTTGCCCGAGGACGCCGTGATGTCGAGGAACGTCAGCTCGTCCGCGCCCTCGGCGTCGTACAGCTTGGCCATCTCGACCGGGTCGCCCGCGTCGCGCAGGTTCTGGAAGTTGACGCCCTTGACGACCCGGCCGTTGTCCACGTCCAGGCAGGGGATCACTCGTACCGCAAGCGTCATGATGCCGAAGTCCTCCGGTACGCCTCGACCTCGACCTCGACGACCAGGCTCGGGTCGACGAAGCCGGACACGATCAGCATCGAGGCCGCCGGGCGCACGTCGTCGAACAGCTCCTTGTGGGCGCGGCCCACCTCGTCCACGTCCCGGGCGTGGGTGATGTACATACGGGTGCGGACCACGTCCTCACGGCCCAGGCCCAGGGACTCCAGCGCCTTGACGGCGACGCCGAACGCGGCGACCGCCTGCTCGTACGGGCCGCCCTCGTCGATGCGGCCGCCCGCCACGGACGTGCAACCGGCCACCAGGACGAGGCCGTTGGGGAGCTCCACGGCGCGGGAGTAGCCGAAGCGCTCCTCCCAGGGGGCGTCGGAGGAGATCTTGCGGATCTCGTCGCTCATGCCGAGACCGCCTTGAGTGCCTCTTCCAGCGTGAAGGCCTTCGCGTAGAGGGCCTTGCCGACGATCGCACCCTCGACGCCGACCGGGACCAGTTCGGAGATGGCCCGCAGGTCGTCGAGCGAGGAGACGCCGCCCGAGGCGACGACCGGCTTGTCCGTCGCGGCGCAGACGTTCTTCAGGAGCTCCAGGTTCGGGCCCTGGAGCGTGCCGTCCTTGGCGATGTCGGTGACGACGTAGCGCGCGCAGCCCTCGGCGTCCAGGCGCGCCAGGGTCTCGTAGAGGTCGCCGCCGTCGCGGGTCCAGCCGCGGCCGCGCAGCGTGGTGCCGCGCACGTCGAGGCCGACCGCGATCCGGTCGCCGAACTCGGCGATGACCTTGGCGACCCACTCGGGGGTCTCCAGGGCGGCGGTGCCGAGATTGACGCGGGTGCAGCCGGTGGCGAGCGCGGCGGCCAGCGAGGCGTCGTCGCGGATGCCGCCGGACAGCTCCACCTTGATGTCCATGGCGCCCGCGACCTCGGCGATCAGCACGCGGTTGTCGCCGGTGCCGAACGCGGCGTCGAGGTCGACCAGGTGCAGCCACTCGGCGCCGGAGCGCTGCCAGGCGAGGGCCGCCTCCAGGGGCGAGCCGTAGGAGGTCTCGGAGCCGGACTCGCCGTGCACCAGGCGCACGGCCTGGCCGTCGCGGACGTCGACGGCGGGGAGGAGTTCGAGCTTGGCAGCCATCACAGGGTTCCGATCCAGTTGGTCAGCAGCTGGGCTCCGGCGTCGCCGGACTTCTCGGGGTGGAACTGGGTGGCCCACAGCGCACCGTTCTCCACCGCGGCGACGAACGGCTCGCCGTGGGTGGCCCAAGTGACCCTGGGCGCACGGATCTTGGGGTTGGTGACTTCCAGGCTCCAGTCGCGCACGGCGTAGGAGTGCACGAAGTAGAAGCGGGCCTCGGCGTCCAGGCCCGCGAACAGCTCGCTGTCCTCGGGGGCCTTCACCGTGTTCCAGCCCATGTGGGGCACGATCGGCGCGTTCAGCGGCTCGACCACGCCGGGCCACTCGTCGAGGCCCTCGCTCTCCACGCCGTGCTCGATGCCGCGCTCGAAGAGGATCTGCATGCCGACGCAGATGCCCATCACGGGGCGCCCGCCCGACAGGCGGCGGCCCACGATCCAGTCGCCGCGGGCCTCGCGCAGGCCCTTCATGCAGGCGGAGAAGGCGCCGACGCCGGGCACGAGCAGCCCGTCGGCGTTCATGGCCCGGTCGTAGTCGCGGGTGATCTCCACGTCGGCGCCGACGTGGGCCAGGGCCCGCTCGGCGGAGCGGACGTTGCCGAACCCGTAGTCGAAGACGACGACCTTCTTGGCGGATGCGCTCATGACCAGACGTCCAGTCGCAGGATGCCGGCGGCCAGGCACATGGCGGCGCCGATGGACAGGAGCACGATCAGGCTCTTCGGCATCCCCTGCTTGACGAAGGAGATGACTCCGCCGATCAGGAAGAGGCCGACCACGATCAGGATGGTGTTGAGACCGTTCATGCTTACAGGGCACCCTTGGTGGAAGGAAGGATTCCGGCAGCGCGCGGGTCCCGCTCGCTGGCGTAGCGCAGCGCGCGGGCGAGCGCCTTGAACTGGCACTCCACGATGTGGTGCGCGTTGCGCCCGTACGGTACGTGAATGTGCAGGGCGACCTGTGCCTGCGCGACGAAGGACTCGAAGATGTGCCGGGTCATCGTCGTGTCGTACTCGCCGATCATCGGCGCCATGTTCTCGGGCTCGGTGTGCACGAGGTAGGGGCGGCCCGACAGGTCGACGGTCACCTGGGCGAGCGACTCGTCGAGCGGGACGGTGCAGTTGCCGAAGCGGTAGATGCCGACCTTGTCGCCGAGCGCCTGCTTGAAGGCGGCGCCGAGCGCGAGCGCGGTGTCCTCGATGGTGTGGTGGCTGTCGATGTGCAGATCGCCGTCGGTCTTGACCGTGAGGTCGAACAGGCCGTGCCGGCCGAGCTGGTCGAGCATGTGGTCGTAGAAGCCGACCCCGGTCGACACGTCGACCTTTCCGCTGCCGTCGAGGTCGATCTCGACGAGGACGGACGTCTCCTTGGTGGTGCGTTCCACTCTGCCAACGCGGCTCATGCGCTCTGCTCCTTGTTGAGTTGACGGACCGCGTCGAGGAACGCGTCGTTCTCGGCCGGAGTGCCGGCGGTGACCCGCAGCCACCCCGGTACCCCGTTGTCCCGGACCAGGACGCCCCGGTCGAGGATCCGCTGCCAGGCGGCGTGACTGTCGTCGAAGCGGCCGAACTGGACGAAGTTGGCGTCCGATTCGGTCACCTCGAAGCCGATCGCGCGCAGCTCCGCGACCAGCCGGTCCCGCTCCCGCTTGAGCTGCTCGACGTAGCCGAGCAGGGTGTCGGTGTGCTCCAGGGCGGCCAGCGCGGTCGCCTGGGTGACGGCGGACAGGTGGTACGGCAGGCGCACGAGCTGCACCGCGTCCACCACCGCGGGGTGGGCCGCGAGGTAGCCCAGGCGCAGCCCGGCCGCGCCGAAGGCCTTCGACATGGTCCGCGAGACGACCAGGTTCGGGCGCCCCTCGATCAGCGGGAGCAGCGAGTCGCGGTGGCTGAACTCCACGTACGCCTCGTCCACGATCACGATCGACGGCTTGGCCGCCTGGGCCGCCTCGTACAGCGCGAGGACCGTCTCGGCGGCGACCGCGGTGCCCGTGGGGTTGTTGGGCGAGGTGATGAAGACGACGTCCGGCGCGTGCTCGGCGATGGCCCGCTCGGCCGCCGCGAGGTCGATGGTGAAGTCCTCGTTGCGCGGGCCCGAGATCCAGCCGGTGCCGGTGCCGCGGGCGATCAGCGCGTGCATCGAGTACGAGGGCTCGAAGCCGATCGCCGTGCGGCCGGGGCCGCCGAAGGTCTGGAGCAGTTGCTGGATGACCTCGTTGGAGCCGTTGGCGGCCCACACGTTCTCGACCGCGACCGGGTGCTTGCCGGTGCGGGTGAGGTACCCGGCCAGCTCGGTGCGCAGCTCCACCGCGTCGCGGTCGGGGTAGCGGTTGAGGTTCCTGGCCGCCTCGCGGACCCGCTCGGCGATCCGCTCGACGAGCGGCTCGGGCAGCGGGTAGGGGTTCTCGTTGGTGTTCAGCTGGACGGGGGTGTCCAACTGGGGCGCGCCGTAAGGGGACTTGCCGCGCAGCTCGTCCCGGACGGGGAGGTCGTCGATGCCGATGTTCGTCACTGCTGCGGCACCTTCCATCCGCTGTGCCCGTTGGGTTCGGCTCCGCCAAAACGCGCCTTCAGGGCGGCCCCGTGCGCGGGCAGGTCCTCGGCCTCGGCGAGCGTCACCACGTGGTGGGCGACCTCGGCGAGCGCGTCGCGCGTGTAGTCGACGATGTGGATGCCGCGCAGGAAGGACTGGACGGACAGGCCCGAGGAGTGGCAGGCGCAGCCGCCGGTCGGCAGCACGTGGTTGGAGCCGGCGCAGTAGTCGCCGAGCGAGACCGGGGCCCAGGGGCCGACGAAGATCGCGCCCGCGTTGCGGACCCGGTCGGCGACGGCCGCGGCGTCGGCGGTCTGGATCTCCAGGTGCTCGGCGCCGTACGCGTCGACGACCTTGAGCCCGTCGTCGAGCGAGTCGACCAGGACGATCGCGGACTGGCGCCCGGCCAGCGCCGGCTTGATCCGGTCCTCGACGTGCTTGGTGGCGGCGACCTGCGGCTCCAGCTCCTTCTCGACCCCTTCGGCGAGCGCCGGGGAGTCGGTGACCAGGACGGCCGCGGCGAGCGGGTCGTGCTCGGCCTGGCTGATCAGGTCGGCGGCCACGTGCACCGGGTCGGCGGTGTCGTCGGCGAGGACGGCGATCTCGGTCGGGCCCGCCTCGGTGTCGATGCCGATGCGGCCGGTGAAGTAGCGCTTGGCGGCGGCCACCCAGATGTTGCCGGGGCCGGTCACCATGTTCGCGGGCGCACATCCGTCGGGGCCCGAGGTGCCGTAGGCGAACATCGCGACGGCCTGGGCGCCGCCGACCGCGTACACCTCGTCGATGCCGAGCAGCGCGCAGGCCGCCAGGATCGTGGGGTGCGGCAGCCCGCCGAACTCCTTCTGCGGGGGCGACGCGAGCGCGATGGAGCCGACGCCCGCCTCCTGCGCCGGGACCACGTTCATGATCACGGACGAGGGGTAGACCGAGCGGCCGCCGGGCGCGTACAGCCCGACGCGCTCGACCGGCACCCACTTCTCGGTGACGGAGCCGCCGGGCACGACCTGGGTGGTGTGGGCGTCGCGGCGCTGGCTGCGGTGGACGATCCTGGCCCGTCGGACGGACTCCTCCAGAGCGGCCCTGACCTGCGGGTCGAGCCGCGCCAGCGCGTCCTTGAGCGCCTCGGCGGGCACCCGCACCCGCTCCAGCTTCACGCCGTCGAACCTCTCCGCGTACTCGATGAGCGCCGCCGTGCCGCGATGATGCACGTCCTCGCAGATGGGCCGCACCTTCTCCAGGGCGGCTTCCACGTCGAACTCGGCACGGGGCAGCAGGTCGCGCAGGGCGCCACCCTCGGGAAGGGTGTTGCCGCGCAGATCGATTCGGGAGATCACGTATCCAATTCTCTCAGACGGCTCCGGAGCACTGGACGCCTGTATCAGTGGCTGATACGCAACCCGGGCGTCACCCGCTGTCACTCGTGGCCACTAGCGTTCCTCCTGTCAGGGTGGACGGCGAGGGGGACGGCATTGACCGAAGCGCCCGATCTCGGGGAGGCACCGGACTGGCTCAGTCCGGCGGAGCTGGGCATGTGGCAGGCCTTCCGCAACGGCAGTACCTACGATCTGCGCACCCGCAATCCGGTACGCGACGATCCGTTCGCCGCGCGCCCCTGGGGGCCCGAGCGCAGTGTCCGGGCGCGCGTGGTGGCGCTGCTTCTGCTCAGCGGGCCGCCCGCGCTGCCCGGCCGGGTCGCGGCGTTGAAGCTCACCGGGGTGCAGATCACCGGCACGCTCAACCTGTCCGGCGGCACCGTCACGCCGTACGTCGAGCTGAACAACTGCCGGTTCGAGAACGAACTCCTGCTGCCCGAGGCCCACTTCACCACGGTACGCATGGTGAGCTGCGCGATTCCGCGCGTCGAGGCGGCCCGGCTGACCACCGAGGGCGATCTGCACCTGCCGCGCTGCCGGGTCGCGGGCGGCATCCGGCTGACCGACGCGCACATCGGCACCGATCTGCTCCTGAGCCAGGCCGTCGTGCACGGCGACCGCAACGGCCGCTCCATCGCGGCCGACGGGCTCTCGGTCGCGCAGGACCTCCAGGCCGATCTGATCGAGTCGTACGGGGAGCTGAGCCTGCGCGCCGCGAAGGTCGGCGTGACGCTGAGCCTGCGCGGCAGCAGGCTGATCAACCCGGACGGCCAGCGGGCGCTGAACGCACCGCAGCTGATCGTCGAACGCACCCTGTACCTGACGTCGGCGGCCGTCTACCCGAGCGGCATCCAGTCGGGCACCACCCCGCCGTACGGGACGAACTACACCAACACGCCCGTGCGGGGCACCCTGATCCAGCCGTTCGAATGCCGGGGCGGTCTCCGCCTGGACGACGGGCGGTTCGGGGACGCGGTGGACCTCGCGCAGTCCCGGATCGTCATGAACGACTCCCAGGAGCTGTCGCTGCGCCGGATCCAGACGCCGGAGCTGCGCTTCACCGGGCAGCGTTCGGAGCGCGGCAAGGTGGTGCTCTCCGGGGCCCGGGTCGGCAACCTGGTCGACATGGCGGACAGCTGGCCGGGTCCTGGCCACCTCACGATGAACGGCTTCGCCTACGAGACCCTCATTCCGATCGGCACCTTCACCCTGGCCGAGCGGCTGGACTGGGTGACGGCGGCGACCCCCGAGTACGCGCCCGAGCCCTATGAGCGGCTCGCAGCCGTGCTGCGGGCCAGCGGCGAGGACGCGGACGCGCGCGAGGTGCTGCTCGCCAAGCAGCGCAGGCGCCGCGAGACGCTGCCGCTGGCGGCGAAGGCGTGGGGCGTGTTGCAGGACCTCACGGTGGCGTACGGCTACCGGCCGGGCCGGGCCGCGCTGTGGATGGCGGTCCTGTGGGCGGCGGGCACCCTCGCCTTCTCGCACTACGACCCCCGGCCGATCAAGGCCGACGAGCACCCCGAGTGGAATGCCGCGCTCTACGCGCTCGACCTGCTCATCCCGGTGGTCAACCTGGGCCAGGACGGCTACTGGAAACTGACCGGCGCCTGGCAGTGGGCGGCGGCCCTGCTGATCATGCTGGGCTGGATCCTCGCGACCACCGTGGCGGCGGGCGCCTCGCGGCTGCTGCGGAGGGGGTGAACCCGTGCGGTACCGGGGGCGGTCCGCAGGGTTTTCGCGGCCTCCGCGCGAGGTCTTCACGGGCTCCGCGCGAGGCCGTCACTGGCCGAATTTGCCGGGCCTTGACCTCGCGCCGTACAACCCTCACCACCGATACAGAAGCTTCACAGCGGCCCCCCTGGCGCCGCCCCCACCTGCGGATTTCAATGGTCCACACCATGACTTTCGTATCCGCGCTGATCCGCACCGCACGGCGGGCCAGGCACACGCCCCTTCTCGCCACGGGTCTGCCCGATGGCCGGGAAGTGCTGCTGGATGCCCCCGACGCCCGGCTGGCTCCCGCGCTGGTCTCGGCCGCGCTCGGCGAGTACGAGGCGGCGGCGAAACTCCTCGCCACCACCCGCGAGCTGGCCGAGTGGGAGAACCGCGACCGCTACACGGTGCGGCTCGCGGCCTTCGCGGTCTGCAGACCGGACTGGCTCGCCAACTGGCTGGCGCACGCGCCCCGCGACCCGGACGCGCTGCTGGTCAAGGCGGAGCTCGCGATCGTCCGGGCCTGGGGCTCGCCGGCCCGGGCCGAGCGGCTGCGCGAGGTGGCGCCGCTGATCCACTCGGCGGCCGAGGGCGACCCGTCGGACCCGGTGCCGTGGCGGATCGCGCTCGACCACGCCCGGGGCACCCATGCGTCCCACACCGTCTTCGAGGAACTGTGGGGCGAGGCCATACGCCGTTCCTCGCACCACTACGGCTGCCATGTGGCGGCGCTCCAGTACCTCTCCGCCCAGTGGTACGGCTCGCACCGCGAGTGCTTCGACTTCGCCGAGCGGGCCGCCGAGGACTCCCTGCCGGGCTCCCTGATCCGCGCGCTCCCGGCCCGCGCGGCCTTCGCCTACCTGGTGGGCGGAGGCGGCCACACCATCCCGTACGAGCGGATCGACGCGGCGGCCGACCTCGGCATCGAGCTGTCCGCCGCCTACGAGCCGGGCGACCCCTGGCCGGCCGAGGTCCGCAACCTGCTCGCCTACGTCCTGGTGGTCCGCCGGCGCTGGCCGGAGGCACTGGAGGAATTCCGGCGTATCGGGCCGTGTGCCACGTCTTTTCCGTGGCTGCATCTCGCCGCCGACCCGCTGGGGCAGTTCCTCGAACTGCGCGAGTTCGTACGAACCGAGGTCGCCGCGGGCATGCCGTGGGGGCGGGACCGCCAGAAGGCCGGACGCGCCCGGTCCGGCGGCCATTACGCTTGAGCGTTGTGACCACCGCACGCCTCCCACTCTTCCCGCTCAACTCGGTCCTGTTCCCCGGCCTCGTCCTGCCGCTGAACATCTTCGAGGAGCGTTCTCGCGCCATGATGCGCGATCTGCTGAAGACCGGCACCGACGCCTCCGGCCCCACCGGAACCGGCGGCGAGGCCGGTGACGAGCCGCGCCGTTTCGCCGTCGTGGCGATCCGGGACGGCCGGGAGGTCGCCCCGACCGCCCCCGGGCTGCCCGACCAGACCGCGCAGCCCGAGAAGGGCCCGGCGGCCGGCTTCGGCCCGGACCCGGTCCAGGCCTTCCACCGGGTCGGCTGCATCGCGGACGCGGCCACCATCCGGGAACGCCCGGACGGCAGCTTCGAGGTGCTGGCCACCGGCACCACCCGGATCCGCATCCTGTCGGTCGACGCGAGCGGGCCGTATCTGACGGCCGAGTACGAGGAGATCCCCGAGGAGCCCGGGGAGGAGGCGGGCGCGCTCGCCGAGGGTGTGCTGCGGGCCTTCCGCTCGTACCAGAAGCGGCTCGCGGGGGCCAGGGAGCGCTCCCTGGCCGGCACCGCCGACCTCCCGGACGAGCCGTCGGTGGTCTCCTACCTGGTCGCCGCGGCCGCCGTCCTGGACGTCCCGGCCAAGCAGCGCCTGCTCCAGGCGCCCGACACGGCGACCCGGCTGCGCGAGGAGCTCCAGCTGCTGCGCGCCGAGACCGCGGTCATCCGCCATCTGCCCTCGCTCCCCGCGGTGGACCTGACGCGCGCCCCGACCAGCCCCAACTGACCGAGCGGAGAGCCGAGTTGGCCAAGAAGAAGCAGCAGAACGGGGGCACCCCGGCCACGGTGGCCCTGACCGCGGCGGGCACCGCGTTCACCGTGCACGCCTACGAGCACGACCCGGCCTCGGCCTCGTACGGGGAGGAGGCGGCCGAGGCCCTCGGGGTGAGCCCGGACCGCGTGTTCAAGACGCTGGTCGCCGACGTCGACGGCGAGCTGACGGTGGCCGTGGTGCCGGTGGCCGGCTCGCTCGACCTCAAGGCGCTGGCCTCGGCCGTCGGCGGCAAGCGCGCGGCAATGGCCGACCCGGCCGCGGCGGAGCGCACCACCGGCTATGTGCGCGGCGGCATCTCCCCGCTGGGCCAGCGCAAGAAGCTGCGCACGGTCCTGGACGACTCGGCGTCCGCGCACGCCACGATCTGCGTCTCGGCGGGGCGCCGCGGCCTGGAGGTCGAGCTGTCCCCCGCCGACCTGGCGGCCCTCACCGGGGCCCTGCTCGCCCCCATCGGGCGCGTTTAGGGTCTCGACGTACCTCTCGTCCTCGACTAGAACCCGAGGGCGGGAGGTACGCCCATGTCGAAGCGGACCCGCAAGCGGAAGTGGCGCGTCAGGAAGGGCCGGGCCAACCACGGGAGGCACCCGGCCTGATCGTCGGTCAGCGGTCGGCCGAGTCCGGCTCTCCCGGTCCCGGGTCCAGCGGCGGCATGTGCCACACCGGATCCGGGTCGCGGGGGCCGAACAGCGCCGTGAGGCCCAGGTGGACGGCCATGGCGGCGATCGGCCAGGCCAGCAGCGCGCCCTTCGCGTCGAGCTTCAAAGGCGCGTCGAAGGTGACGCCCTTGCCGGCCGCCTTCGCCGCGGCCACCACGTCCTGGTTCGGGCCGAGCCAGATGCCCAGCCGCCAGGCCAGGACCGAGCCGAGCAGCGCGCCGACCGCGAGGCCGACGACCAGGGCGATGCCGCCCTGCTTGCGGAAGAGGAAGACCGCGGCGGCGCTGACCACGCCGAGTCCGAGCGCGATCAAGATGAACGTTCCGTCACCACCGATCGCCTCCTCCCCCTCGGTGTCCTTGAGGAAGACGGCCTTGTCGTCGGCGACGAGCGGCACCCTCGGCGCCAGCCACAGCCACAGCAGTCCGAGCGCCACCCCGGCCAGGGTCACCACGAGGGCGACGAGCACCGCGTCCCGCAGGTCCTTCTTCATGGCGGGCGCCTCCTCGACGGGCCCGGGGTGGGAGCCCCCGGAGTGCGTCTGCAGCGGGTCGTCGCCCGGGGGCTGCTGATGGGGCGGTGTCAGAGGTGCGGTCACCCTGACATCGTGCCAGGCGTGTCTGTGCGCTGCCTCACCGGATCGCCGCCCGACGGTAGGCCCACGCCGCCACGGCCAGCGAGACGACGCCGACGGCCGCGCACACCCCCAGATCGAGCCCCACGACGCCCCAGTCGGGGTGCGCGTCGAAGGCCCGCGCGAAGGCCTCCACGCCGTAGGTGGAGGGCAGCAGATCACGTGCGTACGCGATGGGGCCGGGCAGCCGGCCGGCCGGGAGCACGCCGAGCAGCAGCGCCGCCGACATCCCCAACTGACCGAAGAGCGTGGCGAGTTCCTGGCGCGGGGCGAGCAGCCCGAGCGCCGCGCCGAGCCCGGAGAGCGCGGCTCCGGCGAGCGGGACGACCGCCGCGAGGATCCACAGGTGCGCCATCGGGAGCCCGAACAGGACGCAGCCGAACAGCGCGGTGACGGCGGTGCCGGGCACGGTGAAGGAGGCGTACGCGGCGGCCGTGCCGAGCACCACCGAGGCGGGCGGCACGGGCAGCGTCGCGTAGTGGTCGAGTCCGCCGCCCGCTCGCAGCTGGCCGAAGTACTGGGCGAGCAGGTTGAGCGCGACGAAGGCGACGACGAGCACGCTGGATCCGGCGACCACGGCCCGCGCCTCGCTCCCCCCGTCCACCACGCCCCGCATCAGGATCATGATGCCGACGGACTGGAAGGTCGCGACGAAGAGCAGCGGGATGCGGGCCACCCGGGCCCGCGAGAGCTGGGCGCGGTAGACGGCGGCGAGCGCGGGCAGCAGCCGGGCGCGGGGGGCGAGGGGCGCGGCGTGGGCGGGCTCGGGCCGTTCGGCGGTCCCGCTCGCCGGGGCGCGGCCGCCCACGGCCTCCACGCTGCTCTCCAGAGGAATGGCGCTCACGCCTTCACCAGCCCTTCCGTGCGGCCGCCGAGGGCGAGGTAGACGTCTTCGAGGCTCGGCGTGGCCAGGGTGAAGTCGTCGAGGGCGGCGAAGGCGGGGCCGCCGGTGACGGTGGCGACGGCGGCGCGGGCCCGCTCGGGGCTGAGCCGCAGGGTCCAGCGCCGTCCCGACTCCTGGGCCGCGGCGCGCAGCGCGGCGACCTCGGGGACCTCGACGGGGGCGCGGTCGCGCCAGACGAGCTCGACCCGCACCTCGTCGGCGACCCGGGCCTTGAGCCCCGCCGGGGTGTCGCAGGCGATGACCCGGCCGCGTTCGATCACGGCGACCCGGTCGAGCACGGTCTCGGCCTCGATGACGTTGTGGGTGACGAGGAGCACGGTCGCGCCGCGCTCGGCCCGGCGCCGGTCGACGGCGGCCCACACGGCCCGGCGGGCCACCGGGTCCATGCCGGTGGTGGGCTCGTCCAGGACCAGGACGGGGCGCTCGCCGACGAGGGTGGCGGCGAAGCAGGCCAGGCGCCGCTGGCCGCCGGAGAGCTTCTTGAGGGGCCGCCCGGCGATCTCGTCGAGGCCCAGCTCGGCGAGGACGGCGTCGCGTTCGGCGCGGGCGCCGCGCAGGGTGAGTCCGCGCAGCCGGCCGGTGGTCTCGGCGGCCAGCGCCACGGTCAGCTCGTCGAGCGCGGTGGACTCCTGGCCGAGGTAAGCGATGAGGCGGGCGGCACGCTCGGGGTGGCGCACCAGGTCGTGCCCGAGCACGTCGACGGAGCCGGAGTCGGGCCGCATGAGCCCGGTCAGCTGGCGCACGAGGGTGGACTTGCCGGCGCCGTTGGGGCCGAGCAGCCCGAAGATCTCGCCGCGGTTCACGTCGAGGCTGATGTTGTCGGTGGCCCGGACCTCGGGCGTACCGGGCGCACCGCGCCTGCCCCGCGTCGCGGGGTACGTCTTGACCAGGCCCCGCACCGTGCAAACGGTGCCGGCCCGCGCCGCTGCTGTGCCGGTACTCACGGGGAACGAGCCTAAGGGGTCGAAGGACCCTTCCGACCCCGGGGGCGGTGCCGGGCCGCCCCCGGCGGGGGTGCTACTCCCCGGCCGGCTGGCGCTCGGCGGCCGCCCGGACGTCGATCTCGCGCCAGAAGCCGGCCCGGATCGCGTACCGGTCGTGCTCGTCGATCTGGTCGTCCTTGTGCGCGAGGAGCCCGAACCGGGCGGCGTAGCGCAGGAGTTCACCGTCGATGCGGTGCGGGATGCGCGGGTACATGGTGGACAGCTTCTGTACGTGCGAGGGCTCGGGGAGGCGTTCCATCCAGCGCCGCGCGAAGACCTGGCCCACTTCGTAGGGGTCGCCGCCGACGGTGGTGATGTCCTCCTCGCGGTCGGCCCAGCGCTGCTCGGCGCTGGTGAGCTGGGCCAGCGTCGGCAGGGAGGCCGTCTCGGGGGACTCGCCGAGCGCCGAGCCGGGCCGCTCCACCCAGCCCTTGTCGGAGGACCAGCGCAGGGTCGCCGAGGCGGGCGGGGGCGTGGCGGGGGCGGTGCCGGGCCCGCGCAGGGAGGCGAGGTCCTTCGGTGTCGGTACGCCCTTGACGCCGCTCGGGGCGGGCACCGAAGCGCCGTTCTCGCTGCGGGCCTCGGCCGGCGCCGTGCCGTTGCGCACGGCCGCCGCCTGGGCCTCGGCGGCCCGCTCGGCGGAGGCCGCGAGGGCCGACTCGGGCAGTGGCGCGGAGAGGATGGCGGCGATCTCGGGGCGGGGCGCGGGGGCCGGGGCGCAGATCCCGGTGAGGTCCCTGGCCCGGACGGCCTGGGTGATCCAGGCGCGGTCGAGCACCCGGCGCTCGTCGGCCTCGGCGACCAGGTCCTCGGACTGGTTGTAGTCGCCGTCGGCGGCCTGCACGGCCCACAGGTGCACGGCGACGCCGTGCTCCTTGGCGGACATCAGGCCGGGCAGCAGATCGCCGTCGCCGGTCACCAGGACCACGTCCGAGCAGGCGCGGTTGCGGGCCAGTTCGGTCAGCTCGGCGTGCATCGCGGCGTCCACGCCCTTCTGCGCCCAGCGGCCGTCGCTGCGGGTCAGCGCGCCGAGCCGGACCGTCACCCTGGGCATCACGCGCAGCCGGCGGTGCTCGGGCTGCGGCACGCGGTCGGGGGCGCCGTCGAACCAGTAGATGCGCAGCAGCGGCTGCTGGGTGTCCGCCTCGGCGCGCTCGCGGAGCCCCTGGATCAGGGCGGCGTGGTCGACGGTGATGCGGGAACGGGCCGGTTCTCCGGCGAGCAGACTCGCGGCGGCACCGAGCAGGTAGCCGGCATCCACCAGGACGACGCAGCGGTCCATGCGTTCCACCCTCTTTCGGGAACGGAAAAGCCGAAGAAAAAGAAATCAGAAGCGGGGTGCGGGAGATCACCGAATGAACTTCGGGGTTCCTTCGAGTCTGCCCGACCGCGCAAGGGTTGAGCACCGGAACTCGATCATCGGCGTGGCGGATTGGGGCGTCACGGCGCCGTCACGCACGGTAATGATCCGAAATGCGGCCTTTGTTCTTCTGTGTGAGTCTGACAGCGGCCCTGGCCCCGAGTTCCCCCACAGGAGGCAGCACCATGGCCAAGAACAAGAACCGCAAGTCGGGCGGTCAGCAGGACCGCTCCAGCGCCGCCGAGCGCGGCCAGGAGCAGGCGAAGTCCTCTGCCTACGAGTCCCAGGCGATGCCGCAGGCACAGGCCCAGGGCAGCCCGGCGGATGTTGCCCGTAAGCACCAGCGCCGCTTCGGTCACAACTAGCCGTCATCGCGCGAGGAAGGGGCGCACCCGGTGGGTGCACCCCTTCCTCGTGCCGGGGAATCCCGGCCAAAAACGTGCCTGCCCGCTCAGCCGGCCAGGCAGGACGGGCCGAGCAGCACCTTCAGGTCACCGAAAAGGGCCGGATCCGGCTGGACCCGGTGCCGGTCGAGCCGCAGCACGGTGGTCTTGCGCGGCCCCTGGAGCCTGATCCGCACCTCGGTGTTGCCCCTGTGGTGCCCCAGGATCTCGCCGAGTCTGGAGACCATCGGCGGGGTGACCTTCACGGTGGGGATCGTCAGGACGACCGGCGCGTTGGTGCCCGCCGACGACAGGTCGGGGACCATCAGCTCCATCGCGACCAGACGCGGGATGTCCTCCCGCTTGTCGAGGCGTCCCTTGACGAACACCACGGCGTCCTCGACGAGTTGGGTCGACACCAGCTGGTACGTCGCCGGGAAGAACATGCACTCGATGGAGCCCGCCAGGTCCTCGACCGTGGCGATCGCCCAGGCGTTGCCCTGCTTGGTCATCTTGCGCTGGAGGCCCGAGATGATGCCGCCGATGGTGACGATCGAACCGTCCGCGTAGTCCCCGCCGGTGAGCTGGCCGATGCCCGCGTCCGCCTTGTCGGACAGGACGTGCTCCAGGCCGAAGAGCGGGTGGTCGGAGACGTACAGGCCGAGCATCTCGCGCTCCTGGGCCAGCAGGTAGGACTTCTCCCACTCCACGTCGCCGAACTCGACGTCGAGGCCGAAGCCCGGCTCGCTGCTGTCCTCGTCCATGCCGCCGAAGAGGTCGAACTGCCCCTCGGCCTCCTTGCGCTTGACCTGCACCACGTTGTCGATCATGGGCTCGAACTGGGCGGTCAGGCCCTTGCGGGTGTGCCCCATGGTGTCGAAGGCGCCCGCCTTGATGAGCGACTCCGTGGTGCGCTTGTTGCAGGCGGCGGCCTCGACCTTGTCCAGGTAGTCGGGGAAGGAGGAGAACTTCCCCTTCGCCTTGCGCGAGCGGATGATCGAGTCCACCACGTTGGTGCCGACGTTGCGGACGGCCTCCAGGCCGAACAGGATCACGTCGTCACCCTGGGCGGCGAAGTTGTGCACCGACTCGTTGACGTTCGGCGGCAGCACCTTGATGCCCATGCGGCGGCACTCGTTGAGGTAGATGGCCGACTTGTCCTTGTCGTCCTTCACCGAGGTGAGCAGCGCCGCCATGTACTCGGCCGGGTAGTTCGCCTTCAGATAGGCGGTCCAGTAGGTGACCAGGCCGTACGCCGAGGAGTGCGCCTTGTTGAAGGCGTATCCGGCGAACGGGACCAGGACGTCCCACAGCGCCTGGATGGCGGCGTCCGAGTAGCCGTTCTTGCGGGCACCGGCCTGGAAGAGCACGAAGTTCTTGGCCAGTTCCTCGGGCTTCTTCTTGCCCATCACGCGGCGCAGGATGTCGGCCTCGCCGAGCGAGTACCCGGCGACGATCTGGGCGGCCTTCTGCACCTGCTCCTGGTACACGATGAGGCCGTAGGTGAGGCCGAGGGTCTCCTTGAGAGGCTCCTCCAGCTCCGGGTGGATCGGGGTGATCTCCTGGCGGCCGTTCTTGCGCTCGGCGTAGTTCGTGTGCGAGTTCATGCCCATCGGGCCCGGCCGGTACAGGGCCGAGACGGCGGAAATGTCCTCGAAGTTGTCGGGCTGCATCTGGCGCAGCAGCGAGCGCATGGGGCCGCCGTCGAACTGGAAGACGCCGAGGGTGTCGCCGCGGCAGAGCAGTTCGAAGGTCTTGGGGTCGTCCAGCGGGAGGGAGAGCATCTCCAGGTCGATGCCCTTGTTGGCCTTCACCATCTTGACGGCGTCGTCCATGATGGTCAGGTTGCGCAGGCCCAGGAAGTCCATCTTCAGCAGGCCGAGCGACTCGCACTGCGGGTAGTCCCACTGCGTGATGGTCACGCCGTCGGTGTGCCGCACCCAGATCGGCGCGTGGTCGACGATCGGCTCGCTGGACATGATCACGCCGGCCGCGTGCACACCCATCTGGCGGACCAGGCCCTCGACGCCCTTGGCGGTGTCGATGACCTTCTTCACGTCCGGCTCGTTCTCGTACATCCCCCGGATCTCGCCCGCCTCGCTGTAGCGCGGGTGCTTGGGGTCGGTGATGCCGGAGAGGTCGATGCCCTTGCCGAGGACGTCGGCGGGCATCGCCTTGGTGAGCCGGTCGCCCATCGCGTACGGGTAGCCGAGGACGCGCGCGGAGTCCTTGATGGCGTTCTTCGCCTTGATCTTTCCGTAGGTGCCGATCATGGCGACCTTGTCGGAGCCGTACTTCTCCGTCACGTACCGGATCACCTCGACGCGCCTGCGCTCGTCGAAGTCGATGTCGACATCGGGCATGGAGACGCGCTCGGGGTTGAGGAACCGCTCGAAGATCAGGCCGTGCGTGATCGGGTCGAGGTCGGTGATGCCCATGGCGTACGCGACGATCGAACCGGCCGCCGATCCTCGGCCGGGGCCGACCGCGATGCCGTTGTTCTTGGCCCACATGATGAAGTCGGCCACGACCAGGAAGTACCCCGGGAAGCCCATCTGGATGATGATGTCCATCTCGTACTCCGCCTGCTTCTGGCGGTCCTCGGGGACACCTCCCGGGTAGCGGCGCTCCATGCCCGCCCGGACCTCCTCCTGGAACCAGGTGACCTCGGTGTAGCCCTCGGGGATCTCGAACTTCGGCATGAGGTTCTTGGCCTCGAACATGCCGGTCGTGTCGATCTGTTCGGCCACCAGGAGGGTGTTGCGGCAGCCCTCCTGCCAGGCGTCCGAGGAGTCGATCGCGTACATCTCGTCGGTCGACTTGAGGTAGTAGCCCGTGCCGTCGAAGCGGAAGCGGTCCGGGTCCGAGAGGTTCTTGCCGGTCTGGATGCAGAGCAGGGCGTCGTGCGCGGTCGCCTCGTGCGCGTACGTGTAGTGCGAGTCGTTGGTGACCAGCGGCGGGATGCCGAGCTTCTTGCCGATCTCCAGGAGCCCGTCGCGGACCCGGCGCTCGATCTCGATGCCGTGGTCCATCAGCTCCAGGAAGTACTTGCCCTCGCCGAAGATGTCCTTGTAGTCGGAGGCCGCCTGCACCGCCTCGTCGAACTGACCGAGCCGCAGCCGGGTCTGGACCTCGCCGGAGGGGCAGCCGGTGGAGGCGATGAGCCCCTCCGACCACTGCGAGATCGTCTCCTTGTCCATCCGGGGCCACTTCTGCAGCCAGCCCTCCGCGTACGCGTCCGAGGAGAGGCGGAAGAGGTTGTGCAGGCCCGTCTTGTTGTGCGCCCAGATCGTCTTGTGCGTGTAACCACCCGAACCGGACACGTCGTCCCGCTTCTGGTGCGGCTGGCCCCACTGGATCTTGCGCTTGTTGCGCCGCGACTCGGGGGCCACGTACGCCTCGATGCCGATGATCGGCGTGACGCCCGCCTTCTTCGCCGAATGGAAGAAGTCGTAGGCACCGTGGAGGTTGCCGTGGTCGGACATGGCGATGTGCGTCATGCCCATCTCGTTGCAGGCTTCGAACATGTCCTTGAGCCGCGCGGCACCGTCCAGCAGCGAGTACTGGGTGTGGACGTGAAGGTGCGTGAACGGTGTCTTGGACGTGCCAGTCACGGTTGGAGCCTCCAACGGCAGGGGGGTTCGCGGAGCGAGGGGACAGCCTCGGAGTCTACGTCGCCCCACTGACAGCCGAGGGGGAACCGCGGCGCGGAGCACCTCCACGAGGGGCGCCGACCGGGCGGCCGACGGGCACTCCGGGGTACGGTCGCGCGTTGGAAGGGGCACACCCCGTCCGAACGTGACGCAGGCAGTACGCACCAGGAGGCACCCAGCGATGTCGGTCCCGCAGCTCAGCGCTGAGACGCGCGGCGAAGAGATACTCGCCGTTTTCGAGACCGCGTTCGGCGAGCTCCTGGCCGCCGACCCGGCCGCGTTCCGGGTCAAGTTCCGCAAGATGGCGGCCTCGGCCTTCGCCTTCTACCGGGGCACGGCCTGCCTGTTCTACTCCGACCTGGAGAAGGAGCGGCACGGCGGCCCCTACCTGGACGAGCGCACCGGCCGGGTCTGGATCCACGGCGACCTGCACGCCGAGAACTTCGGCACCTACATGGACGCCAACGGCCGCCTGATCTTCAACGTCAACGACTTCGACGAGGCGTACGTGGGCCCCTTCACCTGGGACCTGAAGCGGCTCGCCGCCTCGCTGGCGCTGATCGGCTACACCAAGGCGTTCAGCGACGAGCAGATCACCTCCCTGGTGCGCACGTACGCGGCCGCCTACCGCGAGCGCATCCACGCCCTGTCGTCCGGCGCCAAGGAGGACGAGGTGCCGCCCTTCACCCTGGACACGGCCGAGGGCCCGCTGCTCGGCGCCCTGCGCGACGCCCGCGCCCGCACCCGGTTCGCGCTGCTCGACTCGATGACCGAGATCCGGGAGTACGAGCGCCGGTTCACCGAGGGCGACGGATCGATCGAGCTGGACGCGGCGACGCGCTACAAGGTGCTCGCGGCCTTCGACGGCTACCTGGAGACGCTGCCCGAGGAGAGCCTGGTGCGCCCGGACTCCTACCGCGTGAAGGACGTCGTGGGGCGCCGCGGCATCGGGATCGGCTCGGCCGGCCTGCCCTCGTACAACATCCTGCTCGAAGGGCACAGCGACGCCCTGGAGAACGATGTGGTGATCTACATCAAGCAGGCGCAGACCCCGGCGGTCTCCCGGCACATCACGGACCCGGCGGTGCGCGGCTACTTCGAGCACGAGGGGCACCGCACGGTCATCTCGCAGCGCGCGCTCCAGGCCGCCGCCGACCCGTGGCTGGGCTGGACCGAGCTGGACGGCGCCGGCCAGCTGGTCGCCGAGGTCTCGCCGTACGCGGTGGACCTGGACTGGTCGGACATCGACGACCCCGACGAGATCGCGGCGGTCGTCGCCGACCTCGGCAGGGCCACGGCCACGATGCACGCGGCGGCGGACGACGAGAGCGGTCACTCGGAGCTCGTGCCGTTCTCCACCGAGCGCGCCATCGACGCGGCCATCGCCGCCGACGAGGACGGCTTCGCGGACCTGCTCGTGGACTTCGCGCACTCCTACGGGGCGCGGGCGCGGGCCGACCACCAGATCTTCGTCGACCTCTTCCGCAACGGCCGGATACCGGGTCTCTAGGGGGCGGTCCCCGGCCATGATCGGCCCGGGGCCCGCAGTCTCACCGAACTCTTAGGCACGACCTACGGCCGGACATGGCACACTCACCCGCGATGGACATATCAGGGACGCAGCTCAGAGCGGCACGCGCGGCGCTTTTCACGGCGCTCGTCGTGACGCTCTCGACCGCGTCCCACGTGCTGCTCTCCCAGGTCCCGCTGCCGCTCTCGCTGGTGGCCGCCGCGGCCGGAGCGGTGTTCGCCATCGCGTACGCGCTGGCCGGCCGCGAGCGCGGCTACTGGGCGATCGCGGGGGCCGTGGTCCCGCTGGAGCTGGCCGCCGACACCCTGTTCACCACCGGCCAGCACGTCTGTTACGGCCCGGCCGGCGGCCCCGTGGCGGGCGCCCTGCGCGCGGTCGGCTTCGACGTGCTGTGCGGCGGCGGCACGCTGGGCGCGGTGCACGCTCCGGCGAACGCGGCCGCCCTGCTGACCCACCCGGGCCCGGCCGTGCCCTGGCTGCTGCTCGCGGCCCACCTGACCGTCGGCCTGCTCGCCGCCCTGTGGCTGCGCCGCGGCGAGGCGGCGCTGGCCCGGCTGCTGCGGGCGGTCGCCGCCTTCGCCTTCCGGCCGCTGCTCGTGGCGGCCGCCGTGGTGCGCGCCGCCCGTGGCACACCGCGCCCGCTCGCACCCGCGGTGCGCCACGGGTCCGTTCCCTCGCGCACCCGGCTCCTGGTGCACTCCGTGGCACGCAGGGGGCCGCCGAGCCGGTCGCTCGTCCTCGTCTGAGGCCGAGCCCCGAGCCCAGCGGTTCCCCGTCACTTTCCTCACCTGCCATCCGGAGAAAAAGATCATGAGTTCCCGCAACAGCCAGGCCAACAAGGCTGCCGCCCGCGAGCGGCTGCGAGCGGAGCGCGAGCGCGAGGCCAAGAAGGCCAAGACGCGTCGGCAGATCATCGTGGCCGTGTCCGTCGTCGGCGTCCTCGCCGTCGCGGGCGGTGCCAGCTACGCGATCATGCAGGCCATGAAGCCCAGCGCGTGGGACGCCGCCAAGGACAAGGCCCTGGTGAAGCCCGCCAACTCGGGCAGCGACGGCACCACCGTCGTCATCGGCAAGCCCGACGCGAAGAAGACCCTCGAAATGTACGAGGACCCGCGCTGCCCGATCTGCTCGCAGTTCGAGCAGGCCGTCGGCCCGACGATCAAGAAGGACGTCGACGCGGGCAAGTACAAGATCCAGTTCATCGGCGCCACGTTCATCGACAAGGGCAGCCCGGGCACCGGCTCCAAGACCGCGCTGAGCGCGCTCGGCGCGGCGCTGAACGTCAGCCCCGAGGCGTTCCTGGAGTACAAGTCGGCGCTCTACTCGGCGAAGTACCACCCCGAGGAGACCACCGACAAGTTCAAGAGCCGCGACTACCTGATCGAGATCGCGGACACCGTCCCGGCGCTCAAGGGGAACGCGGCCTTCGCCAAGGCGGTCAAGGACGGCACCTACGACAAGTGGGCGCTGACCATGTCGGACAAGTTCGACAGCAGCGGCGTCCAGGGCACGCCGACGCTGAAGATGGACGGCAAGAAGATCACCGCGGAGGGCTCGGACAACGCGCCCTCCGACCCGGCCTCCTTCACGGCCGCGATCGACAAGGCGCTCAAGGGCTGATCCCCGCCCCTGACGAACGGGCAGTCCGCACTCGCTGTCGCGGACTGCCCGTTCGGCGTTCCTACGCCTCGGCCGCGAGGTCGTCGAGGAAGCCGAGCGCCGTGCGCCAGGTCTGCTCGGCCGCCGCCTCGTCGTAGTCCGGCAGCCCCGGGTCGGTGTAGAGGTGGCCGGCGCCCGGGTAGCGGTAGATCTCCACGTCCGCGCCGGCCCGCCGCATCTGCAGGTACCAGGAGTTGAGCCAGTCGCCGGACTCGAACGGGTCCGGGTCGGCGACGTGGAGCTGCACGGGCAGCTCGTCCACGACCGTGTTCTCGGCCATGTCCGAGGTGCCGTGGAACAGCAGCAGCCCGCGCGCCTTGTCGTCGCCGAGCGCCAGGGTCTGCGCGATGGACGCGCCGAGCGAGAACCCGGCGTAGACGAGCCCGCGCTCCGAGTACGGGGCGGCCGCGAGAATGGCCCGCTTCAGGAGCTCGTCCTTGCCGATCTCGTCCTTGACGTCCCTGCCCTCCTCGACGGTCTCGACGGTGCGGCCCTCGTACAGGTCGGGCACGTGCACCTCGTGGCCCGCGGCCCGCAGTCGCCCGGCCGCCTCCTGTACGGCGGGACGCGGACCGTAGACCGAATGGAAAAGCATGATGTTCATGGGGCCATCGTGCCAGTTACGGTCGAAGGCATGGAGAACGTGCTGCGTCCGCTGATCGTCATCGGCGGCTCGGTCGTCCTCACACTGGTGGTGGGCTGGCTGGCCGACCGGCTGCTGCGCCGGGTCGACGCGCGGCACCACGAGACACCGCTGTGGGGACTGCTGCGCCGCTGCCGCATACCGCTGCGCCTGGTCCTGCTCACCGCGATCCTGCGCGGCTCCTACGCCGCGATCAAGTGGGGCCCGGTCCAGGAGCACAAGGCCGGCCTTGGCCAGATCCTGACGCTGGTCCTCATCGGCGCGAGCGCCTGGCTGGTGGTGCGGATCGCGACGGCGGTCGTGGAGTCCTCGTTCAGCCGGTACGCGACCTCGACCCGCGACCCGGCCCGGGTCCGCCGGGTCCGTACGCAGGTCACCCTCATCCAGCGGGTGGTCAGCGCGATCGTCGCCGTGGTGGCCGTCGCCTCGATGCTGCTCACCTTCCCCGCGATGCGCACGGCGGGCACCTCGCTGCTGGCCTCGGCGGGCATCCTGGGCATCGTCGCCGGTGTCGCGGCGCAGTCCACCCTCGGCAACCTCTTCGCGGGGCTCCAGATCGCCTTCGGGGACATGGTGCGGATCGGCGACACGGTGGTGGTCGACGGGGAGTGGGGCGTCGTCGAGGAGATCACGCTGACCTTCCTCGCGGTGCGCACCTGGGACGAGCGGCGCCTGACCATGCCGGTGTCGTACTTCACCAGCAAGCCGTTCCAGAACTGGTCGCGCGGCGGCGCCCAGATGACCGGCACGGTCTTCTTCCACCTCGACCACTCGGCGCCGCTGCCCCTGATGCGCGAGCGGCTCGCCCTGATCCTCAAGGAGTGCCCGGCCTGGGACGGGCGGGACTTCTCGCTCGCGGTGACGGACACCACGCCGTCCACGATCCAGGTCCGCGCGGTCGTCACCGCCAAGGACGCCGACGACATCTGGACGGTCCGGGTCACCGTCCGCGAGCAGCTGGTGGCGTGGCTGTACGCCGAGCACCCCTACGCCCTGCCGAGGATCACCACGGGCGAGGCCCGGCCCGCGGCCCGCCGGGCGATCGAGGACGAGCGGCCCTGAGGGGCGGGCGGGTCCCGGGCCGGGTCAGCGCAGGCTGCGGACGTCCAGCTGCCGCAGCACCCGGTCCACGATCTCCGGGTCGGCGCCGGGCTCGCTGCGCGCGGAGAGCACCTCGTGCCGGGCGGCCGACATCATCTCGCGCTGGATGCGCTGCACCGCCCGGATCCGCTCGACCCGCTTCGCGTACGCCTCGCGGCGCTCCTCGTCGACCATGTCGGGGCTGATCCGCGCGCCCACGTCGTAGGCCCGGCGGTGCAGCTGCTCCATGACGTCCTCGGGCAGCTCCTCGACGTCCTCGATCTCCTTCAGGCGCCGTTTCGCGGCCTTCGCGGCCCGCACCGCCAGGTCCCGCTCCAGCTGCCGCTCGGCGTCCGTGTCGGCCCGGACGCCCAGCCGCTTGACCAGCCAGGGCAGGGTCAGCCCCTGGAAGACCAGCGTCGTCATGATCACGGCGAAGGCGATGAAGACGATCTCGTCACGTCCGGGGAAGGGCGCGCCGTCGTCGGTCTTCAGCGGAATGGCGAGCGCCAGGGCCACCGAGGCGACCCCGCGCATCCCGGCCCACCACATGACGATGGTCTCCCGCCAGGAGGTGGGGATCTCCTCGTCGTAGTCGCGCAGGGTGTGCAGCCGCTTGGCGAGCCAGGTCGCCGGGAGCAGCCACAGCAGGCGTACGCCCACGACGACGCCCACCACGGCCGCGGCCCAGCCGAACATGTGCAGTTCGCGGCCGGTCGCGGTGCCGAACACGTTGTGGAGTTCGAGCCCGATGAGGCCGAACGCGACGCCGGTGACCAGGGTGTCGACGATCTGCCAGAAGGTGGCACCGGCGAGGCGGCCCTGCACGTCGTCGGCGTCCATCGTGTGCTCGGCGAGGAACAGCGCGACCGTCAGCACGGCCAGGACACCGGAGCCGCCGAACTCCTCGGCCAGCACGTAGCCGACGAACGGGACCAGGAGGGTGAGGCCGATCTGGAGGGTGGGGTCGTCCAGCAGACTCATCAGCTTGTTGGCGGCCCAGCCGAGCGCGAGCCCCACGGCGACCGCGACCACGGCGGACAGCACCAGCTCACCGGCGGCCGACGCCCAGGAGAAGCTCCCGGTCACGGTCGCCGTGATCGCCACGTGGTAGAGCACGATCGCGGTCACGTCGTTGAACAGGCCCTCGCCCTCCAGGATCGACACCAGGCGGCGGGGCAGGCCGAGCGAGCCCGCCACCGCGGTCGCCGCGACCGGGTCGGGCGGGGCGACCAGCGCGCCGAGCGCGACGGCGGCGGCGATCGGCAGGCCGGGCACGATGGAGTTGGCGACGGCGGCGACGGCCGCCGTGGTCACGAAGACGAGCGCCACGGCGAGCAGGAAGATGGGCCGGACGTTGGCCGTGAACTGCCGCCAGGAGGTGCGCTGCACGGAGGCGTAGAGCAGCGGCGGCAGCACGAGCGGGAGGATGAACTCCGGGTCGATGTCCACGTTCGGCACGAACGGAAGCAGCGCCATGGCGATCCCGCCGAGCGTCATGAGCACCGGAGCGGGCAGGCCGAGGCGCTCCCCGAGGGGGACCGTCACCACCGCGCCGAGCAGGAGCACGAGCAGCAGGGCCAGCTGATCCACGGATGCCCTCCCGGGCGGTGCGGGCCTGAACGGCCTTGACGATCAAGACCTACAGCGTGCCACGCAACCGGCCCGAACCGCCCATCGGGGGCATACGGTGCGCTCGGAACCGCTAGACCAGGACCCGCCGCATGGCCCGGTGCGCGATCCCGGCGTCCAGGAACTCCGGACCGTACGCCTCGTACCCGAGCCGCTCGTAGAAGCCCAGGGCGTGGGTCTGCGCGTGCAGGTCGACCGCGGTGAGGCCGCGCTCGCGGGCGGCCTCCTCGATAGCGCGCACCAGGGCCGCGCCGACGCCGAGGCCGCGCGCGGCGGAGGTCACCGCGAGCCGGCCGAGCGAGCCGATGTCCGCGCCGCCGGTCTTCTCCAGCGCCTCGGGGCCGTGCAGGAGCCGCCCGGTGCCGAGCGGGCCTTCGGCGCCCAGCGCGAGGACGTGCAGGGCGACCGCGTCGTACGCGTCGTACTCCAGCTCCTCGGGGACCTCCTGCTCGGCCACGAAGACCTGCCTGCGCACGGCGAAGCAGGCCTCGCGGTCGGCCGCGTCCTCGGCGACGCGGACCTCGAAGCCCGTCACTCGCTCTCGGCCCGGATGGTGTCGAGCGCGAACTGGAGGTCCGCCGGGTACTCGCTCGCGAACTCGACCCACTGGCCGTCCGAGGGGTGCTCGAAGCCGAGGCGCACCGCGTGCAGCCACTGGCGCGTCAGCTTGAGGCGCTTGGCGATGGTCGGGTCGGCGCCGTAGGTGAGGTCGCCGACGCAGGGGTGGCGGTGGGCCGACATGTGGACGCGGATCTGGTGCGTGCGGCCCGTCTCCAGCTTGATGTCGAGCAGGGAGGCGGCGCGGAAGGCCTCGATCAGGTCGTAGTGCGTGACCGACGGCTTGCCCTCGGCGGTCACGGCCCACTTGTAGTCGTGGTTGGGGTGGCGGCCGATCGGGGCGTCGATGGTGCCGCTCATCGGGTCCGGGTGGCCCTGGACCAGCGCGTGGTAGCGCTTGTCGACGACCCGCTCGCGGAACTGCGCCTTGAGCGAGGTGTACGCCCGCTCGGACTTGGCGACGACCATCAGGCCGGAGGTGCCCACGTCGAGGCGGTGCACGATGCCCTGGCGCTCGGCGGCGCCGGAGGTGGAGATGCGGTAACCGGCCGCGGCGAGGCCGCCGATGACCGTGGTGCCGGTCCAGCCCGGGCTCGGGTGGGCGGCGACGCCCACCGGCTTCATGATCACGACAATGTCGTCGTCGTCGTGGACGATCTCCATGCCCTCGACGGGCTCGGCGACGATCTGCACGGGGGCGGGCGCCTGCGGCATCTCGACCTCGAGCCAGGCCCCGCCGTGCACCCGCTCGGACTTGCCGACCACGGCGCCGTCGACCTGGACCTTCCCCGCCGCGGCCAGCTCGGCCGCCTTGGTACGGGAAAACCCGAACATGCGGGAGATGGCGGCGTCGACGCGCTCGCCTTCGAGGCCGTCGGGAACGGGCAGGGTGCGGATCTCGGGAATCGTGCTCACCCGTCGAGTATGCCTTGCCCCACCGACATCCCCCGCCGCAGCGTCCGACGGGCGGACCCGGGCGCTCAGTCGTTGTGGACGGTGCCGTCCGGGTCGAGCCCGCGGAACGACAGGATCACGATCAGGATGCCGCCGCACACGATGGCCGAGTCGGCGAGGTTGAAGACCGCGAAGCCCTTGGGCGCGATGAAGTCGACGACGGCGCCCTCGAAGATCCCGGGCGACCGGAAGATCCGGTCGGTGAGGTTGCCGAGCGCGCCACCGAGCAGCAGGCCGAGCGCGATCGCCCACGGCAGGCTGTAGAGCTTGCGCGCGAGCCGGGCGATCACCACGATCACGGTGGCCGCGATGATCGTGAAGATCACCGTGAACGCCTCGCCGATGCCGAAGGCGGCGCCCGCGTTGCGGATCGCGTTCAGTTCGAGCAGATCACCGATGACCTTGATCGGCTCGTGGTGCTCCAGCCTGGCCACCACGAGCATCTTGCTGCCGAGGTCGAGAAGGAAGGCGAAGACCGCCACCGCGAACAGCACGGCGATCTTCCGCTTGCCCTTCGGCTGCTCGGCAGGGGCCGCCTGCTCGTCGGCCCCTTCCACATCCGGCGTACCGATGATGCGCTCCGCCTCTGCCACGTGAGTCCCTCAACCGACTAGGTGCTGACTGAGCACGAGGGTACGGCACACCTGTGCGGAGTCAGCCCCGCCGTTCCTGCTTCTGCTTGTCCTCCACGCAGAGCGTGGCGCGCGGGAACGCCTGCATCCGGGCCTTGCCGATCGGGTTCCCGCAGACCTCGCAGTAGCCGTACGTCCCCGCGTCGAGCCGCTCCAGGGCGTGCTCGGTCTGTTCGAGGGTCTCGCGGGCGTTGGCGGCCAGCGCCATCTCGTGCTCGCGGGTGATGTTCTTGGTGCCGGTGTCGGCGTCGTCGTCGCCCGCGCCGTCCCCGGAGTCGCGCATCAGCCCGGCCAGCGCCGCCTCCGAGGCCTCGATCTCGCTGCGCAGCCGCAGCACCTCGCTGGACAGCTCGTTGCGGGCCTCGGAGACCTCCTCCGGGGTCCACGGGTCCTCGCCCGGCCGGACCGGAAGCTCCCCCGGGGCGGTCGTGGCGACCGCACGGGCCGCCGGCACCGCCGACGCCGCGGCGGTCCTGGCCGCCGTTGCCCCTCCCGCAGTCTTCTTCGCAACCACCTTGTTGGCTCCCGTCTGTTCCGCGGCCGAAGCCGCCCCCTGGGCCGCGGTCGCGGCCTTCTTGGCGCCCGCCCCGGCCGACTTCACCGGCGCCGTCTTGTCGGTCGCCTTGTCGGACGCGGCCCGCGCCGTCCCGGTTGCCTTGCCGGCCGCGGTCTTCTTGGCGGTGGTCTTCTTCGGCGCCGTCTTCTTGGCGGGCTCCGCCTCCTTGGCCGCGGCCGACCTGCCCGCGGTCGCCTTCCCCGCGGTCCTCTTCCCGGCGGTCGTCTTCCCGGATGGAGCGGCCTCGCCGGAAGCGGTCCTGGCCGCGGTCGCCCTGCTCGAAGCGGTCTTGGCCTGGGCTGCCTTGTTCGAAGCGGTCTTGCCCGACGTGGTCTTGCCCGACGTGGTCTTCCTGGCCGCCGTCTTCTTGGCGGCGGTGCTCTTCCCGCCGTTCGTGTCCTTGGCCGCCGAGCCCGTGGTGGCACCTGCGGCAGCACTTGTGGCACTGGCTCTCTTGGACGCCGTTGTGGTCTCTACGGCGGTCTTCTTCGCCACCATGGCCGCGGCCCCTTCACATATTGTGATCTTGCTCGCGAATCGTGCTGGGACGATAAATCGACCCCAGGCCCGCGGCAACGGGGCACGCCGCCGGTTCGCCCCGCCCCGGACCGGCGGCAAGACGAACCTGCATCGGTTGTGCCCAGCTCCCGGCCCGGTAATCCGCCGGACGGGCGGAGCCGGACTCCGCCGGAGGCCGTATGCCCATTCGGGTCACGGACGCAGCCCCGGCCCGGTCCGCCGAAATCCGGTCGGCCGCCCTGCGCCGGGCCCCGTACACTGGCCGCAGCGAGAGGCGTGGACGGGACGAGTAGCGGCGTACGCAGCCAAGAGCGATCCGGGGACGGTGTGAGCCCGGAGGTGAGCGCGCGGTGAAGATCACCCCCGAGCCGCCGGAAGAAAGACCCCGGGTTCGACGGGGTCCGGTAGAACCGGCTTCGCGACCCCAATGAGGGGGCGGTGTTCCGCACACCGCCAAGGAGGGTGGTACCGCGGGAGCGCCCCACGAGGGCAGGCTCTCGTCCCTCCGACGGAACCGCACGACGATCCGCCGGAGGATGAACGGATGTCGCAGTACCGCCAGGTGCCCGCCCAGGTCGACCTGCCTGCCCTTGAGCACGCCGTGCTCGACTTCTGGGAGCAGTCCAAGGTCTTCGCCAAGAGCCTCGAACAGTCCGAGGGCCGCCCCGAGTGGGTCTTCTACGAGGGCCCGCCCACCGCCAACGGCATGCCGGGCGCCCACCACATCGAGGCCCGCGTCTTCAAGGACGTCTTCCCCCGCTTCCGCACGATGCAGGGCTACCACGTGGCCCGCAAGGCCGGCTGGGACTGCCACGGCCTGCCCGTCGAGCTGGCGGTCGAGAAGGAGCTCGGCTTCAACGGCAAGAAGGACATCGAGGCGTACGGCATCGCCGAGTTCAACGCCAAGTGCCGCGAGTCCGTGACCCGCCACACCGACGCCTTCGCCGACCTCACGACCCGGATGGGCTACTGGGTCGACCTGGACGACGCCTACCGCACCATGGACCCGCAGTACGTCGAGTCCGTGTGGTGGTCCCTGAAGGAGATCTTCAACAAGGGCCTGCTCACCCAGGACCACCGCGTCGCCCCCTGGTGCCCGCGCTGCGGCACCGGCCTCTCGGACCACGAGCTGGCGCAGGGCTACGAGACGGTCGTGGACCCCTCGGTCTTCGTCCGCTTCCCGCTCACCGGCGGCCCGCTCGCGGGCGAGGCGGCCCTCCTGGTGTGGACGACGACCCCGTGGACGCTGGTGTCCAACACGGCGGTCGCGGCCCACCCCGAGGTCACCTACGTCGTGGCCACGAACGGCGAGGAGAAGCTCGTCGTCGCCCAGCCCCTCCTGGAGAAGGCGCTCGGCGAGGGCTGGGAGACCACCGGCCAGAGCTTCACCGGCGCCGAGATGGAGCGCTGGACCTACCAGCGCCCCTTCGAGCTGGTCGAGTTCCCGGAGCCCGCGCACTATGTCGTGAACGCGGAGTACGTCACGACCGAGGACGGTACGGGTCTGGTCCACCAGTCCCCCGCCTTCGGCGCCGACGACCTCCTGGTCTGCAAGGCGTACGGCCTTCCGGTGGTGAACCCGGTCCGCCCCGACGGCACCTTCGAGGAGGACGTGCCGCTGGTCGGCGGCGTCTTCTTCAAGAAGGCCGACGAGAGGCTCACGGAGGACCTCAAGGAGCGCGGCCTCCTCTTCCGCCACGTCCCGTACGAGCACAGCTACCCGCACTGCTGGCGCTGCCACACCGCGCTGCTCTACTACGCACAGCCGTCCTGGTACATCCGCACCACCGCCGTCAAGGACGCGCTGCTGCGGGAGAACGAGAAGACCAACTGGTTCCCCGAGTCGGTCAAGGAGGGCCGCTTCGGCGACTGGCTGAAGAACAACATCGACTGGGCGCTGTCCCGCAACCGCTACTGGGGCACCCCGCTGCCCATCTGGCGCTGCGAGGAGGGCCACCTCACCTGTGTCGGGTCCCGCGCCGAGCTGACCGGGCTGACCGGCACGGACCAGTCCGCGCTCGACCCGCACCGCCCGTACATCGACGACGTGACGTTCACCTGCACCGCCGAGGGCTGCTCCCTGGAGGCCGTCCGCGTGCCGGAGGTCATCGACGCCTGGTACGACTCGGGCTCGATGCCGTTCGCGCAGTACGGCTACCCGCACCGGAACAAGGAACTGTTCGAGTCCCGCTACCCGGCGCAGTTCATCTCCGAGGCCATCGACCAGACCCGCGGCTGGTTCTACACGCTGATGGCGGTCGGCACCCTGGTCTTCGACAAGTCGTCGTACGAGAACGTGGTGTGCCTCGGCCACATCCTCGCCGAGGACGGCCGCAAGATGTCCAAGCACCTGGGCAACACCCTGGACCCGATCCCGCTGATGGACCAGCACGGCGCCGACGCGGTGCGCTGGTTCATGGCGGCCGGCGGCTCGCCGTGGGCGGCCCGCCGGGTGGGCCACGGCACCATCCAGGAGGTCGTGCGCAAGACCCTGCTGACCTACTGGAACACGGTCGCCTTCCAGGCCCTGTACGCCCGCACCTCCAATTGGGCACCCAGCGCGGCGGACCCGGCCCCGGCCGACCGCACGGTCCTGGACCGGTGGCTGCTGAGCGAGCTCAGCTCCCTGGTCGAGGGCGTCACTTCGGCCCTGGAGTCCTACGACACCCAGAAGGCGGGCAAGCTCCTGTCCTCCTTCGTCGACGACCTCTCCAACTGGTACGTGCGCCGCTCCCGCCGCCGCTTCTGGCAGGGCGACAAGGCGGCGCTGCGCACGCTGCACGACGTCGTGGAGACCGTCACCCGCCTGATGGCCCCGCTGACGCCGTTCATCACCGAGCGCGTCTGGCTGGACATGGTGGTGCCGGTGACCCCGGACGCCCCGGAGTCCGTCCACCTGTCGTCGTGGCCGAAGGCCGACCCGGCGGCGATCGACCCGGCCCTCTCCACCCAGATGGCGCTGGTACGCCGCCTGGTCGAGCTCGGCCGGGCCACCCGCGCGGAGTCGGGCGTCAAGACGCGCCAGCCGCTGTCGCGGGCCCTGGTCGCGGTGACGGGCTTCGAGACGCTCTCCCCGGAGCTGCACGCGCAGATCACCGAAGAGCTGAACGTGACGTCCCTGGCCTCCCTCGCCGAGGTGGGCGGCTCGCTGGTCGACACCACGGCGAAGGCCAACTTCCGCGCGCTCGGCAAGCGGTTCGGCAAGGGCGTGCAGGACGTGGCGAAGGCCGTGGCCGCGGCCGACGCGGCGGCCCTGTCCGCCTCGCTGCGCGACACGGGCACGGCGTCCGTCGAGGTCAACGGCGAGCAGGTCTCGCTGGCCCCGGACGAGGTCATCATCACCGAGACCCCGCGCGAGGGCTGGTCGGTGGCCTCGGACTCCGGCGCCACGGTCGCCCTCGACCTGGAGATCACCCCGGAGCTGCGTCTCGCGGGCCTGGCCCGGGACGCGATCCGGCTGATCCAGGAGGCGCGCAAGAACAGCGGGCTCGACGTGGCGGACCGGATCGCGGTGCGCTGGGTCGCCACGGATCCGGAGGTCGCCTCGGCGCTGACGGCCCACGCGGACCTGATCGCGGACGAGGTCCTGGCGACGGACTACGCGTCCGGCGAGGCGCCCTCGGGGTACGGCGAGCCCTTCACCGACGAGGGCCTCTCCCTGACGTTCCGCCTCCGCAAGGCGTAGCAGCCCCCTACCGGCGGCCCACCCCCACGCGGGGGCGGGCCGCCGAGCCGTACCCCCCGGGGGGCGTTCCCCCTGAGGTGTCCTGCACTGGCCGGCACCGCGCAGCCAGGGGCGCGGGGAACTGCGCGAGAAGCGACCACGGTCCGCGGAAGAAGGCGGGTTTCCAGGGGCGCGGGGAACTGCGCGACCAGCCGCGCACGCACCCGCACGCAAAAAGGCGGCCTCCGGCCCCGGGCCGGACTCCGGGCCGGCGCAGCCGCCGGAGAAGACCCGCCCCGCCAGGGGCAACCGGCCGCAGCGGACCGGACCCGCCGGGCCGAGGGCGCGGGGCCGGAGCGCGCAAAAGGGCCGGGCCCCTGGAAATCCAGGGGCCCGGCCCTCGCAGTCTGCCGACGGCTACGCGCGGATCACGCGCGCAGACCCGTCAGTTGTCGTCCTCGTCGATCAGGAAGCCCCGCATCGGCGACGGAGCCTGCTGCATCGGCGACGGGCCCTGCGGCCGCACCGGCGCCATCGGCTGGGTCATCGCCGGCGACATCTGCTGCTGGCCACCGTAGGACGGCGCGCTGGGCATGGACTGCTGACCGCCCATGGACTGCTGGCCACCCATGGGGTGCCCCATCGCACCGGCACCGGCCGACGCCATGGACCCGCTCATCTGCGGGGCCGGCGGCAGCGACGCGGTCGCCGGGGTGCGCGGCGGCGCGAGCGAGTCGTCGGCCTGGGTCTCCAGCTGACGCAGCTGGGACTCCAGGTAGGACTTCAGGCGCGTACGGTACTCGCGCTCGAAGCCGCGCAGGTCCTCGACCTTGCGCTCCAGCGTGGCGCGGGCGGACTCCAGGGAGCCCATCGCGACGCGGTGCTTCTCCTGCGCGTCCCGCTCCAGGGCGTCGGCCTTGGCACGGGCGTCGCGCTCGAGGCCCTCGGCGCGGGACCGGGCCTCACCGACGATCTTGTTGGCCTCGGAACGGGCCTCCGCGATCGCCTGGTCGGCGGTCTGCTGCGCGAGGGAGAGCACCCGGGCGGCGCTGTCGCCACCGGGAGCCTGGGCCGGCTGTCCCATCTGCGGACCGTGGCCGCCCATGGGGCCGCCCATCGGCTGGCCCATGGGGCCCTGGCCGAGCTGGTTCTGACCCATGGGGCCCTGACCCAGCTGGTTCTGGCCCATCGGACCCTGGCCCATGGGGCCCTGGCCCATCTGGCCCTGACCCATCTGGCCCTGGCCGTGCTGGCCCTGCGGGCCGTGGCCGCCAGGTCCCGCGGGCAGCTGCGGCGCACCGCTGGGCAGCTGGGGCGGACCCATCTGCGGCTGCTGCTGCTGGACCTGCGGCGGACCGGATATGGCGGCGGGTACGGGCGCGCCCGGGCCTCGGCCGTCCTGCGGCTCCGGCTTGCGCATGCCCTGCTGCTGCTGGTTCTGCGCGGCGGCGCGGGTGGCGGCAGCCAGCTTGGCGCGCAGGTCCTCGTTCTCACGGAGCAGTCGCGTCAACTCGGACTCGACCTCGTCGAGGAAGGCATCGACCTCGTCCTCGTCATAGCCTTCTCGGAGGCGGACGGTCGTGAACTGCTTGTTCCGCACGTCCTCGGGGGTCAGCGGCATCTCTTCTTCACCTCTACGTAGTCGTCGGCAGTCGGCAGGACCGTATCGTTCACAACCTGACCACGATGCTGATCAGGATGTAGACGATGATCATCAGAACGAAGAAGGACAGGTCGAGTGCCACGCCCCCGAGACGCAGCGGCGGAATGAACCGCCGCAGAAGCTTGAGCGGTGGATCGGTGACAGTGTAGGTGGCCTCAAGAATGACCACCATCGCCTTGCCGGGTTGCCATGAACGGGCGAACTGGAAGACGTAGTCCATGACGAGCCGGAAGATCAGCACGATGAGGAAGCACATCAGCGCGATGTAGACCACCTGTAGTGCGACGCCCATCTCGCGCTTCCCTCTCCCCTTGCCTCAAAGCTCCGGCCTTGTCCTGGCCGGTTCGTTCCCGGTGTCGTGTTCTCAGCTCTGGTTGAAGAAACCGCCCTCTGCGATGCGGGCCTTGTCCTCCGCCGTGACATCGACGTTAGCAGGAGACAGCAGGAACACCTTCTGCGTCACCCGTTCAATGCTGCCGTGCAGGCCGAAGACGAGTCCGGCGGCAAAGTCGACAAGTCGCTTCGCGTCGGTGTCGTCCATCTCGGTGAGATTCATGATCACCGGAGTGCCCTCGCGGAAGTGTTCCCCGATGGTACGGGCCTCGTTGTAGGTCCGCGGGTGCAGCGTGGTGATGCGGTACGGCTCCCGCTCGGACACGACCTTGGGCATGATCACCGGTGCGTTCTTCTCCAGGCTCGGACGTTCAGGTGTGATGGATGCCACGGGTGCAATTCGCGCCGGACGTCCGCTTTCTACCGATAGCTGAACCGGTTCTCTCGGCGCTGGAGGCTGAGTTACTCGTACCGGTTCGTCCCGTTCGTCCTGGAGTGTGGACTGGTGCGGAGGCTGATGCCGCCGACGGTCGCGCTCCGGTTCGGGCTCGGGTTCGAAATCGTCGTCGGGGTCGAACCCCCGGCCGTCGTACCCATCGTCCTCCACGAGGCCGAGGTAGACCGCCATCTTGCGCATCGCGCCGGCCATGCTCAGATTCCTCCGCTCTGTGGTGGATCGCTCCTGTCGCCAACTGGCAGCGTCACCAAGGGCCCACGATCCACGCGGTCTGCCCACCGAAGAGTGGGAATGACCATATTTTCTGCTGTGGTCCGACTTGCTTCGCGACGTTACCCGAGCCGGGGTCGGACTCCGAGTACCGCCGTTCCGACGCGTACATGTGTCGCTCCGGCCGCAACGGCCTCTTCGAGGTCCGCACTCATCCCTGCTGACACCATGTTCGCAGCCGGATGGTCCGCGCGCAGGCGGGATGAGAATTCCACCAGCCGCTCGAACGCGGCCCGTTGCCGTCCGGCGTACTCACCGGCCAGCGGCGCCACCGTCATCAGACCGTCGAGCCGGAGCCCGGGCGCCTCGGCGACCAGGGCCGCCAACTCCTCGATTCCGTCCGGGGCCACGCCTCCGCGCTCGCCCCGCGCACCGGACTCCGCGTCCAGCGCGACCTGGATGAGACAGCCCAGCTCGCGCTCGGCCCGGACCGCCGCGGCGGAGAGCGAGCCGATCAGCTTGGACCGGTCGACCGACTGCACCATATCGGCATAACCCGCAACAGAACGAACCTTGTTCGTCTGCAACTGACCCACGAAGTGCCAGGTGAGATCGAGGTCCGCGCAGGCCGCCGCCTTGGGGGCCGCGTCCTGGTCGCGGTTCTCCGCGACATGGCGTACGCCCAGCTCGTGCAGCAGGCGCACATCGCTCGCCGGGTAGGTCTTGGTGACCACGATGAGGGTCACCTCGTCCCGTCGGCGCCCGGCCGCGGCGCAGGCGGAAGCGATACGTTCCTCCACCCGGGCCAGGTTCTCGGCGAGTTCGGTCTTGCGATCCGTCATGAGTCCTCAGTCCAGCCAGACATATCCGGCGAGCCGCCCCGTGGTGCGGTCGCGACGGTACGAGAAGTGGTCCAGGGATTCGAGCGTGCAGACCGGCGAGGCCTGGAGGTCGGTGACGCCCAGGGCGGTCAGTTGCGCGTGCACTCCCGCGGTGACGTCCACGGCGGGCGTGCCCCAGCTGGTCTCGGACCAGGCGGCGGGCTCGGCCTCGGCGACCTCGGCCCGCATCCGCTCGGGCACCTCGTAGCAGCGTCCGCAGACGGCCGGGCCGGTGCGCGCGACGATCCTGGCCGGGTCGGCGCCGAGCGAGACCATCGCCTCGACGGCGGCGGGCACCACGCCCGCGACCATTCCGGGCCGCCCCGCGTGGGCCGCGCCCGCGACCCCCGCCACCGGATCGGCGAGCAGGACCGGGGTGCAGTCCGCGGTGAGCACGGCGAGCGCCGTGCCCCGACGGCCCGTCACCACCGCGTCCACGGCGGTCGTGTCGTCCGGGGCGAAGGGGCCGTCGACGACGGCGACCTCGCGGCCGTGCACCTGGTTCATCCAGACCACCCGGCCCGGGTCGAGCCCGAGCGAGGCGGCGGCGCGCTCACGGTTGGCCCGGACGGCGGCGGGGTCGTCGCCGACCGCGCCGCCGAGGTTGAGCTCCTCGTACGGAACGGCGCTCACCCCGCCCCACCGGTCGGTGAAGGCGAAGTGCGCGCCGCTCACAGTGCCCTGCTCTCGTATCACTTCAAGAGATCGCTTCGAAACGTCACTTCAGTCACTTGAGGAAGTCCGGGACGTCCAGCTCCTCGGCCTGGCTGTCCGGGTACGGACGGGCCGTGGGGATGGCCGAGGGGGCCGGGGCCTCGTTGACCGGGGCCGGCTCGACCGGGGCGGGCGCCACCGGGGGCTCCTCGCGGGTGCTGACCGTGCCGAGTCCGCCGAGCGGCCGGGACACCTCGGCGGGGCGCGAAGGAGTGGGCTCCTCGCGCTTGTTGGAGGTGCTGCCCAGCACGTTGTCCCGCCGGGCCGGCGGCTGTCCGCCGTCGAAGCCGGCCGCGATGACCGTGACGCGCACCTCGTCGCCGAGGGCGTCGTCGATGACCGCGCCGAAGATGATGTTGGCCTCGGGGTGGGCGGCCTCGCTGACCAGCTGGGCCGCCTCGTTGATCTCGAAGAGGCCGAGGTCCGAGCCGCCGGAGATGGAGAGCAGCACCCCGCGGGCGCCGTCGATGGAGGCTTCGAGCAGCGGCGAGGAGATCGCCATCTCGGCGGCGGCCACCGCGCGGTCGTCGCCGCGTGCCGAGCCGATGCCCATGAGCGCCGAACCGGCCTCGGACATGACCGACTTGACGTCGGCGAAGTCAAGGTTGATGAGCCCCGGCGTGGTGATCAGGTCCGTGATGCCCTGGACACCGGAGAGCAGGACCTGGTCGGCCGACTTGAAGGCGTCCAGGACCGAGACCTGGCGGTCCGAGATGGACAGCAGCCGGTCGTTGGGAATGACGATGAGGGTGTCGACCTCTTCGCGGAGCTCGGCGATGCCGTCCTCCGCCTGGTTCGCCCGGCGCCGGCCCTCGAAGGTGAACGGGCGGGTGACCACACCGATCGTCAGGGCGCCGAGCGAGCGCGCGATGTTGGCGACGACGGGGGCGCCGCCGGTGCCGGTGCCGCCGCCCTCGCCGGCGGTGACGAAGACCATGTCGGCCCCCTTGAGGACCTCCTCGATCTCCTCACGGTGGTCCTCTGCCGCCTTGCGTCCGACTGCCGGGTTGGCTCCGGCCCCGAGGCCGCGGGTGAGTTCACGGCCGACGTCGAGCTTGACGTCGGCGTCGCTCATCAACAGTGCTTGCGCGTCCGTGTTGATCGCGATGAACTCGACGCCCTTGAGACCGACCTCGATCATTCGGTTGATGGCATTGACACCACCGCCGCCGACACCGATGACCTTGATGACTGCGAGGTAGTTCTGCGGTGCTGCCACGTCGAAGGCCTCTCGCCTCGAGTTACGGGTCGTCACTTCGCGGGTGGCGCAAGGTGACGACGAATGCCGATTGGGACGGTCCGTATCGCCGACCCGAACCCTAACGTTGAAGTTTAGGGTTACCAGTGTGTCTGTTCGCTGGACTCTTCCGAACAGGACACTAAGTCGACAAGTGGCGCACGTTCAACGAACACGCCGAACCTCCCGTTTTTCTTTTCACCCTATGTGATCACCCGTGTCGCTGACCAACCAGGGTGCTGGCCAGCGCATATGTCCGTCAACTACCCGATACCGCAGGGGCGGTGGGGGCGCTCACATCGAAGCGGGTCGACTTCGGCCGGGCTTTCATCAGTGCACTGAGGGTACGTCCCTTCAGCTCACCGTCCTCATCGCTGCCCCACAGCACGCTCCGCCCCCCGGTCAGCTCCAGCGTGACGGAGTCGTACGAGGAAATCCGGACGGAACGGGTCTCCTTGGCGACGGCCGACGGGAGTTCACCCGTGATGCGGACCGCTTCGAGGACCAGCCGGTCGGTGCCGAAGCGGCGCTGACTCGGCGACTGCGAGGGGACCAATTCGAGCAGCGGAACGCCCTTCAACGGCTGCGGGATGGTGGCGAAACGCACACCCTTGGCGTCCACTTCGTCGAACTTCGCACCGTTCTTCATGACCAGGGCCGGCTCGCGTTCGGTCACTTGGAGACCGATCCCGTGCGGCCATGAGCGAATGACCTCGACGGAGTCGATGCGCGGCAGCTTCTGGCGCAATCGGGCCTCAATCCCGCCTGTGTCGACGGAAATCAGGGGCGATCCGATCGGTACCGCGGCGGCCGCCTCGACCTCACCGGGCGTCAGAATCCGGGTCCCGGTGGTCTTCACGTGTTCGACGCGGAGCCAGGTCGAGCCGTACAGCACCCAGATGACGCCGGCTCCGAGCAGGACGGCGGCGAAGCCGAGGACGATCAGGCCGCGCCCGCGGGGCAGCCGGAGGCGGCGGCCCGACCGGGGGCGGGGGCCGGGCCGGCCGGACTTCGCGGATTTCGCCGACCTGTCGGTCTTTCCGCCACCGCGCTGAGCGGTCGCCTGTCCGGCCACGGTCCCTGCCTTCCGTCAGTTGATCAGCGTCCTGCGATGGCCTCGTACACCATCTGCACGAGGAGTTGGTCGGCGTCGCGCCGCCCGAACTCGGCGGCGGAGCGCGACATCTCGTACAGCCGGTGCGGGTCGGCGAGCACCGGAAGGACGTTGCTCTGCACCCACTCGGGAGTGAGTTCGGCGTCGTCGACGAGGAGTCCGCCACCGGCCTTGACCACCGGCTGGGCGTTCAGCCGCTGTTCGCCGTTGCCGATCGGCAGCGGTACGTAGGCGGCGGGCAGCCCGACGGCGGAGAGTTCGGCGACGGTCATCGCGCCCGCGCGGCAGAGCATCATGTCGGCCGCGGCGTACGCGAGATCCATCCGGTCCACGTACGGTACCGGGACGTACGGGGGCATCCCGGGCATGTTGTCGACACGCGGCAGTTCGTTCTTCGGGCCGACCGCGTGCAGGATCTGGATTCCGGAGCGCTGGAGCACCGGCGCGATCTGCTGGATCACCTCGTTCAGACGGCGGGCGCCCTGCGAGCCGCCGGAGACGAGCAGCGTCGGCAGCCCCGGGTCGAGCCCGAACGCGGCCCGCGCCTCGGGGCGGACCCGGGCCCGGTCGAGCGTCGCGATCGAGTAGCGCAGCGGGATGCCGATGTAGCGGGAGTTGCGCAGCTTGCTGTCCGGGGTGGCGACGGCCACCGAGGCCGCGTACCGCGAACCGATCTTGTTGGCGAGGCCGGGCCGTGCGTTGGCCTCGTGGACCACGATCGGCACCCCGAGCCGCTTGGCGGCCAGGTAGCCGGGCAGCGCCACGTAGCCGCCGAAGCCGACGACGCAGTCGGCCTTGGTGCGCTCCAGGATCTGCTCGGCGGCCTTGATCGTGCCGCGCAGCCGCCCGGGGACGGTGATCAGCTCGGGCGTGGGCCTGCGCGGCAGTGGGACGGCCGGGATGAGCGCCAGCTCGTAACCGCGCTCGGGCACGAGCCGGGTCTCCAGGCCCTTCTCCGTGCCGAGTGCCGTGATCCCCACGGTGGGGTCCTGCCTGCGCAGGGCGTCCGCGAGGGCGAGCGCGGGCTCGATGTGGCCGGCGGTCCCCCCACCGGCGAGTACGACATGCACCGAAATTCACCGCTCTCCGGACGGACGCTTCTTGACGCGCCGTCTCATCGACTTCCAACTCACCCGAGGCTGCCGCATGGCAAGCGCCGCCCGCGCCGCGGGGTCGTCCCGCGCGAACGCGATCAGCAGCCCCACGGCGAACATGGTCGGCAGCAGGGCGGACCCTCCGTAGGAGAACAGCGGGAGCGGGACACCGGCGATCGGCAGCAGGCCGAGCACCGCACCGATGTTGATCACGGCCTGGGCCACGATCCAGGTGGTCACACCTCCCGCGGCGTACCTCACGAAGGGGTCCTCCGTGCGTCCGGCCACGCGGATACCCGCATAGCCTAGAGCCGCGAAGAGGGCGACGACCGACAGCGTCCCCGCCAGACCCAGTTCCTCGCCGGTGACGGCGAAGATGAAGTCGGTGTGGGGCTCGGGGAGTTGACCCCATTTCTCCACACTCGCACCCAGGCCGGATCCGAACCATCCGCCCGAGGCCAGCGCGTAGATTCCGTGCACCGCCTGCCAGCACTGGTCCTGCGGCCCCGGGTCGGTGGCGCCGATGCAGTTCAGCCGGCCCATCCGGTGCGGGCTGATCTTGATGAAGAGGGCGGCGAGCGTGCCCGCGATCGCCAGGACGCCCGCGAAGAGCCGGGTGGGGGCCCCGGCCAGCCAGAGCAGCCCGAACAGGATCGCGGTCAGGATGATCGTCGTGCCCATGTCGCCGCCGAGCATGATGAGCCCGAGCAGCAGGAAGGCCACCGGGACCAGCGGCACGAGCATGTGCTTCCACTCGGTCAGGAGCCGCTTGTCCTGCTTGCGCGACAGCAGGTCGGCGCCCCACAGGAGCAGCGCCAGCTTGGCGAACTCGCTGGGCTGGAGCTGGAAGGGGCCGCCCAGGTAGATCCAGTTCTGGTTGCCGTTGACCGATTTCCCTATCCCGGGGACCTGCACCAGGATCAGCAGGAAGACCGTGCCGGCCAGTATCGGGTAGGCGAGCGCCCGGTGGAGTTTGGCGGGCATCCGGGCCGCGGCGATCATCAGGCCGCCCCCGATGAGGGCCGCGAGGAACTGCTTGCGGAAGAAGTACGAGCCCGGCAGCGACAGTTCGAGGGCCTTGATCATCGAGGCGGAGTAGACCATCACCAGGCCGAGCACGGTGATGAGCAGGGCGCTGCCGAGGATCAGGTAGTACGCCGTGAGCGGCCGGTCCCAGGCCTTCCTGGCCTGTTCGACCAGGCGTCTGGGGCCGCGCGGTCCGGGCCGCCGCGGTGTGCCGGTGCCGCCGCGGACGGCCGGGCGCCGCACGGGCCCGGCGGTACGGCTGCGCAGGAGGAGACCGGCGCGTGCGGGCAGCCCGCGCGCGCCGCTCCCGGAGCCGCCAAGTGCATCGGCCGCCATGTGTGGTGTCCCCTCCAGTCGTGCCCGGCGCCGCCGGTCCGTGGAACGGGTGGTCCGGCTAGGCGCGCCCTGCGGCGAGCTCGCGGACCGCTTCCGCGAAGGCCTCGCCGCGCTTGTTGTAGTTCGCGAACATGTCCATCGAGGCGCAGGCCGGGGCCAACAGGACGGTGTCCCCCGGCCGGGCGAGCCCCGCCGCCTCGCGGACCGCCGCCGACATCGCCCCAGTGTCGGTCCGGTCGAGGTCCACCACCGGGACCTCGGGCGCGTGTCGCGCCAGGGCTTCGGCGATCAGGTGCCGCTCGGCGCCGATCAGGACGACCCCGCGCAGCCGCTTCGCCGAGCGCTGCACCAGCTCGTCGAAGGAGGCACCCTTGGCCAGTCCGCCGGCGATCCAGACGATCGGGTCGTACGCCGCGAGGGAGGCCTCGGCGGCGTGCGTGTTGGTGGCCTTGGAATCGTCCACGTAGGCGACCGAGGCGACGTCCGCGATGTGCTCGATGCGGTGGGCGTCGGGCCGGAACGCCTTGAGCCCGTCGCGTACGGCCTTGGGCTCGACGCCGAAGGCGCGGGCCAGGGCGGCCGCCGCGAGCGCGTTCGCGATGTTGTGCGGGGCCGGCGGGACGACGTCGGAGACCTCGGCGAGCTCCTGCGCGTTCTTCTGCCGGTTCTGCACGAAGGCCCGGTCGACGAGGATGCCGTCGACCACGCCGAGCTGGGAGGGGCCGGGGGTGCCCAGGGTGAAGCCGATCGCCCGGCAGCCCTCCTCCACGTCGGCCTCGCGCACCAGGTCCTCGGTCGCCTTGTCCTGCGCGTTGTAGACGCAGGCGACGGTGTTGCCCTCGTAGACGCGGCCCTTGTCGGCGGCGTACGCCTCCATGGAGCCGTGCCAGTCGAGGTGGTCCGGCGCCAGGTTGAGCACGGCCGCCGAGTGGGCGCGCAGCGAGGGCGCCCAGTGCAGCTGGTAGCTGGAGAGCTCCACGGCGAGGACGTCGTACTGCTCCTCACCGAGGACGACGTCGAGCAGCGAGACGCCGATGTTGCCGACGGCGGCGGTACGCAGGCCCGCCGCGCTCAGGATCGAGGCCAGCATCCGGGTGGTGGTGGTCTTGCCGTTGGTGCCGGTGATCGCGAGCCAGGGGGCCGGCACGCGGCCGTCCAGGTCCCGCAGCCGCCAGGCCAGTTCCACATCGCCCCAGACCGGCACGCCCGCCTCGGCGGCGGCCGCGAACAGCGGCCTGTCGGGCCGCCAGCCGGGCGTCGTGACGATGAGTTCGGTGCCCTCCGGCAGGGTGGCCCCGTCACCGAGGCGCACGGTGATGCCCTGCGCCTCCAACTCCGCGGCCTGCGTGCGGGAGCGCTCGTCGGCGCCCTCGTTGACGACCGTGACGGCGGCGCCGAGCCCGTTCAGGACCCGGGCCGCCGGCATCCCGGAGACGCCGAGACCGGCCACCGTCACGCGCTTGCCCTGCCAGGTGGTGCTCACTTGTCGGCTGCCCATCCCGCGTAGAAGAGTCCGAGACCCACGATCACGCACATGCCCTGGATGATCCAGAACCGGACCACGACAAGGACTTCGGACCACCCCTTGAGTTCGAAGTGGTGCTGGAGCGGCGCCATCCGGAAGACCCGCTTGCCGGTCATCTTGAACGAGCCGACCTGGATGACCACGGACATCGTGATCAGCACGAAGAGGCCGCCGAGCAGGGCGATCAGGAACTCCGTGCGGGAGCAGATCGCCAGGCCCGCGAGCGCGCCGCCGAGGGCGAGCGATCCGGTGTCGCCCATGAAGATCTTGGCGGGCGAGGTGTTCCACCACAGGAAGCCGAAGCAGGAGCCCATCAGGGCGGAGGCGACGACCGCGAGGTCGAGCGGATCGCGCACCTCGAAGCAGGCGTTGGGGTTGGTCAGGGTCTGCGCGTTGGCGCAGGACTCCTGGAACTGCCAGAGCCCGATGAAGGTGTACGCGCCGAAGACCATCACGGACGCACCGGTGGCCAGGCCGTCCAGACCGTCCGTCAGGTTCACGCCGTTCGACATCGCCAGGATCATGAACAGCGCCCACACCACGAAGATGACGGGCCCGATCGACCAGCCGAAGTCGTTGATGAAGGACAGCTTGGTGGAGGCCGGGGTGTTGCCCCGGGCATCCGCGAACTGGAGCGCGAGCACCGCGAAGGCGATGCCGACGATCAGCTGTCCGGCCATCTTCGCCTTGGCCCGCAGGCCCAGCGAACGCTGCTTGACGATCTTGATGTAGTCGTCGAGGAAGCCGACCATGCCCATGCCGGCGGTCAGGAAGAGCACGAGCAGGCCCGAGAACGTCGGGTCCTCACTCGTGATCACCTTGGTCAGCGCGTACGCGATCAGCGTGGCCAGGATGAAGGCGATGCCACCCATGGTGGGCGTGCCCTTCTTCCCGGCGTGGCCGCGCGGGCCGTCGTCCCGGATGAACTGGCCGTAGCCCTTGCGGGCGAGCAGCTTGATGAGCAGCGGGGTGCCGACCAGGGTCAGGAACAGACCGATGGCTCCCGCGAAGAGGATCTGCCTCATCGGGCGGCGACCTCACCCTCGGCAGCGCCATCGAGCAGCGCCAGTGCCACCCGCTCCAGGCCGATCGACCTGGACGCCTTCACCAGCACGACGTCTCCCGGCCGCAGTTCACTGCGCAGCAGGTCGACGGCCGCCTGTGCGTCGGACACGTGCACCGACTCCTCACCCCACGAACCCTCGTTATATGCGCCCAGTTGCAGCCAGGACGCTTCCCGGCCCCCGACTGCCACGAGCTTGCTGACGTTGAGTCGGACGGCGAGCCGTCCGACCGCGTCGTGCTCGGCGAGCGACTCGTCGCCGAGCTCGGCCATCGGACCGAGCACCGCCCACGTACGTCCCCCTTGTGCCCGTGAGGCCTTGCCCATGGCCACGAGCGCGCGGAGAGCGGCTCGCATGGATTCGGGGTTCGCGTTGTAGGCGTCGTTGACGACCGTCACACCGTCCGGACGCTCGGTGACCTCCATACGCCAGCGGGAGAGGGAGCCCGCCTCGGAGAGCGCGCGGGCGATCTCGTCTGCGGACATGCCCAGCTCATGGGCGACGGCGGCCGCGGCGAGCGCGTTCGACACGTGGTGCTCACCGTACAGGCGCAACGTCACGTCACCGCACCCGGAGGGTGTGTGAAGGCTGAAGGAGGGCTGTCCGGCGGCTGTGAGCCGGACGTTCTCGGCCCGTACGTCCGCGTCCGCGGCTTCTCCGAAGAGCAGCACGCGCGCCTTGGTGCGGGACGCCATGGCCCGCACCAGCGGGTCGTCCGCGTTCAGGACGGCGCAGCCGTTGTCGGGCAGGCCCTCCACCAACTCGCCCTTGGCCAGGGCGATCTGGTCGCGGCCGCCGAACTCGCCGATGTGGGCGGACCCGACGTTGAGGACGAGACCGATCCTCGGCGGGGTCAGCCCCGTGAGGTAGCGGATGTGGCCGATGCCGCGCGCGCCCATCTCCAGGACCAGGTGCCTGGTGTCCGCGGTGGCGGTGAGCGCGGTCAGGGGCAGGCCGATCTCGTTGTTGAGCGAGCCCGGCGTGAACACCGTCGGCGCGTGGCGCTGGAGCACCTGCGCGATCAGGTCCTTGGTGGACGTCTTGCCCGACGAGCCGGTGAGCGCGACGACTTCGGTGCCCAGACGGCGCACGACGTCGCGCGCGAGGGCGCCGAGGGCGGCCTGCACGTCGTCGACGACAATCGCGGGCACGCCGACCGGGCGGGCCGCCAGAACGGCCGCGGCGCCCGCCTCGAAGGCGCGTCGCGCGTAGTCGTGGCCGTCGACGCGTTCGCCTGCGAAGGCCACGAACAGCGAACCGGGCGCCACCTGGCGGGAGTCGATGACGACGGGGCCGGTGACCGTGACGGACGGATCCGGTATGTCGTGCGGCTGCCCGCCGACGATTTCGGCGATCTCGGCTAGGGAGAGGGCGATCACTACTTCATCCCTGACTTTTCTGGATGGCGGCGAGGAGCACCAGACGGTCGTCGAAGGGGCGGACCACTCCGTGGATGTCCTGGCCCTGTTCATGGCCCTTGCCCGCGACGAGCACGGTGTCGCCGGGTTCGGCGCGGGCGACGGCCGACGCGATGGCGGCGGCCCGGTCCTCGAAGACCTGGACCTCGCCCCGCTCGTGCGCGGGCACCTCGGCGGCGCCCGCCAGCATCGCGGCGAGGATCGCGAGGGGGTCCTCGGAGCGGGGGTTGTCGGAGGTCAGCACGGCGGTGTCGGCGAGCCGGGCCGCGGCGGCGCCCATCGGGCCCCGCTTGGTCCGGTCGCGGTCGCCGCCGCAGCCGAGCACGATGTGCAGCTTGCCCTCGGTGACCTTGCGCAGCGAGCGCAGCACCGACTCGACGGCGTCCGTCTTGTGGGCGTAGTCGACGACGGCGAGGTAGGGCTGGCCCGCGTCCACGCGCTCCAGGCGGCCGGGCACGCCGGGTACGGCGGCCACTCCGTCGGCGGCGGTCTGCGGGTCGAGGCCGGCGACGGCCAGCGCGACGATGGCGGCGAGGGTGTTCGCCACGTTGAACGGGCCCGGCAGCGGGGCGGTGGCCGAGACGCGCTCGCCGCCGGGTCCCACGACGGTGAAGGTGCTGCTGTCCTGGCGCACCCGTACGTCCTCGGCCCGCCAGTCGGCGTCGGGGTGGCCCTCGGCGGAGAACGTGGTGATGTCGATCCCCGCCTCCTTCACGAGCCTGCGGCCGTACTCGTCGTCGAAGTTGACGACGCCCCGCTTGGCCCGCTGGGGGGTGAACAGCTGCGCCTTGGCCCGGAAGTAGTCCTCCATGTCGGAGTGGAACTCCATGTGTTCCGGGCTGAGGTTGTTGAAGACGGCGACGTCGAAGACGCATCCGTCGACCCGGCCGAGCACGAGGGCGTGGCTGGAGACCTCCATGGCGACCGAGTCGACGCCGCGTTCGCGCATGACCGCGAACAGGGCCTGGAGGTCGGTGGCTTCGGGGGTGGTGCGCTCCGACTTGATGCGCTCGTCGCCGATCCGCATCTCGACCGTGCCGATCAGGCCGGTCGCGTGTCCGGCGCCGCGCAGACCGCCCTCGACGAGGTAGGCGGTGGTGGTCTTGCCGGAGGTTCCGGTGATGCCGAGCTGGAGGAGATCGCGCCCGGGGTGTCCGTAGATCTCGGCGGCGAGCTCGCCCATCCGGCCGCGCGGGTCGCCCGCGACCAGGACCGGAAGGCCGGTCGCGGCGGCGCGGTCGCGGCCCCCCGGGTCGGTGAGGATCGCGACGGCTCCCAGACTCGCTGCCTGGGCGGCGAAGTCGGCGCCGTGCGTGTTGGCGCCCGGCAGCGCGGCGTACAGGTCTCCGGGGCGTACCGCCCGGGAGTCGTGCGTGATGCCGGTGACCTCTCCCGATCCGGGGCTGTTCGTCCCCAGTCGCTCGGCCAGCTCGCCGAGCGAGGTCGGACGGGCCTGTTCCGGTCGGGGCGCTCCCGGCTGTTTCGCGGGGGCGTCCTGCTGGGCGGTTCGGTACTGATCAGCGTGTGGCACGGCGGTGAGCGTACCGGGCGCACCCGCCGGGTCGCCAAAAGAGGGGGGCACGGCGTGCTGGTTCCCGTCCTGGTTCCCAGGGCCCTGGGTGATGGTTGTCACTGAGGCTTCCGGATTCAGTCGTTGCCGCCGAAGGTGACGGGCAGGTTGGGGGGCTGGGCTCCGGTGGGCGGGATCTGCAGGGTCTTGAGGGCGAACTCCATGACCTGCTTGTAGATGGGACCGCAGATCTGTCCGCCGAAATAGCTGCCCTTGGTGGGGTTCTGGATGGCGCAGTAGACGGTGATCCTGGGGTTGTCGGCGGGGGCGAAGCCCGCGAAGGACGCGGTGTAGCCGCGGTAGGTGCCGGTCTTGGGGTCGATGCGGTTGGCGGTGCCGGTCTTGCCCGCGACGCGGTAGCCGGGGATCGCGGCCTTGGTTCCGGTGCCCTCGGCGTCGCCGACGACGGATTCGAGCATCTGGGCCAGCGTCCTGGCGGTCTTCTCGCTGACCACGCGGGTCTGCTGGGGCGCGGGCGCCGGTGTGAAACGCCCGTCCGGGCCCTTGGTGCCGCGCACCAGGGTCGGCTCGACGCGTACACCGCCGTTGGCGATCGTCGAGTAGACCGAGGCGGCCTGCATGGCGTTGAGCGAGAAGCCCTGGCCGAAACGGACCGTGTACTGCTGCGAGGTGGACCACTTGCCCGCCGGGGCCAGGATGCCCGGCGTCTCACCGGGGAAGCCGAGGCCGCTGGGCGAGCCGATGCCGAACTTGCGCAGGTAGGAGTACAGGACGTTGTCGGCCTGGGCGTCGGTCTTGCCCAGCTGCTCCACGGCGAGGATGGTGCCGATGTTGCTGGACTTGGCGAGCACGCCGTTGAGCGTCAGGTTCCAGGTGGGGTGGTCGATGTCGTCCTTGAAGAGCCGGTCGCCGCGCTGGAGGCGGTTGGGGACCACCACATGGGTGTCGGGCGTGGCGACGCCCTGCTCCAGGACCGCGGCCATGGACATGACCTTGGCGGTGGATCCCGGCTCGAAGGCGTCCTGGAGCGCGGCGTTGCCCATGGCGGCCGAGTTGGCCTGGGCGATGTTGTTGGGGTCGAAGCCGGGCGCGTTCGCCATGGCCAGGACCTCGCCGGTGTCGGACCGCTGCACTATGACGTAGCCCCGGTCGGCGTGGGACTCGGCGACCTGGTCGGAGATCGCCTTCTGCGCCATCCACTGGATGTCCCGGTCGATGGTCAGCTCGACGTCGGAGCCGGGCACGGCCGGGGTCTCGTGGGTGCCGGCGGTGGGCACCCGGCGGCCCCCGGACTGGGCATAGGTGATCTTGCCGTCGGTGCCGGCCAGCTCCTTGTTCAGGGACGACTCCAGGCCGCCGCCGCCCTTGCCCTCGGCGTTGACGTATCCCAGTATCCCGGCGGCCAGGTCGCCGTTCGGGTACACGCGCTTGGTGCTGGACTCGTTGAGGACGCCGGCCAGCACGTTGGCTCCGGGCCCGCCCTTGGCCCGGTCGGCGGCGGCCTTCTCGCCCAGGACCTTCTTGAGGTCCTTGATCTGGTTCCAGACCTGCGGGGTCTGCCGGCGGGCGAGCACCACATAGCGGGTCTTGGGGGTCTTGAGCTTCTTGGTGAGCTCCGCCTGGTCCTTGCCCATCAGCGGCGCGAGCAGCGCGGCCGCCTGCTCGGCGGCGTCCGGGATCTTCGTGGCCTCGGGCGTGAACAGCGTGGGGTCGGCGGTGATGTCGTACGCGTCGACGCTGGTGGCGAGCGCGACGCCGGCCCGGTCGGTGATCCGGCCGCGCTCGGCGGGCAGCGCGTAGCTGGCGTACCGGTTCTTGTCGGCCTTGGCGGCGTACGCGCTGGCGTCGACGGCCTGCACCTGGAGCAGCCGTACGACGAAGGCCAGCATGACCAGGGTGAGCCCGAGGCTGACCAGGCGCAGCCGGGGCCGGTGGCTGCCGAGCCTGAGCTTCTTGGCGGCCGCGGGGCGGCGGGCCGGCGGCCGGGAGCGCGCGGGCGGGGGCACCCGGCGGCGCGGGGGTTCCTTGGGGCTCACTGCGTCACCTGCCGGGGGTCGGGGAGGTCTTCGCGGGCTGCCGGGGCCTGGCGGCCGGGGTGCGGTGCTTGGGGCGCTGGGCGGCCTGGCCCTGGGCCGCGGGCAGCGGCGCGGGCTCGGCGGCCTCGGCCGGGGAGGGGTCGCCCGCGGTCGCGGGGACGCCCTTGACGGTGCCGTCGAGGTTGAGGAAGACGGGGTTGCCGCCCGGGACCATACCGAGGTCGCCGGCCCGGCGGGACAGCGCGTCGGGGGCGGACAGGTCGTCGACGTCCCGTTGCAGCGCCTGCTGTTCGTCGGTGCGTTCGGTGGTCTGTTTGCGGTACTCGCTGAGCTTGAACGAGCCCGCGTTCAGCGCCGAGTTCAGCACCAGGAGGGCGATGAGACCGCCCCCGAGGAGGGTGACGACAAGGAGCACGAACGGCGTGCGGGCGGCGCTGTTCGGTCCCTGCGAGGGCATCAGCCTGCCGAGCCGCGCGGCCGTGCCGCGCAGCTGCCTGGCCGGTTTGCTCACACGTCCTCCCTGATCCGCTGGACCCCCCGGAGCCGGGCGGGGGCCGCGCGCCGGTTCTCGGCGACCTCCTCCTCCGTGGGGAGTTCGGCACCGCGGGTCAGGAGCTTGAGCCGCGGCTGGTAGCGCTCGGGCACCACCGGAAGCCCGGGCGGGGCGGTGTTGGCGGCGCCTGCCGCGAACACCTGCTTGACGATGCGGTCCTCCAGGGACTGGTAGGAGAGCACCGCGACCCGGCCGCCCACCGCGATGGCCTCGACGGCGGCGGGGATCGCCCGCTCCACGCTGGCGAGTTCGCCGTTGACCTCGATGCGCAGGGCCTGGAAGGTGCGCTTGGAGGGGTTGCCGCCGGTGCGCTTGGCGGCCTGCGGCAGCGCGTCGCGGATCAGCTCGACGAGGCGGGCGCTGTTGCTGAACGGCTCCTTCTCGCGCTCGCGCACGATCGCCGAGACGATCCGCTTGGCCTGCTTCTCCTCGCCGTACGCCCGCAGGATCCGCACGAGTTCACCGGCCGGGTAGGTGTTGAGGACCTCGGCGGCGCTCATGCCGGTCGACTGGTCCATGCGCATGTCCAGGGGCGCGTCCTGGGCGTAGGCGAAGCCGCGGTCGGCCTCGTCGAGTTGCATGGAGGAGACGCCGAGGTCGAACAGGACGCCCTGGACGCGGGGCGTGCCGAGACGTTCCAGCACCTCGGGCAGCTCGTCGTAGACGGCGTGCACCAGGGTGGCGCGCTCCCCGAAGGGGGCGAGGCGCTCGCCGGACAGGCGCAGCGCCTCCTTGTCGCGGTCGAGGCCGATCAGGCGCGCCTCGGGGAACCGGGTCAGAAGTGCCTCGCTGTGGCCGCCGAGGCCGAGGGTGCAGTCGACGACGACCGCACCCGGCTGGGTCAGGGCCGGGGCCAACATGTCCAAGCATCGCTGGAGCATCACCGGGACGTGTCGCTGGCTCAAAGCCGCCCTCTCAAAGGATCCGGTGCGGCGTCGCGCGTACGTGCCGGGTCCCCGCTCCCCCCGGTGGAGGGGGACGAACGGCTGGCGCCGGGGAAGGGGCGTCAGCCGACCGGTGGGCGGGAGGGGGCCGAGCCGTACGTGCGCCGCGCACGCGGGTGAACGTAGGTCCGGGAGGTTGCGATCTCCCGGAAGCTGGGGGTTCCGTAAGCGGGGAGACCAGGTGTCACGCCTCCCACTTCGCGCCACTTTAGTCCACTCGTCCTTTGGGTCAATCAACCCTCCAGCGCGCCGCCGAGCACTTTTTTCACTCGTTCGGGTGAGTAGCCGTGAGGCCTGTGGGTTACCTCACAGGCGCCCGAGTTGACGGTCTTTTTCCGGCCTCATGAGGAGACTGGACGATCAGCGGCGGCTACCGTCGTATACATGTCGACTCCTGCGCACATACCGGCAGAGCCTTCCGCCCCCCGTCCGCACCTGACCGTCCAGGCCGGCGGGACGGTGACCGACCGGCTGGTCGAGGCGAACCGTCGCTACGCGTCGGCCTTCGAGGACCCCGGCATGGACGCCCGTCCCGTCCTGCGCGTCGCCGTCGTGGCCTGCATGGACGCCCGCCTCGACCTGCACGCGGCCCTCGGTCTGGAGCTCGGCGACTGCCACACCATCCGCAACGCGGGCGGCGTGGTCACCGACGACGTGATCCGCTCCCTCACCATCAGCCAGCGCGCGCTCGGCACCACCAGCGTCATGCTGGTGCACCACACCGGCTGCGGCATGGAGACGCTCACCGAGGACTTCCGGCACACGCTGGAGGACGAGGTGGGACAGCGTCCGGCCTGGGCCGTGGAGGCCTTCCGCGACGCCGACCAGGACGTACGCCAGTCGATGCAGCGCGTGCGGACCTCGCCGTTCCTGCTGCACACCGAGGACGTCCGCGGGTTCGTCTTCGACGTGACGACCGGGCTGCTGCGGGAGATCGACCCGGCGGCCTGAGAACGCAGGAACGGAAATAGGGGGACAACTCCCAATGAATCCCCCTCAGTTGTCCACAGGCGAGTGACACGACGCGGCAACGGCAACAAGAATGCGGATGTGACACCGGTCCGAACCGTTCGGGCGCGCTGTCCGTATTTCGAGGTGGGCCGGGCCGTTCGCGGTGCGTCGGCCCGTATGAAAGGGCCGAGGAGGGCCGGGTGACGACCTATGACGATCGAGCGAGCCATGGGGGTGCCCCCGCTCAGGCGTACGCGCGAGTGGGGGAAGATCTGACCGCCACGGCGGAGCGAGTCCGCAGGTCGGTGGAGAGTGTGATCGAGGGCAAGCCCGAGGTCGTGCGGCTTTCGCTGACCGTACTGCTCGCGGAGGGGCACCTCCTGATCGAGGACGTGCCCGGCGTGGGGAAGACCATGCTGGCCAAGGCGCTGGCCAAATCCATCGACTGCTCGGTCCGGCGCATCCAGTTCACCCCGGACCTGCTGCCCTCGGACATCACCGGCGTGTCGATCTACGACCAGCAGCGCCGGGACTTCGAGTTCAAGCCCGGCGCGATCTTCGCGCAGATCGTGATCGGCGACGAGATCAACCGCGCCTCGCCGAAGACCCAGTCCGCGCTCCTGGAGTCCATGGAGGAGCGGCAGGTCACCATCGACGGGCAGACCTACGAACTGCCCAGCCCCTTCATGGTCGTGGCCACCCAGAACCCGGTGGAGATGGAGGGCACCTACCCGCTGCCCGAGGCGCAGCGCGACCGGTTCATGGCCCGCGTCTCGATGGGCTACCCGACGCCGGAGGCCGAGCTCCAGATGCTCGACGTGCACGGCGCGGTCTCCCCGCTCGACGACCTCCAGCCGGTGGCCCACGCCCACGACATGGTGAAGCTGATCGACGCGGTCCGCGGCGTGCACGTGGCCGAGGCGGTCCGGCGGTACGCGGTGCAGCTGGTCGGCGCGACCCGCAACCACCCGGATCTCAGACTCGGCGCCTCGCCGCGCGCCACGCTCCATCTGCTGCGCGCCGCGAAGGCGTCCGCCGCCCTGAGCGGCCGGGAGTACGCGCTCCCCGACGACGTCCAGGCACTGGCCGTCGCCGTCCTCGCACACCGGCTGCTGCCCACCGCGCAGGCCCAGCTCAACCGGCGCACCGCCGAGCAGGTCGTCCTGGAGATCCTCCAGCACACGCCCGTTCCGCAGGCCGGGAATCCGCTGTACGGCCAGCAGCCGCCCGGCGCCCGGCGGCTGTGATGGCGGCCGGGGGGCTCCCCGCCGAGCCCGCCGAGGAACAGGCGCGGGGCGGGCTGTGGGCGGCCCTGTCCGGCCTGACCACCCGCGGCCGCTCCTTCCTCGCGGCCGGCGTCGCCGCCGCCGCCTGCGCCTTCGTCCTCGGCCAGGAGGACCTGCTGCGGGTCGGGCTGCTGCTCGCCGTGCTCCCCCTGGTCTGCACGGTGGTCCTCTACCGGACGCGCTACCGCGTCGCGGGCAGCCGCCGCCTCGCCCCCGGCCGGGTCCCGGCGGGCTCCGAGGCCCGGGTCCAGCTGCGGATCGACAACGTCTCGCGGCTGCCCACCGGCCTGCTCATGCTCCAGGACCGGGTGCCGTACGTGCTCGGCCCGCGCCCCCGCTTCGTGCTCGACCGGGTCGAGGCGGGCGGCAAGCGCGAGGTGTCCTACCGGGTCCGCTCCGACCTGCGCGGGCGCTATCCGCTGGGACCCTTGCAGCTGCGGCTCACCGACCCGTTCGGGATGTGCGAGCTGACCCGCGCCTTCAGCGCCCACGACACGCTGACCGTCATACCCAGGACCGAACCGCTGCCCCCGGTGCGGCTGTCCGGCGAGGCCGCCGGGTACGGCGACGGACGGCACCGCTCGCTCGCCCTGGCCGGTGAGGACGACGTCATCCCGCGCGGCTACCGGCACGGCGACGACCTGCGCCGGGTGCACTGGCGCTCCACCGCGCGCTACGGCGAGCTGATGGTGCGGCGCGAGGAGCAGCCGCAGCGGGCGCGCTGCACGGTGCTGCTCGACACCCGGGACATCGCGTACGCGGGCGCGGGCCCCGACTCGGCCTTCGAGTGGGCGGTCTCGGGCGCCGCCTCCGCCGTGGTGCACATGCTGGAACGGGGCTTCTCCGTACGGCTGTTGACCGACACGGGCAGTTCGGTTCCGGGCGACGGCGCGGGCGGCTTCGCCGGCTCCACCCAGGACTCCTCGGACTCGGCCGGGCTGATGATGGACACCCTCGCGGTCGTCGACCACTCCGACGGCGGCGGCCTCTCGCGCGCCTACGACGTGCTGCGCGGGGGCAACGAGGGACTGCTCCTCGGCTTCTTCGGCGATCTCGACGAGGAACAGGCCGCGGTCGCGGCGAAGATGCGGCGGCGCAGCGGTGCCGCGGTCGCCTTCGTGCTGGACAGCGGTCAGTGGACGCACGGCTCCGAGGGGCGCGGTCCGGTCGAGGACCGGATGCGGCTGCTGCGCGAGGCGGGCTGGACGGCGCTCGCCGTGCGCCCGGGTGCGGCGCTGCCCGAGCTGTGGCGCCTGGCGGGCCAGGAACGTACGAACGCGAAGGCGGCGCCCGGCGGCGCGGCAGGGGGATGGTCATGAGCGGGCGCGGACGGTTGGCGCTGTGCGCCTACGCGGCCACGGTGCTTGCGGCGTGCTCGATGCTGCCGCTGGTCGCCCCGGCCTCCTGGATCCTCCAGGCGGCCTTCCTGCTCGCGATCCTGAGCGGGGTGGGGGCGCTGGCCCGGCGGGTGCCGCTGGCCCGGCCACTGACCGTGCTCGCCCAGGCCGTGGTGGCGCTTTTGACGCTGACGCTGGTGTTCGCGCGCGAGCAGGCGATCGGCGGGCTGCTGCCCGGCCCCGAGGCCTTCGAGCAGCTCAGCTCCCTTCTCCAGCAAGGCGCTTCGGACGTCGGGCAGTACGCGATACCGGCGCCCGCCACCCCGGGCATCCGGCTGATGATGGTCGGCGGGGTGCTGATCATCGGCCTCGCGGTGGACGCGCTCGCGGTGACGTTCCGCAGCGCGGCCCCGGCGGGCCTGCCGCTGCTCGCGCTGTACTCGGTGGCCGCCGGGCTCTCCGCGGGCGGCGCGAGCTGGCTCTGGTTCGTGCTCGCTGCGGCCGGTTACCTGCTGCTCCTGCTCGCCGAGGGCCGCGACCGGCTCTCGCAGTGGGGGCGGGTCTTCGGCGGCGCCGCGCGCGCGCCGGGCCGCGCCCAGCAGAGCGTGTTCGAGAACGCGGCGCCGCTGGCCCCGGTCCGTACCGGACGGCGCATCGGCGCGCTCGCCCTCGGCATCGCGCTGGTGATCCCGGCGATGCTGCCCGCGCTGGACAGCGGGCTGCTCGGCGGTGCGGGCAGCGGCGGGACCGGGGAGGGAGGCGGAGGGACCATCTCCGCGGTCAACCCGCTGGTCTCGCTGCAGAACAGCCTGAACCAGCCCGAGGACCGCGAGGTGATGCGGTACAACACCAACGCCCAGGACACCAAGGAGATGTACCTGCGGATCGTCGCGCTCGACGAGTTCGACGGGGCGACCTGGAAGTCCTCGGAGCGCCACATCAAGGACGTGCCCGATCCGCTGCCCCGGCCGGACGGGCTGAGCCCCGCCGTCAGCACCACCGAGGTCGAGACCAGCATCTCGGCGGCCGGCTGGTACGCCCAGAGCTGGCTGCCGATGCCGTTCCCCGCGACCCAGGTGAAGGTCAAGGGCGACTGGCGGTTCGAGCCGGTCGGGCGGACCCTGGTCGGCGACCGCAAGCAGACGACGCGGGGCGCGCAGTACACGGTCTCCAGCCTTCTGGTGCGCCCCACGGCGGACCAGTTGGCGAACGCCCCGGCCCCGCCCGCGGAGCTCCTGAAGGAGTACACCCGGGTGCCGGACGCGCTGCCCTCCGTGGTCGCCGCCACCGCACGGCAGGTCACCGGCGGCGCCGCCAACAACTACGAGAGGGCCGTCAAGCTCCAGGACTGGTTCTCCACCAGCGGCGGCTTCACCTACAACACCCGTGTCGAGTCCGGCACCGGCACCGAGGCGATCGCCAACTTCCTCAAGGAGAAGGAGGGCTTCTGCGTCCACTTCTCCTTCTCGATGGCCGCGATGGCCCGCACCCTGGGCATCCCCGCCCGGGTCGCGGTGGGCTTCACCCCGGGCGTGACGCGCCCGGACGGCACCATGTCGGTGGGGCTGCGCGACGCGCACGCCTGGCCCGAGCTGTACTTCGAGGGCGTGGGCTGGACCCGCTTCGAGCCGACGCCGACGCGGGGCAGCGCCCCCGACTACACCCGTCAGCAGGCCCCCGTGGGCAGCCCGAGCCGCCCGTCCGAGCCGTCCAGGGCCGCCTCGGCGCAGCCCTCGGCGGCGCCGTCCGCGAGCGACTCCTGCCCGCCCACCGCACGGCGCCTCGGCGACTGCGGCCCCTCGGCCGCGGCGGGCGTCGCCGGGCCGACGGACAGCGGCCCCTCGGCCCCGACCCTGATCGGCTCGGCCCTGGGGGTGGCCGTCCTGCTGGCCCTTCCGCTGCTGCCCTTCGTGTGGCGCAGGCGGGTACGGTCGCGGCGGCTCGGCTCCGGCGGCCGCACCCCGGCCGACGCGGTGGCCCGTACCCTCGCCGCCTGGCAGGAGATCACCGACACGGCCTGGGACTACGGCATCGCGCCGGACGAGTCGCAGACGCCCCGCAAGGCGGCGGCGCGGGTCGTTCGGCTCGGCCGTCTCGACGGCGCCGCGGCCGACTCCGTCCATCGCGCGGCGGGCGCTGTGGAACAGGTCCTCTACGCCCCCGAGCCTCGCCCGACCCCGGGTCTCACGGACGACGTGGCCCGCGTGACGGCGGGTCTGCGGGCCGAGGCGGGCCGCTGGTCGGCCCTGCGCGCGATTCTCGCCCCCCGCTCAGCCGTCAGGGTGATCTGGGCGGTGTCGCTCCGCTGGGAGCGGGCGACGGCGGAGGTTTCGACGCGCACGCGATCCCTGACCGAGCGTCTGCGTCCCCGCGGCCGCAAGGTGGCTCCGCCGGAATCCGCGCCGGGTGCGTGACCCCGTGGGGTCCGCCCCGGGCCCCGTTCGCTCCTCGTGGGCGGGCCCGCACCGAGCATCCAGGGGCGCGGGGAACGGGGCGATCGGCGCACGGCCCGCAGCCGGGATCACGCCTGATGTCCCCTCAGCCCCGGCAGGGTTGCGGGAAGGGCGGGGCGGGCTCCCGGACCCCCGGACGAACTCCCGGGGTCCGGGGCGTTGGTTGGGCGAGCCCCAGTGGGGGCGAGAACGCCACAGGGGCGGCCACCTCAAAGGTGGCCGCCCCTGTGGTTCAGGTCGGAATGGGGCGGGGTTTACTGCCCCTCGTCGCGACGCCGCTGCCAGCGCTGCTCGATCCGGTCCATCATCGAGCGCCGCTGCCGGGCCTGCCGCGGCGCGGCGGAACCGCCCGCACGCGTCTGTTCACCAGGACGTGGCGCCTTGCGCCAGCCGGTGACCACGAGCACCGCACAGCCGAGCATGACGAGGAAGCCCACCACGCTGATCCAGATCTGGGTCATGACACCGGTCATGAGGAGCGCGATACCCACCAGGAAGCCGGCGACCGCCTGGTAGACCCGTCGCCGGGTGTACGTACGCAGCCCGCTTCCCTCAAGCGCTGTCGCGAACTTGGGATCTTCGGCGTACAGCGCTCGCTCCATCTGCTCGAGCATGCGCTGCTCGTGCTCCGAGAGCGGCACGGAGTCCTCCTACTCGTCGGTCGCGGGGGGCGACCGGATGCGGCCCCTTCAGGATAGGCAGGGAATCGCCCCCGTGAAACCCGCCCTCTACGCCAAATCACCAGCCGGGCCGCCACGGCGGCTCGGCTGTGGAGATTCAATTCCCCAAGAGCCGATCCGTCATGCCGGACGGTGTCCCCCGATCATACGGGGCGAAGCCGCCGATCGGGGGGCCTGTGGCGTACTCCATGCGGCACAGCGCCGCTGATCAGCCCGCCGGGGGCCGCCGGGGCGAGGTCACCCGCGCTTCTCGCCCAGTACGTGCAGCTGGGTGGCGACGGCGTGGAAGGCGGGCAGCTCGGCGGCCGCGGCCTCCAGCTTGAGGAGCGCGTCCAGGGCGCCCGGCTCGGTGTCCACCAGGACGCCGGGGACCAGGTCGGCGAAGACCCGCACGCCGTGCACCGCCCCGGCGGTGGCCCCGGCGCCGCCGACGAGCTCGATGAGCTGCTCGGCGGTGAACCGGTGCGGCACGGGGTCGCCCGCGCCCCAGCGGCCTGCCGGGTCCGAGAGCGCGTGGCGGGCCTCGGTGAAGTGCCCGGCGAGGGCGCGGGAGAGCACCGCGCCGCCGAGGCCCGCGGCGAGCAGGCTCAGCGCGCCCTCGGACCGCAGCGCGTCCACCGCGTTGCGCACGCCCTCCGCCGGGTCCTCCACGTACTCCAGGACTCCGTGGCACAGCACCGCGTCGTACCCGCCGCGCTCGACCACGTCGAAGAGGCCGAGGACGTCGCCCTGGACGCCCTGGACCCGCTCGGCCACCCCGGCCTCGGCGGCCCTGCGCTCCAGCGCGAAGAGCGCGTTGGGGCTGGGGTCGACCACGGTGACCCGGTGTCCGAGCGCGGCCAGCGGCACCGCGAAGTTGCCGGAGCCGCCGCCGGTGTCCAGCACGTCCAGGGCCTCGCGCCCGGTCGCCTTGACCCGGCGGTCGAGCGCTTCCTTGAGGACCTCCCAGACCACGGCGGTACGGAGGGAGGCGCGGGGGCGCATGGGGTCCGACACGGCAGTTGACTCCTCGGCGCGGTGCCGCCGCGGACGCGGCGTGGGAAGGGTGAAGACCCGTCCACCCTATTGCCTCCCCCGACCGCGACGGATCATCCGCGGGCCGCCGGTCCGAGCCCGGGTGGGCGCCGTCAGCCGGCCCCCCGTTCCGCCTCCGGCTCGCGGACCCTGGGCTGGGGCAGCACGGGCTGGAGCACCAGCAGGCGCTCGACCAGGCGCAGGAACATCGCCGCGTCGCGGAGCAGGTCGTCGGCGTCCCGGATGGTGGCCGCGCCCTGGATGCCGGCCTCGGCGCGGGCCCGCCTGTCCGCCCCCGAGGCGAACAGGGCGCTCCACTCGGTCAGTTCGGGCGCTATCTCCGGCAGCACCTCCCAGGCGCTGCGGATGCGCTGCCGACGGCGCGGGCTGGTCTCGGGCCGGCCGCGGGCGGCGAGGACGGCGGCCGCGGTGCGCAGGGCGGCGAGATGGGCCGTCGCGTACCGCTCGTTGGGGGCGTCGAGGGTGGCCGCCTCGTCGAGCCCGCCCCGGGCCTGGGCGAGCAGGTCGAGGGCGGCGGGTGGTGCCCCGGCCCGGCGCGGCACGGGGTGGACGTCGCTGGCGGCACCGTTCAGTGAGGGGGCAGGGCTGCTGGCGCGGCGCCGGGGTGCGGCTGCTGCGTGGGAGCTGGCCATGACGAACCTCCTGTCGTCGTGTGACGGCACTGTGGCCGTATGTGTCCATCGTGAGGCCCCCCACTGACAATCGATTCGAATCCGCCCCTGACCTGCACCTTTGCCTCGCATACGGGTACGGGCTATCTTTTGTACTGACCAGTCAGTTCAAAAGTGGGGCCGGACCGTCGGCCCCGGGGGACGCGAGAGCAGGGGGGAATGTGGACAGCCCGCACTCGGAAGTGACCGGCGCGGCGATCCGTGCCGAGGGCTTCGGGCTCAAGGGGCCGCGCGGCTGGGCCTTCAGGGGGGTCGGCATCGACGCGGCCCCCGGCTCGCTCATAGCGGTCACGGGACCTTCCGGTTCCGGCCGGACCTGCCTGCTGCTCGCCCTCACCGGCCGCATGAAGCCGGCCGAGGGCTGGGCGAGGGTGGCCGGGCAGCAGCTGCCCCGCAAGATGGCCGCCGTCCGGCGCGTCAGCGCGCTCGCCCATGTGCCCGGCGTCAGCGAACTCGACCCGGCCTTCACCGTCGCCGAGCACCTGCGCGAGCGCGTGATGCTCCAGCGCCGCTACGACGGTTCGGTGCGGGCGCTACTGCGCTCCCCCGCCCGGCGCCGGGCCGAGTCCCGCGCCCGGATCGACGAGGCCCTGGCCGCCGCCGGCCTCGACCCCGCCTCCCTGCCCAAGCGCGAGCAGACCTCCATCCGCGATCTGGAGCGCTTGGAGGCGCTGCGGCTCTCGGTGGCGCTCGGCCTGATCCAGCGGCCCGCCCTGCTCGCGGTCGACGACACCGACCTGAAGCTGTCGGACACCGAACGCGCCGCGGCCTGGGCCCTGTTGCGCTCGGTCGCCGACTCGGGCACCACCGTGCTCGCGGTGTGCAGCGAGGCACCGGCCGAGGCCGACATCACCGTACGGACGACGGAATCCGGCGCCGGCAAGGGCGCCACGAGCGAGGAGGGGGCGGCGGATGCGTTCGCCACGACTGGCAGCGCTTGAGCTGAAGCGGTTCGGCAGGGGGAAGCTGCCGCGGGCCGCACTGGTCGCGCTGCTCCTGCTGCCGCTGCTCTACGGCGCGCTCTACCTGTGCTCGTTCTGGGACCCCTACAGCCGCCTCGACCGGATTCCGGTCGCGCTCGTCAACGACGACAAGGGGGCCGAGGCCGCCGGGCAGAAGCTCCACGTGGGCGACGACCTCAGCAAGAAGCTGCTCGACAGCAAGACCTTCGAGTGGCACGAGGTCAGCGACGCCGAGGCGCGCAAGGGCCTCGAGAAGGGCACCTACTACCTCTCGTTGACGATGCCCGCCGACTTCAGCCAGCGGATCGCGTCCAGCTCCGGGGACGTCCCCGAGACGGGCGCGCTCCAGGTGCGCACCAACGACGCGAACAACTACATCGTGGGGTCGATCTCCAAGACGGTGTTCTCCGAGGTGCGCGCCGCCGCCTCCAGCAAGGCGTCGCGGTCGTTCCTCGACCGGATCTTCATCTCGTTCGGCGATCTCCACGACGCCACCGAGAAGGCGGCCAAGGGCGCGGGTGACCTCAAGGACGGGCTCGGCAAGGCCAAGGACGGCTCCAAGCAGCTGGCCGACGGCCTGGACACCGCCAAGGACGGCAGCGACAAGCTGGCCGGCGGCATCACGAAGCTCGACACGGCGGCGGGCACCCTGGCCGCCGGCGCCCAGAAGGTCGCGGACGGCACCCAGCAGATGGCGGACCAGGCCAACGGGGTGGCCGGCAAGGCGCGTCCGTACCTCAAGGACAACGGCAAGACCGTCGGCGACTCGGCCAAGCTCCTGGCCGACTCGATCCAGCCGGTGCGGGACCACCTCAAGGACATCATCAGGCTCGCTCCGGACGCCGCGGCCGGCACCCGCCGGGCCTCCCAGGACCTCGACGCCCTCTACCAGCAGGTCTGCGTGGACAAGGCTCCGGACGGACAGGTCTGCCCGAAGCTCAAGGAGGCCCAGAAGGCGATGGCCACCGGGGCGACCCTGACCGCGGACGTCAACAACCTCGTCAAGGACCAGGGCGGCGACTTCAAGAAGCTCGACAAGAGCCTCGAGGACCTCCAGACGAAGGCCCAGGACCTGGCCGCGAAGGCGCCCCGGCTCTCCAGCGACCTGGAGACGAAGATCGCGGACATCAACAAGCTCAACAAGGGCGCGCACGACGTCGCCAAGGGTGCTTCCGCCATCCACGACGGGCTCGGCACCGCCAAGACCGGCTCCACCGACCTCGACTCGGGCGTCGGCAAGCTGAAGAAGGGCGCGGGAGCCCTGGACGGCGGCATCGTGAAGCTCTCCGACGGCTCCGTACAGCTGTCGAACGGCCTGCACGACGGCGTGGGCCGGATCCCCGACTACGACAAGCAGCAGCGCGACCAGCGCACCGAGGTGATGGCCGACCCGGTCAGGCTGGCCGCGCAGGCGATGCACAAGGCGCCCAACTACGGCACCGGCTTCGCCCCGTACTTCATCCCGCTCTCCCTGTGGGTGGGCGCGATGGTCGCGTACATGCTGATCCAGCCGCTCAACCGGCGCGCGCTGGCCGCGGGCGCCTCGGCCTGGCGGATCGCGTTCGCGGGCTGGCTGCCGGTGGCGGCCATCGGGGTGCTCCAGGTCGCCGCACTGATGTCGGTGCTGCACTACGGGCTCGGTCTCGAAATGGAGCGCACCGCGGGAACACTGGGCTATCTGGCCCTGGCCTCCTTCTGCTTCGCGGCGATCGTGCAGTGGCTGAACGCCAAGTTCGGCGCGGCCGGACGCATCCTGGTGCTCGCCGTCCTGATGCTCCAGCTGACCTCTGCGGGCGGCACCTATCCCGTGCAGACGAGCCCGGCCTTCTTCAACGCCATCCACCCCTACCTGCCGATGAGTTACGTCGTCGACGGGCTGCGCAGGCTGATCACCGGCGGCGACCTGGGGGTCGTCTGGCAGGGCTGCGCGGTCCTGACGGCCTTCACCGTCGGCGCGCTCGCCCTGACGGCGCTGTCCGCCCGGCAGAAGCAGGTGTGGTCGCTCGACCGGCTGCACCCCGAGCTGAGCCTGTGAGAATCGACGCCATGGAGAGCAGCAGCACCAGACGGCGGGCGACCCGGCAGAAGCTGTACGAGGCCGCCGTGACGCTCATCGCCGAACAGGGCTTCTCGGCCACCACGGTCGACGAGATCGCCGAGCGGGCCGGCGTCGCCAAGGGCACGGTCTACTACAACTTCAAGAGCAAGACCGAGCTCTTCGAGGAGCTGCTCCGGCACGGTGTGGGGCTGCTGACCGCGTCTTTGCAGGCGGCCGCGGACGAAACCGCCGAGCGGGGTGGAACCAAGGTCGAGGCGCTCGACGCGATGATCCGGGCCGGCCTGGACTTCATCCACCGCTATCCGGCCTTCACCCAGCTCTACGTGGCCGAGCTCTGGCGCACGAACCGCGCCTGGCAGTCCACTCTCCTGGTGGTGCGCCGGGAGGCGGTGGCCGTGGTGGAGACGGTGCTGCGGGACGCGGTGGCGGACGGCGAGCTGAGCGAGGAGATCGACATTCCGCTCACCGCCGCGGCGCTGGTCGGGATGGTCCTGGTGGCCGCGCTCGACTGGCAGGCCTTCCAGAGCGAGCGCTCCCTGGACGACGTCCACGCGGCCCTGTCCAGGCTGCTGCACGGCCGGGTCAGCGGCCGCTAGTCGAGCGGCCCGGGACGAAATGCGCCGGGCCGGTGCGGTTCAATCCCCCTTGAACCGCACCGGCCCGGCGCTTCCCCCGTACCCCGTCACGTCCAGGGAGCCGCGCCGGTTCCGCCGCCCCGTGTCGGCGGTGCCGGCGCCGCGCCCCTTCCGTGGCCTCCACCTTCCCGTCCGCGCAGGTCGGAGCCCATCCGTGCGGGTACTCATCTCACCCTCTAGGTACGGATACTCAGGCCTGCGCGCTCAACCTCAGCCGGGAAGGGCCCGATCTGGTTAACATCGCGACCGTGTCCGTACTCCCCCTCGTGTTCACCAGCGGCTGGGCGAGCGGGGTCAACGCGTACGCGGTGGTCCTGCTGCTCGGCATCTTCGGCGCCACCGGCCTCACCGACGACGTGCCGGCCGCGCTCCAGCGGCCCGACGTCCTGATCGCGGCAGGCGTCCTCTTCCTCTGCGAGGCGGTCGCCGACAAGATCCCGTACGTCGACTCGGTCTGGGACTCCGTGCACACGGTGATCCGGCCCGTCGCGGGCGCGGTCGTCGGGGCGCTGCTCGCCGGGCAGAACGGTTCGCTGCCCGATCTCGCTGCGGGCGCGGTGGGCGGTTCGACGGCGCTGCTGAGCCATCTGGTGAAGGCCGGGACGCGGATGGCGGTGAACACCTCGCCCGAGCCGTTCAGCAACATCGCGCTGAGCACGGCGGAGGATCTGGGGGTCGCCGGGATCATAAGCTTCGCGATCTTCCACCCGCTCGCGGCCGCCCTGATCGCGGGCACCCTGCTGCTGCTCGGCCTGGTGATCCTGGTCGTGGTGTGGCGCAAGGTCCGCCGGTACTGGCGGCGCCGGGCGCAGCGCCGGGAGGAGAAGCGGCTGGCCGCGGCGGGGGTCTCCCGGCCGCCGGACTGAGCTGTCAGTGGCGGCGGTTAAAGTCGCAGACATGGCACGGATTGCGGTGATCGGCGCTGGTGTGGGCGCCATGGCGACTGCTGCCCGGCTGGCCGTGGCAGGCCACCGGGTGACGGTGTACGAGCGCTCGTCGACCTACGGCGGCGCACTGGGGCGGTACGAGCGGGACGGCTTCGTCTTCGACACCGGCCCCGGTCTGCTGCGGCTGCCCGCCGTCTACCGCGACCTGTTCGTGAAGACCGGCAAGGAGCCGCTGGAGAGCGTGCTGGAGCTCGCCCCGGTCGACCCGGCCTCGCGCCACCTCTTCGCCGACGGTACGGAGGTGTCGCTGCCCAACGCCTCGCGCGCGGGCGTGATGTCGGCGCTGGACGCCGCGCTGGGCGCGGGCTCCGGCGAGCGCTGGGGCGCCTTCCTGATCCGCGCCCGCGAGGCCTGGGACCGTACGCGCCGGCCGCTCCTGGAGGAGCCCCTGTGGCCCAACTGGCAGGTGCTCGCCCGCGAGCCGTACCCGGCGCCCAGGCAGCGCCGGCTGCTCCGCGCGCCCCGGCAGGCCGCCACGCTCGGCGAGATCGCCGCGTGGGAGCTGGGCGGCGGCCGGCTCGGCGCGCTCCTTGAGAGCTACGCCCTGGAGTACGGCCTGGACCCGCGCACGACCCCCGCCGCCGCGGCGGTGCTGCCGTACATGGAGCAGACCTTCGGCAGTTGGTACGTGCGCGGTGGCATGCGGGAGCTGGCGCGCGCGGTGTACGAGCGCTGCCTGGCCCGCAAGGTCGCGTTCGTCTTCGACGCCGAGGTGGCGCGGGTCGTCGAGAAGGACGGCCGGGCCGCGGGCGTCGAGCTGGCCGACGGCACGCGCGCGGAGGCCGACGAAGTGGTCTGCGGAGCGGACCCGCGCGGCCTCGAACGGATGCTGCCCGGCCGCGAGTTGTGGGGGCCCGACACCGTCCGGCCCGCCGCCTCGGCGCGGCCGAGCCGGTTCACGGTGCTGCTCGCGCTGCGCGGCGCCCGCCCCGCGGACACGGCGCACCGCACGGTGGTCCACTCCCCCGACGCGGCGGCCGAGGCCCGCGAGGCCTTCGCGGGGCCGCACACCGGGCGGCCGACGGTCACGGTGCTGCGCCCCGACGATCCGGCGGTGCGGCCCGACGACGACCACGAGGCGGTGACGCTGACGGCGACGGTCGCGCCGCACGGCCCGGTCGACTGGACGGACGAGCCGCTGGTGCGGCGGTACGCGGACGAGCTGATCGAGGCCGCCGCGCGGGCCGTGCCCGAGCTGCGCGAGCGGCTGCTGTGGCACGAGGTCCGCACCCCGGTGGACGTGGCGCGGGCGACCGGCGCCGGGGGCGGTTCGGTGCCCGCGCCCTCGCTGGCCGGGGCCGGGGCCGCGCTGCTGTACCCGTCCAACACCACCGCTCTGCCGGGGCTGCACCTGGCCGGCGGCTGGGCCCACCCGGGCGGCGGGCTCGCGCACGCCGGGATGTCGGGCGCGCTGGTGGCCGGGCTGATCGTGGAGGGAGACGGATTCCGGGGCTCGCAGTGAGCCGAGCCCCGGGGATCGGTCAGTAGCGGTAGGGCGGCTGCTCGGGGTGGTGCGGCAGGTCCGGGTGGTGGGGGTCGTACGGCTGCTGGGCCTGCTGCTGCTCGTAGGGGACGTACTCCCCGTCGCGCTGCTGGGGCACCCAGACGCCGCCCGGCGGGGTGTCCGTCGCGTACTGCGCGGCCAGCGGGTCGGCGTAGGACTGCTGCCCGCCGAAGCTGTCGTAGTCGCTGTAGGTGCCGTAGGTCTGGCCGCCGTTGCCGATGTAGGGGTCCGAGTAGGCGGCGTACTGCTGCTGGCCGGCGCCCGCGTCCTCGTACTGCGGGGCGTAGGGGTCGGCGTACGGCTGCTGCGGGTCGTAGGCGGGGTACTGGGGCTGGGCCTCGGTGTGCGCGGGGCTGTAGATGCCGTACTGGCCGGTCTCGTCGGGCATCGGCTGCGGCTCGTAGACCGGGTCGGCGTGGCCCGAACCGGCGTGCGGCGCCTCGCCGTTCAGGTCCAGGACTCCGGTCTCGGCGGCCTCCTCGTACTGGAGGTCGGAGACTTCGAGGACCGGCTCCGGGGCCGGGGCGCCCTTGCCGCGGCTCCCCTTGCGCCGACGGCTCGCGCCCGGCCGGCCACCGAGCGCCCAGCCGGTGGAGAAGCCGCGCCGGAAGGAGAGCGTGACCTGCACCTGCCCGACACCGAAGGCGATCGTGCCCACAATGATCACGAAGACGGACGGGATGAGGACGCCCAGGACCACACCCACGAATCCGGTGAAGGCGAGCAACCGCCAGCGCAGGCGCGCCTTGTACTGCAACAGCACCTCGCCGAGCAGCCACAGTGCGACGATTCCGAACGCGATGTAGAGGACCGTCCAGCCCATGTACGTCCCTCATTCTCCTGTCCCGGGTACAGCTGTCCCCTGCCCGGGTACCGGTTTCCGGCTACGCCTGCTGGTGCAGGCCGAGATTCTCGTAGATTTCGAGCGTCGCCGTGGAGTTGTTGAGGGTAATGAAGTGCAACCCGGGTACGCCATCGGCGAGCAGCCGCGAGCAGAACTCCGTGGCGAACTCGATGCCAATGGAGCGTACAGCGGCTGGATCGTCCTTGACGGCAAGCATCCGGTCCCGCAGGTCCTCCGGGAAGGCCGCGGTGCTGAGTTGGGGCAGTCGTTCCAGCTGCTTCACGCTGGTCACGGGCATGACTTCGGGGATGATCGGGGTTTCGCAGCCGGCCGCCGCGACCCGGTCACGCAGCCGCGAATAGTTCTCGGGCTCGAAGAACATCTGGGTGATGGCGTAGTCGGCACCCGCGCGGCACTTGTCCACGAAGTACCGGATGTCGGAATCCCAGTCCGTGGAGCGCGGGTGCATCTCGGGGAAGGCCGCGACGCCCACGCAGAAGTCGCCCGACTCCCGGATGAGCGAGACCAGTTCGGCCGCGTACGTCACGCCCTGGGGGTGCTTGACCCATTCGCCCATCGGGTCGCCCTTCGGGTCGCCGCGCACCGCGAGGATGTTGCGGATCCCGGCGTCGGCGTACTGCCCGACGGTGTGGCGCAGCTCGGCGACGGAGTGTCCGACGGCGGTGAGGTGGGCGACCGGGGTGAGGGTGGTGTCCTCGGTGATCTGCTGGGTGGCCTCGACGGTTCCGGTCCGGGTGGAGCCGCCGGCTCCGTACGTCACGGACACGAAGTCGGGGGCGACCGCTTCGACCCGGCGCAGCGCGTTCCAGAGGTTCCGCTCGCCCTTCTCGGTTTTGGGCGCGTAGAACTCGAAGGAGTAGGTGGTCTCGCCGGACGCGAGCATGTCACGCACGGTTCGTGCGCGATCAGTCCTGGTGGAAGCTGTGCCAAGGGCCATACTCGCAGGTTAGCCAGGGGTCGCCGGTCCCCCAACAAGTCCGGGGTCAAATGTCCACATTGTCGGACTTCTGTCCACCCCTCGGACAGCGACCGGGTTCCTCGGCCCGGGGAGATCAGCCCGCGCTTCGGCCGAGCCGCTCCCGGACCCGCTCGGCCAGCTCGGCCGTGGCCGCGGCCGGGTCGTCGGCCTCGGTGATCGCCCGTACGACGACGATCCGGTCGGCGCCCGCGTCCAGGACCTCGTCCAGGTTGCCCGCGTCGATGCCGCCGATCGCGAACCAGGGGCGGTCGGTGCCGAGCGAGGCGGTGTACCGCACCAGGTCGAGGCCCGGCGCGAACCGGCCCGGCTTGGTGGGGGTGGGCCAGCAGGGGCCCGTGCAGAAGTAGTCCACGCCCGGCTCGACGGCGGCCGCGGCGGCCTCCGCGTCCGCGTGGGTCGAGCGGCCGATCAGCACCTCGTCGCCCAGGACGGCGCGGGCGGCGGGCACGGGCAGATCGCCCTGGCCCAGGTGCAGCACGTCGGCGCCCGTCGCGTGCGCCACGTCGGCCCGGTCGTTGACCGCGAGCAGCTTGCCGTGCCGACGGCAGGCGTCGGCGAAGACCGCCAGGTGGTCCAGCTCCTCGGCGGCCTCCATGCCCTTGTCCCGCAGCTGCACGATGTCCACGCCGGACGCCAGCACGGCGTCCAGGAACGCGGGCAGATCGCCCTGGCGCTTGCGCGCGTCAGTGCACAGGTAGAGCCGGGCGTCGGCGAGCTGCTCACGGGCCGTGGGCATGGAAGGTCCCCCGTTGTCGTTCGTCTTCGGCCGGGCCGCGCGGTGTACTGGCCGGGTGGACCGGACCGTACACCCGCGGCTCGCGGCGCTGGTGGGTGGGCTCGGTCGACTCAGAGGGCGAGCGCCTGGGCGCGGCGCTTCACCTCCGTGCCGCGATTCTCACTGAGGGCCTCGGCGGGGGTGCCGGGCAGGGTCGGGTCCGGGGTGAAGAGCCACTCCAGCATCTCCTCGTCGGAGAAACCGTCGTCCCTCAGCAGCGTCAGCGTCCCGACCAGGCCCTTCACCACCTTGTCGGTGTCGATGAAGGCGGCCGGCACCTGAAGGGCCTTGTTCTCACCGCGGCGTACGGCGATGAGCTGGCCCTCCTTGACCAGCTGCCGTACACGCGTCACCTCCACGTCCAGCATCTCCGCGATGTCGGGGAGGTACAGCCAGGCGGGGACGAGAGCATCAATCTTCGCGTCAATCTCGGTCACGGTCACAAGCCTGCCACCTCGCACTGACAGCCGGTACCGGGGTGGTCCCTCGGGGGCTGTGCCCCGCGCCCCCCGGGCCCCCTGGCCCCCTGAGGTGCCTCTGGTCGCCGACCGTGTGCCGGGGGCTCTGCCCCCGGCCCCCATTTCAGCTTTCAGCTTCGGCTGCGGATCGTGCGTGGCTTGTCGCGCAGTTCCCCGCGCCCCTTCGCAGCGCTGCCCTCGCCGGGACGGATTGGCTGGGGCGGGTGGTTTATGGCCGGGCTGCTGACTTCAGGGGGGTTGAGGGGTCTGCCAGGGATTCCGGGTTCAGTGGGGTGGCTGACTCGATCAGTTTGCGGCCCTGGGCCAGGTCTCGGGGGCGGCCCACCGCCAGGACCGCCACCAGGGCCTCGTCCCTCAGCCAGCAGACCGACCACGGGGCCGACGACGGGTCGCCGCGCCAGACCAGGGTGTCGGTGTCGGTGTGGTGGCCCGCGTACTGGACGAAGCGGCCGAACTGCTCGGACCAGAAGTACGGCACCGGGTCGTAGTCGGCGGGCGCCTCGCCCACGATGTCGGCGGCCACCGTGCGCGGGCCCTGCAGCGCGTTGTCCCAGTGGTGGACGAGCAGGCGCTCGCCGAACCGGGCCGAGGGGAAGGAGGCGCAGTCGCCGACCGCGTACACGTCGGGGAGCGAGGTGCGCAGCCGGGCGTCCGCCGTGATCGCCCCCTCGGGGCCGAGCGCGATGTCGGAACCGGCCAGCCAGCCGGTCGCGGGGCGGGCGCCGATGCCGATGACCACCGCGTCGGCCGGGAGCCGCCGGCCGTCGGCGAGCAGCACCTCGCCGGGCACGACCTCCCGGACCCGGGCGCCGGTGAGGAGTTCGGCGCCGGATTCGGCGTACCAGTGGGCCATCGGGGCGGCGACCTCGGCGGGGAGCACTCCGGCCAGCGGGCGGTCGGCGGCCTCCACGACGGTGACCTCGCAGCCCGCGTCGCGTGCGGCGGTGGCGAACTCCGCGCCGATCCACCCGGCGCCCACGACCACGATCCGGTGCCGCTGGTCCAGGACAGGGCGCAGCCGCCGCGCGTCGTCGAGGGTGCGCAGCAGGTGGACGCCTGGGACTCCCCCGCTGCCGGGCAGGGTGAGCGGTTCGGCGCCGGTGGCGATGACGAGGGTGTCGTAGCCGACCTCGCCCGCCTCGGTCACCACGCGGTGCTCGGCGGGCCGCACCCCGGTGACCTCCAGGCCCAGGCGCAGCTCCACGCCGAGCGCCTCGAAGTCGACCTCGAAGGCCGAGCCCTCGGCCTTGCCGAGCAGGACCGCCTTGGAGAGCGGGGGCCGGTCGTAGGGCTGGTGGGGCTCGGCGCCGATGAGGGTGATGGCTCCGGCGAAGCCCTGTTCGCGCAGGGCCACCGCGGTCTGCACGCCGGCCATGCCCGCGCCGACGACCACCACGTGCCGCGCTTCGGAATGCGTCTGCTGTTCGCTCACCCGATCACCATAAGCAGCTGACTATTCGTCAGGTAAGGGGCCCGGTCAACGCGGAGGCGGCGCTGTCGCCCGGACGCTCCCTTACTGCGGGCCGAGCGCTCGGGCTATGGTGGCAGGCGTAAAGCACTCGCGGGAGCCCGGACGCACCGGGCTGAGAGGGAGGCTGGCGGCCTCCGACCGTACGAACCTGATCCGGGTCATGCCGGCGAAGGGAGGGGCTGGACGCCCATGCGTTCTTCTCGAAACGGGCCCGGGAGCGGGTCCGACGTCCTCGTGGTCGGGGGCGGGATCATCGGGCTCGCCACCGCCTGGCGGGCCGCGCAGCGCGGCCTCGGGGTCACGCTCGCCGATCCCGAGCCGGGCGGCGGGGCCGCTCAGGTGGCGGCCGGAATGCTCGCCGCCGTCACCGAACTCCACTACGGCGAGCAGACCCTGCTCGCCCTCAACGTCGAGTCCGCCCGCCGCTACCCGGCCTTCGCGGCCGAGCTGGAGGAGATCACCGGGCTCGACACCGGCTACCGCGCCTGCGGCACCCTGGCCGTGGCGCTCGACTCCGACGACCGGGCCCACCTGCGCGAGCTGCACGCGCTCCAGGTCCGCTGCGGCCTGGAGTCCGAGTGGCTGTCCGGGCGCGACTGCCGCCGTCTCGAACCGATGCTGGCGCCCGGTGTGCGCGGCGGGCTGCGGGTCGGCGGCGACCATCAGATCGACCCGCGCCGCCTGGCGAAGGCGCTGGTCGCCGCATGCACGGCGGCGGGGGTGCGGTTCGCGCACGGCTGGGCCGAGCGGCTCTCGGTCGCCGGGGACCGGGCCGTCGGCGCCGTCCTGGCGGACGGCACGGAGATCGCGGCCGACCAGGTGGTGCTCGCCGCGGGCAGCCTCAGCAGCCGGCTGAAGGGCGTGCCGGAGGACCTCTTCCCACCGGTGCGTCCCGTGAAGGGCCAGGTCCTGCGGCTGACGGTGCCGCCCGCGTACGCGCCCTTCCTGTCGAGGACCGTACGGGCGGTGGTGCGGGGCAGCGACGTCTATCTCGTGCCGCGCGAGAACGGCGAGCTCGTGGTCGGCGCCACCAGCGAGGAGCTCGGCTGGGACACCACGGTCACCGCGGGCGGTGTCTACCAACTGCTGCGCGACGCGCACGAGTTGGTGCCGGGCATCACCGAGCTTCCGCTCACCGAGACCCGGGCCGGGCTGCGCCCCGCCTCCCCCGACAACGCGCCCCTGCTCGGCCCGACCGCGCTGCCCGGGCTGCTGCTCGCCACCGGTCACTACCGCAACGGCGTGCTGCTCACCGCGGTGACCGGCGACGTCATGGCGCACGCCCTGACCACCGGTGAACTGCCCGACGAGGCACGCCCGTTCACCCCCCGACGTTTCACCTCCGCACCGTGGGAGCTGACGACCGCATGACCATCTCCGTCAACGGCGAGCCGCGTCCGCTCGCCCCCGGGACCACCCTCGACGCCCTCGTCGCCGCCCTCACCCCCGCCCGCTCCGGGGTCGCCGCCGCCGTCAACGAGGCGGTCGTGCCGCGCGGCGCCTGGCCCACGACCACGCTCGGCGACGGCGACCGCGTCGAGGTCCTCACCGCCGTGCAGGGGGGCTGACCCATGGCCGACGACTCGCTGACCATCGCCGACACCACCTTCTCCTCGCGCCTGATCATGGGCACCGGCGGGGCGCCCAGCCTCGACACGCTGGAACGCGCGCTCGCCGCCTCCGGCACCGAGCTCACCACGGTCGCGATGCGCCGCCTCGACCCCACCGTGCAGGGCTCGGTCCTGTCCGTGCTCGACCGGCTCGGCATCCGCGTCCTGCCCAACACGGCGGGCTGCTTCACGGCGGGCGAGGCCGTCCTCACCGCGCGCCTGGCCCGGGAGGCGCTCGGCACGCACTGGGTGAAGCTGGAGGTCGTCGCCGACGAGCGCACCCTGCTGCCCGACCCGGTCGAACTGCTCGACGCCGCCGAGGTGTTGGTGGACGACGGGTTCACCGTGCTGCCGTACACCAACGACGACCCGGTCCTCGCGCGCAAGCTGGAGGACGTGGGCTGCGCGGCGATCATGCCGCTCGGCTCCCCCATCGGCTCCGGTCTCGGCATCCGCAACCCGCACAACTTCGAGCTGATCGTGGACCGGGCAGGCGTCCCGGTCGTCCTCGACGCGGGCGCGGGCACCGCCTCCGACGTCTCGCTCGCGATGGAGCTCGGCTGCTCCGCGGTGATGCTGGCCTCGGCGGTGACCCGGGCCCAGGAGCCGGTCCTGATGGCGGAGGCGATGCGGCACGCGGTGGAGGCGGGCCGCCTCGCCCACCGCGCGGGCCGCATCCCGCGCCGCCACTTCGCCGAGGCGTCCTCGCCGATGGCGGGACGGGCCGCGTTCGACCCCGAGCGGCCCGCCTTCTAACGGGTCCGCGTCACAGCTCGGCTTCAGTCCGGCCCCCCGAACGCACGCGGCGTGAAGGGGGCCGGACGGCGCTCGTAAACTCTCCCCCGTGGATACGACCCTTCATGACCCCCTCGTCGGGCAGGTGCTCGACGGCCGCTACCGCGTCGACGCGCGTATCGCCGTCGGCGGTATGGCCACGGTCTACCGGGCCGTCGACACCCGCCTCGACCGGGTCCTCGCCCTCAAGGTGATGCACCCCGCCCTCGCCGCCGACGCCTCCTTCGTGGAGCGCTTCATCCGCGAGGCCAAGTCGGTCGCCCGGCTCGCGCATCCCAACGTGGTCGGCGTCTTCGACCAGGGCGCGCAGGGCCAGTACGTCTACCTCGCCATGGAGTACGTCGCGGGCTGCACCCTGCGCGACGTGCTGCGCGAGCGCGGCGCGCTCCAGCCGCGCGCGGCCCTCGACATCCTGGAGCCGGTGCTCGCGGCCCTCGGCGCCGCCCACCGCGCCGGGTTCGTCCACCGGGACATGAAGCCCGAGAACGTGCTGATCGGCGACGACGGCCGGGTCAAGGTCGCCGACTTCGGCCTGGTCAGGGCCGTGGACTCGGTGACCAGCACCACCGGCTCGGTCCTCGGCACCGTCTCCTACCTCGCCCCCGAGCAGATCGAGCACGGCACCGCCGACACCCGCGCCGACGTGTACGCGTGCGGTGTCGTCCTGTACGAGATGCTCACCGGCGCCAAGCCGCACAGCGGGGACACCCCCGCCCAGATCCTCTACGCCCACCTCCACGAGGGGATGCCCGCGCCCTCCGCGGCCGTGCCGGGCCTCGCCCTGGAGCTGGACGAACTGGTCGCCTCCGCGACCGCCCGCAACCCCGACGTCCGCCCGCACGACGCGGTCGCCCTGCTCGCCCAGACCCGTACCGCCCGCGCGGCTCTCGGCGACGAGCAGCTGGACGCGGTCCCGCCGGGCGCCCGCCCGGCGGCCGGGGAGACCGGCTCCGAGGACCGTACGAGCGTGATCCCGCGGGCGGTGGCCACGCCGGTCACCCCGGCGGCCGGGCCGCTGCCCGCGGAGTCGGCCCGCCCCGAGCCCGTCAACCGCACCACCCGGCTGATCATGCCGCAGCGCATCGAGGACGAGCCGGAGCCCGCGCCCCGCGGGCCGCGCGGGCGCCTGAACAACCGGCGCGGCCTGCTCGCCCTGGTCGCGGCGGTGCTCCTGGTCTTCGGCGTCGGCGCGGGGGTCTGGTACATCAACTCCGGCCAGTTCACCCACGTTCCGGCCCTCATCGGGCAGAGCGAGGACGCGGCGAAGAAGAAGCTGTCGAACGCCGGGCTGGGCGTCAAGAAGGTCGACCGGCAGTTCAGCGACACCGTCGAGCGGGGCCAGGTCGTCTCGACCGACCCGGCCACCGGCGCCCGTATCCGCGGGAACGGCTCGGTGACGCTGGTCGTCTCGCGCGGTCCGGAGACGGCGCAGGTGCCCAAGCTGGACGGCATGCCGCTCGACCAGGCGAAGAGCGAGCTTGAGAAGGCAGGCTTCGCGCCGGGCGACACCTCAAGCGAGTTCAACGACAGCGTCCCGCAGGGCTCGGTGATCCGCACCGACCCGGCCTCAGGCGTCAAGCGCCACACGGACACGGCCGTCTCGATGGTCGTCAGCAAGGGCGCCCCCGTGGACGTGCCCAACGTCGTCGGCGACTCGGTGGACGAGGCCACGACCGCCCTCCAGGACGCCGGGCTCAAGGTCACCGTCGCCCCGGACCAGGTCAACTCGGCGCAGGACGCGGGCAAGGTCGCGGCGCAGTCCGCCGCCGAGCACGCCCGGCTCGCCAAGGGCGACGGCGTCACCCTGACCGTGTCCAAGGGCCCCCGGATGATCACGGTGCCGAAGGTGACCGGCGAGAAGGCCGCCGACGCCCAGAAGGACCTGGAGAAGGCGGGCTTCAAGGTGAAGGTCGACCGCGGCTTCCCGTTCCTCAGCGACGAGGTGTCGGGCCAGTCCGTGGCCGCCGGGGCGCAGGCCCCGGAGGGCTCCACCATCACCATCACCACCAAGGGACTGTAGGTAGTCACCCCATGCGCAACCCCATCGGCGGCCACGTCCCCGTGGCCGGCGGCCTCGCCACGACCGGCCTCGCCTACGCGCGCGAGATCGGCGCGGAGACCGTGCAGGTCTTCGTCGCCAACCCGCGCGGCTGGGCCACCCCCACCGGGAACCCGGCCCAGGACGAGCGGTTCCGGGCCGAGTGCGCCGAGGCCTCGATCCCGGCGTACGTGCACGCCCCGTACCTGATCAACTTCGGCTCGCACACCGAGGCGACGGCGGAGCGGTCGGTGGAGTCGCTGCGGCACTCGCTGCGCCGCGGCCGTGAGATCGGCGCGCTCGGCGTGGTCGTGCACACCGGCTCGGCGACCGGCGGGCGGCCGCGCGCGGAGGCCCTGGCGCAGGTCCGTACGCGTCTGCTGCCGCTGCTCGACGAGCTGACCCACGACGACGACCCGTTCCTGCTCCTGGAGTCGACCGCGGGCCAGGGCTCCTCCCTGTGCTCGCGCACCTGGGACTTCGGCCCGTACTTCGAGGCGCTGGACTCGCACCCCAGGCTGGGCGTCTGCCTGGACACCTGCCACATCTACGCGGCCGGGCACGATCTCGTCGGTCCGGGCGCGATGAAGCAGACCCTGGACCTGCTGGTGGAGACCGTCGGCGAGGGACGGCTGAAGCTGATCCACGCCAACGACTCCAAGGACGTGGCGGGCGCGCACAAGGACCGGCACGAGAACATCGGCTCGGGTCACATCGGCCAGGAGCCGTTCCGTGAGCTGCTCGCCCACCCGGTCACCGAGGGCGTACCGCTGGTCATCGAGACCCCGGGCGGCAAGGAGGGGCACGCGGCGGACGTGGCCCGGCTGAAGTCGCTGCGGGCGTGAGCGGCGGGAGCTAGAGCTCGGGGCCGTCCCCGGGCTCCTCCTGGTAGGAGTAGCGCTGCTCGCGCCAGGGGTCGCCGATGTTGTGGTAACCCCGCTCCTCCCAGAAGCCCCGGCGGTCCGCGGTCATGTACTCGACGCCGCGCACCCACTTGGGGCCCTTCCAGGCGTAGAGGTGCGGCACCACCAGGCGCAGCGGGAAGCCGTGTTCGGCGGTGAGCAGTTCACCGCCGTTGTGGGTGGCGAAGAGGGTGCGGTCGCCGAGGAAGTCGGCCAGGCGCAGGTTGGAGCTGAAGCCGTACTCGGCCCACACCATCACGTGGGTGACATCGGGTGCGGGCGGCGCCAGTTCGGCGATCGTGCGGGTGCTCACCCCGCCCCATTCGGCCCCGACCATCGAGAACTTGGTGACGCAGTGCAGGTCGGCGACCACGGTCTCGAACGGCAGCGCCGAGAACTCCTCGTGGTTCCAGCAGTGCTTGTCGCCGTCGGCGGTGGCCCCGAAGACCCGGAACTCCCAGCGCTCCGGCTTGAACTTGGGCACCGGTCCGTAGTGGGTGACCGGCCAGCCGCGCTGGAGCCGCTGCCCCGGCGGAAGCTCCGTCTGCGCTGCTCCCTGCCGCTCCCGGCTCTCCGGCTGACCCATGACTCCATGGTGACAGACCCCGGGGGGTGGTGATGACCAGGGACGTCCCGATTCGGGCAACTCCTACTAAGCATGCACTTACTGGACGCGTTCTGATCACGGTGCGAGGATGCGCGGAACCTGCCCAGTTACCGCTTGGAAGGAGCCTCTGCGATGCAGGGCGACCCCGAGGTCATCGAATTCCTGAATGAGCAGCTGAGTGCCGAGCTGACGGCGATCAACCAGTACTGGCTGCACAGCGCGATGCAGGCCAACTTCGGCTGGACGAAGCTGGCCAAGTACACGCGTCACGAGTCGATCGACGAGATGAAGCACGCGGAGGTGCTGACCGACCGGATCCTCTTCCTGGACGGACTGCCGAACTTCCAGCGCCTCTTCCATGTGCGCATCGGGCAGACGGTCACCGAGATGTTCCAGGCGGACCGGCAGATCGAGGTCGAGGCGATCGACCGCCTCAAGCGCGGTATCGAGGTGATGCGCGCGAAGGGCGACATCACGTCCGCGAACATCTTCGAGTCGATCCTGGCCGACGAGGAGCACCACATCGACTACCTCGACACCCAGCTGGAGCTCGTCGACAAGCTCGGCGAGGCGCTCTACATCGCCCAGCTGATCGAGCAGCCCGAGAGCTGAGCCGGGCGGAGGGTCAGGCGGCCTCGTCCAGGGCCGGGGCCCGGTCGGGGGCGACCGCGGTGAGCGCGGGCTTGCCCTGGTCCACCAGCTCCCGGCGGGGGCAGGCGCCGCGTCCGAGCAGCGCCTGGATGCGGCGCACGCACGAACCGCAGTCGGTGCCGGCCTTGCAGGCGGAAGCTATCTGGCGCGGGGTGCAGGCACCGCCGTCCGCGTGCTTCTTGACCTGCTCCTCGGTGACACCGAAGCAGTTGCATACGTACACGCGGTTCACCTCCCGGAGCGATCGACGCGGGATCGATGGGTAAAGGCCCGTTCCGATCGATCGGTTCCCGACTGTCGGTGAGGCTAACCTAACCTTACCCGGCACCCCGGGTACGCAAAAGCCCCGGATACGCCAGTGGGGCGCGGATCACATGGATCCGCGCCCCACTGATGCGTACGGGACTACTGGTCGCGGTACATCTCGGCGACCAGGAACGCCAGGTCCAGGGACTGGCTGCGGTTCAGGCGCGGGTCGCAGGCCGTCTCGTAGCGCTGGTGCAGGTCGTCGACGAAGATCTCGTCGCCGCCGCCCACGCACTCGGTGACGTCGTCACCGGTGAGCTCGACGTGGATGCCGCCCGGGTGGGTGCCGAGGCCCTTGTGGACCTCGAAGAAGCCCTTGACCTCGTCCAGGACGTCGTCGAAGCGGCGCGTCTTGTGCCCGGAGGCCGCCTCGAAGGTGTTGCCGTGCATCGGGTCGGTGACCCAGGCGACGACCGCGCCGGAGGCGGTGACCTTCTCGACCAGCTCGGGGAGCTTGTCCCTGACCTTGTCGGCGCCCATGCGGACGACGAAGGTGAGACGGCCCGGCTCGCGGTCCGGGTCGAGCCGGTCCACGTAGGTGAGTGCCTCGTCGACGGTGGTCGTCGGGCCGAGCTTGATGCCGATCGGGTTGCGGATGCGGGAGGCGAACTCGATGTGCGCCCCGTCCAGCTGCCGGGTGCGCTCACCGATCCAGACCATGTGGCCGGAGGTGTCGTACAGGTGGCCGGTGCGCGAGTCGGTGCGGGTCAGCGCCGACTCGTAGTCAAGCAGCAGGGCCTCGTGCGAGGCGTAGAACTCGACGGCCTTGAACTCGGCCGGGTCGGTGCCGCAGGCCTTCATGAAGTTCAGCGCGTTGTCGATCTCGCGGGCGAGCTGCTCGTAGCGCTGGCCCGACGGGGACGACTTCACGAAGTCCTGGTTCCAGGCGTGCACCTGGCGCAGGTCGGCGTAGCCACCGGTGGTGAAGGCGCGGACCAGGTTGAGCGTCGAGGCGGACGCGTTGTACATCCGCTTCAGGCGCTCGGGGTCCGGGACGCGGTCCTTCTCCGTGAAGGCGAAGCCGTTCACCGAGTCGCCCCGGTAGGTCGGCAGGGTCACGCCGTCGCGGGTCTCGGTGCCCTTGGAGCGGGGCTTGGAGTACTGGCCGGCGATGCGGCCGACCTTCACCACCGGCACGGAGGCCGCGTAGGTGAGGACGGCGCTCATCTGGAGGAGGGTCTTGAGCTTGGCCCGGATGTGCTCGGCCGAGACGCCGTCGAAGGCCTCCGCGCAGTCGCCGCCCTGGAGCAGGAACGCCTCGCCCTGGGCGACGGCTCCCAGCCGGGCACGCAGCTGGTCGCACTCGCCCGCGAAGACGAGCGGCGGATACGACTCGAGGTCCGCGATCACATCGCGCAGGGCCTCGGCATCCGGGTACTCGGGCTGCTGCGCCGCGGGAAGGTCACGCCAGGTGTTTACGTTCACGGTCACCTGCCCCACATTACGGGGTCCGCCCTGGCGTCCACCCCCACGACCACCAAATGAGACACCAGCCACTGTGACATGTCCCGAAGTGGCGGAAGTGCGTGGCACCTCCCCATCTCTCCCGTCCGTCTCACCCCCTGTTAATCTCACGCCACTTACTGAATACAGGGCAAGTGACCAGGGGTGGGTGTGAGCCGAAGCGTGAGCAGAAGGCAGCAGAGACATGCGACGAGGAAGATCCTTGCCTGCGGGGTGGCCGGGGCCGTAGCCGTCACCGCGCTCGGCACGGCGGCGGTCGCGGCGCCGCGCGGGGCGGGGGCCGCGCAGGGGGGCGGGGCCCGGCCGGGCTCGGCCCTGCAGGCCCAGTTCGCCGAGGCGGCCAAGGAGTTCAAGGTTCCGCAGAGCGTGCTGATGGCGGTCTCCTACCGCCAGACGCTCTGGGAGGACCACGACGGGAAGCCCAGCACGTCGGGCGCGTACAACGTCATGGGCCTGACCCGGGTCACGCCCGCCGACGTGGAGCAGCCCAGCGACCAGGACCGCCTCGCGCACCTCAATCTGAGCGGCGACCCGGCGGTCATGAAGAAGTTCGACGCCAAGGACGCCAAGAAGGCGCTGTCGTCGGCGCCCGCCGTCGACACCAACGACCCGCGGCTGCACACCCTGGACGAGGCCGCGAAGCTCATCGGCAAGCCGGTGGACACGGTGCGCACCGACACCGGGCAGAGCATCCGGGCGGGAGCGGCGCTGCTCGCCCGCTACCAGCGCGCCGCCACCGGCTCGCTGCCGGCCGACCCGGGCGGCTGGTACGCGGCGGTGGCCCGCTACAGCCAGGCCCCCGACGCCAAGGGCGCCGACGCCTTCGCGCAGCGCGTCTTCGACTCGGTCCGCTCCGGCGAGAGCCGCCTCACCACGGACGGCCAGCGCCTGGCGCTGCCCGCCGACCCCGCGGTGAAGCCCGTCAAGCCGGCGAAGATGCCGCTGGCCGCCGCGGCACCCGGCGCGGCCGCGGCGACCGCGGGCACCCCCGAGTGCCCCGCGGGCCTGCCGTGCGACTTCAAGCCGGCCGACGTGAACAACTACAACGTGGCGACCCGGCCGGACAACGGGTTCGACATCCGGCAGATCGTCATCCACGACACCGAGGGCAGCTACGACGGCTCGGTCAAGGTCTTCCAGGACCCGACGACGTCGGCCAGCACGCACTACCTGATCAAGGACGACGGCAGCCTCGTCACGCAGATGGTGGCGACGAAGGACGAGTCGTACCACGCGGGCAACAAGACCGTGAACATGCACGCGCTCGGCATCGAGCACGTGGGCTACGCCATCAAGGAAGGCAGCTGGTACGGCGAGCCGCTGTACGAGGCGTCGGCGACGCTGGTCAAGTACCTGGCGGACCGGTTCAACATCCCGGTGGACCGCGAGCACATCATCGGCCACGACGAGGTGCCCGGTGTGCTGGACGGCTATGTGGCCGGGATGCACTGGGACCCGGGCCCGTTCTGGGACTGGAACCACTACATGTCCCTGCTCGGCGCCCCGACCGGCGCCGGGGGCGCGGGCCAGCCGCTGCGGGCGGGCCAGGTCGTCAAGGTCGTGCCGCCCTTCACCTCGGCGAACCAGCCCACGCTGACGTACAACGGCACGACGGTCACCCCGCGGCCGGCGAACTTCGGCTACCTGTACGCCTCGGCCTCGACGGCGACGCCCATCGCGGACCCGTACATGCCCAACGTGCTGTGGAGCGACGGGCCCAACTGGGGCGACAAGGTCGTCGCGGGCGGGCAGTACGTCGTCGCGGACTGGCAGGGCGACTGGACGGCCGTCTGGTACGGCGGCCGCAAGGCCTGGTTCTACAACCCCGGCGGCCAGTACACCTCCGTGGTGGCCCCCGACGCCCCGGTCGTCCTGAAGGCCAAGGGCACCGCGCCGGTCGCGGTCTACGGGCGCGCCTACCCCGAGGACGCGGCGTACGCGGGCACCGGGGTGCCGGTGCAGAACAACAACTCGGCCGCGCTGACGAAGTACACCATCCCGGCCGACCAGGCCTACGTCGCCGCGGGCGCCCCGGTCGCGGGTGACTACTACCTCGGCGGCACCACGCCGGGCACCCTGGTCAAGGGCACGCAGACCTTCTACCCGATCCGGTACAACCACCGGATCGCCTGGGTGCGGACGGCCGACGTCCAGCAGGTCACCCCGGCCGGCCCGGTGCGCGCCGACAACCGCTACAACCTGCTCGCGCGGGACGCGAACGGCGGCCTGTGGCAGTACCAGGGCTCGGGCGACATCACGCAGCCGTTCCTGACCCGGTTCAAGATCGGCAGCGGCTGGGGCATCTACAACGCCATGACCGACCTGTCGGACTTCCGTGCCGACGGCCGGGGCGACCTCATCGCCCGGGACACCTCCGGCGTGGCCTGGTACTACAAGGGCAGCGGCAACCCGGCGGCCCCGTTCGGCGACCGGGTCGGGCTCGGCGCGGGCTGGGGTGCCTTCACCTCCCTGGTGGGCGCGGGCGACCTGACCGGTGACGGCCAGGCCGACCTGATCGCCCGCGACGGCGATGGCAGGCTCTGGCTGTACCCGGGCACGGGCGGCCCCGCCTTCGGCAACCGCACGCAGATCGGCACCAGCTGGCAGATCTACGACCAGATCCTGAGCACCGGTGACCTCGACGGCGACGGCAAGGGCGACTTCGTGGCCCGCGAGCCGTCCGGGAAGCTGTGGTTCTACCCGGGCACGGGCAGCGCGGTGCAGCCCTTCGGCGACCGCCACCAGGTCGGCACCGGCTGGAACATCTACAACGCCGTCGTCAGCTCGGGCGACCTGAACGGGGACGGCAAGCCGGACCTGACCGGCCGCGACGCCGACGGCAAGCTGTGGTTCTACCCGGGCAACGGCGGCTCGGTCCAGCCGTTCGGCGACCGCCGCCAGATCGGCACGGGCTGGAACATCTACGACGCACTGCTCTGATCCCCCGATTGTCCCGATGGCACCGCACGACCGCGGTGCCGTCGGGTAGAGTGCCCGGCATGTTCGCGCACTCGACCCAGAACTGGTGGTGGACCGCTCATCCGGCGGCCCGCTGATCTCTGCGCGTACACAGACTCGCGAAGGCCGCCCCGAGGGGCGGCCTTCAGTGTTTCCGGGGCTGTTCCTCCCGCTCACCACCGGAAGGAACCACGCAACCCATGCTCATCCAGAGGCTGTTGGACGAGAACTGCCCGCCCTTCGCGCTGCTGCGCAGGCGCACCCCGGGCCGCGACCACGACACCGTCGAGCTGTTGATCGGCGAGGTCCACGAGGCCGAGCGCCTCGCCGACCTGCCCGTCGGGGACCGCCCCGCGCTCGCCCTGGTGCCGTTCCGGCAGATCAGGGAGCGCGGCTTCGACGTCCGCGACGACGGGACGCCGCTCTCGGTGCTCGTCGCGGACGAGACCCACGAACTTCCGCTCGCGGACGTGCTGGCCGAACTCCCCGCGCACGAGGTGCGCGTCGAGGGCGGCGGCTTCGACGTCGGCGACGAGGAGTACGCGGACATCGTGCGACGGGTCATCGACGACGAGATCGGCCGCGGCGAGGGCGCCAACTTCGTGATCCGGCGCACCTTCACCGGCGAGATCCCCGGCTTCGGACGGGCCGACGCGCTGGCCCTGTTCCGCCGCCTGCTGGTGGGTGAGCAGGGCGCGTACTGGACGTACGTGGTGCACACCGGAAGTGAGAACGGGCCCGCGGGGCCTTCCTTGGAAGGGCGGCGGCGGGCGACGGGCGGGCGCACCCTGGTCGGCGCGAGCCCCGAGGTGCACGTGCGGATGTCCGGCGGCACGGTCGTCATGAACCCGATCAGCGGGACCTACCGCTACCCGGCGGGCGGGCCGACCCCCGAGGACCTGCTGGCCTTCCTCGCCGACCGCAAGGAGACCGACGAGCTGTCGATGGTCGTCGACGAGGAGCTCAAGATGATGTGCACGGTCGGCGACATGGGCGGCGTGGTGATCGGCCCACGCCTCAAGGAGATGGCCCATCTCGCGCACACCGAGTACGAGTTGAGGGGCCGCTCCTCGCTGGACGTCCGCGAGGTGCTCAGGGAGACGATGTTCGCGGCGACGGTCACCGGCTCCCCGGTGCAGAACGCGTGCCGGGTCATCGAGCGGTACGAGGACGGCGGGCGCGGCTACTACGCGGGCGCCCTCGCGCTGCTCGGCCGGGACGCGGGCGGCTCCCAGACCCTCGACTCCCCCATCCTGATCCGCACGGCGGACATCTCCCCCGAGGGCCGTCTGCGGGTGCCGGTCGGCGCCACCCTCGTACGGCACTCGGATCCGGCGAGCGAGGTCGCCGAGACGCACGCCAAGGCGGCCGGGGTCCTGACGGCGCTCGGGGTGCGCCCCGGCCGCCCGCGCGCCGAGTCCGTCCGCCCCCGGCTCGCCGACGATCCCCGGGTGCGGGCCGCGCTGGACGCCCGGCGGGCCGACCTCGCGCCGTTCTGGCTGCGGATGCAGGACCGGCCCGCCGAGCCGAGCGGGTCGGCGCTGGTGGTGGACGGGGAGGACACGTTCACGGCGATGCTCGCGCACGTGCTGCGCTCGGCGGGCCTCGCGGTCTCGGTGCTCCGCTACGACGTGCCCGACCTGCGCGCGCGGGTGCTCGGCCACGAAGGCCCGGTGATCCTGGGCCCCGGGCCGGGCGACCCCTCGGACGCGGCGGACCCGAAGATGGCGCTGCTCCGCCCGCTGGCCGCGGAACTCCTGCGCTCGCACCGGTACGGGCTGCTCGGGGTGTGCCTGGGCCACGAGCTGATCGCGGCGGAGCTCGGCCTGGAGATCGTGCGCAAGCGGGAGCCGCACCAGGGCGCGCAGGTGCGGATCGACCTGTTCGGCCGTGAGGAGACGGTGGGCTTCTACAACAGCTTCGCGGCGCGCTGCGAGGGCGGGCTGCCCGGCGTGGAGGTGGCGCGCGACCCGGTGACGCACGAGGTGCACGCGCTGCGCGGCCCGGGCTACGCGGGCATCCAGTTCCACCCGGAGTCGGTGCTCACGCTGCGCGGCCCCGAGGTGGTGCGGGACCTGCTCGCGGGGGTGGCGGCGGTGCGCTGAGGCCCGGCTACGGCGCGGCCGGGACGAGGACGTTCTCGGTGTGGCGGCCTGCCAGGTAGGCCGCCACGTTGTCCACCGTCGCCGCGACGATCTGGCCCACCGCGTCCTGCGTGTAGTACGCCTGGTGCGAGGTGACCACCACGTTGGGGAAGGTCACGAGGCGGGCCAGGGTGTCGTCCTCGACGGCTTCGAGCGACTTGTCGAGGAAGAACAGGCCCGCCTCCGCCTCGTACACGTCCAGGCCGACCCCGGCGAACCTGCCCTTGCGCAATTCGCCGACCAGCGCGTCCGTGTCGATGAGACCGCCCCGGCTGGAGTTGACCAGGATCGCGTCGTCCTTCATCGCGGCGAGTTCGACGCGCCCGATGATGTGCTGGGTCGAGGGCAGCAGCGGCACGTGCAGGCTGATCACGTCGGCGCTCGCGAGGAGCTCGTCCTTGTCGACGTACTTCATGCCGAGCTCGACGCAGGCCTGGTTCTGGGCCACGTCCCAGCCGAGCAGGTTCATGCCGAAGCCGTGCGCGATGCGGGTGAACGCCTCGCCGATCTTGCCGGTGCCCAGGACGCCGGCCGTGCGGCCCCGCAGATCGCGGCCGAGCAGGCCGTCCAGGCGGAAGTCGAAGTCGCGGGTGCGGTTGGAGGCCCGCACGATCCGGCGGTTGACCGCCATCGCCAGCGTCCAGGCGAATTCGGCCACGGAGTACGGCGAGTAGTACGAGACCCGGGCGATGGTGAGGCCGAGGCGGGCTGCCACGTCCAGGTCGATGTTGTTGAAGCCGGTGGAGCGCTGGGCGATCATCCGCGTGCCGCCGGCGGCGAGGCTCTGGAGCACCTGGGCGTTGAGGTTCGCGTTGACGCTGGTGGAGATCGCCTCGTACCCGGCGGCGATCGGCGCGGTGTCCTCGGTGAGGAAGACGTCCAGACAGCGCACGTCGTGCAGTCCCGCGAAGGCCTTCTCGATCAACGGCTTCTCGTCGGCCTGCACGCCGAATGCCAGGATCTTCACGACTCTCCCCTTATGGGCGCTTCTGACCGTGAAGCCAGATAGGAGGGCTATGGGCCGGATATCGCGAATATACGGCCCACAGCCCGGATGCGCCCGGCCGGGTCAGCCGAAGAAGACGCCGACCTCGGCGTAGAGCGCGGGGTCCACCGTCTTCAGCTTGGAGGTGGCCTCCGAGATCGGCACCCGCACGATGTCGGTGCCGCGCAGCGCGACCATCTTGCCGAAGTCGCCGTCGCGCACCGCCTCGATGGCGTGCAGCCCGAAGCGGGTCGCCAGCCAGCGGTCGAACGCGCTCGGGGTGCCGCCGCGCTGGACGTGGCCGAGGACGGTGGTCCTGGCCTCCTTGCCGGTGCGCTTCTCGATCTCCTTGGCCAGCCACTCGCCGACGCCGGAGAGCCGCACGTGCCCGAACGAGTCGAGCGTGCCGTCCTTGAGCACCATCTCGCCGTCCTTCGGCATGGCCCCCTCGGCGATCACGACGATCGGGGCGTACGAGGCCTTGAAGCGCGAGGTGATCCAGCCGCAGACCTGCTCGACGTCGAAGCGCTGCTCGGGGATGAGGATGACGTTGGCGCCGCCCGCGAGGCCCGAGTGCAGGGCGATCCAGCCCGCGTGCCGCCCCATGACCTCGACCACCAGGACCCGCATGTGGGACTCGGCGGTGGTGTGCAGCCGGTCGATGGCCTCGGTCGCGATGCCGACGGCGGTGTTGAACCCGAAGGTGTAGTCGGTGGCGGACAGGTCGTTGTCGATCGTCTTGGGCACGCCGACGCACGGCACGCCGTACTCGTCGCTGAGCCGGGCCGCGACACCCAGCGTGTCCTCGCCGCCGATCGCGATCACCGCGTCGATCTCGTACTTGGTGAGGTTCTCCTTGATGCGGCGGACGCCGTTCTCCGCCTTGAGGGGGTTGGTGCGCGAGGAGCCGAGGATGGTGCCGCCGCGCGGCAGGATGCCGCGCACCGCCGGGATGTCCAGCCGCACGGTGTCGCCCTCCAGGGGGCCGCGCCAGCCGTCCTTGAACCCGGTGAACTCGTATCCGTACTCCTGCACACCCTTGCGGACGATGCCCCGGATGACGGCGTTGAGTCCGGGGCAGTCACCGCCTCCGGTCAGTACTCCGACCCGCATGGAATGGTCCCTTCACCTGGGAGTGACGTACGCGGTCCACGCTAGTGGTGACGTAGGTCACTCCGGGATGGGGCGGGAGGTCAATTCACTTGATCCGTACGGGAGTTGAGGAACCCCCGTTCACCCGTACGGGGGATGGCCCGCTCAGGCGTCGTCCACGCTGTCGAGGCCGCGCTCGATCGCGTACCGCACGAGCTCCACCCGGTTGTGCAACTGGAGCTTGCCCAGGGTGTTCTGGACGTGGTTCTGCACCGTGCGGTGCGAGATGACCAGGCGCTCGGCTATCTGCTTGTAGCTCAGGCCCTTGGCGACCAGGCGCAGCACCTCGGTCTCGCGCTCGGTGAGCCGCGGCGCCTTCGGCTCGTCCGCGGCGGCGGGCGCCGGGTCCGTCGCGAGCCTGCGGTACTCGCCCAGGACGAGGCCGGCCAGGCCCGGCGTGAACACCGGGTCGCCGACGGCCGTGCGGCGCACCGCGTCGGTCAGCTCCTCGGTGCTGGCCGACTTGAGGAGGTAGCCGAGCGCGCCGGACTTCACCGCCTCCAGCACGTCGGCGTGCTCGCCGGACGCGGACAGGACCAGCACCCTCAACGCCGGGTTGGCGGCGACCAGTTCCTTGCAGACCTGGGCGCCGGGCATGCCCGGCAGGTTCAGGTCGAGGACCAGGACGTCGGGCGCCGCGGCCTGCGCCCGGCGCACCGCCTGCGGTCCGTCCCCCGCGGTGGCGACCACGTCGAAGCCCGCGGCGGCCAGGTCGCGGGCGACCGCGTCGCGCCACATCGGGTGGTCGTCGACCACCATCACCTTCACCGCCGTGTCCGCCCGCACCGTCCGCTGCTCCGTCATCCGTGCCGTCCTGCCTTCCCCCGTGGGACCCTCAGTTCAACTTCCGTACCCTGGCCCGGCACGGAGATCAGCTCCGCCGTGCCGCCCAGGTCCCGCAGCCGGCCGCGGATCGAGAGGGCGACGCCCATGCGCCCCTCCCCCTCGGCCCGCTCCAGCCGGCCCGCCGGGATGCCGGGACCGTCGTCCCGTACCGTCACGATCACTTCGTCCCCCCAGTCCTCGACCAGGATCCAGGCCTGGGCGGACTCCCCCGCGTGCATCCGCACATTGTCCAGGGCGGCACTGACAGCGGCCGCGAGCTCGCTCGCGGCGGCGGGCGCGAGCGGCACCGGAGCGCCCGGCTCGGCGAAGGAGACCTTCGACCCGGCGTGCCGGGCGAGCAGCGAGCGCAGGTCCACGGCGGCCGTGCCGTCCCCCTCGTCGTCGACCTCCACCGCCCGCACGACGGCGCCGTTGGCGGCGTCCTCGGAGGCGCGGGTGGGCGGCACCAGACCGCTGGAGACCAGGGTGCGCAGCGCGACCTCCTGCTCGCCCGCCATCCGGCCGAGCTCGGCGGCCTCGCCGCCCAGCGCGCTGCCGCGGCGCTGCACCATGGCGAGCACCTGGAGCACGCTGTCGTGGATGTCACGGGCCAGCCGCTCGCGTTCGCGGGTGGCCGCCTCGATCTCCAGGGCGCGGGCGAGCGTCGCCTCACTGGCCCGGGCCACCTCGACGATGTAGCCGATCGCGATGGAGGCGATCCACACCAGGATCACGTTGTGGAAGGTGTCCCGGGTGGGGTGGCCGCGCTCCACGATGTTGGCGACGGCCACCAGCGAGGAGGCGAAACCGGCCCAGCGCCAGCCGCCCTTGATGGCGCAGGCGAGGACCGCTCCGGCCGTCGCGATGGTGGGCAGCGTCGGACCGTCGACGTGCTGCGCGTCCACGTCCGCGAGCGGCGTGAGCAGGATGCCGGTGAGCACCACGGTGAGGTCGACGGCGAGGAAGCGCTTGGTGCAGGCGGCCGCGTTCGCCACCCGGGGCAGCGTCGCGAAGTTCCACACGGTGAGCACCGCCAGGTAGCCGATGCCCACCCAGGGCCGCTCGAACTTGTGGTAGCCGCCGACGAAGATCGCCACCGCGTAGAGCGTCGTGAGCACCCGGTAGCCGGTCAGGGCCCGCCACAGGGGCAGTTCCACCGACATCCGTACGACCCGTTCGCGTTTCGCCATCTTCCCCACCCCTGGACGGACGCGGCTAGTCGCCGGGCCGTTCCGCCCGCTTGGCCTGCTCCAGCTCGCGGGCCCGCTCGGCCTTCTCGGCGGCCTTCTGCTCGTCGGCGATCCGCTTGGCCTCGTCGGCGATCTGGCGCTTGGCGGCCGTCGCGTAGATGTCGACGTACTCCTGGCCGGAGAGCTTCATGATCTCGTACATGACCTCGTCGGTCACCGAACGCAGGATGAAGCGGTCGCCCTCCATGCCCTGGTAGCGGCTGAAGTCGAGCGGCTTGCCGATCCGGATGCCGGGGCGCATCAGCTTGGGGACGACCTTCCCCGGCGGCTGGATCTTCTCGGTGTCGATCATCGCGACCGGGATGACGGGCGCGCCGGTGGCGAGCGCGACCCGGGCGAGACCACCCGGCTTGCCGCGGTAGAGGCGGCCGTCGGGCGAGCGGGTGCCCTCCGGGTAGATGCCGAAGAGGCCGCCGCTCTTGATGACGTCGATGCCCGCGTTGATCGCGGCCTCGCCCGCCCCGCGGGCGCCCGAGCGGTCCACCGGGAGCTGGCCGACGCCCTTGAAGAACGCCGCCGTCAGCTTGCCCTTGACCCCGGGGGAGGTGAAGTACTCGGCCTTCGCGATGAAGGTGACCTTGCGGTCCAGGACGGCCGGCAGGAAGAAGGAGTCCGAGAACGAGAGGTGGTTGCTCGCGAGGATCGCCGGGCCCTCGGCGGGGATGTTCTCCAGGCCCTCCACCCACGGCCTGAAGGCGAGCTTCAGCGACCCGCCGATGGAGAACTTCATTGCGCCGTAGATCAACTCGGATGCCTTCCTGTGCTTGTCGAACAGACCTTAACCCGTACCGGGACCGCCCTCCCGCGCGACGGCTCTGGTCGGTGTCAGTCCGGTCGCGTACCGTGAAGTACGACTCCCCCGCACAACCCCGCCCCTGCTCATGAACAGGAGACCCCTGGTGCCGGTCCTCCCTGGAGCCGAGCCGTTCCGCCACGAGGGCGGAGAGGTCGGCGTCCTCCTCTGTCACGGTTTCACCGGTTCCCCGCAGTCGCTGCGCCCCTGGGCCGACCACCTCGCCGAGCGCGGCCTCACGGTCTCGCTGCCGCTCCTCCCCGGCCACGGCACCCGCTGGCAGGACATGCAGCTCACGGGCTGGCAGGACTGGTACGCGGAGGTGGACCGCGCCCTGCGCGAGCTCCAGGAGCGCTGCACCCGGGTCTTCGTCTTCGGGCTCTCGATGGGCGGCGCGCTGGCGCTGCGGCTCGCAGCGAAGCACGGCGACGAGATCAGCGGCCTGGTGCTCGTCAACCCGGGCAACAAGGTGCACGGCGCGGCCGCCCGGGCGCTGCCGGTGGTCCGCCACTTCGTACGGTCCACGAAGGGCATCGCCAGCGACATCGCCAAGGAGGGCTCCGAGGAGGTCGGCTACGACCGGGTGCCGCTGCACGCGGCGCACTCGCTGCGCAACTTCTTCAAGCTCGTGGACGGTGAACTGCCGCAGGTGACCCAGCCGTTGCTGGTCCTGCACAGCCCGCAGGACCACGTGGTGCCGCCGGCCGACTCGGCGCGCATCCTCAGCCGGGTGTCCTCCACGGACGTCCGCGAGGTCCTGCTGGAACAGAGCTACCACGTGGCGACGTTGGACCATGACGCGGAGCGGATCTTCGAGGAGAGCTACTCGTTCATCGGCCGCCTCGCTCCTGGCGTCGGGACGAAGGGGAGCACGACCGGTGGCTGAGCACGACGCGGACCGCGAGCCGCAGCCGATCGACGAAGAGGCTGCCTGGGCGGCGATCGTGGCGGGGTACGGCGAGGAGCCGGCCGACCCGCCGGGCACCAGACCCTTCAGATCGGTGGAGGACCTCGCCCTGATCGAGGACGAACCCGACCAGGGCGACGAGCTCGACGAGACGCCCGAGCCCGCCAAGGGCGCGGACAAGAACGCCGACAAGGGCTTCGACAAGCCCGCGCTCGGCAGCTCGGTCGTGTTCGCGCCGGGCGTGGGCGGGCCGCGCGACTTCCAGCCCGCCGAGTCCTCCGACGACGACCTGGACGACTCGGACGAGGGCCACTTCGTGCCGCCGGAGCCGCCGCCCCTGCCGGAGGCCGACGTCACGGCGAAGTTCGCCTGGCTGGGCGTGGCGGGCGGGCCGCTGCTGCTGATCCTCGCCGCGATCTTCGGCTGGGACATGACCTGGTGGCTCACCACCCTGGGCGTGGGCGGCTTCCTGGGCGGCATCGCCACCCTGTTCGCCCGCATGCAGCACGACGAGGACGACGACGATCCGGGGCGCGGCGCGGTCGTCTGAGCGGGTTCGTTCCGCGCGACTTTCCCGTGCGGGTCGACGGTTGCCCCCACTCCTGAGGGCGCGGCCCCGCACGGGGCCGCCGCTCACCCCGTGGGCACCCGGAGGGCCGCGAGCACCGGCAGATGGTCCGTGGCCGCCATGAGATCGGCCGCGTCCAGCCCCAACGGCACACCGCAGCCCAGCACCTGGACGCCCCGCGTCGCGAAGATGGCGTCGATCCGTTGATGCGGGTCCCGGGGCGTGGAGGTGAACTCCCCGCCCCACGGCGCCACTTGACGGCAGTCCTGGAGCTCGGCGGCCAGCCGGCCGAAGCTCCGCCCGTCCGGCCGCTCGTTGAGGTCGCCGCCCGCGATCGCGTGGTCCACTCCCATCCCGGCGAGGCGGTCGAGCAGCGCCCCGGCCTGTTCGTACCGCTCGGCCTCCTGGAGGCTGAGGTGGGCGCTCAGGACGCCGACCCTGGCCCCGCCGATCCGTACCACCGCGGTCGCGAAGCCGCGCCGGTGCAGGCCGGGGGTGAGCGGGAGCAGCACGTCCTCGGTGCGTTCCACGGCGGCCCGCAGGGAGCAGAGCAGCATCGGGCCCGCGGCCGTGGCGCCGCCGCTCAGGACCACCAGGTCGGTCGCCGCCGCGAGGCGGGCCGCGGCCTTGCGCCACCGGAAGAAGCGGGGGGCCTCCTGGACGAGGACGAGGTCGGGCGCACAGGCACGGATCACCCGGGTGAGCGCCGCGTTGTCGTCGCGCATCGAGCGGATGTTGTAGCTGAGGACACGGATCACGGCGGAGCCGTCCCGCGTCGCGGACGCGGGCAGGCCGTCGGCGGGGCTCGTCATGGTCCACAACGTACGACAGCGCCCGCCGGTCCGGGGTGGACTCGGCGGGCGCCGTCGGTGCCGCAGGGCGCTACATGATGGGGTCGGGCTGCCTCGCCAGGTCGGCCGCGCCGACCAGACCGGCCTTGTTGCCGAGCTGGGCCGCGATGACCTCGGCGACCGGGCGCCAGTTCCCGCCGACCAGCCAGCGCTTGTAGGACTTGCGGATGGGGTCGAGCACCAGCTCGCCCTCGTCCGAGAGCCCGCCGCCGACGATGAACGCCGACGGGTCGAAGAGCGAGGCCAGGTCGGCCAGGCCCGCGCCCGCCCAGCGGGCCAGCTCGCGGTACGAGTCGACCGCGACCGCGTCGCCCTGGCGGGCGGCCATCGAGATGTGCTTGCCCTCGATGCCCTCGGGGGTGCCGTCGCCGAGCGAGAGCAGGAACTCGGCGTTCTCCGGGGTGGCGTTGGCGCGCTGCTTGGCGTAGCGGACCAGGGCGCGGCCGGAGGCGTACTGCTCCCAGCAGCCCTGGCTGCCGCAGCCGCACAGCAGGCCGTCCGGCACCATGCGGATGTGGCCGAACTCGGCGGCCACGCCGAAGTGGCCGCGGCGCAGCTCGTTGCCGATGATGATGCCGCCGCCGAGGCCGGTGCCGAGCGTGATGCAGATGACGTTCCGGTGGCCCTTGCCCGCTCCGAAGCGGTACTCGCCCCAGGCGGCCGCGTTGGCGTCGTTCTCGACGACGACCGGGAGGCCGGTGCGCTGCTCGACCTTCGCCTTCAGCGGTTCCTGGCGCCAGTCGATGTTGGGCGCGAAGTAGACGGTGGACCGCTGGCGGTTGACGTAACCGGCGGCCCCGATGCCCACGCCCACGATCTCGTGTCCGGCGCGCGCGCCGTCGACGGCCGAGGCGATCGCGTCCACGATGGCATCGGGCGTGCCGGGGGTCGGCACCTTGTGGGTCGAGAGGATGTTGCCGTCCTCGTCGACCACGCCCGCCGCGATCTTCGTGCCGCCGATATCGACACCGATGGTGAGTCCCATGAATCCCTCAGTTCGGTCGAGCCCCGCTACGGCCAACCGTACCCGAGCCGGGGCGCCACCCAGCGTGCCGATCCCGTGTTCGCGCCGGGTGTGAGGGACGGGCCGGGCCTTCGGCGGCGCCCGCCCGGCGCCGGGTCTCAGTCGAGGTCGATGTGCTCGGTGGGGCCGGTGCCCTCGTCGCGCTTCTTGTCGTCGGTGGCGGTCCAGCGGCGCTCGTGGCCCTCGACGGCGGAGCGGTAGGCGGCGAGCAGTTCGTTGCCGGCCGCGGCGAGGTGGTCGAAGACCTCGGGGTTGCGCTCGATGACCGGCTCGACGGCGGACTTCGCCTGGCTGATCAGCTGCTGCACGGCGCCCTGGGCGGCGAACCCCGACAGCCCGGAGGGGCCCTCGAAGAGACCGCTGACCTTGTCGGTGACCGCTCCGAGCAGCTTGCGCAGCTCCTCGGCGGCCGACCCCGGCTCGGTCCCGTACTGGGCGCGGCGGCGCGCCTTCTCGGCTGCCAGGTCCTCGGCGCAGGCCTCGGCCCAGGCATCCGCGTCGGGGGCGGGGCGCTCGGTGGCTTCGCTCATGGCGGACTCCAGCGGCTGGTGTTCCTACGGGTCTGTTTCCTTCGACGTTACCCGAACGGGGGTATCCCGTTCAGCGGCCCCGCGGCCACAGCTCGGGATCGGGCGCGAAGCGGACGTCCAGGACGCCGTCGCGCAGCCCGGCCCCGGTGACGGTGCAGCGGCGCAGCGCGGACGGCAGCGCCACGATGCGGCGGAACGGGCCGACGGTGAGCAGGAGTTCGTCGCCGCGCCGCACCAGCGCGAGCCCGTCCTTGACGGCGCCGGGCAGCGGCAGGCTCCACACCAGGACGTCGTCCTCGGCGAGCCGGTCCTCGACGGTCCACTCGGGCGCGCAGGCCCCCGGACCGTCCGGCCCGGGGGCGACGGCGAGGCGCTCCAGGTCGTCGTCGCCGCGCGGATCGCGGCCGAGGTGCGCCACTTCGCGTACGGCGGGGAACTCCTCGGCCAGCTCCGTCAGGTGCTTGCGCTGCTGGGCGACGAGGCCGGCGAGCCACGGGTCGGGGGTCTCGGCGGGCAGCAGCCGGTTGGCGACCACCGCGTCGAGGGCGAGCCGCTGCACGGCGAGGCCGAGCCGGGCGGTGCGCAGCGCGTCGGCGGCGGCCGGGCCGGGTTCCGCGACCAGCCGTACGGTCGTGCCCGGGTCCTCGATCACGGCCTGGACGGCGGCCAGTTCGGTGTCCCAGCGGGCGGCGGTCTCGTACAGCCACTGCGCGGGCATGGGCACCCCGGCGAGCTGGGCGAGGACCGGGCGCAGCGAGCGGGCGGCCTGGCGCTCGGGCGGCAGGAGGCGGCGCAGATAGCGGCGCAGTCGCTCGGGCAGGGCCAGGGTGGCGAGAGCCCGGTCGGCCGGGGGGAGGTCGACGACGAGCAGGCCGGGGCCGTCGGCCGCGGCCTCGCGCAAGGCGCTGAGCAGGGCGAGCTGTTCGGCGCCGGGGAGTTCGGTGAGCTCCTCGGCGTCCAGGCGCGAGGCGCCGAGCAGGTCGAGGGCGGCGCCCGCACGGTCCTGGAAGGCGAGGAACTCGGTGCGGAAGTGGGCGGCCGAATCGATGTGCCGGACGGAGACTCCGGCGAGTTCGCCGGGGAGCCGGTCCGAGGTCAGCAGGGTGACCCGGGTGCCCCGGCGGGCGGCGGCGAGTGCGGTCGCCGCCGCGACGGTGGTGCGGCCCGCGCCGCCGGGACCGGTGACGAGGACCGTACGCATCAGGCCGCTGAGCCCGCGGAGCCGCTCTCGACGCGCTTCTTCAGACCGGCCAGGGCGCGGTCGATGATGACCTTCTCCGCCTTGCGCTTGATCATGCCGAGCATCGGGATCTTGACGTCGACGGTCAGCTGGTAGGTGACCTCGGTGTGCCCGCCGGGGGCGTCGGCCAGGGTGTACGAGCCGTCCAGGGTGCGCAGCATCTGGGACTTGACCAGCGTCCAGCTGACCTGGTTGCCCTGCCAGGTGTAGGCGAGGGTGTGGTCGTCCTTGATGGCGCCCGCGTCGAGCAGCAGCCGCACCTTCTCGGCGTGGCCCGCGGCGTCGGTGGCGAGCACCTCGGCCTCCTTCACCTCGCCGGTCCACTCCGGATAGCGGGCGAAGTCCGCGATCACGCCCATGACGTCGGCCGGGGCCGCCTCGATGGTGATAGACGAGCTGGTGTGTTCCGCCATCGTCGTGGCTCCTCCAGTGCGCGGTCCGGGTCTGGTTCTCCCCCGCGCGGACGGCGCCGACAGCGGTGGGGAAGTGTGTGTGCAGGCTATCGCGTACGGGCCGGTCGCCACTCCAGTGGCCGGATCACCACTCCAGGGCGAAGGGCCGGGAGGTGGCCGCGAAGTGGCCGACGTTCACGCACTCGGTGCGGCCGATCCGCATCCGCCGGGCCAGCGGCTGGTGCACGTGGCCGAACAGGGAGTAGCGCGGGCGGGTCCTGCGGATCGCCTCCAGCAGGGCGCGCGAGCCGCGCTCGAAGCGGCGGGCGACGGTGTCGTACACGAGCTCGGGGACCTCGGGCGGGATGTGCGAGCAGAGCACGTCGACCTCGCCGAGCGCCTCGACCTTGGCGGCGTACTCCTCGTCGGAGATTTCATAGGGCGTTCGCATCGCGGTCCGCAGCCCGCCGCCGACGAAGCCGAAGACGCGCCCGGCTATCTCGACCCGCTGGCCGTCCAGGACGGTGGTGCCCGGCCCCGCGTACTGCGGCCAGAGGTCCGGCATGTCGACGTTGCCGTACGTGGCGTACGTCGGGGTGGGGAAGGCGGCGAACATCTCGGCGTACTGGCGCCTGACCGCCGCCTCGATGGCGGCCTCCCGGTCGAGCCCGGCCCACAGGGAACGCCCCAGCTCACGGGCCTCCTCGAAGCGCCGGGCGGTGCGCAGGGCGACGATGCGGTCGGCGTTCTCGACGCCGAAGAGGTCGGGGAAGATGCCGCGCGAGTGGTCGGCGTAGTCCAGGAAGAGGACCAGGTCACCGAGGCAGACGAGGGCGTCCGCGCCGTTGCCCGCCTTGGCCAGGCCCTCGGCGTTCCCGTGTACGTCACTGACCACATGAACTCGCATGAGAGCCACCTTAGGCCGTCGGACCTGCGGTTACTTCCGAGTGCTCAAAGGTGTGGACTACTGTGCGCGAAGCAGTGTCAAACATGTGTGACGCACCGAACATCTGGCCAGAACCCCCTATCGGGAACCCACTACCGATGGGTAACGTCCGGGCAGTCCAGTCGTGCTCGGAGTTCCGCCCCCCACGGATTCCCCCGGGCACCTGCCCGATCTTGGACCGCAGCCGGTGCGTCACACAGAGCCGTGGCACCGGCGCCCGATGAGGAGCAGCAGTCTTGCGCGAGTTCAGCCTTCCGGCCCTGTACGAGGTCCCTTCGGACGGCAACCTGACGGATCTGATCCGCCGCAATGCCGCTCAGCACCCCGATGTCGCGGTCATGGGCCGCAAGGTCGCGGGCGCCTGGGCCGACGTCACCGCCCGTCAGTTCCTCGCCGAGGTGCGCGCCGTCGCCAAAGGCCTGATCGCCTCCGGCGTCGAGGCCGGCGACCGGGTGGCCCTGCTCTCGCGGACGCGCTACGAGTGGGTGCTGCTGGACTTCGCGATCTGGAGCGCGGGCGCCGTCACCGTCCCGGTGTACGAGACCAGCTCGCCCGAGCAGATCCAGTGGATCCTCGGCGACTCCGGCGCGACGCTCGCCATCGTCGAGTCCGCGGCGCACCGGGCCTCCGTCGAGTCGGTCCAGAGCGCTCTGCCCGCCCTCAAGGGCATCTGGGAGGTCGAGGCGGACGCCGTCGCCCGGCTCACCGCGACCGGCGCGGACGTCTCCGACGAACTCCTCGACGCGCGGATGTCCTCCGCGCACGCCGACGACCCGGCGACGATCGTCTACACCTCCGGAACCACCGGCCGCCCCAAGGGCTGTGTGCTGACCCACCGCGCCTTCTTCGCGGAGTGCGGCAACGTGGTGGAGCGGCTCAAGCCCCTCTTCCGCACCGGCGAGTGCTCGGTCCTGCTCTTCCTGCCCGCGGCCCACGTCTTCGGGCGGCTGGTCGAGGTGGCCTCGGTGATGGCTCCGATCAAGCTCGGCTGCGTCCCCGACATCAAGAACCTGACCGAGGAACTCGCCTCGTTCCGGCCGACGTTGATCCTCGGGGTGCCGCGGGTCTTCGAGAAGGTCTACAACTCGGCGCGCGCCAAGGCGCAGGCCGACGGCAAGGGCAAGATCTTCGACAAGGCCGCGCACACCGCGATCGCCTACAGCACGGCGCTCAGCTCGGACGCGGGGCCCTCGGTCGGCCTGCGGATCAAGCACAAGGTCTTCGACAAGCTCGTCTTCAGCAAGCTGCGCGCCGTGCTCGGCGGGCGCGGCGAGTACGCGATCTCCGGCGGCGCGCCGCTGGGCGAGCGGCTCGGCCACTTCTTCCGCGGCATCGGCTTCACGGTCCTGGAGGGCTACGGCCTGACCGAGTCGTGTGCCGCGACCGCGTTCAACCCGTGGGACCGCCCGAAGATCGGCACGGTCGGGCAGCCGCTGCCGGGCTCGGTCGTACGGATCGCGGACGACGGCGAGGTGCTGCTGCACGGCGAGCACCTGTTCCAGGGTTACTGGAACAACGAGAGCGCGACCGCCGAGGCGCTGGCCGACGGCTGGTTCCACACCGGTGACATCGGCACCCTCGACGAGGACGGCTATCTCGCGATCACCGGCCGCAAGAAGGAGATCATCGTCACCGCGGGCGGCAAGAACGTCGCCCCCGCGGTCATCGAGGACCGCATCCGCGCGCACGCGCTGGTCGCGGAGTGCATGGTGGTCGGCGACGGGCGGCCGTTCGTCGGCGCGCTGGTCACCCTGGACGAGGAGTTCCTGGGCCGCTGGGCCGAGGAGCACGGCAAGTCCGTGGCGACGGTGGCCGCGCTGCGCGACGACGCCGACCTGCTCGCCGAGGTGCAGCGGGCCGTGGACGACGGCAACGCGGCGGTCTCCAAGGCCGAGTCCGTACGCAAGTTCCGCATCCTCGGGGCGCAGTTCACGGAGGAGGCGGGGCACATCACGCCCTCGCTGAAGCTCAAGCGGAACGTGGTGGCGAAGGACTTCGCGGACGAGATCGAGGCAATCTACACCCGCTGACCTCCCAGCCCCGGGAGCCCCGGGGCCCCGCCCCTCACCGGCCCCGGCCTGCGGCCCCGGGGACCCCGGGGGCCCCGCCCCTCACCGGCGGCCCCGGCCTGCGGCCCCGAAGCCGCGGGCCTCCACCCCGCACCCCGCCTGCTCAAACGCCGCAGGGGCTGGATTGGCCCCCTGTCCCTGCCGCCTCGGCCTTCGAAATTCCCCTCCGGCCGGTGGACACGGGGCTCCGCCCCGGACCCCGCTGCTCAAACGCCGCAGGGGCTGGATTGGCCCCCACTCGACACGGCGAGGCATCACCCCCCCTAGGGGCGCGGGGAACTGCGCGAGAACCACGCACGGCCCGCAGCAGACAACAGCCCTGCCAAGGGGCGCGAGGAACTGCGCGAACAACCACCCACAGCCCGCGACTGACAACCGACCCCATAAGGGGCGCGGGGAACTGCGCGAGCGACCACCCACGGCCCGCGGCCAAAACCCCACCCCTTGAGGGGCGCGGGGAACGGCGCAAAAGGGCGACAACGCGGCCGCTCCACCCCCCGCCCAACAGAAAGGGGCGCGGGGAACGGCGCATGAGGACCACCGCGCCCGCCCCCAGGGCCCTCCCGGCAAGGGAGGCGCGGGGGACGCCGCCAAGGGGCAGACGGGCCCGCCCGTCAAAACCCCAGCCGGACGGCTAAAGCAAACCCCTCAGCTTCTCCGCGAGGAGATCCCAGCGCCACCTCTCCTCGACCCACACCCGCCCCCGCTCCCCCATCCGCCCCCGCAGACCGGGATCCCGCAGCAGGGTCACGATGCGGTCCGCCGAGTCCTCGGGGGACCCGCCCCGCACGACCCAGCCGGTCTCGCCGTCGAGGACCGCGTCGGGCGCGCCGCCGGAGTCGCCCGCGACCACGGGCAGGCCGGTCGCGGAGGCCTCCAGGTACACGATGCCGAGGCCCTCGACGTCCAGGCCGCCGCGCCGGGTGCGACACGGCATCGCGAAGACGTCGCCCGCCCCGTAGTGCGCGGGCAGCTCCGCCCAGGGCACCGCCCCGGTGAAGCGGACCGAGGACGAGACCCCGGTGTCGAGCGCGAGTTTGCGCAGGTCGGCCTCGTACGGTCCGCCGCCCACGATGAGCAGGACCGCGTCGGGCACCTTCGCGAGGATGGCCGGCATGGCGCGGATCAGCGTGTCCTGCCCCTTGCGCGGCACGAGGCGCGAGACGCAGACCACGACGGGCCGGTCGGTGAGCCCGAGCCGCGCGCGCACGGCGTCGCCGCCGGAGCCGGGGTGGAAGGTCTTCTCGTCGACGCCGGGCGGGAGTTGGACCATGCGGGCCGCGGCCTGCTGGGTCAGCGCGCCCGCGATCCGCGAGCGGGTGTACTCACCGAGATAGGTGATCGTGTCGGTGCCCTCGCCGATCCGCCTCAACAGCTGCCGCGCGACGGGCAGTTGGGCCCAGCCCGCCTCGTGCCCGTGCGTGGTGGCCACCAGGCGGTCGGCCCCGGCCCTGCGCAGCGCGGGCGCCATGAGGCCGAGCGGCGCCGCCGCCCCGAACCACACCGAGGAACACCCGTGTTCGCGCAGCAGGGCGACCGCCCGCCGGGTGACCCGGGGCGTGGGCAGCAGCATCGTGGTGCGGTCCCGTACGACGGTGAACGGCTGCTCGGCGTCGAACGCGGCGGTCGCCTCGACGCCCTCCCGGCTCCGCTTCCACGTCGAGGCGTAGACGACGACCTGCTCGGGATCGAGCCGCAGCGCCATGTTGTGCAGGAACGCCTGGATCCCGCCGGGGCGCGGCGGGAAGTCATTGGTCACGATCAAGGTCTTGTGCATCGCCGCCGACAGTACCGAACCCGGGGCGCGCTGCCGCGAGGCAGCCCGGGAGCGGCGCGCGGCCCCGCCTCACGGACGACGCGACCGGGCACCCGGCATCATGGCTGACGCCGGCCCCCGAACCACCTGAAACAAGGACGAGGCGGACACCATGAGCATCCCCCGGCGCACCCTGGCGGTGGCGGCCACCTGGGCCGCGACCCGCTATCTGCTGCTGCTCTGCGTCTTCCGGGTGCTGGTGCTCCCGGGCCCGGACGTCACGAGCGACGTGCACGTCATCTACCAGGGCTGGTCGCAGGTCCTCCTGACCGGCACGTATCCGCTGGACGACGTGACCTGGCAGTATCCGCCGGCCGCCGCGCTCGCGATCCTCTCCCCCGCGGCGCTGCCCTTCCTCGGCTACGCGACGGCGTTCTTCGTCCTCTGCTTCCTGGCGGACGCGCTGGTCTTCGCCCTCCTGATGTACGCGGCGGGCCGCCCCGGCAAGTCCCTGAACGGCGCCTGGGTGTGGGCGGTGGGCGTGCCGCTGCTCGGCCCCACCGCGTACGCCCGCTACGACCTGATGGTGACCGCCGTCGCGGTCGCGGCGCTGCTCGCGGGCGCCCGCCATCCACGCACCCTCGGCGCGCTGGCCGCGTTCGGGGCGCTCCTGAAGGTGTGGCCGGTCCTGCTCCTGGTCCGCGCCCCGCGCCGCGCCTGGACGACCGCCGCGGTGAGCGCCGCGGCCCTCCTCGTGACGTGTGCCGCGGCGGCGCCGGGGTCCCTCGCCTTCCTCGCCTTCCAGCGCGAGCGGGGCACGGAGGTCGAGTCGCTGGGCGCGCTGGTCTTCCACGCGGCCCGCCACTTCGGCTGGTCGGGCCGGGTACAGCTGAACTACGGCTCGGTGGAGTTCCTGGGGCCGTACGTGCCGCTGGTGTCCACCCTGGCGATGGCGCTGAGCGTGCTCGCGTTCGGCTGGCTGCTGCTGTGGCGCCTCCGGGCCTGGGACACGCGGCGCCCGAGCACCCTGGCCGACGCGGCCTTCACCGCCGTGCTGCTGTTCACCACGACGAGCCGGGTCATCAGCCCGCAGTACCTCCTGTGGCTCGTGGGCCTCGCCGCGGTGTGCCTCGCCTTCCGCCGCTCCCCGATGACCCGTCCGGCGCTCCTGGTCCTCGCCGCGGCACTTGTGACCCTCCTGGAGTTCCCGATCTGGTTCTCGCACGTGGTGGCGAGCGACTGGCTGGGCCTGCTCCTGCTGTGCGTACGCAACGGCCTCCTGGTGACGGCCTCGCTCCTCGCCTGCCGCCGCCTGTGGCGCTCGACCTCCGCCACCCACAACCTGCCCCCCGTCCCCGCTCAGCCCACCCGCACCACCGAGCCCTCCCGGACCGGCTGACGCGCGGCACCCGCCGCTCAGGCCAGCTGCTCGCGCACGTACTCCCGCCAGCGCGCGGTGAACTCCCTTGGCGACAGGCCGAGTTCCTCGGTCATGGCTTTCTCGACCGCGCCCTCGCGGTGCTGCTGGTCGCCCACCTTCCGGTAGAAGCGGGCCAGCGTCGCCTCGCTCCAGTGGGTCGCGATCAGGCGGCAGGCCAGCCAGCCGCCCTCGTAGGCGCGGGCCAGCCGGTCCGCGCCGCCGTCGAAGCCGAAGTCGGCGTCCGAGGGGAGGTCGGCGGGGAGCAGGCCCGCGCGGACGGCCTTCTGGAGTTCGGGGGCGGCCTGGGGCGCGGTGCGGCCGGTGTCGCGGTAGCCGACCCAGTCCGCGTACCCCTCCGAGAGCCACATCGGGGTGGCGGGCGAGGTGTGCGTGCGGGTGGCGACGTGCGTGGTCTCGTGCGTGAGGACGACCTTGCGGCCCAGGTCGCCGAGGACCGCGTACGCCTCCGGGTTGACGATCACCCGGTCCGCCGGGGCCGCCCCGGCGCCGCCCGCCTCGCCGGTGGTCACCGCCGCGATGCCCCGGTAGGAGGCGGCGGGCGCGCCGAGCAGCGCGGCCATGCCGTCCAGCGAGGAGGGGACGAGGACCACGACGCGGCCCGCCCAGCCGCCCGGCCAGGCCGCCGACACCGCGGGCACCGCGGCGTCCTCGGTGGCCGCGATCTCGTGCAGCTTCGCCGCGTCCTGGCCCACCCCGAGGACCAGGCTGTGCGTGCCGCGCACGACGGTGACCGGGCCCTGCTGCCACAGGAGCTGGGCGGCGCCCTGGGCGGGCCGGTCGCCGGTGACGTACCAGCGGCCGCCGCGCCGGTCGAGCGTGAGGGTGCGGGCGGCCGTCGCGGGCGCGGTGTCGTAGCCCTGGACGCGGTAGCGCAGGTCCACCTTCGCGGTGGCCGTCGACCCGTGCCGGTCCACCCCGGTGACCTGGTACGCCCAGGAGGTCAGCGGCACCTGCGCCAGGTTGCCGAACTCGGCCCGCTGGGCCGCCCGCAGGCCCGTGGCGGCGGGGTCGACGGCCGCCAGGTAGCCGCTCTCGTCGTGCGCCAGGACCGCCCTCGCGCGCCGGTCGAGGACCCGCTGCACCTCGCTCGCGGCACCGTCGGCGGCCGGGCCGGGCGCCGAACAGCCGCAGACGATCAGCAGCGCGGCGAGGACGCATCCCGCCGCCCGCCCGCGCCGCGCCGTCCGACCGCGTCCATGACCTGCCACGCCGCCGATCGTACGGTCACACGCGCGTCACCGAGGAAATGGGCATCATCCCGACGGGGTCGTACCGCACCGGCGCACCGGGATAGGGGGCGTGCACCACCTGGCCGTTTCCCATGTACATGGCGATGTGGCTGGCGTCGTGCCGGTACGCGATCAGGTCGCCGGGCTTCGCCTCGGAGAGCGGCACCTGGTGACCCGCGTACCGCTGCTCCTGCGAGGTGCGCGGCAGGCCGACGCCGGCCTGGGCGTACGACCACTGCATCAGGCCCGAACAGTCGAAGCCGGAGGGCCCGTTGGCGCCCCAGATGTACGGCTTGCCGATCGCCGAGCGGGCCGCGAGCACGGCCGCCGCGGCCCGCGAGGAGGCGGGCGCCGAGCCGGAGAGGGCGGGCAGTTCGGAGCGCCCGGAGCGGGAGGCGTGGTCGAAGGCGGCCCGGTCGGCGGTCGGCAGCGCGTTCAGCATCCGGCGCGCCTCGGCCAGCTTCGACTCCACGGTCCGCTTGTGCCGGGCCACTTCCGTGCGGCTGCGCTCCAACTCGACCAGCTTGCGGCCGGCCTCGGCGCGCTGCTGCGAGAGGCGGCGCTGCTCGTGCTGGAGGTCCTGGAGGGCACCGGCCTGACGCTCGCTCAGGCGGTCGAGGGTCGCGGCCTGGTCGAGGTAGGTGTCCGGGTTGGACGACAGGAGCAGGGCGAGCGCGGGGTCGATGCCGCCCGCGCGGTACTGCGCCCCGGCGATCGCGCCGAGCGCGCCCCGCATGCGGTTGATCTTCTCCTGGCCGCGCGCGACACCGTCCTGCGCCTGTCTGACCTCCTCGCGCAGCTGCTTGGCGTGCTCATCGGCCTTGTCGTACTGCTCGGTGGCCCGCTCGGCCTCCTGGAAGAGCCGGTCGACCTTGGCCTGGCCCGAGGAGCCCGGCTCGTGCGGGGCCGCGCTCGCGCCGGGTGCCGCGAGGGCTGCCGCGGCCGTCGCCGCCGCGGCCGAAAGGACGGTGACGCGGGCGCTCTGGGTCAGGCCCGACTGCGAAGGCCGGCGATGGGACGCCACGTATGCCGCACTCCCTTGCACTGCGTGCGGCCCCTGCCGCCCGGGCGGGCGGCGAGTCATCGGGGACACCGCACGCCGGACAGTAACCGGGCGCACGCCGGGCGGCCAACGACCGCGCCGCCTACGCAAAGTGACGCCCCACCGGAGAACACAGGTCACCGGCGGGGCGTCGCGTCAGCGCGGGTTGCCGCAATTCGCCCGTTTGGGCGGGGTCGGCGGCTGACGGGGAGGGCGGATCAGCCGATGCGCACACCGAACTGGAAGGGCATGTTGTCCATCGACTCGTAGCGCACGACGGTGCCGGTCCGCGGCGCGTGCAGCACCATGTTGTTGCCGGCGTACAGGCCGATGTGGTGCAGGTCGCCGAAGAAGAGCACCAGGTCGCCGGGCTTCAGCTCGCTGCGGCCGATCCGGGTGCCCGCGTTGGCCTGCTCCTGCGAGGTGCGCGGCAGGTTGACGCCGGCCTGACCGTAGGCGTAGCCCGTCAGGCCCGAGCAGTCGAAGGTGGCCATGCCGGTCGCGCCGTAGCTGTACGGCTTGCCGAGCTGGGTCTGGGCCGCGGCCAGGGCGGCGGCGCCGACCTGGGAGGCCGGCACGTCCTTGCCGAGGTTCGGGCGCTCGGTGGAGCGGTTGGCGCGCGCGTCGTCGGAGGCGAGGGCCGCCTTCTCCTGCGCGGTCAGGGTGTTGAGCAGCTGCTGCGCGTCGCTGAGCTTGCCCTGGACTTCCTTCTTCTTGGCGTCGAGCACCGTGCGGGTGTCGGCCAGGTCCTTCAGCTTGTCCTGGGCCTCCTTGCGCTCCTGCGCGAGGGTGCGCTGCTTGCCCTGGATCTTCTGGAGCGCCTCGGTCTGGGTGGCGCTCAGCTGGTCGAGCGAGGACGCCTTGTCCAGGAAGTCGTCCGGGTTGGACGAGAGGAAGAGGGCGAGCGAGGGGTCGATGCCACCGGAGCGGTACTGCGCCGAGGCCATCGAACCGAGGCCGCTGCGCAGGGTGTTGAGCTCCTGCTGACCACGGGCGACCTTGTCCTGGATCTGGCTGATCTCGGTTTCGAGCTGACGCTGCTTCTCCGTGGCGCCGTTGGCCGCCTCGGTCGCCTGCTCGGCCTCGTCGTAGAGCTTGTCGACCTTGCTCTTGACCTCGTCCTTGGTGGGCTTCGGGTCGGCCTGCGCGGCCTGCGAGGTAAGGGCGACGACGGCGGCGGCGGTCGCGCTGAGCACGGTCACGCGGGTGCGGCTCGCGGGCTTGGGACGACGGTGGGACCCCACGAAGGCGAGCTCCTTCTTCCTCAGCCGCCGAACACGGCACAGTCGGCGGGACCTTCACGGACACCCCGAACGAGTGATCAACCGCATGAAGGTACGAGGCCCGACCCTAGTGACCTTCCTGTGATCAGTTCAAATCCTGATGGGAAAAAATCCGGTCATCGTGAGGATTCTTTACTGTCATCCCACGCGCAGTAGTGGGCACTTGACGGAGCGCTCGCCAGCGGTCACCCGAATTCGGGCATTGAACACAGGAGTTACCAAAGGCCTCGAATGCGTCAGACGCGCGAAAGCCGCTTCAGGAGCAGCAGGGAGGCGACCGGGCGGGCGCCCGCCTTCGCCACGCCGTCCGCGACCTCCTTGTCCGTCGAGGCGACCACCACGGGCCGTCCCGACGGCTCGGCCCGCACCAGCTGACGGATCAGCTCGTCCGCGGTCACACCCGGCTTGGAGAACAGCACCCGTACGCCCCGGGGCGGCGCGAGCAGCACCGGCGCCGCCAGCTCCGCGCCGTCGAAGACACAGGTGACCTCGGCGCCCGTCTGCGCGGCGAGCACCGAGAGGCCGCCGAGCAGCCGCAGGCGCTGCTTCTCCAACGGCATCGTCGGATAGCCGGTCTTGGTGACGTTGTAGCCGTCCACCACCAGGTGCACCTGGGGCAGCGCGAGCAGCTGGTCGAGCAGCGCCGGGTCGGTCTCCGACAGCGCCCGGGCCGCGATGTCCTTGGGCGTCATGTTGCCCGGCGCGACCGCGTCCACGGTGTCGGCGGGGCGCACCGAGGCGGGCGGCAGGGCCAGTTCGCGGCGCAGGCCCTGGGCGCCCTCCAGGACGGTGTCGAGCAGCAGCCGCAGCCGCATGTCCTCGACGGAGCGGCCCTCGCGCACCGCCCGCCGGCTCGCCTCAAGACCGGCCTCGGCCTCGCCGAGCCGCGTCTTGAGCCGGCGCGCCTCGCTCTCGGCGGTGGCCACCTGGGCGGCCGCCTCCGCCTTGATGCCGTCGATCTCGGCGGTGACGCGCCGCAGCGCGGCCTCGCCCCGCTTCACATCGCTCTGGGCGCTGCGCAGTTTGCGCTGGAGCGTTTCGGCTTCCTTGCGGGCGGCGAGCAGTTCGAGGCGCAGCGCCTCGTTCTCGGACTTGATCCGGTCGCGCGCCTCGGCGAGCTCCTCGCGCAGCCGCTCCAGTTCGCGCCGGCCCTCCTCGTCGACCCGCTCGGCGAACGCCCGCTGGGCCTCCTCGCCGGCCGCGGCGACGAGCTTCACCCAGCCGGTGGGGCGCAGCACATAGGCGGCGGCCGCCACGTCCACGGGATCGGCGGCGGCCGGCGGCGAGCCCGCCTCGACGGCGCCCGCGAGTTCCGGCTGCGACTCCTTGAGCCGCTCGCCGATCCGCTGGCGGAACACGGGGTCGCTCTCCAGCGCGGCGGCCATCGCGTTGCCCGCGAACTTGGCGCGCCGGGTCGGGGTGAAACGGGCGTACTGCCGCAGTTGTCCGGGCAGTTCGGCGACGGTCAGGCCGCCGAACGCCTCCGAGACGAAGGCGACGACCCGGCGTCGCACCGCCTCGGGCAGCGGGCGGTCGAGCACCTCGGCGGGGCCGTCACCGGCCGAAGCGGCCGGTTCAGCACCGCTTGCATGCTCCACAATCCGTCACCCCAACTGTCATCCGTACCGCCTGGGCGGCCGCCCTCAGGAGGCGGTCGCGGTGTCGGTACCCGGCCGGTCCACTAGCTCGATCTGGTCCACCGCGTTGCACCAGCGGCAGCGGACCGACTCGATGGTCTCACTGACCACCTCGCGTTCCTCCACCTTGGGCTCTCCGGCGAGGTCCAGATGGACGTACTCGATCACTTTCGACGAGCGGGTGACATCGAAACGGGTGAGGTTTCCGCAGAGCGTGCAGCGCCACCGGGTCTCGGTGGTCATCTGGGGAACGGTGGTCATGTGGTGCCGTCCTCTTTTCCACTTCCATGGTCCAGGATCTCGCGGTGCGCCGTCGAACTGCGGGAGTACTGCCCGCAACCCTACGGCCTACCCGTCGGCCCTCGGCACGGCGAGGCGGTCTGTACCGAAAGCTCCCTTTGGGCCATTCTCTCCCCATGATCAAGTGGCGGGGAGCGGCGATCCTCAAGGGCGCGGTGCGGGGCCCGACCGTGACGTACGGGCTGATCACGGCGTGCTGTCTGCTCTTCGTCATCAGTCCGGTCTCCGGCCTGAACCCGGGGTACGGCACCGGCGACGCGATCCTGAGCGCCCAGAGCGACTACTTCGCCCGCTGGGGGGTCATCCCGCGGGACCTGATGGTGGGACGCCCGCACGCCCTGCTCACCCCGCTCACCGCCCTGTTCGTGCACGGCAGCTGGCTGCACCTGCTGGGCAACATGCTGTTCCTGTACGTCTTCGGCGCGATGGCCGAGGAGCGGGTGGGGCGCTTCGAGTTCGCCCTCTTCTACGGGGTGGCCGGCTATCTGGCGCTGCTCGGGTACGCGGCGGCGCACGCGGATTCGGACCAGACGCTCGTGGGGGCGTCCGGGGCCATCTCGGCGGTGCTCGGCGCCTTCCTCTGGCTCTTCCCCCGGGCCAGGGTGACCAGCATCTTCCCGTTCCTGCTGTTCCTGCCGCTGCGCTTTCCGGCCTGGATCGTGCTGGTCTTCTGGTTCGCCCTCCAGTGGCTGGCGATCCAGGGCTCATCGGCCGGGCCCGGCGTGGCCTACCTCGCCCATCTCATCGGCTTCGGCCTCGGCTTCCTCTACGCGTGGGCCCGGTTCGGCGGGGCGGATAGAGTGAAACGCCGAAAGCCCGTGAAGCCCGCGGGTCCGGCCGCCACCGAGGGAGAAAGCCAGCCGTGATCACCGCGATCGTGCTCATCAAGACCAGCGTGGACCGGATTCCCGAGATCGCGGAGTCCATCGCGGCGCTCGACAGCGTCAGCGAGGTGTACTCGGTGACCGGTACGTACGATCTGATCGCGCTGGTCAGGGTGGCCCGCCACGACGATCTGGCGGACATCATCCCCGGCAGCATCAGCAAGATCCCCGGCGTGGAGGCCACGGACACGCACGTCGCGTTCCGCACGTACTCCCAGCACGACCTGGAAGCAGCGTTCGCCATCGGCCTGGACTCGTAGCCCCCTGCGGGGTGGGCGTCGAAGCACGCCGGTCTGCGAACCGTGCGTGGCCGCTCGCGCAGTTCCCCGCGCCCCTGAGCAGGGTCGCCTTCAGCAGGACGCCCGCCACCAACGAGAGTGCCCACCCAAGCCCACCCAGCCCGTCCGGCGCTTGAGGACGAGCGCCCTCAAGGCGCGAACGGGGTCCGGGGCGGAGCCCCGGGTGGGCGTGGTCCGGCGGGGTTACACCGCCGGGACGCAGCGGCCCCCCTCCGTGCGGTACTGCCACTTCGCCCCCTGCGTGACCAGCTCACGCACCGCCCGCACGAAGCGGTCCACGTGCTCGTCCGGGGTCCCCGCCCCGAAGCTGACCCGGATCGCGTTGAGGGACCGCTCGCCCGGCTCCCCCTCGGGCGCACCGCACTCGCCCGGGTCCTGCGGGTCGCTGCCGAGCAGCGTGCGCACCAGCGGGTGAGCGCAGAAGAGGCCGTCGCGCACCCCGATGCCGTACTCCGCCGACAGGGCCGCCGCGAAGTGCGAGCTGTTCCAGCCGTCGACGACGAACGAGAGGACGCCGACCCGGGGCGCGTCGTCCCCGAACAGCGACAGCACCCGGACCTCGGGGACCGCCGCCAGGCCCTCGCGGACCTTCGCGATCAGGTGCCGCTCGCGCTCGACCAGCGCGTCGAAGCCCGCCTCGGTGAGCGCCTTGCAGGCGGAGGCGATGGAGTAGACGCCGATGACGTTGGGCGAGCCGGCCTCGTGGCGCGCGGCCGTGGTGTGCCACTCGACGTCCACCCCGCCGTCACCGCGCCGCGCGACCTTCTTGGAGGCGCCCCCACCGGCCAGGTACGGCTCGGCCTCCTGGAGCCAGTCCGCGCGCCCGGCGAGCACGCCCGAGCCGAACGGCGCGTACAGCTTGTGCCCGGAGAAGGCGATCCAGTCGACGTCCAACTCCCGTACGGAGACCGGGTGGTGGGGCGCGAGCTGGGCCGCGTCGAGCACGATGCGGGCGCCGTGCGCGTGTGCCGCGGCGGCGAGTTCCCGCACCGGCCACAGCTCACCGGTGACGTTGGACGCGCCGGTGACGCACACGAGCGCGGGCCCGTAGGGGTCGCGGTCGGCGAGCGCGCGCTCCAGGGTCTCGACGGCCTGCTGCGGGGTGCGCGGCGCGTTCAGGTACGTCACCCGGGCGTCGCGCCACGGCAGGAGCGAGGCGTGGTGCTCGGTCTCGAAGACGAAGACCTGGCAGTCGGCCGGGACCACCTGGGCGAGCAGGTTGAGCGAGTCCGTGGTCGAGCGGGTGAAGACGACCTGGTCGCCGGGGCGGCAGTCGAGGAACTCGGCCACCGTCTCGCGGCTGTTCTCGAACAGGTCGGTGGAGAGCTGCGAGAGGTAGCCCGCGCCGCGGTGCACGCTGCCGTAGTAGGGGGCGTACGCGGCGACGTCGTCCCAGACCCGCTGGAGGGCGGGCGCGCTGGCCGCGTAGTCGAGGGCGGCGTACGTCACCTCGCCGCCGGTGACCAGCGGCACGGTGACGTCGCGGCCGAGCACGGGCAGCGGCGCGGCACAGCAGGGGTCGGCGGACTGAGCGGCGGCGGGGACGGTGGCGACAGGGCGTGCGGACATGGCGGTATCTCCCGGCAGGACAAGGCGAGTTGACTTCGGACCCCGGGTACGGCGGCGTGACCCTGCATCGAGCGAGAGGGTGCGACTGCCTTGCCGTGTACGGGTGTTGACCTCGGACACGCAGCCCGAAGAAGGGTGCGCGGAGGATGTGAAGAAGGGGCGGTACGCCCTATCGCATTCGCTTGCTCACGAGACTGCTCCCTTGAGGACCAGGACCCCAGGGCTGTGACATCCGATGATGTCCAGGGGTCCGCGCTTGCCGTAGGCCTTGCTGCCTACGACCTGGTCTTCACCCGGGGCACCCCGCCACGGACGGAGGGTTGCCGGACAGCGAGCCGGGGCCTAAATCGCTGTCACTCATGACCTTGGACAGCATCCTGCCACACGTCCACGGGTGCGCAAGGCACAGTCCGCGATCCGGACTGCGCCTTGCGTCACATCACGTACGGAAGACGTGCGGAGGGCTGTGGACCGGGCGGCCCACGCCTCAGGCGTTGCTCGCCGCGACCCAGCGCTCCAGGGCGGCGCGGGCCGCCCCGGAGTCGACGGCCTCGGCGGCCCGCGCCATCGCGGCGCCGATCTGCCCGGCGAGCGGGCCCGGCCCGGGTTCGAGGGCGACCAGGGCCGCCGCCGAGTTCAGCAGCACCGCGTCCCGCACCGGACCGCGCTCGCCCGCGAGGAGACGGCGGGCGACATCGGCGTTGTACGAGGAGTCCGCGCCGCGCAGGGCCTCGATGGGCACGATCTCGATGCCGACGTCGCGGGGGTCGAAGCGCTCCTCGGTGACCTGGCCGTCGCGCACCACCCACACCCGGGAGGTGCCGGTGGTGGTCAGTTCGTCGAGGCCGTCGTCGCCGCGGAAGACCAGCGCCGAGGAGCCGCGCTCGGCGAGCACGCCCGCCACGATGGGCGCCATCCGCGCGTCGGCGACCCCGGTCGCCTGGGCGCGCACCCGGGCCGGGTTGGTGAGCGGGCCGAGGAAGTTGAACGTGGTGCGGATGCCCATCTCGCGGCGGGCGGCGGCGACGTAGCGCAGCGCCGGGTGGAACTTCACCGCGAAGCAGAACGTGATGCCCGCCTCCTCGGCGACCTCGGCGACGCGTGCCGGGCTGAGGTCGAGGTTGACCCCGAGCTTCTCCAGGACGTCCGAGGCGCCGCTGGCCGAGGACGCGGCCCGGTTGCCGTGCTTGACGACCTTGGCGCCGGTGCCGGCGACCACGATCGCCGACATGGTGGAGATGTTGACGGTCTTGGCGCCGTCGCCCCCGGTGCCGACGATGTCCACGCTGGGTCCGGGCACCTCGATGAGGTTGGCGTGCCGGTACATCGTGCGGACCAGGCCGGTGATCTCGGCGACCGTCTCGCCCTTGGCGCGCAGCGCCACCGCGAAGGCGGCGATCTGCGCGTCGGTGGCCTCGCCGCGCATGATCCGGTCCATCGCCCAGGCGGTCACGTCCGCGCTCTGGTCGGTGCCGCTCAGGAGCGCGTCCAGGACGCCCGGCCAGGAGTGGGCCGCCACGGTGTCGCCTCCGGTGGGGGTAACAGCGCTCATGCTCGCTCCTGGTGGTCAAGGGACTGGATACCGCCCGTAAGCCTATCGACAGGGGCGGCCCGCCCCGCGCCCGTGCCCGCAGTACGGACGCGCCGGGGACCGGGTACGCGAAAGACTCCGGCCCGGCCCCCGTCAAGGGGCCGGGCCGGAGCCTCGGTTGTGGCGACCGTCAGGTCAGGCGGGGATCAGTGGTGGCCGTGGCCGCTCGTGATCTCCTCGTACTCCTCGGCCGTCGGCTTGGGGATCTGGTTCCCCTCGCCGAAGTAGCCCTTGCTGAGCTTGGCGCGCAGCTTCTGCGTCCGCGAGATCTTGCGGGCGACACCGTTCTCGTCGACCGCCGGGCCGACCTCGACCGGCTTGTACTGCTCGTGCGCGGTGAGCTTGTAGCGCGCACCGGCGTCCAGCGGCTCGTGCACCTCGATGAACTCGCCGTGCGGCAGCCGCTTGATGATGCCGGACTCGCGTCCGTGCAGCACCTTCTCGGCGTCGCGCCGCTGCAGACCCAGGCAGATCCGCTTGGTGGCGATGAAGGCGAGGACCGGGGCCACGAAGAACGCGATCCGCACGAACCAGGTGATGACGTTGATCGAGAGGTGGAAGTGGGTCGCCCAGAGGTCGTTTCCACCACCGACGAGCAGCACCAGGTACCAGGTGATCCACGCGACACCGAACGCGGTGCGCGTCGGCGCGTTGCGCGGCCGGTCCGCGATGTGGTGCTCGCGCTTGTCCCCGGTGATCCAGGACTCGATGAACGGGTACACCGCGATGGTCGCCAGGACCAGCGGGAAGATCACCAGCGGGACGAACACACCCAGGACGAGCGTGTGCCCCCACAGGTTGATCTCCCAGCCCGGCATCACACGGATGAGGCCTTCGGAGAAGCCCATGTACCAGTCGGGCTGGGCACCGGTGGACACCTGGTCCGGCCGGTAGGGGCCGATCGCCCAGATCGGGTTGATCGAGGCGATCGCCGCGACCACCGCGATGACACCGAAGACCAGGAAGAAGAAGCCGCCCGCCTTCGCCATGTACACCGGGAGCAGCGGCATGCCGACGACGTTCTTGTTCGTACGTCCCGGACCCGCGAACTGGGTGTGCTTGTGGTAGAAGACCAGGATCAGGTGAGCCACCATCAGGCCGAGCATGATGCCCGGCAGCAGCAGGATGTGGATCGAGTAGAACCGGGCCACGAAGTCCCCGCCGGGGAACTCGCCACCGAAGAGGAAGAACGAGATGTACGTGCCGACGACCGGCACGGACAGGATCGCGCCCTCCATGAAGCGGACACCGGTGCCCGACAGCAGGTCGTCCGGGAGCGAGTAACCGGTGAAGCCGGTGAACATGCCCAGGACGAACAGCAGGAAGCCGAACAGCCAGTTGACCTCACGCGGCTTGCGGAACGCGCCCGTGAAGAACACGCGCATCATGTGCACGAACATGCCGGCGAGGAAGATCAGCGCCGCCCAGTGGTGGATCTGCCGGATCAGCAGACCACCGCGCACATCGAAGCTGATGTGCATGGTCGAGTTGAACGCCTCGGACATGTGCATGCCCTGCAGCGGCACGTACGAGCCGTCGTAGACGACCTCGTTCATGCTCGGGTGGAAGAACAGCGTCAGATACACACCCGTGAGGATGATGATGATGAAGCTGTACATGCAGATCTCGCCGAGCATGAAGGACCAGTGGTCCGGAAAGATCTTGCGCATGTTGGCCTTGGCCAGGGAGTAGATCCCGAGCCGGCCGTCCGCCCAGTCCGCGATCCGCTCACCGGCGGGCGCTTCGCGCCGTGCGTCTGTCGTGGTGCTCATCCGCGCTCCCAGAAGGCAGGACCGACGGGCTCTTCGAAGTCGCCGAGCGCTTCGAGGTAACCCTCGTCATTCACGCCGATCCGCAGCTGCGGAAGGGCGTGACCGGCCGGGCCGAAGATGACGCGGGCGCCGTCGGAGAGGTCGAAGGTGGACTGGTGGCACGGGCAGAGCACGTGGTGCGTCTGCTGCTCGTACAGGGAGATCGGGCAGCCGACGTGGGTGCAGATCTTCGAGTAGGCGACGATGCCCTGGTGCGACCACTCGAGCTCGCGCTTGTCCTTGATGTCCTCCGGCTTGATCCGGACGAGCATCAGGGCCGCCTTGGCGATCTGCGTCTGGAAGTCCTCCGCGTCCTCCTCCAGGCCCTCGGGCTTGGCGAAGGTGAGCGAACCGACCAGCAGGTCCTCGGGACGCAGCGGCTCGTTGGTGTTCATGTTGATCAGGGCCTTGCCCTTGGACCACATGGTGTGCCGCAGCTTGGTCTCGGGCAGCGTGCCCAGGTCGCGCAGCAGCATCACACCGGAGAGCGGCACCATCGCGAGCGCGCCGAACATGGTGTTGCGGATCAGCTTGCGCCGTCCGAAGCCGGACTCGGCCGCGCCCTGCTTGAAGTCGGCCAGGACCTGCGCCTTGACCTCCGGCGGGGCGGCGATCTCGTGCCGCTCGGCCGGCATCTCCACGTCCGACATCAGGGTGCGGGCCCAGTGGACCGCGCCCGCGCCGATGCAGAACAGCGCGACACCCAGGGTCAGACCCAGGGCGAAGTTCAGCGCGCTGACGTGCCCGAACGGGAAGATGAAGACGATCTTGTCGACCGGGAAGATCACGTACGAGGCGATGAAGCCGACCGTCGCGACCATGGACAGGAAGAACAGGAACGCGACCGCGCGCTCGGAGCGCTTGGCCGCCCGCTCGTCGATGTCCTGGATGCGCGGCTTGTGGGCCGGCAGTCCCGGGTCGGCGAAGGGGTCGCCCGCGTGCTCTACCGCGCCGTGCGCGGTGGCCTGCGCTTCAGGCAGGCTCTCGGAATTCTCTTGGCTACTCATGACTTCTTGGCCTTAGCGGTGTGGGCCGCGACCCAGATGGCTACTGCGATAAGGGCGCCCAGACCGAAGATCCAGCCGAACAGGCCCTCGCTGACCGGACCGAGCCCGCCGAGCTTGAGACCACCGGGGCTGGGGGACTTGTCGCTGTTGACAGCGTGCAGGTACGCGATGATGTCCTGCTTCTGCTTCTGCGGCATCGTCGTGTCCGGGAAGGACGGCATGTTCTGCGGGCCGGTCTGCATGGCCTCGTAGATGTGCTTGGGGTCCACGCCTTCCAGGCTGGGGGCGAACTTGCCGTTCGTCAGGGCACCGCCCTCACCCGTGAAGTTGTGGCACTGGGCGCAGTTGGTGCGGAACAGCTCGCCACCCTTGGCGATGTCCGCACCGCTCGGGTTGTACTGCGAGTTGGTCGGCACACTCGGGCCGGCGCCCAGCGAGGCCACGTACGCGGCGAGCTGGTCGATCTCGGACTGCGAGTAGATGACCTTCTTCTTCGGCACCTGCGCGCCGGGCTGCTGCGCCGGCATGCGGCCGGTGCCGACCTGGAAGTCCACCGCGGCGGCGCCCACACCGACCAGGGAGGGGCCGTCAGAGGTGCCCTGACCGCCGGTTCCGTGGCAGCTGGCGCAGCCGACGGAGTAGAGCTTCTTGCCCTCGTCGATGGCGAGGGACTGGGCGGTTTCGTCAGCCTTGGCCTTGCCCGCGGGCGCGAACGCGGCGTACAGCCCCCCGGTGGCCGCCAGCGCGAGGAGTAGGACGACGACCGCCGCCAGCGGATGGCGTCGTCGTGCGGAGAGCTTTTTCACGGATTACCCCGGTGTCAGGATCTTCTGCGTCGATGCTGGATGTGGTGCGGACCTACGGGCCCTGGTTACTGGATCAGGTAGATCGTGGCGAAGAGGCCGATCCACACGACATCGACGAAGTGCCAGTAATAGGACACGACGATGGCCGCGGTCGCCTGTTCATGGGTGAACCTCTTGGCCGCGTACGTCCTGCCGAGAACCAGCAGGAAGGCGATCAGGCCGCCCGTCACATGCAGTCCGTGGAAGCCCGTGGTCAGGTAGAACACCGAGCCGTACGGGTCCGAGGACAGCGAGAGGCCGTCCTTCTTCACCAGCTCGGTGTACTCGAAGACCTGGCCGCCGATGAAGATCGCACCCATCACGAACGTGATGATGAACCAGGTGCGGAGCTTCTTCACATCGCCGCGCTCGGCGGCGAAGACGCCGAGCTGGCAGGTGAGGGAGGAGAGCACCAGGATCGTGGTGTTGGTCGCCGAGAACGGAAGGTTCAGGGACGAGGCCATTTCTGACCAGTGCGCGGCACCCGTTACCGATCGCAGAGTGAAGTACATCGCGAAGAGGGCCGCGAAGAACATCAGCTCGGAACTCAACCAGATGATGGTTCCGACGCTGGTGAGGTTCGGCCGATTGACCGACGGGTGCGCGTGCCCGGTTTCTACTGTCGTTGCTGTCGCCACGACCGACATTATGTCGGTCGCTTATCCCGCCCTCACTCCGGGGGGTGCCGTTCGGTGTGTCAGGGCCGTATGCAGGGCCCGAACGGCCCATCGAAGGGCTGCCCGAACCGGTGTTGACGGGCAGTCGGACGGAGTAGCATCCGCGCATCGGTTCATGAGCCAACGCCGGCGGACCCGCCGGACCTTCGGAGGATCCATGCAGTCGAGCGCCACCGTTCTGGTCTACAGCGACGACGCGAACACCCGCGCCCAGGTGCGGCTCGCGGCCGGGCGCAGGCCCGCCTCCGACGTGCCCCCGGTGGAATTCCTGGAGTGCGCCACGCTGCCGGCGGTCCTCAAGGAGCTGGACCGCGGCGGCATCGACGTCTGCGTCCTGGACGGCGAGGCCGTCCCGGCGGGCGGCATGGGGGTCTGCCGGCAGATCAAGGACGAGGTCTTCCAGTGCCCGCCGGTGCTGCTCCTCATCGGGCGCCCGCAGGACGCCTGGCTGGCCACCTGGAGCCGTGCGGACGCCGCGGTGACCCTTCCGGTCGAGCCGGTCGAGTTCGCGGACGCCCTGGCCTCCCTGCTGCGCAAGCGGCTCGCCGTGGGTGCCTGAGCTCACACTCCCGGCCGCAGCCGGGCGGCGTTGGCCCTGGTCTGGCCGGCCTTGAGGTCGGCCAGCAGGGCGCTGCCCGTCCGCCACTTGTCCCAGGACACGTTCCAGTCGCCGAACCCGTTGTCGAAGGGCGTCATGTCCTCGCCGATGCTGTTGACGACCTTGACGATGTCGCCCTCGTTGATGTTCTCGAAGAACCACGCGGCGTTGCCGGTGCTCATGCCCGTACAGCCGTGGCTGACGTTCTCGGAGCCCTGCGAGCCCACCGACCAGGGCGCGGCGTGCACGTATTCGCCGCTCCAGGTGACGCGGGTGGCGTAGTAGACGGGCAGGTCGTACCCGTCCGAGCTGCTCGACGAGATGCCGACGGTCTCCCCGCGCATGCGTACGAAGTACTGCTTGCCCAGGACCACCTTGACGCCGTTGCGGGTGGAGAAGCCGGGCTTTCCGGTGGTGACCGGAATGGTATTGATCACTTCTCCGTTCCGCTTGAAGGTCATGTAATGCCCGGCGGCGTCGGTGATGGCCTCCACCCGGTCGCCCGTGGTGATCTTCAGGGGCTTGGCCGGGCCGCCGTACAGCTTGTCGGCGATCTTCACGCCCTCCAGGTTGGAGTGGACGTTGATGGTGGCGTGGGTGGGCCAGTACTCCTTGGGGCGGTAGTGCAGCACCTTGTCGTCCACCCAGTACCAGGCGCCCTCCACCGCGGGTGTGGACTCCACGCGCAGCGCCCGCTCCACGATCGCCCGGGCCGCCTTGTCCTTGACCGGCTTGCTCAGCTGGGCGGTGATGGGCTGTCCGACGCCGTACTTGCCCGCGTCCGGGCCGAATTCGACCTCCACGGCGTCCTTGACCGCCGCGGTGTCGAACGTCAGCGTGCGCAGCCCCGGAGAGCCGTCCTCGTTCTCCGTGGAGACCTTGACGGTGTAGTGCGCGCCGGCCACCAGCGGGGCGGTGGAGTGCCAGCGGCTGCCGTCGGCGGCGAGCTCGCCCGCGAGGTAGCGCCCGTTGCCGTCGACGGCCGTGACGTCCGTGATGCGGCCGTCCTTGCCCTTGGCGGTGATCTCAAGGGGCTTGTTGGGATCGGCCTTCTGACTGCCCGCCGGGCCGTTGTACGCGACCTGCCCGGCCGCGTCGTACGGCTTGGCCGAAAGCGGGTTGCCGTCGGACCCGCCGCACCCCGTGGCCCCCACACCGAGGGACAGGACCAGGAGGGTGCAGCTCACTACGGTGCGGATGCGCGGTGCGTGGCTCATGACCACACGGTATGAAGATTCGTCAGATCCGGCGCGCGGGGTGACTGCAAACGAGGGGCCCTCCGTCTCGTGGTGAGACGGAGGGCCCCTCTTGGAGCAGCGCGGCGGGCGCGGAACCTACTGGTTCTGGTTCTCGCCGCGGTAGTACTCGAACACCCAGCCGTAGAGGCCGACCAGGATCAGCGGCGCCGAGAAGTACAGCAGCCACCAGCCCATGGCGATCGCGAGGAAGGCCAGGGCGCCGCCGATGCCGAGCGAGAGCGGCTGCCAGGAGTGCGGCGAGAAGAAGCCGACCTCACCGGCGTCGTCCGCGACGTCGGCCTCCTTGTCGTCCTGGGCACCCACGTCGACCCGCCGGGCCGTGAAGGCCAGGTAGAAGCCGATCATGACGCTCAGGCCGAAGGCCATGACGAGCGCGGTGGTTCCGGCCGCTTCCTTCGACCACACGCCGTAGACGACGGCCATGATCAGGATGAAGGCGGACAGCCACAGGAACATCTTGCCCTGGATCTTCACTTCCCGGCCTCCTTGCCACCGGCGATCATGTGGTCACCGTGGACGTCGCCGTGGTTCTCGAGCTGGTCGAGAGCCGCGATCTCCGGGTGGTGGAGGTCGAACGCCGGCGATTCGGAGCGAATGCGCGGCATGGTGAGGAAGTTGTGCCGCGGCGGCGGGCAGGAGGTCGCCCATTCGAGCGAACGGCCGTAGCCCCACGGGTCGTCGACCTCGATCTTCTTGCCGTACTTGGCGGTCTTCCAGACGTTGTAGAAGAACGGCAGGATCGACAGACCGAGCAGGAAGGAGGAGATCGTCGAGATCGTGTTCAGGGCGGTGAACCCGTCGGCCGCCAGGTAGTCGGCGTAACGACGCGGCATGCCCTCGACACCCAGCCAGTGCTGCACCAGGAACGTGCCGTGGAAGCCCACGAACAGCGTCCAGAAGGTGATCTTGCCGAGCCGCTCGTCCAGCATCTTTCCGGTGAACTTCGGCCACCAGAAGTGGAATCCGGAGAACATCGCGAAGACCACGGTGCCGAAGATGACGTAGTGGAAGTGCGCGACGACGAAGTACGAGTCGGAGACGTGGAAGTCCATCGGCGGCGAGGCCAGGATGACGCCGGTCAGACCACCGAAGGTGAAGGTGATCAGGAAGCCGATGGCCCACAGCATGGGCGTCTCGAAGGACAGTGAGCCCTTCCACATCGTGCCGATCCAGTTGAAGAACTTCACGCCCGTCGGAACGGCGATGAGGAACGTCATGAAGGAGAAGAACGGCAGGAGCACGCCACCGGTGACGTACATGTGGTGCGCCCACACGGTCACGGAGAGACCCGCGATCGCGATGGTGGCGCCGATCAGGCCGCTGTAGCCGAACATCGGCTTGCGGCTGAACACCGGGATCACTTCGGAAATGATTCCGAAGAAGGGCAACGCGATGATGTACACCTCTGGATGGCCGAAGAACCAGAAGAGGTGTTGCCACAGGATCGCGCCGCCATTACTGGCGTCGAAGACATGGGCACCGAACTTGCGGTCCGCCTCCAGGGCGAACAGCGCGGCCGCGAGGACCGGGAAGGCCAGCAGGACCAGCACACCGGTCAGCAGGACGTTCCACACGAAGATCGGCATACGGAACATCGTCATGCCGGGAGCGCGCATGCAGATGATCGTGGTGATGAAGTTGACCGAACCGAGGATCGTGCCGAAGCCGGAGAAGGCCAGACCCATGATCCACATGTCGGCGCCGACACCCGGCGAGCGGACGGCGTCCGACAGCGGGGAGTAGGCGAACCAGCCGAAGTCGGCCGCGCCCTGCGGGGTGAGGAAGCCACCGACCGCGATGGTCGAGCCGAACAGGTAGAGCCAGTAGGCGAACATGTTCAGCCGCGGGAACGCCACGTCGGGCGCGCCGATCTGCAGCGGCATGATCCAGTTCGCGAATCCGGCGAACAGCGGCGTCGCGAACATCAGCAGCATGATCGTGCCGTGCATCGTGAACGCCTGGTTGAACTGCTCGTTCGACATGATCTGCGTGCCGGGGCGGGCGAGTTCGGCGCGCATGAAGAGCGCCATGATCCCGCCGATGCAGAAGAACGCGAACGACGTGACCAGGTACATCGTGCCGATCGTCTTGTGATCAGTGGTGGTCAGCCACTTGATGACGACGTTTCCCGGCTGCTTGCGCCGGACCGGCAGCTCGTTCTCGTACGAGTCGTCTGCTGCCGCGGCACCCTGAGATTCGTTGAGGATGCTCACAGTTTGTTCGTCTCCGCGTTCTTGGCGGGGTCGGTCTGAGCGATGCCCGCCGGCACGTAGCCGGACTGGCCCTTCGCCGCCAGCTCCTTGAGGTGCTGCTGGTAGCGCTCCGGGGAGACGACCTTCACGTTGAAGAGCATGCGCGAGTGGTCGACACCGCAGAGTTCGGCGCACTTGCCCAGGAAGGTGCCTTCCTGGTTGGGCGTGACCTCGAAGGAGTTGGTGTGTCCCGGAATGACGTCCTGCTTCATCAGGAACGGCACCACCCAGAAGGAGTGGATGACGTCGCGCGAGGTCAGCACGAAGCGGACCTTCTCGCCCTTCGGCAGCCACAGGGTCGGGCCCGGGTTTCCGGTCTGCGGGTTACGGGTGCCGGGGATGCCGACGTCGTAGACACCGCCCGCGTTCGCGGGGAAGTCCTTCTTGAACCGGTCCGGAATCGCTGCCAGGTTCTTGTCCGTCGTGGCGTCGCCCTTCACACCGGGCACGTCCTCGACGTAGTTGAAGCCCCAGCTCCACTGATAGCCGACCACGTTGACCGTGTGGGCGGGCTTCGGGGTCAGAGCCAGGAGCTTCGTCTCGTCGCGTGCCGTGAAGTAGAAGAGCACGGAGACGATGATGAGCGGGACCACGGTGTACAGCGCCTCGATGGGCATGTTGTACCGGGTCTGCGCGGGTACCTCGACCTTGGTGCGGCTGCGCCGGTGGAAGATGACGCTCCACAGGATCAGGCCCCAGACCAGCACGCCCGTGGCGAGCGCAGCCGCCCACGAGCCCTGCCAGAGGGACAGGATCCTGGGAGCCTCGTCCGTCACCGGAGTGGGCATACCAAGTCGAGGGAAGTCTTTCCAGTTGTACGAGCAACCGGATGCTGTCGCCAGGACCAGGCCCGCAGTCAGCACCTGCGGCAGCTTCCGCCGCATCGGGCGCCGCGACGAGCGGTCGGAGCCGTTGGGACTCACGTAGCGCCTTCCCGAGAGTCTCGCCCGCGGTGGTCGGCTACGGCCGTCTCGCTGGTCGGTCGCCGCCCTGGCACACGGGCAGGGGTTTGGATGTTTATGCGGACCAAACCCTACTGGACGCTATTTGGGGTCGCGCGGGGAGGGTGCCCAACGCGCCGTCCGAGTCCCCGAAGGGGTGGAGTCCCGGTGGAATCCCGGCCTCCGGGCGCCATCTGACGACCCCTCGCCCCGGCCCCCGCAGCTCGCGCGCCGGGCCGGGGTTAGCGTGGCCGGGTGCCCTACTTCGACGCGGCCTCCTCGGCCCCCCTGCACCCCGTCGCCCGCCAGGCCCTGCAAGCCTCCCTGGACGAGGGATGGGCCGATCCGGCCCGGCTCTACCGGGAGGGCAGGCGCGCCAGGCTGCTCCTGGACGCGGCGCGCGAAGCGGCCGCGGAGGCCGTCGGCTGCCGCCCGGACGAGCTCAGCTTCACCAGTTCGGGGACCCGCGCGGTGCACTCCGGAATTTACGGATCCTTGTCCGGGCGTCGGCGTGTCGGAGGGCATCTGGTCGTCTCCGCGGTCGAACACTCCTCGGTCCTCCATTCGGCCGCCTCCCACGAGGCGGGCGGCGGCTCGGTGACCGAGGTCGCCGTGGACCGCGCGGGCCGGGTCTCCCCCGACGCGTACGCCGCGGCCCTGCGGCCGGACACCGCGCTCGCCTGCCTCCAGTCCGCCAACCACGAGGTGGGCACGGTCCAGCCCGTCGCCGAGGTCGCCGAGGCCTGCCGGGCCGCCGGGGTGCCGCTGCTCGTGGACGCGGCCCAGTCGCTGGCCTGGGGGCCGGTCGAGGGCGACTGGTCGATCCTCGCCGCGAGTGCGCATAAATGGGGCGGTCCGGCAGGAGTCGGGCTGCTCGCGGTCCGCAAGGGCGTCCGCTTCGCCCCGCAAGGGCCCACCGACGAGCGGGAGTCGGGGCGCGCGGCCGGCTTCGAGAACATCCCGGCGATCGTGGCGGCCGCCGCCTCACTGCGGGCCGTCCGGGCCGGGGCCGAGGCGGAGGCCGCGCGGCTGCGGGGTCTGGTGGACCGGATCCGGGCCCGGGTGGTGGAGCTGGTGCCGGACGTGGAGGTGGTCGGCGATCCGGCGCGGCGGCTGCCGCACCTGGTCACCTTCTCCTGTCTCTATGTCGACGGAGAGACCCTGCTGCACGAGCTCGACCGGGCGGAATTCTCTGTTTCATCCGGTTCGTCCTGCACCAGCAGCACCCTGACGCCCAGCCATGTGCTGCGCGCGATGGGGGTGCTGAGCGAGGGCAACGTCCGGGTCTCGCTCCCCCTCGGCACCCCCGCGGAGGAGGTCGACCGGTTCCTCGACCTGCTGCCCGGGGTGGTCGCGTCCGTACGGACCAGGCTGGGGGCACCGGTCGCGCAGCCCGGGCCCGGCGACGCCGGGGAGGTCGTGGTGGACTCGCTCGGCCGGCTCTGCCCGATCCCGGTCATCGAACTCGCGAAGGCCATCGGGAGCGTGCCCGTCGGCGGCGTGGTGACCGTGCTCGCCGACGACGAGGCGGCCCGCCTGGACATCCCGGCGTGGTGCGAGATGCGGAACCAGGAGTACCTGGGCGAGCACCCGGCGGCGGGCGGAACCGCCTACCGGGTGCGCCGTACGGGCTGAGCCCTACTGGAGGTGGGCCCGCACCTCGGCGGCGGCCTCGTCGCCGTACGCCTTGGTGAAGCGGTCCATGAAGTTGGCCCGGCGCAGGGTGTACTCCTGGGTGCCGAGCGTCTCGATGACCAGGGTGGCCAGCATGCAGCCGAGCTGGGCGGCGCGCTCGTGCGAGACGCCCCAGGACAGGCCGGTCAGGAACCCGGCGCGGAAGGCGTCGCCCACGCCCGTCGGGTCGACCTTGGCCTCCTCCTCGGGCACGCCCACGACGATCGGCTCGGCGCCGACCTTCTCGATGCGCACCCCGCGCGAGCCGAGGGTGGTGACCCGGTAGTCGACCTTGGCGAGGATCTCCGCGTCGCTCCAGCCGGTCTTGGACTCGATGAGGCCCTTCTCGTACTCGTTGGAGAAGAGGTACGTCGCGCCTTCGAGCAGGGTGCGGATGTCGTCGCCGGACATGCGGGCGATCTGCTGCGAGAAGTCGGCCGCGAAGGGGATGCTCCGCGCCTTGCACTCCTCGGTGTGCCGCAGCATCGCCTCGGGGTCGTCCGCGCCGATCAGCACGAGGTCGAGGCCGCCCACGCGGTCGGCGACCGCCTTGAGCTCGATCTGGCGGGCCTCGCTCATCGCGCCCGTGTAGAAGGAGCCGATCTGGTTGTGGTCGGCGTCGGTGGTGCACACGAAGCGGGCGGTGTGCAGCACCTCGGAGATGCGGACCGAGCCGGTGTCGACGCCGTGCCGGTCCAGCCAGGCGCGGTACTCGTCGAAGTCGGAGCCGGCCGCGCCGACCAGGATCGGCCGGCCGCCGAGCTGGCCCATGCCGAAGCAGATGTTGGGACCGACACCGCCACGGCGCACGTCGAGGTTGTCGACCAGGAAGGAGAGGGAGACCGTGTGCAGCTGGTCGGCGACCAACTGGTCGGCGAAGCGGCCGGGGAAGGTCATGAGGTGGTCGGTGGCGATGGAGCCGGTGACTGCGATACGCACGGCGGAGGCGCTCCTGATGAGGGACAGCTGGGGGACGGCGTTGACGGTTCACGCTACCGGCTCGCCCCTGCTGGGCCGACCGGCGGAAACTACCCAATAGTAGGTCTTTCTGCGCACCCTTCCCGATGCGTACGGTGCGAAGCATGGAAACCAAGGTGAGCGGCGGGTACGGGGTGGCGACGGATCAGGGTCTCGCGGAGCTGCGCGGGGACTGCGCACGGATGGCGCCGCACTGGGTCGTCCCCGCCCCGGCGGCTCCGGCGCCCGTGCCGCCGTCCCGCATCCACGGTGTGACGATTCCGCCCTCGTCGGTGCGGCTGATCGCGGGCATGTCCGAATACGGGGACTGAAACGGCCTGATCGCGCGGGGTGCGGCGCACGGATGGAACCGTGCGCTCCCCCGCTCCGTCCAATCGGCGTCCCTCGTAAGGGGGATGCGGGATACGACTGGACAGGAGCGATCTGGTGAGCAGCGAGCACACGCAGGACGAGCCCCGACAGCGGCGTTCGCGACGATCTCCCTTGATCCTCGCCGCGGCCGCCGTGGCCGTACTGGCCGCGGGGGGCGGTGGGGCGTACTGGGCCTCGACGGCATCCTCGGGCGGCGGCGACACGGCGCCCGGAGGGGACGGCGCACCTCCGCCGCTCGCACTCGACGCCACCGCGGGCCCCGGCCCCAGCGGTGGCGGCAACGGGATCGCGCCCGGCGAGCCCGACCCGAACGGGGTGGTCTACCGGGCGTCGGTCAAGCTGCCCGGCGGCCCGGGCAAGGCGGCCGTCCACCAACCGCGCGGCACCGTGGACGAGGCCGACGTGAACCGGCTCGCCAAGGCGCTGGGCGTCGAGGGTACGGCGCGCCTCGAGGGCGGCACCTGGAAGGTGGGCGCGACGAAGGACGGCTCGGGTCCGACCCTGACGGTCAGTCAGAGGGCGCCGGGCACCTGGACGTTCGCCCGGTACGGCACCGGCGGGTCGGACAACTGCCCCAAGGGCAAGATGTGTCCGATGCACACCACCGGCGCGGATTCGGGCGGCGGCCCGGGCGGCGGCGCGCCGGTGAGCGAGGAGGCGGCGAAGGCGGCCGCGGCGCCGGTCCTCAAGGCGCTCGGCGAGGACGACGCCAAGCTGGACGCCAAGGAGATCCTGGCCTCGGCCCGGGTGGTCAACGCCGACCCGGTCGTCGACGGCCTTCCCACCTACGGCTGGACGACCGGCATCCAGGTCGGCCCGGACGGTCAAGTGGTGGCCGGCAGCGGCCAGTTGAAGACACCGGACAAGGGCGCCACCTATCCGGTGCTGAGCGCGGACCAGACGCTGGCGCAGCTCAACGGCCACACCACCGAGCGGCCGAGGAGCAAGGACTGCGCGGCGCCGGTGCCGCTCGACGGGCAGCCCACCCAGGGCAGGCTCCCGAGTGATCCGCAGGGCAACCTCCAGCAGCCGTGCAAGCAGGGCACGCCCTCGACCGTGACGATCGACGGGGCCACCTTCGGGCTCGCCGCGCAGTTCGTGGACGGGGTGCAGGCGCTCGTGCCGTCGTGGCTCTTCGAGGTCAAGCCGACCGCGGGGCAGCCGTTCACGATCACCGCTCCGGCGGTGGCGCCCCAGTACATCGCGAAGCCGCCCGCCCCGCCGACCGGCGCTCCCGTGCCGGCGCCGTCGGGGTCGGCCACGCCTGGCGACCACGGCCAGGCCCTGGTGTCGTACGCCGTCGCGCCGGACGGGCGGACGCTGACCGTCACGTTCTGGGGCGGGGTGTGCAGCACGTACACGGCGATCGCCGACGAGAGCGGCGGCGGCGTGCGGGTGAAGGTGACCGGGCAGGTCAAGGACCCGAAGAAGATGTGCGTCCTGCTGGCCAAGCAGCAGACCGTCCAGGTGCAGCTGCACGAGGCGCTCGGGGCGCGGCAGGTGATCGACGCCGACACCGGCAAGGAGCTGCCGAAGAAGTAGGCAGGCCCGGCCGCGCGCCGGACATGGCGAAGGCGGGTGTCCCCGATGACCGGGGGCACCCGCCTTTCGGCCGCCGTGGGGCTTAGCTGAAGGAGTCGCCGCAGGCGCAGGAACCCGTCGCGTTCGGGTTGTCGATCGTGAAGCCCTGCTTCTCGATGGTGTCGACGAAGTCGATCGAGGCGCCGCCCAGGTACGGGGCGCTCATGCGGTCGGTGACGACCTTGACACCGTCGAAGTCCTTGACGACGTCACCGTCGAGCGAGCGCTCGTCGAAGAACAGCTGGTAGCGCAGGCCGGAGCAGCCGCCCGGCTGAACGGCGACACGCAGCGCCAGGTCGTCCCGGCCCTCCTGCTCAAGGAGGCCCTTGACCTTGGCCGCGGCGGCGTCGGACAGGAGGATGCCGTCGCTCACGGTGGTGGTCTCGTCCGATACGGACATCTGCTTCTCTCCCGGGTTGTACGGAGACTGCTTGCCGACGGTTGCAACCGGCGGGGCCCCGGATTCATTCCGGGCTCTTCTGGGGTTCTTCCCTTTCATGCTCGCACACGGAGCGCCGGGCACGGAAAGGCCTGGGGACAACTCCGTACGGGGGCGGGCGGTGGCCGGGTGCGTCACATCGACGCTATGGCCATCGTCAAAGTGACGTGAAGCAGTTATGATAGATAGCGTCATTTAGACGAAAACCCCGGTGCAAGCACCAAGCACTGGCTCCACTGGAGCGGCTCCGCCGCACTGCTCAGGAAACAGAAAGGGTGCGTGACGTGACCACCGCCCAGCCCCGTCAGGACCTCGCCGGCCGCGTCGAGCTCGACGTCCAGCCGACGCCGCTCGCGCTGCTCCTGCTCGGCCGCGAGGCCGACCCCAAGAGCGAGCGCGGCGTGGAGTGTCCCGGTGACCTGCCGTCGCCCTCCGACCCGGACCTGGTGGAGCGCGCCCGCGCGGCCAAGGCGAAGCTCGGGGACAAGGTCTTCATCCTCGGGCACCACTACCAGCGCGACGAGGTCATCGAGTTCGCCGATGTGACGGGCGACTCGTTCAAGCTGGCCAGGGACGCCGCCGCGAAGCCGGAGGCCGAGTACATCGTGTTCTGCGGTGTGCACTTCATGGCCGAGTCCGCGGACATCCTGACCGGCGACGACCAGAAGGTCGTCCTGCCGGACCTCGCCGCCGGCTGCTCGATGGCCGACATGGCCACCGCCGAGCAGGTCGCCGAGTGCTGGGACGTGCTGACCGAGGCCGGCATAGCCGAGCAGGTCGTGCCCGTCTCGTACATGAACTCCTCGGCCGACATCAAGGCCTTCACCGGCAAGCACGGCGGCACCATCTGCACGTCCTCCAACGCCGAACGCGCCCTGAACTGGGCGTTCGAGCAGGGTGACAAGGTCCTGTTCCTGCCGGACCAGCACCTGGGCCGCAACACCGCGGTGCGCGAGCTCGGCATGTCCCTGGAGGACTGCGTGCTCTACAACCCGCACAAGCCGAACGGCGGGCTCACCGTCGAGGAGCTGCGGGGCGCCAGGATGATCCTGTGGCGCGGGCACTGCTCGGTGCACGGCCGCTTCTCGCTGGACTCGGTGAACGACGTGCGCGAGCGCATCCCGGGCGTGAACGTCCTGGTGCACCCCGAGTGCAAGCACGAGGTGGTGGCCGCGGCCGACTACGTGGGCTCGACCGAGTACATCATCAAGGCCCTCGAAGCCGCCCCACGCGGCTCGAAGTGGGCGATCGGCACCGAGCTGAACCTGGTGCGCCGCCTGGCCAACCGGTTCGCCGCCGAGGACAAGGAGATCGTCTTCCTCGACAAGACGGTCTGCTTCTGCTCGACCATGAACCGCATCGACCTCCCCCACCTGGTGTGGACCCTGGAGTCGCTCGCCGAGGGCAAGCTGATCAACCAGATCCAGGTCGACAAGGAGACCGAGAGCTTCGCGAAGCTGGCTCTGGAGCGGATGCTGGCGCTGCCGTAGCCACTCCCCCGGCCCGCACGACGACGATGGCCGCCCCCACACCGGTGGGGGCGGCCATCGTCGTCTGTACCGAGCGGGCGGACCGGCCGGGGCGGGCGCGGGCCCGCCCCGGCCGGTCGCCGGATCAGGCGTTGGCCGGCTCGCGGTCGGCGGAGTCGTCCGACGCCGCGGCGCCCGCCTTCCTGGCGCGCTTGGCCGCCTTCTTCGTGGCCTTGCGCTCCTTGCGGAGCTCGACCATCGCGTAGAGGGTCGGCACCAGGAGGAGGGTCAGCAGGGTCGACGTCACCAGACCGCCGATCACCACCACCGCCAGCGGCTGGGCGATGAAGCCGCCCTCGCCCGTGACGCCGAGCGCCATCGGGAGCAGCGCGAAGATCGTCGCCAGGGCCGTCATGAGGATCGGGCGGAGCCGGTGGCGGCCGCCCTCGACGACCGCCTCGACGACGCCGAGACCCTGCTTGCGGTACTGGTTGATCAGGTCGATCAGGACGATCGCGTTGGTGACCACGATGCCGATCAGCATGAGCATGCCGATCATCGCCGGGACACCCATCGGGGTACCGGTGGCGATCAGCAGGCCGATGGCGCCGGTGGCCGCGAACGGGATGGCGACCAGCAGGATCAGCGGCTGGATCAGGGACTTGAACGTCGCGACCAGGAGCATGAAGACGATCGCGATCGCCGCCAGCATCGCCAGGCCCAGGTTCTTGAACGCGTCCGACTGGTCCGAGGAGACACCGCCGATGGAAGCGGTGGTGCCGGCCGGCAGCTTCAGGTCCTTGATCTTGGCCTGGAGGTCGGTGCTGACCTTGCCGGTGTTGTCGCCGACCGGCTTGGCCGTGATGGTCGCCGAGCGGGCGCCGTCGATCCGGGTCATCGAGACCGGGCCGGGCACCAGCTTCACGTCGGCGATGTCACCGAGCTTGACCGGGCCGAGCGGGAGGTTCTTGAGCTGGTCCACCGTCGTGGCCGGGTCGGCCGCGGTGATGTACACGTCCCGCTCGGCGTCGCCCATGATCGCCTTGGTGACCTGGGTGCCCCGCACCTGCTGGGCCACGGCCATGCCGAGCGTGGTCTGGTTGAAGCCCGCGTCGGCCGCCTTGTCGTTGGGCTGCACCGAGACCCGGGGCACGCTCTGCGCCAGGTCGCTCTGGACGTCGCTGACGTCCTTCAGGCTCGCGACCGCCTGGCGCACCTGCTCGGAGGCCTTCTTCAGGACGTCCCCGTCGGCCGCCTTGACGACCACGCTCAGGTCCTGGCTGCCGAAGCCGCCGCCGGACGAGATGGCGGGGTGGCCCGGCTGGTCCTTGAGGGCCGCCTCCAGACGGTCGTGCGCCTTGTCGTAGTCGCCCGCGCTCTTCAGCGTCACCGTGTACGAGGCCTGGTTGGCGCCGGTGCCGCCGCCGAAGGCCGCCATGAAGCCGGAGGAGCCGACGGTGACCTGGTAGCTCTTGACCGCCGGGTCGGCCGCGAGGATCCCCTCGACCTTCTTGGAGGCCGCGTCCGCCGCGTCCAGGCTGGTGCCGGGCTCCAGCTCCTGCTTGATCGACAGGGTGTCCTGCTCGCCCTGGTCGAAGAAGTTGGTCTTGAGCAGCCCGGCCATGCCGAAGGTGCCGACCAGGATGACGACCGCGAGCACCACGCTGGTGACGCGGCGGCGGGTGGCGAAGCGGAGCACCGGGACGTACAGCCGCTGGAGGCGGGACCTGTTCTCCTTCTCCTCCGCCCTGCGGCGCGCCTCCTCCGGGTCGATGCCCGCGATCGACTTCGGGGCGCGCAGGAACCAGTACGACAGGACCGGCACGACGGTCAGGGAGACGAGCAGCGAGGCGAGCAGCGCCGCGGTGACCGTCAGGCTGAACGAGCCGAACAACTCGCCCACCATGCCGTTCACGAAGGCGATCGGCAGGAAGACCGCGACGGTGGTGAGCGTCGACGCGGTGACCGCACCCGCGACCTCCTTGACGGCCGCCAGGATCGCCGAGTGGCGCTCCTCGCCGTAGCCGAGGTGGCGCTTGATGTTCTCCAGGACCACGATCGAGTCGTCGACGACCCGGCCGATCGCGATCGTCAGCGCGCCCAGGGTCAGCATGTTGAGCGAGAGGTCCTGCGTCCACAGCACGATCAGCGCCAGGACCACGGACAGCGGGATGGAGACCGCGGTCACCAGCGTGGAGCGGATCGAGGCGAGGAAGAGGAGGATCACGATCACCGCGAAGAGCAGGCCGAGCGCGCCCTCGGTGGTCAGGCCGGAGATGGCCTTGGAGACCTGCGGGCCCTGGTCGGAGACCACGGTGAGCTCCGCGCCGGAGCCGAGGTCCTTCTTCAGGTCGGGCAGCTTGTCCTTGACCGCCTGGGAGATCGCGACGGCGCTGCCGTCGTGGTCCATGGTGGCCATCACGGCGAGGCTGGGCTTGCCGTTGGTGCGGGTGATGGAGACCCGCTTCGCGGGCTGCTGCTTGACGGTGGCGATGTCACCGAGGCGGACCGGGGCGCCCTGCTGCGGCTTGATGCGCAGGTTCTCGATCTGCTGGAGCGAGGTGTAGGGGCCGCCGACCTGGACGGTGCGGCTCTTGCCGTCCTCGGAGAAGGAGCCGCCCGGTATGGTCGCGCCGCCCGCCTTCAGGGCGTCGCCGAGCGTCATGGTGTTCAGACCGGCCGCGGCGAGCTTCTTCGGGTCGGGCGTGACGTTGACCTGGAGCTCCTGCACGCCGTCGACGCTGACGCGGCCGACGCCCTTGATGTCCTGGAGGACCGGGACGACCGTGCGGTCCAGCTGGTCGGCGAGCGCCTGCTGGTCCTTGTCGGAGGTCACCGCGAGCACCACGGTCGGCATGTCGTCGGTGGAACCGGCCACGACCTGCGGGTCGACCTCGGCGGGGAGCTGGTTGCGCGACCGGTTGACGGCCTGCTGGATGTCGGCGACGAGCTGCTTCGTACCGTTGCCGTACTCGAAGGTCGCCATGATCACGGCGTTGCCCTCGGACGCCGTGGACGTGATGCCCTTGACTCCGCTGACGGCCTTGATGTTCTTTTCGAGCGGCTCGACGACCTGCTTCTCGACCACGTCGGGGGACGCGCCCTGGTAGGGGGCGAGCACCGACACCATCGGCAGTTCGATGGTGGGCAGCAGCTGCTGCTTGAGCTGCGGAATGGCGATCGCCCCGAAGACGATCGCGACGATCGACATCAGGCCTATCAGGGCCCGTTGTGCGAGGCTGAATCTGGACAGCCAGGACATGGGTGGGGTCTCTCTTCTGTGGCGTGCGAGCGGCGGTACGAGACAGACGGGACCGGCCCGCGATCGCGCGGCGCGTCACCCGGGAAGACCCGGCCCCCGCCTACCACCCTCGGCCATCGGGCGGGTCCGATTCCTCGCTCCCAGGTCCCTTTCCTTATCCCGCGCATACCGCAGCCGCAGTACGCCGCGCTCCACCCTTCAGTCCACCCGTGGGCGGACCAGGCCCGATTCGTACGCGATGACCACCAGTTGGGCGCGGTCACGGGCGCTCAATTTGGCCATCGCGCGGTTGACGTGGGTCTTGACGGTCAGCGGGCTCACCGCGAGGCGTTCGGCGATCTCGTCGTTGGAGTGGCCCCCGGCGACCTGGACCAGCACCTCGCGCTCGCGGACGGTGAGCGCGGCGAGCCGCTCGCCGTGCCGCCGCGCGTCCTCGCCGCCGTCCCAACTGCCGCCCTGGGCAAGGAAGGTGGTGATCAAACCCTTGGTCGCGGCCGGGGACAGCAGGGCCTCACCGGCTGCGGCGATCCGGATCGCGCCGAGCAGTTCCTCGGGCTCGGCGCCCTTGCCGAGGAAGCCCGAGGCACCGGCGCGCAGCGACTGCACCACGTACTCGTCGACCTCGAAGGTCGTCAGCATCACCACGTGGACACCGGCCAGGGCCGGGTCGGCGGTGATGGCACGGGTGGCGGCGAGCCCGTCGGTGCCGGGCATCCGGATGTCCATCAGGACGACGTCGGGCAGCGTCCGGTGGACCACGGTGACGACCTCGGCGCCGTCCGCGGCCTCGCCGACGACCTCCATGTCCGGCTCCGAGTCGACCAGCACGCGGAACGCCGAGCGCAGCAGCGCCTGGTCGTCGGCGAGTACCACCTTGATCGTCATGACGTGCCTTCCCCCGTGGCCCCGGTCTCCGCGGCCTTGACCGGCAGTATCGCCTGGACCCGGAAGCCGCCGCCGTAGCGGGGCCCGGCGGTGCAGGTGCCGCCGAGCGCGGCGACGCGTTCGCGCATGCCGAGCAGCCCGTGGCCGCCGCCGTCGCCCGCGGCGGCGCCGGTGCCGGTGCCGTTGTCGATGACGGTGATCTCGGTGTGGGGGCCGACCCGCACGACGCTCACCTCGGCCTTGGCGCCGGGCCCGGCGTGCTTCTGCACGTTGGTGAGCGCCTCCTGGATGACCCGGTAGGCGGCGAGGTCGACGGAGGCGGGCAGCGGGGCGTCGTCGGAGCGGGCGAGTTCCACGGGCAGCCCGGCCCGCCGGAAGCCGCCGAGCAGATCGTCGAGGACGGCGAGCCCGGGGGCGGGCTCGGTGGGGGCGGCGGGGTCGCCGGACTGGCGCAACAGGCCGACCGTGGCGCGGAGTTCGCCCAGCGCCGAGCGGCTGGCCTCGCGCACGTGGGCGAGGGCCTCCTTGGCCTGGTCGGGCCGCTTGTCCATGACGTGCGCGGCGACACCGGCCTGGACGTTGACCAGCGCGATGTGGTGGGCCACCACGTCGTGCAGGTCGCGCGCGATGCGCAGCCGCTCCTCGGCGACCCGGCGCCGGGCCTCCTCCTCGCGCCCGTGCTCGGCCCGCTCGGCGCGCTCCCTGATCGCGTCGACGAAGGCGCGCCGGCTGCGCACGGCGTCCCCGGCGGCCGCGGCCATGCCGGTCCAGGCGAAGATCCCGAGGTGTTCCTGGGAGTACCAGGGCGGAACGCCGAAGAGCATCGCCGTACCGGTGAGCACCACGATGGTGAGCACGCCGACCCGGTAGGTGGTGGGCCGGTCGGTGTGGGCGGCGACCGTGTAGAGCGCGACGACGGCGCTCATCGCGACGGGCGCGGGCGGCGCGCCGAGGCCCAGCTCGACCATGGCGAGGGCACTGGTGCAGGCGAGCACGGCCATGGGCCTGCGCCGCCGCAGGACGAGGACGGCGGCGGCCAGCGTCATCAGGACGAGCGAACGCAGACCCGGCGTACGGGTGCCGAAGGTCGGCCCGTTCGGCCCGTGCGGGTCGGCGAAGGACCCGAGGACCATGCAGAGCAGTACGCCGAAGGCGAGGGCGGCATCCAGGGCCAGTGGATGCGCCCGGAGCCAGGGGCGGGCACGGTCGAGGAGGGTCACGGCCACCTACCGTAACGGGGGCGCGCCGCCCCGGTCCGCGTCAGCCCGGGATGAGGCCGTCGTCGCTGAGCATGTCCTTGACCTCGTCCAGCGTCGCGTCCGGGCTCGGCAGGATCAGCTCGGACGGCTCCAGGGCGTCATCGGGAAGGGGCTCGCCCAGACGGCGCACCGCGTCGAGGAGCGCGCCGAGCGTGCGCCGGAAGCCCTCCTCGTCACCGGCCTCCATCTCGGCGAGGAGGTCGTCGTCGAGCCTGTTGAGCTCGGTGAAGTGGCTGTCCGCCAGCTTCACCTGCCCCTCCCCCATGATCCGGACGATCATGAACGTCTCCTGCCGCTCGTCACTGCTTGTCGAAGCGCGGGCCCTGCTGCGGGGCCTTGTCCTGAGGAGCGGCGGCGCCGCCCTCGATGGCCTGCTTCCCGTTGGCTCCGCCACCCATCAGCTCGGCCTTCATCCGCTGCAGTTCCAGCTCTACATCCGTACCACCGGACAGCCGGTCCAGCTCGGTCTGGATGTCGTCCTTGGCGAGCCCCGACTGGTCGTCGAGGGCACCGGAGGCAAGCAGTTCGTCGATCGCGCCGGCCCGCGCCTGGAGCTGCGCGGTCTTGTCCTCGGCCCGCTGGATGGCCATGCCGACGTCGCTCATCTCCTCGGAGATGCCCGAGAAGGACTCGGCGATGCGGGTCTGGGCCTGGGCCGCGGTGTAGGTCGCCTTGATCGTTTCCTTCTTGGTGCGGAAGGCGTCGACCTTGGCCTGGAGGCGCTGGGCCGCGAGGGTGAGCTTCTCCTCCTCGCCCTGCAACGTCTGGTGCTGCGTCTCCAGGTCGGTGACCTGCTGCTGCAGCGACGCCCGGCGGGACAGGGCCTCGCGGGCCAGGTCCTCACGACCGAGCGAGAGGGCCTTGCGCCCCTGGTCCTCCAGCTTGGAGGACTGGCTCTGGAGCTGGTTGAGCTGCAGCTCCAGACGCTTGCGGGAGGTCGCCACGTCGGCGACGCCCCGGCGCACCTTCTGGAGCAGCTCAAGCTGCTTCTGGTACGAGTAATCGAGGGTCTCGCGAGGGTCCTCGGCCCGGTCAAGGGCCTTGTTCGCCTTCGCGCGGAAGATCATCCCCATACGCTTCATGACACCGCTCATGGGCTTCGCGCGCCCCCTTCTGACGGACTCCAGCTCCAGCTGCTGCAACAGGACCCACAGTACGGGCCCTGCATCCATTACCGCACTGTTCGGGCGCCGATGCGCTCATCCCCAAGGACGACTGCGCCCCGCGCCGGTCCGGCGCAGGGAGTAGGTGAACCTCGGGGAACCGTGCATCGCCCGCTCCTACAGACGCAAGGCGTTGTGGGATCGTTCCCCACCGGCCTGGGGTCCATGCCGGGTACCCCGTACCCTTGGGGATTGTGTTCCGTAGCCGTTCCAACGCAGAGAAGGCCCCCACCGACAAGGTGACGGCGGACCTCTCCAAAGCGCCCCGCGACCCCGAGGCCCCCAAGGGGCGCCCCACTCCCAAGCGGAGTGAGGCCCAGACCCAGCGCCGCCGTGCCTCGACCGTGCCGACCGACCGCAAGGAGGCCGCCAAGCGCCAGCGCGAGGCCCGCCGGGTCGACATGGCCAAGCAGCGCGAGGCGCTCGCCAATGGCGACCAGCGCTACCTGCCGGCCCGTGACAAGGGCCCGGTGCGCAAGTACGTCCGCGACTTCGTCGACTCCCGGTACTCGGTCGCCGAGATGTTCCTGCCCCTCGCGGTGATCATCCTGGTCCTCTCGATGATCCGCGTCGGCAGCCTCCAGAACCTCTCGCTGCTCCTGTGGCTCGTCGTGATCGTGCTGATCGTGCTCGACTCGATCGGGCTCGCCTTCCGGCTCAGGAGGGCGCTGGCCGCCCGGTTCCCGGACGAGCCGAAGAAGGGCGCCGTCGCCTACGGCCTGATGCGCACGCTCCAGATGCGTCGGCTGCGGCTGCCCAAGCCGCAGGTCAAGCGCGGAGAGCGGCCCTGAGCGGGCACCCGTCCGGGTTCCTGGGCGCCTCCGGTGCCTGGCTGAAGGGCCTCGGCGGGCTGCGCAACATCGTCCGCCAGGAACTCGTGGCCCGGCAGCTGGACGAGCAGATAGCCGGCCGCTTCCCGGTCGGCCAGCGCCTGCGGATCCTGGACGTCGGCATGGGCCAGGGCACCCAGGCCCTGCGCCTGGCGCGCGCCGGGCACTCGGTGACCGGCCTCGAATCCGATCCCGCGATGCTGAAGGTGGCCCGCGAGTCGCTGGCCACCGAGCCCGAGGGCATCCGCGAGCGGGTTCGCCTGATCGAGGGCGACGGCCGCGAGACCGGGGTGCACTTCCTGCCCGGCTCCTTCGACGTGGTGCTCTGTCACGGCGTCCTGATGTACGTCCCGGATCCCGACGCGATGCTCGCGGGCCTGGCCCGGATGCTCGCCCCCGGCGGCCTGCTCTCGCTGCTCGTGCGGAACGCCGACGCGCTGGCCGTGCGCCCCGGGCTCGCCGGTGACTGGCCCGGCGCCCTGGCGGCCTTCGACACCGACTCGTACACCAACCGGCTCGGCCTGCCGGTGCGGGCCGACCGCCTCGCCGTGCTGACCCGCACGCTCGACGGGATCGCGGCGCCGCTGCACGCCTGGTACGGGGTGCGGGTGTTCACCGACAACGTGCCGAACGAGGCCCAACTGCCGCCCGCCGACGAGCTGGACCGGCTGCTCGCCGCCGAGGACCGGGCCGGCCGCACCGACCCCTACCGCCAGGTCGCGGCGCTGCTGCACCTCTTCGGCGTACGGGACTGAGGCAGGGGTATCCGCCGATTGGGTCCCGGTCCGGGGCCCCGGTACCTGATCGGGCGCTCCGACAGGCCGCCATATCGGACCAAAGGGATACTCCTGCCATGGATGCATCTCTTCGCCCCGGTCGGGTGCGCCGTGTGGTGCTGCCCCTGACCGCGGCCGTCGCCACCGCCGTTCTCCTCGGCGGTTGTTCGGACACGGGCTCCGCCGCCGCGGGGAAGGCGTCGCCGAGCCCGTCGGCGAGTTCTTCGAGCCCCTCGGCGGCCCAGCGCAACGGCTCCGGCGGGACCGACAGCCTGCAGAGCGACTACCAGCGCGTGATCAAGAACGTGCTGCCGTCGGTCGTGCAGATCGACGCCTCCAACAGCCTCGGTTCGGGCATCGTCTACGACGACCAGGGGCACATCGTCACCAACGCCCATGTCGTGGGCAACGAGCGGAGCTTCAAGGTCACGACCTCCGGCAGCAGTTCGGCGGTCACCGCCAAGCTGGTCGCCGCCTATCCCGAGCAGGACCTCGCCGTGATCAAGCTGGACTCGGTGCCCAGCGGCCTGAAGGCCGCGAGGTTCGGCGACTCCGCCAAGGTGGAGATGGGCCAGATCGTCCTGGCGATGGGCTCCCCGCTGGGCCTGTCCTCCAGCGTCACCCAGGGCATCGTCTCGGCGACCGGCCGCACCGTCTCCGAGGGCCAGGGCGGCGGCGGGACCGGCGCCACCATCGCCAACATGGTGCAGACCTCGGCCGCGATCAACCCCGGCAACAGCGGCGGCGCCCTGGTCAACCTCGACAGCGAGGTCATCGGCATCCCGACGCTCGCCGCGACCGACCCGGACATGGGCGGCAGCGCGGCGCCCGGCATCGGCTTCGCGATCCCGGTGTCGATGGTGAAGACGGTCGCCGACCAGATCATCAAGAGCGGCAAGGTCACCGACTCCGGGCGGGCGGCCCTCGGCATCACCGGGCGCACCGTGGTGGACTCCGGCTACCAGCCCGCGGGCGTCGCGGTCGTCCAGGCCCCGGCGACCGGCGCCGCGGCCAAGGCGGGCCTGCGGACGGGCGACATCATCGTCCGGCTCGGCGACACCGACATCACGTCCATCACCTCGCTCACCGAGGCGCTCGCCTCGGACAAGCCGGGCCAGAAGGTCCAGGTGACGTACACGCGCGACGGCACGAAGAAGACCGCCGAGGTGACCCTCGGCGAGATCTGAGCCGTGCCGGGGGCGCCGACCGCGCCCCCGGCCGGGCCGTCAGACCTGTTCGGCGTGCAGGCTCATGGGGCCGTAGATCTTCGCGCCGTCCTCGAACAGGAAGACCTGGTCGGCCCCGCCTTCGAGCAGGTCCTTCCACACCTCACCGATCCAGGACTCCGCGTCCCCCTGGGTCGTGAACTCCTCCGGCGCCACCGCCGGCTCGACCTCCGTACCGTCCGACTTCTCGAAACGCCACGTCCACGCCATGTCCGCCTCCTGGGTCACGTTGCTGCCCGCAGCGTAACCGGGCGCGCAAGAGGGCCGGTGACGCGGGAGGATCGTCCCTGTGGAACTGACTCTCCTCGGCACCGGGGCCCCCGTGGGCCTGCCGCGCCCCGACTGTCCCTGCGCCGCGTGCGCCCTGGCCCGCGGCCGCGACGCGCGGGCCGCGACCGCCCTGCTCGTCGACGGCGCGCTGCTGCTCGACCTCACCCCGGGTGCGGCCCTGGCCGCGGCCCGGGCCGGGCACACCCTGGCCGGGGTGCGGCAGGTGCTGCTCACCCATCCGCACGACGGGCCGGCCGTGGAGCTGCCCGCCGGGCTGCCCGCGGCCGGGCGGGTGCCGGACGGCCGCAGGCTCACCCTGATCAGCGGTCACCGGGTGCTCGCGGTGCCGCTGGACTCGCCGGGGACGGGCTACGAGGTGACCTCGCCCGAGGGCGAGCGGCTGCTCTACCTGCCTCCGGGCGGCGCTCCCGCGGGCGCCGCCGAGATGCGCCCGTACGACATGGTGGTGGCCGATGTCGCCGGGCGGCCCGACGCGCTGGCGCGGCTGCGGGCGGCGGGCGGCATCGGCCCGGCCACCGACGTGATCGCCGTGCACCTCGACCACGACGTGCCCCCCGGGCGGGAGTTGGAGCGCCGGCTCGCGGCGCTCGGCGCGCGTGCGGTGCCCGACAGCACCACGCTGACCGTCGGCGAGTACCACGCGGTGCCCGACCTGCCGCGCCGCACGCTGGTCCTGGGCGGCGCGCGTTCGGGCAAGTCGGTGGAGGCCGAGCGGCGGCTCACGGGCTTCCCGGGGGTCGTGTACGTGGCGACGGGCGGCGCCCGCGAGGGCGACGCGGAGTGGGCCGCGCGCGTCGGACTGCACCGCGAACGGCGCCCCTCCTCCTGGCGCACCGAGGAGACCTGCGAGCTCGCCCCGCTCCTGGAGGAGTCCGGGCCGCCGCTCCTGATCGACTGTCTGGCGCTGTGGCTGACCGACGCGATGGACCGGGTCGGCGCGTGGGACGACGAGAAGTGGGCGGCGGGCGGCGAGCGCGCGCTGAGGGAACGTACGGCGGAACTCGTCGCGGCGGTCCGGGGAACCTCGCGGACGCTGGTGGCGGTGAGCAACGAGGTGGGCTCCGGCGTGGTGCCTGCCACCTCCTCGGGACGGCGGTTCCGGGACGAACTGGGGCGCCTGAACGCGGCGTTCGCGGCCGAGTGCGAGCAGGTCCTGCTCGTCGTCGCGGGGCAGGCGCTCGCACTGCGCGGCTGAGGCGGGCGCGCTGGCGGTACTGTTCGGCAAATGAGCAGGCTGAACCTGGACGACTTCTCCGATCTGATCGAACGCCCCGACAACGGTGTGCGCCGGGACGCCGAGGAACGCCGGGAGCGGCTGACCGTGCCGCCCGGCGCCCTCGGCCGGCTCGACGAGCTGGCCACCTGGCTCTCGGCGGCGCAGGGCGCCAACCCGGTCCGGGCCCTCCAGCGGCCCCGCGTGATCCTCTTCGCGGGCGACCACGGCGTGGCCGGACTCGGCGTCTCGGCCCGCCCGGCGGCCTCCGCCCACACGCTCGTGCGCTCCGTCCTGGACGGCGCGAGCCCCGCCGCGGTGCTCGCCCGGCGCCTGGGCGCCTCGGTCCGCGTGGTCGACGCGGGCCTGGACTGCGACCCCGGCCTGCTGCCCGAGGACGTCGTACGCCACCGGGTGCGGCGCGGCAGCGGCCGGATCGACATCGAGGACGCGCTGACCGTCGAGGAGGCGGAGGCGTCCGTCCGGCTCGGCATGCGGATCGCCGACGAGGAGGCCGACTCCGGCACCGACCTGGTGGTGCTCGGCGATCTCAGCGTGGGCGGCACCACCCCCGCGGCGGTGCTGATCGCGGCGCTGTGCGGGACGGACGCCTCGGTGGTGACCGGCCGCGGCGGCGCCGGGATCGACGACCTGGCGTGGATGCGCAAGTGCGCCGCGATCCGGGACGCGCTGCGCCGGGCGCGGCCGGTTCTCGGCGATCAGCTGGAACTTCTGGCCGCCGTGGGAGGCGCGGACCTTGCCGCGACGACCGGTTTCCTGCTGCAGTGTGCGGTGCGCAGGCTGCCGGTGATCCTGGACGGGGTCGTCTCGTCGGCCTGTGCGCTGGTGGCTCAGCGTGCGGCCTTCCGGGCTCCGGACTGGTGGCTCGCGGGCCAGTTGAGCGGCGAGCCGGGCCAGGCCAAGGCGCTGGACCGGATGGCGCTCAACCCTCTGCTCGATCATGGCGTCACAGTGGGCGAAGGAACCGGGGCACTGCTCGCTCTTCCCCTCGTACAAGCCGCGGCCGCGCTGGCCGCGGAGCTGCCCGAGCGCACCGACCCGCGCACGGAGAGCGCGCAGGAGAGCGGCGACGAGTGAGCCGCGGCGGAGCCGGGGGCTGCCCTCGGCTCCACCCGCGACCACTGTGGAACGCTTTGCCCCCATATCATCGCGTTTCATGGGAGAAGTCCGCTTGAGCACCACCGAAGGAACGAACCGGAGCACCGCCCGGTCGCGTCGCAGCGCGGCGTTCGCCGTCTGGTACCTGCGCGTCGTGACGTTCATCAATTTCCTGAGCGCCGTATGGGTCACCCTCGGCCAGGGGCTTCGGCGGCACAACACGGACGACTACTTCACGCCGTATCTGCTCGAAGCCGGCTTCACCTCCGGCGTCGTCACGCTGTTCCTCGCCGTCACCATGCGCCGGCGCAAGCGGGCCGCCTGGATCCTCAACATCGTGCTGGGCGGGCTCTTCCTGGCCCTGTTCGCGTTCGCCATGGTCTTCCCGGACATCCACCGCTACGCGCAGAACTGGATCTCGCTCGCGCTGACCGCGGCCTTCGTACTCGCGCTGCTGCTCGGCCGCCGCGAGTTCTACGCCAAGGGCGACCGCTCCAACCCGCTGGCCGCGGTGGCCACCGCCGTCGGCGGCCTGCTGATCACCTCGCTGATCGCCGCGGTCCTGGTCAGCGCGACCAACACGTACGACGGCACCGACCACTCGACCTTCCTGGAGCGCTGGCGCTACGGCGTGATGCGGCTCGTGTTCCTGGTCCCCGACGACCGGCACACCCAGGGCATCACGACGCCGGGCTGGGTCAACGTCACCATCAACGTCCTGGCCACGCTGCTCCTGATCGCCGTCATCTACGCCGCCTTCCGCAACCGCAAGGCCGTCGACCCGCTCACCGTCGAGGACGAGGAGAAGCTGCGCGCGCTGCTCGACAAGCAGGGCGAGCGCGACTCGCTGGGCTACTTCGCGCTGCGCCGCGAGAAGGCCGTCATCTGGTCGCCGACCGGCAAGGCGGCCGTCACCTACCGCGTGATCAACAGCGTCTCGCTGGCCTCCGGCGACCCGATCGGCGACCCCGAGGCCTGGCCGGGCGCGATCGAGCCGTGGCTGGCCGAGGCACGGGAGCACGGCTGGATCCCGGCCGTGACCGGCGCGAGCGAGGAGGCCGGGCAGATCTACGCCCGGCACGGCCTGGACGCCCTGGAGATGGGCGACGAGGCGATCGTGGAGACCGCCGAGTTCACCCTGGAGGGCCGCGCGATGCGGACCGTGCGCCAGGCGTACAACCGGGTGAAGAGGGCCGGGTACGAGGTGCGGATCCGCCGTCACGCGGACATTCCTGCCCAGGAGATGGACGAACTCCTGCGCAAGGCCGACGACTGGCGCGACGGTGCCACCGAACGCGGCTTCTCCATGGCACTCGGCCGGCTCGGCGACCCCGCCGACGGCCAGTGCATGATGCTCGAATGCTTCGACGGCGAGGGCGAGTTGAGGGCGCTGCTCAGCTTCGTGCCCTGGGGCCCCCACGGACTCTCGCTCGACCTGATGCGCCGTGACCGCGACTCCGAGAACGGCCTGATCGAGTTCATGGTGATCGAACTCCTGCAGCGCGCCAAGGAGATCAAGATCACTCAGGTCTCACTGAACTTCGCGATGTTCCGTTCCGTCTTCGAGCGCGGCTCGAAGCTCGGGGCAGGACCCGTGCTGAGGCTGTGGCGCTCGCTCCTCAGCTTCTTCTCCCGCTGGTGGCAGATCGAGTCCCTTTACCGGTCCAATGCCAAGTACCGGCCGATCTGGGAGCCGCGGTTCACGTTGTTCGAGAAGAGTGCAGACCTGCCACGCATCGCCATCGCGTCCGCGCGCGCCGAAGGGTTCCTGGAGGCCCCGGGGCTGCCCAAGTGGCTGCACCGCAGGCATCTGGAATCCCAGAGATGAGCGGCTCGGGGAAGGGGTTCGCGCGCCGGTTCGCCACGCGCGAGTGGGGGCCCCTGTTCAGGACCGTGAAGTACGCGGTGCGCACCCAGCGCTGGCGGGCGATCCCGCTCACCCTCTCCGCGGTCGCCCTCACCTCGGTGTTCCAGATCATCCAGAACCAGTCCTGGGGCTTTCGGCCGGTGCAGATCGTGGGCTCGGTGAAGGCCGACTACCCGCTGTGGATCTCGCTCCTGCGCACCCCGCTCTCGCTCTTCGTGCCGGCCCTCGACCTGCCGGTGTGGGGCGCGCTCGCCCAGGTGCTGCTCGTGTTCGGCATCGCCGAGATCTGCATCGGCCGGGGCCGGATGCTGCTCATCGCGTACGTGGCGACGCTGGCCGGCACCCTGTACGCGCGGGTGGGCATCCACATCGGCCCGGACAGCGTGTTCGGGCTGCCCGCCTCCGCCGCGAAGATGGTCGACACCGGCCCGTCGGCGGCGGTCGTCGCGCTCGCCGTGTACGTGTGCTGGCGCTACCGGGCGTACTGGACGGCCGGGACCGTGGCGATGGCGATGGTCGTCGAGGTGGTGCTCAAGAACAACCTCGCGGGCAAGGAGCACATCGCCGCGCTCCTGGCGGTCGCCGTGATCTGCTGGATCACCTGGGAACGACGCAAGCGCCGCCGCGACCGCCTTGATCAGGGGCGGCGCACCGGGAGCCTGTCGGGTGCGCCGCCGATCCAGTCCTGAAAGCGGCGCCGCGGCTGTGACCAGCGCCGGTCGTGGCGGTAGGCCCTGAGCCCGGCCTTGGCCCTGGCGCGCGGCCGGTTGCGGTAGAAGCGCTGGGCCCACGGGGAGCCCGGCCGGGCGAGCCGGACCGCGCCGAAGAGGGCCACGAACGGCACGAACGTGCCGATCACCGACAGCCGCACCTTGCCCTTGAACAGCGAGATCAGCACGAAACAGAAGTTGATCGCGATCGTGGTGATGAACGATCCCCGGCTCTGCCGCTCCTCGGGGCTCACGTCGTTGACCCCGAGCGGTGAGAACCCGGCGAGCACCAGCGTCATGAGGGCGGCGGCCATCACCACGATCTCGACGCTCTTGCGCCCGTTCTCGCTCCAGTACACGTCGTCGAGGTGCAGGATCAGCGCGAACTCGTCGAGAACCAGGCCCGCGCCGGTCCCGAAGAGCACGGCGAAGGTGGCCGCCGCGATGCCGTGCCGTCCGCTGCCGACCGCCCCGAAGCCCCCGACGACGGTGAGGATGACGCCGGGCACCACGTGGTGGATGTGCATCCCGCCCGGCCTGATGTTCCGGAACGGGCCGCGCCCGGCCCGGATCAGGCGGGTGATGGAGCGCGTGACCAGGAACGTCACGACGAACGAGGCCAGCGCGAGCAGCATCGGGAGCTTGCCCGGCTCCGTGATGTTCCGATAGAACCAGTGACCCATCCCACCCGCCCTTGTTTGCGCTGGTATGCGCAATTTACCGCCGCCGGGGGCCGGAGCGCTCGGGATACCCTGCGCCGGGTGAACCCCAGCAAGGCCCTGCACGGCGTACGTTTCGCCTTCGGCACCCTCACCGTCTTCCCCGCCCGCATCACCCGGTGGGACCGCTCCGCCGCCCGCGCGGGCATGACGCTCGCCCCGCTCGCCGGGCTCGCCGTCGGCCTGTGCGCGGCGGCCGCGGGCGCGGGGTTCTGGGGGCTCGGGTCCGGGGCGCTGCTCGCGGCGGTGGTGAGCGCGGCCGTGCCCGCTGTGCTCACCCGGGGTCTGCATCTGGACGGGCTCGCCGATGTCGCCGACGGCCTCGGCAGCGCCAAGCCCGCCGAGGACGCGCTGCGCATCATGAAGCGCAGCGACATCGGCCCGTTCGGCGTCGTGGCGCTGCTCTTCTGTCTGCTGGCCCAGATCGCCGCCCTGTCCCGGCTGTACGAGGACGGCGGCTGGGCCCGGGGGGCCGCGGCGACCGTCGTCTCGGCCGTGGCCGCCCGCACCGCCCTCACCCTGGCCTCCCGGCGCGGGGTCCCGGCGGCCCGTCCGGAGGGGCTCGGCGCGGTGGTGGCGGGCACGGTGCCGGTGCGCCGCGCGTTCGCGGTGGCCGCCCTGGTGACGGCCGCCTGCGCGGCGGCGGGAGCGCTGTTCGGGCCCTGGTCCGCGCTGCACTTCGCGCTCGCCGTCGCGGCCGGTCTCGCCGCCGCCCAGGTGCTGCTGCGGCGGTGCGTGGGACGGTTCGGCGGGGTGACGGGCGATGTGTTCGGGGCGGTCGCGGAGACCGCCGCGACCGCGGCCCTGGCCGCCCTCACCCTCGGCTGAGGCTCAGCAGGGTCTGCGCCACGCCAGCAGGTCGTACTTCTTCTCCATCGAGCTGAGTCCGAGCTTCTTGGACTGGGCGCAGAAGCGCTCCGGCGGCAGTTCGTACTCGACGTGGAAGACGGCCTTGTTCGCCTTGACGAACGGCGCGAGCTTGTCGCACTCGCCGTACTGGGCGCACTGCTCGTTGACCGCGAAGTCGAAGTGGGCGAGCAGTTGCGGGATCTGGTCGAGGTCGTTCTTCAGACCCACGGCCAGGCCCCGGTCGTGGGCGAGCCTCGCGATGAGCTCGTTGTACTTCAGCTGGTCGGCGGCCTTGAGGGGGAATCCGGTGTCGTTGTTGTAGCCGTCCATGTTGTCCGGCTCGACCGCGTCGAAGCCCTTCTGCTTGCAGAGGTCGAACCGCTTGGCCATCAGGGGTTCCAGGACGTCGGTGCGGCGGATGTCGAGCCAGCGCTCGCCGTCCCAGCCGTTGCCCTTGCCGAGCACCGCCTTTGGGAACTGCTTGGCGTCGGGCCGCCAGTTCTCCCAGGCGCCCGTCGAGACGTAGCAGATCACCTTGCGGCCCCGGCGGTGCAGATCGGCCACGGCCGCCGCGTCCTGGTCGACGGCGTCGATGTCGTACACCTGGACGTCGACGCCCGGGTCGAGCTTTCCCTTGAGCTGCCACTGCCAGGTCAGGCCCGGGGTGGGCTGCCAGTGCGGGCCGGAGGGCGCGGGGGGCGAGGTGGTCCGGTCGTGCCCGTCGTCGGGGCCGTCCGGGGAGCTGGAGCACGCCGCCAGCAGGAACAGCGGGACAAGCAGCCAGAGTGCGCGTTTCACCGGACGGGCTCCAAGCGGTGCGGCAACGTGCCCCAGGGGTGCGGCAGTTGACCGGGGACGAGGCAGTGGACGGGGGCCAGGGCCACCGCGTCCGGCGGGGCCCCGTAGACGAGGTGGCAGGTGTCGGGGGTGGTCGGCCCGGTCGGCCGGTACGCCGACCACGGTCCCTCGAAGGTGACCAGAAGATCGCCGATCCGGGCGTAGCCGGGATGCGGCACGGCGCCGTGGTTCAGAACAAGGGTGACATACGTGTCGTACGTGGCGGCGAGCGCGGCCCGCAGGTCGGCGTAGTACGGCAGTTGGACGGCCGAGGTCGCCACCTGGTCGAGGAAGAGCCCGTGCACCCCGTACCAGGCGCGGTGGCGGGCCGCCTCGCGCACGACGTCCTGCGGGGGGCGGCGGCCGTAGGCGGTGTCCACGTACCCGAGCACCCGCACCCCCGCCGAGCGCAGCCGGCCCGCCACCGCGGCGAAGGCGGCGTCGGGCGAAGGACCCGCGCCGCTCGCCGGGTTGAGGACGACCCCGTACAGCGAGGGTGCGGCGGCGATCAGCGCGTCCCAGGCCTCGGGCTGCTCGGCCGGGTGCTCGTAGTAGGGCACCAGCAGCTTGCTCATGGGCTTCCTCGCAGCATGCTCGGGGTCCTCGGGTGGCTCTGTTTCCTCGACGGCGTCCTCATGGGCGGTGGGCGGTCGCCCTCCCCAGCAGGACACAGACCAGCACGGCGAGCAGCGCGGCCGCACACCCCGACACCACCAGACCGGTCGACGGGGGCGCGCCGAGGGCGAGCGCCAGGGTCTGCGCGACGGCCGCCGCGCAGCACACCAGGGCCGCGCCCGGCGCCGCCCCGAACGACTGGAGCAGCAGCCCGGCCCACAGCACCGCGCCGATCAGGAGCAGCGTCGCCAGGCGCAGGCCGCCGAGGGCCGGGGCGTCCGGCCACAGCCGGGTGCCCGCCTCGGCGAGCGCGGCCAGGATCAGCAGATAGGCGCCGAGGCAGCAGGTCACGGTGGCGGCGACCGAGCCGCGGAACGCCCGGGCGCTGGACGTGGTCCGCAGCCCGGCCAGGCTCACGGCCCGGAACCGGTGCAGCAGCCATTCCGCGGGGCCCATGCTGAGGGTGAGCGCGACCGCGGACGGCCCGGCCACCGCTCCGGCGGAGCCGTGCCGGAACACGTCGCCGAGGGCGGCGTACAGGACGAGCACGCCCGCGCCGAGCCCGAACAGGCCGTACGGCACGGAGGCGGCCATCGGGGGCGACACGGCGCCGCGCGGCCCGGCCCCGGCCGTCTCGCCGCGCAGCGCGAGCACGGCGAGGGTCACCGCCGCGAGCAGCGAGACGAGCAGCAGCACCGGGCCGACGGCGGACGGCAGCCCGGGTACGAGCCCGAGGGTCAGCGGCAACAGGGCGCACAACAGCGGGCGTTCGCGGCCGAGCACGAGCAGCGCGGTGGCCGCCGCGAGGTAACAGCACTGTCCGGCGGCGAACGCGGCGGCGGGCAGTTCGCCCGGGCCGGTCACGGCCAGCGCGGCCAGGGAGCTGAGCGCCGCGCCGAGCGGGGCGCCCAGGCGCAGGGCGCGGACGGCGGTCGGGCGGTCGGCGAGGCTGAGCCAGGAGTGGGCCCGGTGCGAGAGCGACTGGTTCCACACCCAGCCGGTGACGGCTCCGGCGAGCAGCGGAATGGTTCCGGCGGGCAGGCCGAGCGTGGCGCGCGGGCCGCCGAGCAGGGGCGCGCCCAGGACGTAGGCGAGGCCGGGCAGCGCGAAGACGAGGCCGCGCAGGAGGCAGGAGCCGAGGTGGGCGTGCCAGGGTTCGGCGGGCGGCGCCGCGGCCGCGGGGTAGCGGCGCTCGACGCGGCCGTAGAGCTCCTCGGCGAGCGAGAAGGAGTCGGGGTGGCCGTAGACGGCTCTTATCTGGGCGTCCGTCATGCCGTCGGACTCGATGATCGCGGCTATCTCGTCCGGGTGCACGGCCGCGGCTATCAAGTCGTCCAGGCGCAGAGCGAGTTCGGCCAGCGGGTCGTCCTCGGGCAGCTTGGGCAGGCGCTGGCGGGGGATGAAGGGCAGGGTGTCCTGCCCCTCCTCCCCGCCGACCCACAGGGATCCGCTCACCGGGGTGCCCCGTCGAGCAGACCGGCCTTGGCCCCGCCGGACAGCTCGCGGTACCACGGCCCGGTGAGCTGAAGGGTCCAGTCGTCCTCGGGCGTGAACGCGGCCTGCGCGAGCTCCGGTTCGGGGTGGCCCGCCAGTTCCAGGTAGATGCGGCGGAAGCCGTCCACCGAGCGGTGCAGGGTGAACTTGTCGATCACCCGCTGCCGGGCGGCGGCCCCGAGCTCGGCCCGCCGCTCGTGGTCGCGCAGCAGCCCGAGGGTCGCCTCGGCCATCACCGCGGGCTCCCGGGGCGGCACGACGAGTCCGGCCTCACCGGCCGCCTCCCGTACGCCCCCGACGTCCGTGGACACCGTGGCGCGGCCGCAGGACATCGCCTCGATCAGCGAGAACGGGAAGCCCTCGCTGATGCTGGAGAGCATCACCACGCTGCCCGAGGCGTAGGCGCTCGCCACGTCGCTGACCCGGCCCTCGTAGGAGATGCCGTCGGTGACGCCCAGCTCTGCGGCGAGCTTCTCCAGGCGGGTGCGGTAGTCCTCGCCGCCGGCCGGGACTCCGCCGTACAACCGCAGCCGGGTCTCGGGGAGTTCGGCCCGCACGATGGCGTACGAGCGGATCAGGGTCTCCAGGTCCTTGATCGGGTCGATGCGTCCGCACCAGCTCAGGGTGGGGACGGCCGGGTCGGGCCCGGCGTGCGGGAAGAGGTCGGGGTCGACCCCGTTGTAGACCGTGCGGATGCGCTCGGACGGGGCGCCTCCGCGCTCCTCCCAGCGGCGGTTGTACTGGTTGCACGGGGTGATGAGGTCGGCCTGGCGGTAGCCCGTGGAGTTGAGCTCCCGGTAGAAGCCCAGCAGGACCGCCTTCACCGGCCAGCTCTGCTCGCCGGTGCGGTAGCCGAGGTAGCGCTCGCGCAGATAGATCCCGTGCTCGGTCAGCAGGAACGGCACCCCGTCGAAGTACTGCGCGGCGAGCGCCGGCAGTGTGGCGAGGCCGCTGCTGACCGCGTGCGCCACGCTGTCCGCCGGAATGCGGGCGGACAGCGGGCGCAGTGCGTGTTCCAGAAGGTCGGTCGCGGTCAGGGCGTCGTGCACGGTGGGCTTCGCCCTGGACAGCGCCAGGTGCGGCATGGTCCAGATCCACATCAGCGACTTCAGCGCCGCTTCGGAACGCAGCGCCGCCGAGAGCCGCCCGGCCCGGGCCAGCTCCGCGAGCCCGTAGAGGGCCGAGGTGAAGTCGCAACCGGACTCCGGGTCGAGCATGGCGAGCAGGAAGCGCTCGTAGGTGTCGGTGAACCGGCGCCTCTCCTTGCCGAGGAGCGGCCGCCGCCCACCGGGCCGCGGCCCCCACAGGGGGAAGGCCGTGTGCCGGTAGACGTTGGCCGGAAGCTCCCAGGCGACCGGCTCGCGGCCGCTGCCGGTGAGGGCGACGACGTTGAAGTCGACCTCCGGCATGCCGCGGACGAGCTGGTCGCACCAGGTGCTCACACCCCCGTGTATGTGCGGATATGTGCCTTCGGTGAGCATGGTGACATGACGGCCACTGCTCGGCATGGATGTCCCCCCAGGACAAGCGGTCGTGCGAGACGAGCGATCAGGCCGGCAGCTTCAGCGTGATCGCCGACTGGAGCAGCTCGGGAGAGGACCAGTCGGAGCGCTGACCCGCGTACGGCGTGCCGAACACGGCGGTGCCGAGCAGCAGTTGCTTGCGCGTGCCTTCCGGTGCCGTGATCGGTGCGGCCACCCCCTTCGGAGCCTGCACGGTGACAGTGTCGCCGATCCGGTAGGCGGTCACCGAACCGGAAGCCAGCGCCTTGTCCCAGGACGCGCGCCGGGCGAACTCGGTTCCCGCGTCCTTCTCGCGCAGGTTCACGATCGGGGCGTTGGCGGCGTAGAGGGCCTTGTAGTCACCGAGGACCGTGTCCAGGACCGGGTAGAGGATCCGCTCCTCGGCCAGGTTGGACTGGTGCACGTAGTGCGGCCGCGGGTCGTTCCACAGCACGTGCGACAGCGCGGTCTTGGCCTCCCTCGGGACGATGTACGACTGGTAGCCGGTGGCGGTGTCGAGCGGGGCGGCCATGCAGGTGGAGGCCGGGTTGTTCTCGCAGACGCCGCTGCCGCCGTCGGCCTTGGAGGTGTACAGCCAGTTGTACTCGTCGGTCATCTCGGCGGCCTTGCCGACGTTGTAGTACACGTTCATCGGGTGCCGGGGCACCGTCTGGGCCGCGCCGACCGCGCGCTGGTCGGGCTCGCGCGAGGCGTCGCTGCCGGTCCACTTGACCCCGTTGTCGGCGAGCGCGCCCGCCAGGTTCGGGTTGTCGTCGGGCTGCTGCGGCAGGACCTTCATGCCGGAGTGCTCACCGGTGACGAGCTCGCTCCTGTCGACCGGCAGGCCCTTCTGGGCCGCCCAGGTGTTGTTCTGCGAGATCTGGGCGGAGATGTCGGCCCGGCTCATCCACTGGGTGGAGCCGTCGGCGTTCTTCTTGCACTGCCAGGGCACCACGGTGTTGTCCTGGACGCAGCCGAGGAACTCGTGGGTGTAGGTGTGGTTCACCCAGCGGAACTTGGCCTTGTCGGCGAGCAGCTGCGCGGCGAGCGCGTCGGTGCCGCCGTTCTCCGACTTCCACTCCTCGCCGGAGCCCGCGTTGAAGACCATGTCGAGCGTGAACCCGTTGGCCTGCTCCCACTGGGCCGCGTACTGGGCGTCGGCCGCGGTCATCCGGATGTCCGGGTTGGTGGCGCCGCCGGCGGGGCAGTCGAAGTCGCCCGGGGTGCAGTTGTGCACGCTGTCCCAGCGGGAGTCGGGCGCGAACACGTCGTCCACGTGCACCGAGAAGTAGTTGCGGCTCTGGCCCAGGTGCACGCCCTGGGTGAGCCACTCCACCATGCCCTTGGCCAGTGCCTGGAACTGCTCCTGGTACTGGTTGTAGGCGAAGGTGACGACCAGCTCGCTGCGGCCGTCGTGGGTGTACTGGCCGAGCATGCTGCCGCCGGTCGGCGCGTCCAGGTAGCTGGTGAAGCCGTCCCTGGGATGGGCCGCGTAGCCGTAACTCTCGGGAACCGCAGGGTCGTTGTCCTCGAAGGTGAGCGGCCCGTTGAGGTAACCGAAGGGGCCCGCCTTGCCAGCTGCGGTGACCTGGGTCTTCGCCCCGTCCAGGACGCCGGACCAACCGCCGTTCTGGTCCGTGTAGTCGAGCCCCACCTCGGGGTGCGCCCAGGTGTAGGCGTCGATCTGGCGGATCCCGAAGGTCTTCTCGTACGCGGCGAGAGCGGTCTGCTCGGGCGCGCTCGCCGAGCCGAACGGGATCTCGTTGGGCGCGACCACGCCCTGGAACTTGGCGCGCGGCCGCCCGCCCACCGTGTCGCTGAGGAAAGCGGCGTCGACCGTGGGCCGGCCGGCGGCGCTCAACTGGACCGTCTGGTACGGGACTCCGGTGTTCTTCAGTTCGGCGACGACCGCCCCGACCGCGCTTCCGCCGTCGTCGAGGACCAGCACCTTCAGATCGATGCGCGGTGCCACCGTGGCCGCCGCGTTGGCGGCCGGGATGGCGGTGGTGAGCAGTCCGGCGGCCATCAGCGCGGTGAGCGCAAGCCGGGTTCTGCCCACATTCAAGGCCTTCGCCTTCATTTGTCCCCCCTCATAGAGCCTTCGCGCTCAGAGCTTGCACGAAGAACCTGTGGTGATGATGCAAAGGGGCGCGGTGCCCCCTGTACTCGATTGAGGCGAGTGTGACGGAGCTCTCACGGAGTGTGCGGCCCAAACGTGAAAGAGACACCACGGATGAGTGAATTGCGGCCACCGCTATCGAACGCCGTCACCGCGCGTAGGCTCGTGGCTGGTGGTCGACCCGCCCGAAATACGATGGACCGGGCCCCGGCCGGCCCATCCGACGGTCGAACACTCCACAGGCTTCTCAAGGAAGAGAGATCTCACCACCGTGACTGCTCTGACTCTCAGCACTGCCGGTGCGGCAACGCTGCGTGCCGACGCCCTCGTCGTCGGCGTCGCCAAGGCCGCCGGCCCCAAGGGTGGGCTGGTCGTCGCGCCCGGCGCCGAGGCCGTGGACAAGGCGTTCGGCGGGAAGCTCGCCACCGTCCTGGCGACCCTCGGCGCCACCGGTGCCGAGGGTGAGGTGACCAAGGTGGTCTCCCCCGCCGGCCTCAAGGCGCCGTTCGTGCTCGCGGTCGGCCTCGGCACCGCCCCCGCCCAGGACGAGGCGTACGCCGCCGAGGTGCTGCGCACCGCCGCGGGCAACGCCGCCCGCGCCCTGCACGGCGTGAAGAAGGCCGCGTTCGCGCTGCCGGTCGAGGCCGCCGAGGACGTCGAGGCGATCGGCGAGGGCGCCCTCCTGGGCGCGTACGCCTTCACCGCCTACCAGGACCGCGGCGCCGACGCCAAGAACCCGCTCGCCGAGGTGGCGCTGCTGGGCGCCAAGCCGCGCGACAAGGCCCACAAGGCCGCCGCCGAGCGCTCCCTCGCGCTGGCCGAGGAGATGAACCGCGCCCGCGACCTGATCAACACCCCGCCGAACGACCTCACCCCCGAGGCCTTCGCCGCCGTCGTGTCGGCCGCGGGCAAGGAGCACGGGCTCAAGGTCCAGGTGCTCGACGAGAAGGCGCTGGAGAAGGGCGGCTACGGCGGCATCCTCGGCGTCGGCGTCGGCTCGGCCAACCCGCCCCGCCTGGTGAAGATCTCGTACACCCACGCCAAGAACGCCAAGCACCTCGCCTTCGTCGGCAAGGGCATCACCTACGACTCGGGCGGCATCTCGCTCAAGCCGGCCGGCCACAACGAGACGATGAAGTGCGACATGAGCGGCGCCGCCGCCGTGTTCGCCGCCGTCGTCGCGGCCGCGCGCCTGGGACTCGAGGTGAACGTCACCGGCTGGCTCGCACTGGCCGAGAACATGCCGTCGGGCTCCGCCACCCGCCCGGGTGACGTCCTGCGCATGTACAGCGGCAAGACCGTCGAGGTCCTCAACACCGACGCCGAGGGCCGCCTGGTCCTGGCCGACGCCCTGTGGAAGGCCTCCGAGGAGAAGCCGGACGCGATCGTCGACGTGGCCACCCTGACCGGCGCCATGGTGCTGGCCCTCGGCGACCACACCTTCGGGATCATGGCCAACGACGACGCCTTCCGCACCGCGATCCACGAGATCGCGGAGGAGTCCGGCGAGCAGTCGTGGCCCATGCCGCTCCCCGCCAACCTGCGCAAGACCATGGACTCCCCCACCGCCGACCTCGCCAACATGGGCGTGCGGATGGGCGGCGGCCTGGTGGCCGGCCTGTTCCTGAAGGAGTTCGTCGGCGAGGGCATCACCTGGGCCCACCTGGACATCGCGGGCCCGGCCTACAACGAGGGCGCCCCGCACGGCTACACCCCCAAGGGCGGCACCGGCTCCTCCGTGCGCACCCTGCTCCGTCTGGCGGAGCGCACCGCCTCCGGCGACCTCGGCTGACAGCCCGGGCACAGCCGACCCACAGGGCGGCCCCGGGCACACGCTCCGGGGCCGCCCGTGTGCACGCTCCGTACCGCCGCGCTCCGGCCGGATTTCGCTGTGGATGAAATCCGTGCCTCTCCGCGCGGCGGTGGAGTGACCTCTGAGAGGCGCTGAGCCCGACGATCAGCCGTCTCAGACCCCGGCCCCGCGTCCCGCCTTCCGTCAACAAGTGCGAAGATGGGTTCTCGGCAGGACAGGGCCCCCACCACAGGGCCGAAGACAAGCGGCCGAACACCAGCCGCCGCCGGTCATCGACGACCGCGCCCGGCGCACATGCATGGAGGACGTGACGTGGCGAACGACGCCAGCACCGTTTTCGACCTAGTGATCCTCGGCGGTGGCAGTGGCGGCTACGCCGCGGCCCTGCGCGGAGCGCAGCTGGGCCTGGACGTCGCACTGATCGAGAAGAACAAGCTCGGCGGCACCTGCCTGCACAACGGCTGCATCCCCACGAAGGCCCTGCTGCACGCCGGCGAGATCGCCGACCAGGCGCGCGAGGCCGGCCAGTTCGGCGTCAAGGCCACCTTCGAGGGCATCGACATCAACGCGGTCCACGCGTACAAGGACGAGGTCATCTCGGGCCTGTACAAGGGTCTGCAGGGCCTGGTCGCCTCCCGCAAGGTGACCTACATCGAGGGTGAGGGCCGCCTGTCGTCCCCGACCTCCGTGGACGTCAACGGCCAGCGCATCCAGGGCCGCCACGTCCTCCTGGCGACCGGCTCCGTGCCGAAGTCGCTGCCGGGCCTGGAGATCGACGGCAACCGGATCATCTCCTCCGACCACGCGCTGACCCTGGACCGCGTCCCGCAGTCCGCGATCATCCTGGGCGGCGGCGTCATCGGCGTCGAGTTCGCCTCGGCGTGGAAGTCCTTCGGCACCGACGTCACCGTCATCGAGGGCCTCAAGCACCTCGTGCCGGTCGAGGACGAGAACAGCTCCAAGATCCTGGAGCGCGCGTTCCGCAAGCGCGGCATCAAGTTCAACCTGGGCACCTTCTTCCAGAAGGCCGAGTACACCGCCAACGGTGTGAAGGTCACGCTGGCCGACGGCAAGGAGTTCGAGGCCGAGGTCCTCCTCGTCGCCATCGGCCGCGGCCCGGTCTCCCAGGGCCTCGGTTACGAGGAGCAGGGCGTCGCGATGGATCGCGGCTACGTCCTGGTCGACGAGTACATGCGCACCAACGTGCCCACCATCTCCGCCGTCGGCGACCTCGTCCCGACGCTCCAGCTCGCGCACGTCGGCTTCGCCGAGGGCATCCTGGTGGCGGAGCGTCTGGCCGGTCTCAAGACCGTCCCGATCGACTACGACGGCGTGCCCCGGGTGACGTACTGCCACCCCGAGGTCGCCTCCGTGGGCATCACCGAGGCCAAGGCCAAGGAGATCTACGGTGCGGACAAGGTCGTCGCTCTGAAGTACAACCTCGCGGGCAACGGCAAGAGCAAGATCCTCAAGACCGCGGGCGAGATCAAGCTCGTCCAGGTCAAGGACGGCGCCGTGGTCGGCGTCCACATGGTCGGTGACCGTATGGGCGAGCAGGTCGGCGAAGCCCAGCTGATCTACAACTGGGAGGCTCTGCCGGCCGAGGTCGCGCAGCTCATCCACGCGCACCCGACGCAGAACGAGGCGCTCGGCGAGGCCCACCTGGCGCTGGCCGGCAAGCCGCTGCACTCCCACGACTAGTAGCCCCTCGGGCGCGACGACCACTTCCCGCAATTCGTAAGGAGCAACCGAAACCATGTCGGTTTCCGTAACCCTTCCGGCGCTCGGCGAGAGCGTCACCGAGGGCACCGTCACCCGCTGGCTGAAGGCCGAGGGCGAGCGCGTCGAGGCCGACGAGCCGCTGCTCGAGGTCTCGACCGACAAGGTCGACACCGAGATCCCCGCCCCCGCATCCGGCATCCTCGCCTCCATCAAGGTGGCCGAGGACGAGACCGTCGAGGTCGGCGCGGAGCTCGCCATCATCGACGACGGCACCGGTGCCCCGGCCGCCGCCCCGGCTCCGGCCGAGGCCGAGGCTCCGGCCGCCCCCGCCGCCCCGGCCCCGCAGGCGGCGCCCTCCACCGAGGCCGCCGCCCCCGCCCCGGCCCCCACGGCCGAGGCCGCTTCCGGCGGTGGCTCCGCCGAGGGCACCGACGTCGTCCTCCCCGCGCTCGGCGAGAGCGTCACCGAGGGCACCGTCACCCGCTGGCTCAAGGAGGTCGGCGAGGAGGTGGCCGAGGACGAGCCGCTGCTCGAGGTCTCCACCGACAAGGTCGACACCGAGATCCCCGCCCCGGTCGCCGGTGTGCTCCTGGAGATCGTGGTCGGCGAGGACGAGACCGCCGAGGTCGGCGCCAAGCTCGCCGTCATCGGTGCTCCGGGTGCGGCTCCCGCCGCGGCTCCGGCCCCGGCCGCCCCGGCCCCGGCCGCCGCTCCGGCGCCCGCTCCGGCGCCCGCTCCGGCACCGGCCCCCGCCCCCGCGGCCGCCCCGGCCGCGCCCGCCGCCCCGGCTCCGGCTCCGGCCGCCCCGGCACCGGCCCCCGCGGCCGCTCCGGCTGCCCCGGCTCCGGCCGCCCCGGCTCCGGCTGCTCCGGCTGCCGCTCCGGTCGCCACCTCGGGTGACGACGGCGCGTACGTCACGCCGCTGGTGCGCAAGCTCGCCTCCGAGTCCGGTGTGGACCTGGGCGCGGTCAAGGGCACCGGCGTCGGTGGCCGCATCCGCAAGCAGGACGTCATCGCCGCCGCCGAGGCCGCCAAGGCTCCGGCTCCGGCCGCCGCCGCTGCGGCCCCCGCCGCGAAGGCCGCCCCGTCCCTCCAGGCGTCCCCGCTGCGCGGCCAGACGGTCAAGATGACCCGCATGCGCAAGGTCATCGGCGACAACATGATGAAGGCCCTGCACTCGCAGGCCCAGCTGACCTCGGTCGTCGAGGTCGACATCACCAAGCTGATGAAGCTGCGCGGCCAGGCGAAGGACTCCTTCGCCGCCCGTGAGGGCGTCAAGCTGTCCCCGATGCCGTTCTTCGTGAAGGCGGCGGCCCAGGCGCTGAAGGCCCACCCGGTCATCAACGCCCGGATCAACGAGGACGAGGGCACCATCACGTACTTCGACTCGGAGAACATCGGCATCGCCGTGGACTCCGAGAAGGGTCTGATGACCCCGGTCATCAAGGGCGCGGGCGACCTCAACATCGCCGGCATCTCGAAGGCGACCGCGGAGCTGGCCGGCAAGGTCCGCGCCAACAAGATCACTCCGGACGAGCTGTCCGGCGCGACCTTCACGATCAGCAACACCGGCTCGCGCGGCGCGCTGTTCGACACGGTCATCGTGCCGCCGAACCAGGTCGCCATCCTGGGCATCGGCGCCACCGTCAAGCGTCCGGCGGTCATCGAGACCGCCGAGGGCACCGTCATCGGCGTCCGCGACATGACGTACCTGTCGCTCTCCTACGACCACCGTCTGGTGGACGGCGCCGACGCGGCCCGTTACCTGACGGCCGTCAAGGCGATCCTGGAGGCCGGCGAGTTCGAGGTCGAGCTCGGCCTGTAGGACCGCCACCGGCGCCACGAGACGGCTGTAACACTCGTCTCACCAGCGGCCGGGGGGGGGGGGGGGGGGAGGGGGCGGGGGGGGGGGGGGGGGGGGGGGGGGGGGGGGGGGGGGGTGGAGGGGGGTGGGGGGGGAGGGGGGTGCGGTTTGGGGGATAT
>NZ_JBWKKJ010000009.1:482637-482998 GCF_056431605.1 Streptomyces sp. NPDC045846 | reverse complement strand
ACGCTTCCTTCGTACTCACCCTCTCGGGCTTTCCTCCGGGCGCTTCCCTTCGGTATTTCGTGTTCCGACTCTATCAGACTCTTTCGTGTCCGATTCCCCGTCGAATTGGGGTTCGCTTTCCGGTTCCCGCTTTCGCGTTTCCCTTTCGGCGTGGCCCGACTTTATCAGAGATTCTGGAGCCGGATTCCCGTCCCGATCCGGGGTCCCGTACGGCACGCGAAGGTGCCGGGTTCCCGTTCAGGCGGAGACATAAACCTACTGGAGCGGGGGGGGGGGGGGGGGGGGGGGGGGGGGCGGTGCGGGGGGGGGGGGGGGGGGGGGGGGGGATGGGGGGGGGAGGGGGGGGGGAGGGGGGGGGGAG
>NZ_JBWKKJ010000009.1:28923-482627 GCF_056431605.1 Streptomyces sp. NPDC045846 | reverse complement strand
GATCGTTCTGGGGCCGACTATGGCGCGCCCGCCGCGCCCCCCCCCCCCCCCCCCCCCCCCCAAACCCCCCCCCCCCCCCCCCCCCCCCCCCCCCCCCCCCCCCCCCCCCCCCCGCTCCAGGTGTGCGATCGCGGTGCGTCAGACCTCGACGACCACGGGGAGGATCATCGGGCGCCTGCGGTAGGTGTCCGAGACCCACTTGCCGACCGAGCGGCGGATCAGCTGCTGGAGCTGGTGGGGCTCGACCACGCCGTCCTGGGCGGACCTGTTCAGCGCTTCCTCGATCTTCGACACCACGGGGCCGAACGCCGAGTCGTCGATGCCGGAACCGCGCGCCTGGATGTGCGGGCCGCTGGTGATCTTGCCGCTGCTGGAGTCCACCACCACGTACACCGAGATGATGCCCTCGTCGCCGAGGATGCGGCGGTCCTTCAGGGAGGTCTCGGTGACGTCGCCGACCGAGAGGCCGTCGACGTAGACGTAACCCGCCTGGACCTTGCCGACGATGCGCGCGGCGCCGTCGACCAGGTCGACGACCACGCCGTCCTCCGCGATGACGATGTGGTTCTTCGGGACACCCGTGAGGGCTCCGAGTTCCGCGTTCGCCCGCAGGTGGCGCCACTCGCCGTGGACCGGCATGAGGTTCTTCGGCTTGCAGATGTTGTAGAAGTACAACAGCTCACCGGCCGAGGCGTGGCCCGAGACGTGCACCTTGGCGTTGCCCTTGTGGACGACGTTCGCGCCCCAGCGGGTCAGGCCGTTGATGACGCGGTAGACCGCGTTCTCGTTGCCCGGGATGAGCGACGACGCGAGGATCACGGTGTCGCCCTGGACGATCCGGATCTGGTGGTCGCGGTTGGCCATGCGGGACAGCGCGGCCATCGGCTCGCCCTGCGAACCCGTGCAGACCAGTACGACCTCGTCGTCCGGCAGGTCGTCCAGCGTCTTGACGTCGACGACCAGGCCGGCCGGGACCTTCAGGTAGCCCAGGTCGCGCGCGATGCCCATGTTGCGGACCATCGAGCGGCCGACGAAGGCGACCCGGCGGCCGTACTCGTGGGCCGCGTCCAGGATCTGCTGGATGCGGTGCACGTGGCTGGCGAAGCTGGCCACGATGATGCGCTTGTCGGCGTTCGCGAAGACGTTGCGCAGGACGTTGGAGATGTCCCGCTCCGGCGGCACGAACCCGGGGACCTCGGCGTTCGTCGAGTCGGAGAGGAGGAGGTCGATGCCCTCCTCGCTGAGCCGGGCGAAGGCGTGCAGGTCGGTGAGGCGGCCGTCCAGCGGGAGCTGGTCCATCTTGAAGTCGCCGGTGGCGACGGCCATGCCCGCGGGGGTGCGGATGGCCACCGCGAGGGCGTCCGGGATGGAGTGGTTGACCGCGACGAACTCGCAGTCGAAGGGCCCGAGCCGCTCGCGGTCGCCCTCGGCGACCTCCAGCGTGTAGGGCCGGATGCGGTGCTCCTGGAGCTTGGCCTCGATCAGCGCGAGGGTCAGCTTGGAGCCGATCAGCGGGATGTCCGGCTTCTCGCGGAGCAGGTAGGGCACGCCGCCGATGTGGTCCTCGTGGCCGTGCGTCAGGACGATGCCCTCGATGTCGTCGAGGCGGTCCCGGATCGAGCTGAAGTCCGGCAGGATCAGGTCGATGCCCGGCTGCTCCTCCTCGGGGAAGAGGACGCCGCAGTCGACGACGAGCAGGCGGCCGCCGAACTCGAAGACGGTCATGTTCCGGCCGATTTCGCCGAGACCGCCGAGCGGGGTGACGCGCAGGCCGTTCTTGGGAAGCTTCGGCGGGGTGCCGAGTTCAGGATGCGGATGACTCAAAAGACTCTCCTCACCACACGCGCCACGTACCGGTAGGGCACGTGGCGCGTATGTCATTCGTGCACTTGCTGTTGTGTGTGGGTTTCGCGCGTACTTCCGGCGCGTATTCAGTTGTGAAGTCTGTGGTTAGAGCTGTACCCCACCGGCTGCCAGATCGAGCGCCAGCTGGCTGGATTCTTCCGGCGTGAGCTCGACCAGGGGCAGGCGCAGCGGCCCGGCGGGCAGGCCCTGGAGGGCGAGGGCGGCCTTGGTGGTGATGACGCCCTGGGTGCGGAACATGCCCGTGTAGACGGGGAGCAGCTGCTGGTGGATCTCGGTGGCCTTGCGCACGTCGCCCGCGAGGTAGGCGTCCAGCAGGGCGCGCAGCTCGGGGGTGACGAGGTGGCCGACCACGGAGACGAAGCCGCAGGCTCCGACGGAGAGCAGCGGGAGGTTCAGCATGTCGTCGCCGGAGTACCAGGCGAGGCCGGAGCGGGCGATGGCCCAGCTGGCGCGGCCGAGGTCGCCCTTGGCGTCCTTGTTGGCGACGATCCTGGGGTGCTCGGCGAGCCGGACGAGGGTCTCGGTGTCGATCGGGACGCCGCTGCGGCCGGGGATGTCGTACAGCATCACCGGGAGTTCGGTGGCGTCGGCGATGGCCGAGAAGTGCCGGAACAGTCCCTCTTGCGGGGGCTTGTTGTAGTACGGCGTCACGGCGAGCAGGCCGTGTGCGCCGGAGCGTTCGGCCGTACGGGCGAGTTCGAGGGTGTGGCGCGTGTCGTTGGTGCCGATTCCGGCCACCACGTGGGCCCGGTCTCCGACGGCCTCCAGTACGGCCCGTACGAGCTGGTCTTTCTCCGCGTCGCTGGTGGTCGGGGACTCGCCGGTGGTGCCGTTGACGATCAGTCCGTCGTTGCCTGCGTCGACCAGATGGGCCGCCAGTCGCTGGGCGCCGTCGAGGTCGAGTGCGCCGTCCGCCGTGAAGGGCGTGATCATGGCGGTGAGGACCCGCCCGAAGGGGGTCTGCGGAGTGGAGATCGGAGCCATGGGTAACACGCTACTCGCTGCTCAACGCCGGGTGCCCCCTCGGGGGCCGGTGGCTGAGGGAGCCCGGCACTGCCTGCTCGGGGGTTCAAGCAGTGCCGGGTCCGTTTGATCAGCCTAGATGAACTTCACGAAACGCCGCAATACGGACACTTTGCGCGGCGTATCCGCACATCTGTGCCGGTATGACCGGCGCCGCGTCGCGGGACGGCCCGGTTACGGGGCCACCCGGCCGTTGGTGTTGAAGGCCGCATGGGTGAGCGGCATGAGCGCGGCCCACTCCTGCTCCATCTTCTCGCCGACCATCTCGATCTCCCGCTGCGGGAAGGACGGGACCTTCGCCAGCTCGTGCTGGGTGCGCAGACCGAGGAAGTGCATCAGCGAACGCGCGTTGCACGTCGCGTACATCGAGGAGAAGAGCCCCACCGGGAGGGTGGCCCGGGCCACCTCGCGGGCGACGCCGGCGGCCAGCATCTCCTGGTACGCCTCGTAGGAGCGGCGGTAGGAGTCCTCCATGACGCGGGAGGTCAGCTCCTGCTGCTCCGCCGAGCCCTCGACGAACTCGTACTTGCCGGGGCGGCCCTGCTGCACCAGCTTGCGCTCGGCGCCCGGGACGTAGAAGACCGGCTGGAGCTCCCTGTACCGACCCGACTCCTCGTTGTACGACCAGCCCACGCGGTGCCGCATGAACTCGCGGAACACGAAGATCGGGGCGCTGATGAAGAAGGTCATCGAGTTGTGCTCGAACGGGCTGCCGTGCCGGTCCCGCATCAGGTAGTTGATGAGGCCCTTGGAGCGCTCGGGGTCCTTCTGCAACTCCTCAAGGGACTGCTCGCCCGCCGTGGAGACACGGGCTGCCCACAGCACGTCCGAGTCGGAAGCCGAGTGCTTCACGAGCTCGACGGTGACGTCGCTGCGGAAGCTGGGCTTGAGGTCTGGGGCGGGGGTGTCGGTCACCGGCGGGTCCTTCCGATTGCGTCGCTCGGGCGGCGCCCACTCTACGTCCCGGCACTGACAACTCTGTCCCTGACGGGTCGTCATCACATTCTTCGGCCAATTCGGGGAATTCGGGCACCAATCGGCACTGCCGTGCGTCTGTACCAGTAAGCAGCAGACAGTTCGACAACCCCACTAGTTTCCCAGGAGATGTGCCCCCATGTTCCGCCGGCGTGAGCCCGTTCCGTTCGCCTTCGTCGCCGAAGCCGACCGCTACCGCAGCAATGTCGAGCCGCCGCCGCGCCAGCGTGCGAGCGCAGGTCAGCTCGTCGGACGGACGCTGGTCGGCCTCACCGTCATAGCCGGGCTCACCGGCGCGCTGCTGTTCGGGCTGCCCGCCATGGAGAGCCCCCAGTCTCCCGCGCACAGCCAGCAGTCCGAGGCCTCGAACGGCCGCTGACCGGCGCCGGACGCGCCGACGCGCGCCCGGACCCCCGGAGGTGGCCGCGCGCTGACCTCCTGGGTAGCCTCACCCCGCACAGCCCAATCGAGCGTGCTTGTGAGTGAGGATCAGTCGTGCCCCTGCCCTTCCTGACGGCCGACCGCGCAGTTGACGCACCCGGTGAGTACCCCGACGACATCGCGCTGCCCTTCGACGACCACGACCGCTGGCGGCGGCCCTACCGGCCCGGCCCGTGGCGCGTGGGCGCGGCGGCCGTGCTGCTGCTCCTCGCCTCGTTCGTGCTGCTCGCCGCCGTGATCATCGCGGCCGCCGGTGCGCCGCCGGCCGCGCTCGCCGTGCTGGTCGTCGCCGCGCTCGTGATCGGCTCGTCGCTGCGACTGCTCCGGGTCGGGGTCTGGGTCAGCCGGGCCGGGCTGCGGCGGGTCGCCTTCTTCTCCACCACCACCGTGGCGTGGCCGCGGATCCGTGGCGTACGGACGGTGCAGCAGCCGGTGCGCTGGCTCGGCCTGCCGCGGACCGTGCAGGGACAGGCGCTGATCGCCGAGCAGCAGAACGGCCAGGCGCTCGCGCCGCTGCTCACCGACCACAACGCGGACTTCCTGGGACGGCGCGAGGCCTTCGAGCGGGCCGCCGACCTGGTCGAGGCGTGGGGCGACGAGTACCGCCTGGGCTGAGCGCCGCCCCGCCGCGCTAGACCGCGGCCGGCCTCTTGTCGTGCAGGGCGATCGCCCGCTGCATCGCCTTGCGCGCCCGCGGGGTGTCGCGGGCGTCCTGGTAGGCGACGGCGAGACGGAACCAGCAGCGCCAGTCGTCGGAGGCGTCCTCGGTCTCCGCCTTGCGCCGGGCGAAGACGGCGTCGGCCGAGTCGCGGTCGATGCGGCCGCCCGCCGTGCGGACCAACTCGTCGACGGGCAGCCCGCCTTCGGCGTCCAGTTCGGCGGCCAGCTTGTTGGCCTTGGTCACGAACCGGGTGTTCGCCCAGAGGAACCAGATGCCGATCAACGGCAGGATCAGCACGGCCACGCCCATGGTGACCGTGATCCAGGTGCCCTGCTCGATGAGCAGCACGCCGCGGCTGCCGGCCAGGACGAAGTAGAAGACCAGGACGGCGGCCGTGACGAGATAGGTGATTTTTGCGCGCATGAGGCCGACGGTGCCGCTCAGTTGAGGTCGAGGAAGTGTTCCAGGCCGAAGGTGAGGCCCGGAGTGGACACCACGCGGCGGGCGCCGAGCAGGATGCCCGGCATGAAGCTGCTGTGGTGCAGGGAGTCGTGGCGCACGGTCAGGGTCTCGCCCTCGGCGCCGAGCAGCACCTCCTGGTGGGCCAGGAGGCCGCGCAGCCGGACGGCGTGCACCGGGATGCCGTCCACGTCGGCGCCGCGGGCACCGTCGAGCGCGGTCTGCGTGGCGTCCGGCGCGGGGCCCACCCCGGCCTCGGCGCGGGCCGCCGCGATCAACTGCGCGGTGCGGGTCGCGGTGCCCGAGGGGGCGTCGACCTTGTTGGGGTGGTGCAGCTCGACGACCTCGACCGACTCGAAGTACGGGGCCGCGAGCTGCGCGAACTTCATGGTCAGGACGGCGCCGATGGAGAAGTTCGGGGCGATGAGCACACCGGTCGCCGGAGATCCGGCGAGCCAGGTGTTCAGCTGCGCGAGGCGGTCCTCGGTCCAGCCCGTGGTGCCGACGACGGCGTGGATTCCGTGGCGTACACAGAACTCCAGGTTGTCCATCACCGAGGCGGGGGTGGTCAGTTCGACCGCGACCTGGGCGCCCGTGTCGGCGAGCGTCTCCAGCTCGTCGCCACGGCCGAGGGCCGCGACCAGCTCCATGTCCTCGGCGGCCTCCACGGCTCGCACCGCTTCGGAGCCGATCCGGCCCTTGGCACCGAGGACCGCCACGCGCAGCTTGCTCATTCGCTTGATTCCTTAGGGGTTACGAGACCGCTTCGTGGAGGCGGTCGGCCTGCTTGTCCTTCAGCGGGCCGATGACGGACAGCGAGGGACGCTGCCCCAGGACATCACGAGCCACCTCGCGGACGTCGTCCGGGGTGACCTCGGCTATCCGGGCCAGCATGTCGTCGACCGACATCTGCTCGCCCCAGCACAGCTCGCTCTTGCCGATGCGGTTCATCAGCGCACCGGTGTCCTCCAGGCCGAGCACGGTGGAGCCGGAGAGCTGGCCCACCGCGCGGCGGATCTCGTCGTCGGAGAGGCCCTCGTGCGCGACCCGGTCCAGTTCGTCCCGGCAGATCTTCAGGACGTCGTGGACCTGGTTCGGGCGGCAGCCCGCGTACACGCCGAACAGGCCGCAGTCGGCGAAGCCCGAGGTGTAGGAATACACGCTGTACGCCAGGCCCCGCTTCTCGCGGACCTCCTGGAACAGCCGGGACGACATGCCGCCGCCCAGCGCCGTGTTCAGGACGCCCAGTGCCCAGCGGCGCTCGTCGGTGCGGGCCAGGCCCGGCATGCCGAGGACCACGTGGGCCTGTTCCGTGCGGCGGTTGAGGAGCTCCATCCGGCCCGCGGCCTTCAGGGTGCGCGCTCCGCCGCGCGGGGTGAGGGGGACGGCGTCCGTGCGGGACAACGCGCCGGCCTTCTCGAACGCCTTGCGGACCTGGCGTACGACGGTGGCGTGGTCGACGTTGCCCGCGGCCGCGACGACCAGGTGGCGCGGGTCGTAGTGCTTCTTGTAGAAGCGCGAGATCTGCGCCTGGGTGAGGGAGTTGATCGTGTCCACGGTGCCCAGGACCGGGCGGCCGAGCGGCGTGTCGCCGAGCATGGTGTGCGCGAACAGGTCGTGCACGCAGTCGCCCGGGTCGTCCTCGGTCATCGCGATCTCTTCGAGGATCACGCCGCGCTCGGCGTCGACGTCCTCGGCGAGGATCAGCGAGTCCGTCAGCATGTCGCACACGACGTCGATCGCCAGCGGCAGATCGGTGTCGAGCACCCGCGCGTAGTAGCAGGTGTACTCCTTCGCCGTGAAGGCGTTCATCTCCCCGCCGACCGCGTCGAGCGCGGAGGAGATGTCGAGGGCACTGCGCTTGCTCGTGCCCTTGAAGAGGAGGTGCTCCAGGTAGTGGGTGGCGCCGTTCAGCGTCGGCGTCTCGTCGCGCGACCCCACCTGGACCCAGATGCCGAAGGTCGCGGACCGTACGGAGGGAAGGGTTTCGGTGACGACCCGCAGGCCGCCGGGGAGGGTCGTACGGCGGACGGTGCCGATGCCGCCTCGGCCCTTCAGAAGCGTTTGGGTACGGGCGACGGCCCGCCCCTCCGAAGAGGGGCGGGCCGTCGTCGCGGAACTACGGGACGTCACTTGGCGGCGTCGTCCTTCTCGGCGTCGTCGGCGCCTTCGCCCTCGACCACGGGGATCAGGGAGAGCTTGCCGCGCGAGTCGATCTCGGCGATCTCGACCTGGACCTTGGAGCCCACGGCCAGGACGTCCTCGACGTTCTCCACGCGCTTGCCGCCGGCGAGCTTGCGGATCTGCGAGATGTGCAGCAGACCGTCCTTGCCCGGGAGCAGCGACACGAACGCGCCGAAGGTCGTCGTCTTCACGACGGTGCCCAGGTAGCGCTCGCCGACCTCCGGCATGGTCGGGTTGGCGATGCCGTTGATCGTGGCGCGGGCGGCCTCGGCGGCCGGGCCGTCGGCGGCACCGATGTAGATGGTGCCGTCGTCCTCGATCGTGATCTCGGCGCCGGTGTCCTCCTGGATCTGGTTGATCATCTTGCCCTTGGGGCCGATGACCTCGCCGATCTTGTCCACGGGGATCTTGACGGTGATGATCCGCGGGGCGTTGGGGGACATCTCGTCGGGCGTGTCGATCGCTTCCATCATCACGTCGAGGATGTGGAGGCGGGCGTCGCGGGCCTGCTTGAGGGCGGCGGCCAGGACGGAGGCCGGGATGCCGTCGAGCTTGGTGTCGAGCTGGAGCGCGGTGACGAACTCCTTCGTACCGGCGACCTTGAAGTCCATGTCGCCGAACGCGTCCTCGGCACCGAGGATGTCGGTGAGGGCGACGTAGTGCGTCTTGCCCTCGATCTCCTGGGAGATCAGACCCATGGCGATACCGGCGACGGGGGCCTTGAGCGGCACACCGGCGTTCAGCAGCGACATGGTGGAGGCGCAGACCGAGCCCATGGACGTCGAGCCGTTGGAGCCGAGGGCCTCGGACACCTGGCGGATCGCGTAGGGGAACTCCTCACGCGTCGGCAGGACCGGCACGATGGCGCGCTCGGCGAGCGCGCCATGGCCGATCTCGCGGCGCTTGGGCGAGCCCACGCGGCCGGTCTCGCCGACCGAGTACGGCGGGAAGTTGTAGTTGTGCATGTAGCGCTTGCGGGTCACCGGGGAAAGGGTGTCCAGCTGCTGCTCCATGCGGAGCATGTTCAGGGTGGTGACGCCCAGGATCTGGGTCTCGCCACGCTCGAACAGCGCCGAGCCGTGCACGCGCGGGATCGCCTCGACCTCGGCGGCCAGCGTGCGGATGTCCGTGATGCCGCGGCCGTCGATGCGGACCTTGTCCGTGATGACGCGCTCGCGGACCAGCTTCTTGGTCAGCGCGCGGTACGCGGCGGAGATCTCCTTCTCGCGGCCCTCGAACTGCGGAAGCAGCTTCTCGGCGGCCAGACCCTTGACGCGGTCCAGCTCGGCCTCGCGGTCCTGCTTGCCGGCGATCGTCAGCGCCTGGGCGAGCTCGCCCTTGACGGCGGCGGTGAGCGCCTCCAGGACGTCGTCCTGGTAGTCGAGGAAGATCGGGAACTCGCCGGTCGGCTTGGCAGCCTTGGCGGCCAGGTCGGACTGGGCCTTGCAGAGCACCTTGATGAAGGGCTTCGCGGCGTCCAGACCGGAGGCGACGACCTCCTCGGTCGGCGCCTCGGCGCCGCCCTTGACCAGCTGGATGGTCTTCTCGGTGGCCTCGGCCTCGACCATCATGATCGCGACGTCGCCGTCCTCCAGGACGCGGCCCGCGACGACCATGTCGAAGACGGCGTCCTCGAGCTCGGTGTGCGTCGGGAACGCGACCCACTGGCCGTTGATCAGCGCGACGCGGACGCCGCCGATCGGGCCGGAGAAGGGCAGGCCGGCCAGCTGGGTGGACGCGGACGCGGCGTTGATCGCGACGACGTCGTACAGGTGGTCGGGGTTGAGCGCCATGATCGTCGCGACGACCTGGATCTCGTTGCGCAGGCCCTTCTTGAAGGACGGGCGCAGCGGGCGGTCGATCAGGCGGCAGGTGAGGATCGCGTCCTCGGAGGGGCGGCCCTCCCGGCGGAAGAAGGAACCGGGGATCTTGCCGGCCGCGTACATCCGCTCCTCGACGTCCACCGTGAGGGGGAAGAAGTCGAGCTGGTCCTTGGGGTTCTTGGACGCGGACGTGGCCGAGAGGACCATCGTGTCGTCGTCCAGGTACGCCACGGCGGAGCCGGCGGCCTGCTTGGCCAGGCGGCCCGTCTCGAAGCGGATGGTGCGGGTGCCGAAGGAACCGTTGTCGATGACGGCCTCGGCGTAGTGGGTCTCGTTCTCCACTAGCGTTTTCTCCATTTGCTTGGCTGCAGTGTCGTCTTTTCGTCCCGGAGCCCGTGTGGCGCGGGGACGGTGGATGACGGCGGAGAAGCGCTCCTGGGGGCGGGCCGGTCTTCGATCGAAGCACCCGGGGTGCCTTGCGTTCCGGGGGCCACTACCGAGGACCGGCGGCGGGAGGAGGCTTCTGCTCGCTCGTCGGTGAAGCGTCTTTCGGTGAAGCGTGTTCTGTTGTCCGTACCAGACTACTGAGCGTTCGGTACGTCGCGCATGTACAGCAAAGGGAGCGGCCCCCTAATAGGTGGGAACCGCTCCCTCGACAGCATGCTTACTTGGCGCCGCCGGCCGCACCGCGACGGATGCCCAGGCGGTCGACCAGCGTACGGAAGCGCTGGATGTCCTTCTTGGCCAGGTACTGCAGAAGGCGGCGGCGCTGGCCGACGAGGATCAGCAGACCACGGCGGGAGTGGTGGTCGTGCTTGTGCGTCTTGAGGTGCTCGGTCAGGTCCGAGATGCGGCGGGAGAGCATGGCGACCTGAACCTCGGGGGAGCCGGTGTCGCCCTCCTTGGTGCCGAACTCGGCCATGATCTGCTTCTTCGTAGCGGCGTCGAGAGACACTCGGTACTCCTCAGTGGTGTTCGTGCGCCCACGAGTGCCCCTGGTCTTGATCTCAGGGGAGCTTCCGTGACTCGGAGGCGAAGGTCCGATGAGCGCAGCTTCCAGATCATCCGGAAGCGCGTACACAAACGGCCGTCACACAGCGTACCAGCACCCCGGGTGGCGGTTGACCCGCGGTGAGCGGGCCCCCGGTCAGCTGGTCAGGGCCCGGGCCCTGGCGTACACGTTGAAGACGGCCAGGGTCAGCGGCAGCAGCGTGAGCAGCACGAATCCCTCGGCGATCTCCAGGAAGCGGCCCCAGAACGGGGTGACGCCCCGGTTCGGCACGATCAGCGCGATCGCGGTGACCAGCGCCGCGGCGGCGGCGATCGCGGCGATCAGCCACAGGGTGCGGATGTCGAGGGCCGCGGTGTCGCCCTTGAGGGCGTCCGCCATCAGGCCGCGGGGCGCGTTGATGCACAGGCCGAGGCCCAGCAGGACGAGTGCGCCCAGGCCCGCGGCCAGGGTGGCGCCGACCTGCGCGGTGTAGCGGAACAGGTGGGCGCGCATCAGCAGGGCGACGCCGGTGGCCAGCGCGAGCAGCCTGCCCCAGGTGTCGTCGCCGAAGCCGAGCACCGCGGCGCCCGCGACGGCCAGCAGGGCGCAGCCGCCCACCAGGCCGACGAGCAGTTCGTGGCCGCGCCGGGCCTGGGCGGCGACGCGCTCGGCGTCGACGGACTGCGGGGCCGGGTCCTCGCCGAGGTCGCGCTGGGAGCCGTGCGGCGGCTCGAAGCCGATGGGCAGCCGGGCGAAGCGCATGGACAGGCCGGGCAGGAAGGCGAGCGCGCCGACGGCGAGCTGGGTGCACACGGCGGCGCTCTCGCTGGGCTTCATGCCGGTCAGGATCGAGACGAACACGACGAGCGCGCCCACCGCCGAGGCCAGCACGAACGCCACGAAGGGCCCGTCGCCGCGGGGCGAGAGCAGGGTGAGCACCAGCGAGGCGATCAGCACGGCGGCACAGGCGAGCAGCATCTGGAGCCGGCCGACGCCGTGGTGGGCGGCGAGCGGGAGGAGGCCGGAGCCTGCCACCGCGATGTTGGGCAGCGAGCCGAGGCCGAGGGCGACGGCGGAGAGCTGGTCGTCGTAGATCCGGGCGCGTACGGCCGCGAGGGTGAGCAGCAGCACACCCGCGACGGCGGCGAGGATGCCGGGCAGGCCGTGCATGTCGTGCCGCGGGTCGGCGGTCCAGGCCGCGAAGGCGAGCAGGGCGGGCAGGACGCCGCCGCCGACGAGGCCGGCGGCGCGGGTCAGCTCGGGGTTCCACAGGGTGCGGTCCTGGGTGACCGCGGAGGCGACGGCCTCGGACACGTCGTCGAAGACGGCGGGCGGCAGCGACTCGGAGAAGGGGCGCAGGGTGAGCAGTTCGCCGTCGAGGATCGACTGGGCCGCGAACGAGCGGGCGCTGTCGAGGACGGTGCCGTCCCGGCGTACCAGCGAGTAGCCGACAGGGGCGCCCTCGGCCGGGCTCTGCTGCGCCAGGCGCAGGATCTCCGGGTAGATGTCGGCGACCGGGATGTCGTCGGGCAGCGCCACGTCGACGCGGCCGTCCGGCGCCACGATCGTCACCCGGCAGAAGCCGAGGCCCGCCCCGGTTGCCTGGGCCGGCCGGTTCGGCTCGGCGGCCGTCGTCGTGGTGGTCGTCGTGCTCACCCTCGGCTCCCCCTTCACTCGCTTCACTCGCCCGCGCTCGCGTTACCCGGTCTGCCCGTGCCGGGCCGTCCGTTCGGCGCGTCAATTGCCCGCTTTTCTTCGCTCTGTTCGCGGGTGCTTACGCGAACAGACGGCACCCTATCGCCAGCCGATCACATCGGATGTCAGTAGGATCCCACCGCGGTCGGCGTTCGCCGGACACGGGGCGGCGGGCTGAACTTCTTCGACTGCCAAGAGAATTGGTGCGTTGTGAGCCACATCATCGTCAAGCGCCCGCCACGGGCCCTGCCGTCCGAGGTGCCCACGGAGGAGGTCGTCCTCCAGCCTCCGCCGGAGCTGCCCCGCGGACAGCAGGAGGGTGCGCTGATGCAACTGCTGCCCATGCTGGGCATGGGCGGCTCGGTCGTGTTCTTCTTCATGCCGAATTCGCAGCCGTTCATGAAGGTCATGGGCATGGTGATGGTCGCCTCGACGGTGGCCATGTCGGTGGCGATGATCGTCCGCTACCGCAAGGGCTCCCAGGGCCAGTTGGCGGACCTGCGCCGCGACTACCTGCGCTACCTCGGCCAGACCCGGCGCTCGGCCGCCGAGACCGCGCACAAGCAGCGCGACGCGCAGTACTACCTGCACCCCTCCCCCGAGCAGCTGTGGGCGCTGGTCGCCGAGGGCAGCCGGGTGTGGGAACGCCGGGCGGGCGACGAGGACTTCGGGCAGGTGCGCGTCGGCCTCGGCCCCCAGGCCCTCGCCACCCCGCTGGTGCCTCCGGGGACCGCCCCGGTCGACCAGCTGGAGCCGCTGACCGCGGGCGCCATGCAGCGCTTCGTGGCCACCCACCAGACGGTGGAGGACCTGCCGATGGCGGTCTCGCTGCGCGCCTTCTACCACGTGACGGTCAGCGGGGAGCCCCAGACGGTCCGCGCCTCGGCCCGCGCCCTGACCGCCTCGCTCGCCTCCCTGCACTCCCCCGAGGACCTGGTGATCGCGGTCGCCGCTTCCCCGTCCGCGTCCGCGCAGTGGGAGTGGACCAAGTGGCTGCCGCACACCCAGGCGCCCGGCCTCACCGACGGCGCGGGCAGCCGCCGCCTGATCAGCCGCAGCGCCGCCGAGCTCGAAGAGCTCCTCGCTCCCCGCCTCACCGGCCGCCCCCGCTTCCACCCCGAAGGCGCGCCCCTGCCGGAGGAGCCGCACATCGTCATCGTGCTCGACGGGGTGTCGCCGCCCCCGATGTCGGTCCTCGCCTCCGCCGAGGGCCTCCAGGGCGTCACCGTCGTCGAGGTCGTCCCCGGCGAACTCACCGGCGCCCGCGGCGACCTGGCCGTCGTCGTGCACCCCCGCACGCTCCGCCTCGAATCGGGCCACGGCCTCGTGTACGAGGGCACGCCCGACCTCCTCTCCTACGAGTCCGCCGACGCGCTGGCCCGCCAGCTCGCCCCGCTGCGCATGGCCACCGGTGGCGACGACGACGAACCGCTGCTGGCGAACCTGGAGTTCACCGACCTGCTGAACCTGGGCGACGCCGACTCGGTGGACACCGCCCGCACCTGGCGGCCGCGCTCCAACTCCGAGCGGCTGCGGGTGCCCATCGGCGTCGGCGAGGACGGCCGCCCCGTGATGCTCGACCTCAAGGAGGCCGCGCAGGACGGCATGGGCCCGCACGGCCTGTGCGTGGGCGCGACCGGCTCCGGCAAGTCCGAGCTGTTGCGCACCCTGGTGCTCGGGCTCGCCGTGACCCACTCCTCCGAGACCCTGAACTTCGTCCTCGCCGACTTCAAGGGCGGCGCCACCTTCGCCGGCATGGCGCAGATGCCGCACGTCGCGGCCGTCATCACCAACCTCGCCGACGACCTCACCCTGGTCGACCGCATGGGCGACTCGATCCGCGGCGAGCTCAACCGCCGCCAGGAGATGCTGCGCGACGCGGGCAACTACGCCAACATCCACGACTACGAGCGGGCCCGGCTCGCCGGCGCCGCGCTCCAGCCAGTCCCCTCGCTCGTCCTGGTCATCGATGAGTTCAGCGAACTGCTCACCGCCAAGCCGGACTTCATCGAGATGTTCGTGCAGATCGGCCGCATCGGCCGGTCCCTCGGCGTGCACCTGCTGCTCGCCTCGCAGCGCCTGGAGGAGGGCCGCCTGCGCGGTCTGGAGACCTACCTCTCCTACCGGATCGGCCTGCGCACCTTCTCCGCCGCCGAATCCCGCGCGGCGCTCGGCGTGCCCGACGCGTACCACCTGCCGAGCATCCCCGGCTCCGGCTACCTGAAGTTCGGCACCGACGAGATGACCCGCTTCAAGGCGGCGTACGTCTCCGGCGTGTACCGCACGGGGGCGGACCGCTCGGCCGCGCTGGGCGGACCGGTGCCCGTGGACCGGCGGCCGGTGCTGTTCACCGCCGCCGAAGTGCCGGTGACGTACGCCCCGCAGACCGTGCCGGGGCCGCGCGCCGAGAGCGGGCCGCGCACCGACGACGCGCTCGCCGACACGGTGCTCGACGTGATCGTGCGCCGCCTGGAGGCGCGCGGGCCCGCCGCCCACCAGGTGTGGCTGCCGCCGCTGGACAGCCCGCCGGCGCTCGACTCGCTGCTGCCCGGCCTCGCCCCGGTGGAGGGCCGCGGGCTCACCCAGCCCGGTTACGAGGGTGCCGGGCGTCTGGTCGTGCCGCTCGGCCTCGTCGACAAGCCCTACGAGCAGCGCCGCGACCCGCTGTGGTGCGACTTCTCGGGCGCGGCCGGCCACCTGCAGATCCTGGGCGGCCCGCAGTCCGGCAAGTCGACGCTGGTGCGCACGCTGGTCGCCTCGTTCGCGCTCACCCACACCCCGCGGGAAGTGCAGTTCTACGGGCTCGACTTCGGCGGTGGCGGCATGGCCGCGGTCGCCGGTCTGCCGCACGTCGGCGGGGTCGCCTCGCGCCTGGACCCGGAGCGGGTGCGGCGTACGGTCGCCGAGGTGTACGGCGTGCTGACCCGCCGCGAGGAGTACTTCCGCTCCGCGGGCATCGCCTCGATCGCCGACTTCCGCACCCGCCGGGCCCGCGGCACCATCTCGGTCGCCGACCAGCCGTGGGGCGACGTCTTCCTGGTCATCGACGGCTGGGGCAACTTCCGTACCGAGTACGAGGGCCTGGAGCAGGTCGTCCTGGACATCGCGGCCCGCGGCCTCGGCTACGGCATCCACCTGGTGCTGACCGCGTCGCGCTCCATGGAGGTGCGGGCCAACCTCAAGGACCACCTGATGAACCGCCTGGAGCTGCGGCTCGGCGACACCATGGACTCCGAGTTCGACCGCAAGGTGGCCGCCAATGTGCCCGTCGGGGTGCCCGGCCGCGGCCAGTCGCCGCAGAAGGCGCACTTCATGGCCGCCGTGCCGCGCATCGACGGCCTCCAGTCCGACTCCGACCTCGCCGAGGCGACGGCCGCACTGGCCACCGAGGTCGCCCGGCACTGGACGGAGCCGGGCGCGCCCGCGGTCCGGCTGCTGCCGCGCGAACTCCCGGCGGCCCAACTGCCGCCCGGCTACGCCTCGCCCGACCGCGGCATCGCCTTCGCGCTCGACGAGAACAACCTGGAGCCGGTGTTCGTCGACTTCGAGCAGGACCCGTTCTTCCTGATCTTCGGCGAGGGCGAGTCCGGCAAGTCGAACCTGCTCCGCCTCCTGATCACCCAGCTCACCCAGCGGTACGAGGGCGACGCCTGCAAGCTGTTCGTGGTGGACAACCGGCGGGCCCTGCTCGACGTGACCCCGGCCTCGCACCTGGCCGAGTACATCCCGATGTCCAACGCCATGGACCACCACATGGACGCCCTGGCCGACCTGATGCAGCGCCGCGCGCCCAGCGCGGAGGTGACCGCGCAGCAGTTGCGCGACCGCAGCTGGTGGCGCGGGCCCACGGTCTACGTGGTCGTCGACGACTACGACCTGGTGTCGACGTCGAGCGGCAACCCGCTGGGCAAGCTCACCGAGCTGCTGCCGTTCGCCCGTGACGTCGGCGTCCGCTTCATCATCGCCCGCTCCACGGCGGGCGCGGGCCGCGCCTCGTACGAGCCGTTCATCCAGCGCATGAAGGAGCTGGGTGCCCAGGGCGTGGTCCTGGCCGGCGACCCCGTCGAGGGCGACATCCTGGCCGGTGTCCGTCCCCGGCCGATGCCGACGGGCCGCGGCACCTTCGTCTCCCGCAAGCGCGGCAAGCCGCTGGTGCAGACCGGGTTCATGGGGTAGGGACGCCGTGCGGAGGGGGTGCCCGTACCGGACCGGGTGCCTCCTCCCCCCCCCGTATCCGTGAATCCTCCCCCGCCCGCCGTGCGCGTCGGACGGCGCCAAGTAGGGTGAGCGGACAGCTGGTTGGTGTACGCACCGCCGCGCTGGGCACGTCCGGGTCGGCACGTCTGGAAGGAATCGCTCCGTCATGGCTGAGGAACAGGACAGGGAACTCCAGGAGCGCAAGGAGCGCGAGAAGAACGAGCTGTACGCCCTCGACATCTCGGGGGTCGAGTGGCACAGCGCGCCGGGCACCTCCGAGGACGAGGAGCGCGTCGAGATCGCCTACCTGCCGGCCGGCGCCGTGGCGATGCGGTCCTCCGTGGACCCCGACACCGTGCTGCGGTACACCGAGGCGGAGTGGCAGGCGTTCGTCCTGGGCGCACGGGACGGGGAGTTCGACCTGGAGCCGTCGGTGCGCAACGGGGGCATCGAGGCGTAGCGCCCGCCGCGCGCGGACGCAGGACGGGGTGGGCACCTCCCGCGCGTGCCCACCCCGTTCCCACTGCTGTCCGGCACCCCTACTGGAAGTAACCGGCCGCCTTGTGGTCACCGGCCCGGTAGGTCGGGCCCGCCTCGGCCACGGCGTTGGCGATCTGCGTCAGCGAGGTCTGAACGCTCTGGGCGGTGTGGTTCCAGTCCCGCTGCTTGGTGGCGTACACCTCGTGGGCCTGGCCGTGCCAGTTGGCGGCGGCCTTGTCGACCAGCTTGCCGATGTCCTCGAGGTCCTGCTGGAGCTTGCCGGCCTGCTTCCGGATGGTCTCGGCGGCTTCGGTCAGGCTGCCGTAGTGGACTCCGAGGACATCGCCGCTTTTGTCGGGCATGACTTCCCCAATCTCTGTGGTGAACAAGGTGGTTGCGGGCCCACGCCGTGTGGCGGGCGAGCCCGGCGCGACTAGTACGTGCTGAGGTTCGAGGTGATCGCGGCCGTGGCCCCCGCGTCACCGCTGTAACCGTCCACGACGTCGATGCCCATGAGGGCCTTGCGGACCTCTTCGTCGGTGTCGCCCTTGAGGGTGCGGGTCGCCTTCATCGCCTCGAGGAAGTCCAGGAGCAGTCGCCCCATGTGGACCATCTTCTGGTTGATGTCGGTCTGCTTCCGGTCGAACGCGTGGGCACCGATGCCCTCCCACGCCCCTTCGAGGCTGTTGATCACGTTCTGGAGGTGGTTGACCTGGCCCTTCACCGAGTCGAACCGCTGGAGGATCTGCTCCTCCAGCTTGGCCATATCGCTGTCTGATACCCGCTGGTCCTGCGTCATGCCAGGCCTTCCCTTCGTGGTGGTGATGGTGGTGGTGGTGCGGATGGCTGTGCTGGTCGCGTCGGCCGGGCTCCGCGGCGTGCCGATGCGCGTGCCGATGCGATGGGGCTGCCCGCTCAGGCGGCGCGGCGGCGCGTCCTGAGCACGGCGAACACGCCGCCGCCGATCACGACGAGCCCGGCGAGAACCCCGCCGACGAGCCAGGGCGTGCTCCCCCCGCCCTTGCTCCCGCCCCCGCCCTCACCCACGGCCTGCCCCTTGGCGGGCGCCGAAGCGCTGGGCGCGGCGGGTTGAGCCGGGGGCGTGCCGCTCCCCCCGTTCTCCTTGCCGAGCGGGTCGACGTCGGCGGGCCCGGGGTTGATGTTCGCCTGCTCCAGCACGAGCCGGGGGCGGATCAGTCCGTAGCCGAGGTATTTGCTGGGAGTGTTCTTGTCCCAGGACCGCCCAGCGGTATCGATCATCGTGCGCAGCACCTGGTCGGCGGTCCAGGTGGGGTGAGCGGACCAGATCAGCGCGGCTGAGGCGGAGGCGATGGCTGAGGCGGCGCTGGTTCCGTCGGCGGTGCAGTAGGCCTGAAAGTCCGCGTTGCACCATCGCGAGACGTTGAGGCCGGGCGCCGCCAGATCGACGAAGTCACCTGAATGCGAGAACTTGCCAACATTCCCACTAGCGTCTGCGGCGGCAACGCCTACGACGCTGGGCAAGGCGGCAGGGAACTCAACCAGATCATTGTTCTCTTCACCGTCATTGCCGGTGCCGGCGAACATCAACTTCCCTTTGGATGCGGCATATTTGACCGCCTCCTCAAGGCCAGGCCCCTTGCTGTGCGCAGCGAAGGACATGTTGATGACCTTCGCGTCCGAATCTGCCGCCGCCCGGATTGCTTGGGCCGGAAGGCTCGTGCGTTTCAACTCCGCAGGGTCCTTCAGGGTGCTCAGCGCGATCCTGAAGGGAATGACCTTTGCCTCTGGGGCCAACCCCTTGATCCCGCCACCCTGGCCCGTTCCGGCGATCATCTCCGCCATCGTCGTACCGTGACCGTCATAGTCCTTGGTCGCTCCGTACGCAGCCGCAGCCGGGACCTCTTGCGTGAGCACTTGCCCCTTCAAGGACGGCGTGTCGGGATTGACGCCGGTATCCACAACAGCGACTTTGACGCCCTTCCCGGTACTGACCTTCCACAGGTCTTCTGCGTGCATGGCACCCAAGTACCACTGCTGCGGCGGTGCGCTATCGGCAATGGCATGAGGAGCCAGCCCCACAGACGCAGCGACCAGCGCAGCGAGCGCTGCGCTCACCCGAGCTGTCCGCTGCCCAATGGGCATCCGCAACTTCGGGCCAAACTCCCCGCGTCGGCTCATTGGTGGCTTCATGCGTCCTTACATCCTCAGCTGTGCCTAGTCGATCGTGCTGGTAAAGCGCCGCCTGTGTGAGCCCGGGCCTTCGCCTTCAGTCAGTCCTCAAGCTCCGAGGAATCATCGTCCTCCGGGCTCGGAGCCTGCTCTCTCACGAGGCCTTCGCCTCCCTTGGTGAAGGCGCTGCGTCCGGAACGAGAATTAACCGTCCGCCCCTTCGGAGCACCGACGATGCCATCCGGGTTACCCGTTGAAGGTCGGCTCCTCTGCCCTGACCCCGTGCTAGTTGACTTGGTGGCTCCGACAACTCCACGCTGCCCGGGCCCACCAGTCGGCTTGGCAGGTGCTCCAGTCCCCTCGCCCCCAACCACCGCTCGCCTCGGTGCACGGGAGGCAGCGGACTCTGACACCGCGGCATTCGGGCGCCCTCCGACGATCCCGTTGCCTCGTCCTGCACCTGCGGGCGATCCGGCACGTGAGGAACCAGTCCCCCCGACACGCGGAGTTCCTCCCGAAACCCCCCGCCCCATCGGAGACTGCCCGACTGTGGAGGTCCCTCCTCTACTGAGGCCCTGAGCCGTGTTGGCTGGGCGCCCCACCGGGTTCGATGCTGATCGTTCAGCGCTGCTCGCCCCCGAAAGTCCTTGACGCGCTCCTGACTCGCCTCGTGCTGGGGCAGGCAATCCGCCCACTGCACGGGATGCTCTTGCCGCAGCGCCGGCCGTCTGGTTCCAGGCACTACTAACGAGCGGCGGAACAGGGCCGCCAACGGGCCCAACCGCCTTGGAAACCTGAGGCGTCGCCGGTGCTACCTGGGCCGCTGTCGTTGGCGCAAGGTCGGCGACACTGTTGAGCTGCGTGCCTGCGTTGTGATCGGGGAGGGGCAGAGCGCCACCAGTTGCCTGCTCATGAGGGTGGACAGTGGTGTCCGTGCGAGCATGGTCCGCCATCGGTTCCACAGGGACGTGGCCGGATGAACCCCCGCTATGAGCTGAGTGGGAAGGAGCCGACGCCGTATGGTCGGCAGCTCTGCCAGGGATGACCGGGTCACCGCCGCCAGGCAACGGCTGCGGCACCCCCACCTGAGGCATGGCCTCGAAAACGGGGGGCTGTTGGGCGGCCAGGGTTTGTTCTGAGACCGAGTAGAAGGACGACAGGCGGTTCATCTGGTTGATGGCCTCCTGGCGGTCCTTCTCCACCTTCACCGCCGCCTCGTACTCCGCGTTGCCCGCGACCCGCTTCGTCGGCGGGATGTCCGCCACCTTCACCGGCTCGGCGCGCTGGTCGCGCTGAGGCATCGCCTTGCTCACCGAGGCCAGGCCCGAGCCCGCCGCGCTGATCTGGACGGCCGCCACGTCGGCGAAGTCCGACAGCTTGTGGCTGTTTCCGGCGAGCTTGTCGCCCCAGGCGCGGAAGGCGTCGCCCGCCTCTCCCTCCCAGTGGACCGCGTGGACGTTGTCCTTGAGTTCGTCCGCCGCCTTCTTGATCGCGTCCCGCGCCCTGAACAGCGCGTCACCCGCGCTGATCAGGTGCTCCGGGTTGGCGTGGGCGACCAAGTCGATCATGTCGTTGAGCTGGTGGTTCTCGAAGTCGGTCGTCCCGAAGAAGCGGACCGGCCCGCCGAAGGGGAAGAAGCCGGACAGCGCTTCCCCCGCGGTGGTGGTCATGTCGGTGACGCCGACCTGCTGGCTCACCCGCTGCTCGTCGGTCAGCTTCGGCGGCGCGGGCTGGGACGGGTGGGACGGCTGGGGCTTGTTGTCGGTCATCGCTACCACCCCGTCCCGGCGGACTTGTCGTCGGTGCGCTGCGGCTTCGGCTTGCCGTCCTTCGCGCGCTGCGCCTGCTCCACGTCGTAGTCGGTCGCGGACTTGATCGCCCAGAACCGCTGCCGCATCTCCTCGTCCAGATTGTCGAAGCCGATGTCGGCTCCGTGAGCGGCGATTCCCATGGCCTCGATTTGGTGACCGAGCGACTTCGACAGCGAGGTCAGCCGTTCGTGTACGCGGTGGTACTGGGTGAAGAGGCCGTCGGCCTCGGGGAACGCGGCGGTTCCTGAGCTGAAGGACGCGCGGGCGATCTGCTGGTCCGCGAGCCGCGCGGGGCTGCCGTGGGAGCCCTCGAACTCGGTGAGCATCGTGTCCACCCGGTTCTTGAACGTCTTCAGCGCCTCCATGCCCTTCTCGAGGTCACCGCTCATCGCCGCCGCCTTTGCCCATGCAGGCAGGACGCCCCATGACACCCCTCCCCGTAAACCCATTGCCGTTCACCCGCGTCGCGATCCGCCTTATTGACGCCGCTTATCGCACCGCGGTCACTCTAACCAACACGTCTCGCCGCCCCAACGCACTATCGGCGGTGCCGAGTTGCCCCGGCCACCCCGACACTACGAGGGCTCACCTCACGTCGCATGAGTACGTCTACTCACTTCTGATCATTTCCTCACCAGCATCAGCCACCTGTGAGCCGATCCAGAACAGATCTGAAGCGGACTTGACCCGTTCTGCACGAAGCCCTCGCATTCATCCCGCTCCCGCCACTCTCCGGCTCCGCCGCCGGGCGTCGCGGATCGCCACTGCGGACCCGCTCAGGACCGCCGCCAGGACCGCCACCCCGACGGCCACGTACGTCGCGAGGCGCTCGGTGCGCTGTTCGTCCGTCTCGCCCAGGTGGAGCGCGGCGGGGGTCGGGGCCCGGGCCGGGGTGACGCCCTCGTGCGCTGTGGGAGTCTCGATCGGGTGGTCGTCCTCGGTGAGGGCGCGGACCGGGTCGACCACGCCCCAGCCGACGAGGCGGTCGTGGCCGGACACCGAGCGTTCGGCGGTCTGCTCGAGCTGGGCGACGACCTCGCGCGGGGTCCACTTGGGGTGCTTGGCCTTGATGAGGGCGGCGACCCCCGCGACGTACGGGGCCGAGAAGCTCGTGCCGCTGTCCGCGCAGTGGCCGCCACCGGGCACGGTGGAGACCATGTCGACGCCGGGCGCGGCCACGCCGACGAACTCACCGGACTGCGAGAACGCGGCCCGCTCGTTGTTGCGGTCCGAGGCGGCGACCGCGAGGACCCCCTCGTAGGACGCCGGGTACGTCTGCTTCACGTTGCCGCCCAGGCCGTCGTTGCCTGCCGAGGCGACCACCACGATGCCCTTCGCCAGCGCGGCGTCCACGGCCTGTTTCAGCGCGGCCGCGGGCTCCACCGCGTTCGCGGTGTCCTGGGAGATGTTGATGACGTCCGCGTCGACGCTCATCGCGTAGCGGATGGCGTCCGCCAGGGTCTGCGCCGTGCCATGGCCGTTGGCGTCATTCTGCTCGATCGGGATGATCGTCGCGTCGGGAGCCAGGCCCACGAAGCCCGTTCCCTTGGCAGGGCGGGCCGCGATGATCCCGGCGACCTTGGTGCCGTGCCCGACGGTGTCCGTCGTGCCGTTCTCCGCGCCGCGCGGCACCGGCTGGCCGCCCGGGTCCTTGAGGTCCTTGGGCAGCAGGTTCTTGCCCTTGGAGGCATCCACCGCGTCCTTGAGCTGGCCGTTCTTGATGTCGACGCCCGTGTCGATCACCGCCACCCGCACGCCCCTGCCGGTCGACTGGCGCCACAACTCGTCGAGCAGCACGCGCTGGAGCGCCCAGGGACGACCCGCGTACGGCTTCGACGGGAAGGTGCACTGGTCGCTCCCGCCGTCGTCGGCCGGGGCGGCGGCCGCCGGGGTCGCGAGCAGGGTGAGGGCCGCCGTCGTCGCCAGGGCGAACGCCTTCCGGGCAAGGGCCTTCGGTGGGTACGCCATGGCCTCGCCGCCCCTCATGAACCCTGGGGCTGCCGCGCGGCCCCGGTGGACAGGCGGGGGCCGGTGGGCAGGAACGTGGACCAGCTGATCGGGATCGGCGCGGGCTCGGACTTCGCGTAGCCGAGCCGGGTCTGGGCCTGCTGGGCCTCCTGGTCGAGCTGCTTGCGCTGGTCGGCGGTCAGGCCCGCGCCCGAATCGCCGTCGGCGCTGTCGCTGTTGGACTGCATCGCGTAGCGCAGCCCCGTGTCGGTCACCAGGAAGACGCCGCCCGCCTTGGTCTCCGAGCCCTGGATCTGGCGGAAGAGCTGGCCGGAGCCGGGTGTCACGTACGCGCTGCTCGAACCGGTGGGCAGCGGCGCCGGGAAGTCGGTGCCCGCCCACGTGCTCATGGTGGTCTCGCCGTTGTCCTTGTTGACGTCGCGCAGCACGTTGCACACCGTGTTGCGGCTGCCGTTGGCGGTGCCCGCGTCGTTGACGGCCACCGGCATGGGGCGCGGCCAGTTCTTCCGGGGCGCGAACTCGGTGGCCTCGGGGGTGAACGCGGCCGCGTTGGTCTCCGTCGGCTGCCCCGTCTTCATCAGCCCGCGCAGGTCACGGCTGTTGAGGAGCAGCTTCGCGGTGAAGTCGGAGACCGGCGAGACCTTGCCCTGCTGGACCACGTAGTACTGCGTGCCCGCGCCGTTGGGCGCCTTCAGCACCATGCCGACCCGGTTCGCCTCGGGGGACAGGCCGCCGGCCACCCCCGCCGCGCCGCCGATCTTCCCCTCGATCCTGGGGAAGGCGATGGGATCACCCGAACGGAGGGTCTCCAGCCACTCCTTGGACACCCGCTCGGGGTCGCGGCCGGCGCCGACCAGGGCGCGCAGCAGGAGCTCGTCGGAGCCCACCTGGTACTTGGTGCCCTGCGCGTCCACCACGTAGCGCGTCTTGTTGTCCGGCCCCACGACGTACAGCAACTCGCCGCCGGTGAGCCGCTCGGCGCCGTCGGTGCGCTTCTGGTCCCGGTCGGCGAAGACGAACGCGGCCTTCTGGATGGCGCGGCCGCCGTCGCCGGGCCGCTCGCAGACCGCCCAGCGCTTGGCGGATCCGGCCTCGTCGGGAGAGGGCAGCCGGTCGGGTGCGTACGGGATGCCGAGGGTGGCGCCGTGCGTCAGCGATCCCTTGTCCAGGACGGACTCGTCGACGTTGACGACCTGGCCCTTGGCCGGGTCGAGCAGGAGTTTCGCGGACGCCATGTTGAGGACCGGGTGCAGTTCCTTCTTGCCGTCGGTGGTCAGCACGACGTAGCGGGTGGTGGACTTGCTGGCGATGATCACCTTCTCGCCCGGGGTGTCCCAGCCGGGCGGCGCGGTGGGCTTGAACATCCCCCAGGCTCCGAACGCGGCGAGCAGCACCACCGCGGCGACGGCGCCCGGCAGCACGCCGTGCAGCGGACGCGGAGCCCCCTCTTCCGAGCCCGTCGGGGAGGGCTGGATGAACGCCGCGAGCGTGCGTCGCTTCGCGAAGGTGTACGCGTTGAGCTCGTCCCGCCGTGATGCCATGAGTGTCCGAGTTTCTCCGTTGTCCCCGTGCGGAGCCGTCGGGGAGCCCGTCCCCCGCCCCTGGTTGTCAGACCGGCCCCCTACTATGCCTGTTACGTGATCGTACGCCTGGGGCGGGTAGGGTGGACGGGTCCTCAAGGGCCCTACTGGCCAGGGGTTTTCGAGGAGTTCGGGGGGTTCAGGGATGGTTTCGTCGACAGGGACGCGGTCGCGCTCCCGTGAACGATCCGGCGCTCCGAGCGGCGCGGGCCCCCGTCCCGCGGGACGTGCGGAACCGCCCGCTCCGGTCCGTCCGGCGGCGCCGGGCGCGGCCGCGGGACCGGTCCTCCCTCAACTCAAGTCCCGTTCCGGACGCTTTGGTTCGTTTCGTCTGCAACAGCTAATCCTGGTCGAGTCGGCCGCCGCCCTGCTGCTCGCCGCGTGGGTCGTCGACCCCATGGCGCTGGTGCCCGCGGGCGTCGTGGCGCTGGCCCTCGTGCTGCTCGCGGTGGTACGCCGCAGGGGGCGTTCGCTGCCCGAATGGCTGGGCACCGCCTGGGCGCTGCGCGCGCGACGGCGGCGGGCGGGCTCCCTCGCCGTGCCGCCCGGCACGCTTCCCGGCCTGGCCCCGGCCGTGGAGTGCGATCCCACCCTGCGGACGTACAGCCACGGCGACCGGGACCAGCGGCCGATCGGGATGATCGGCGACGGCGGCTTCCTCACCGTCGTCCTCCAGGTGGAGTCGGACGCGACGGCGCTCCGCGTCGACCGGGGACGGCGCCCGCTGCCCATCGCCCTGGTGCGCGACGCCCTCGAAGTGGACGACATCCGGCTCGAATCGGCACAGGTCCTGCTGCACACCCAGCCCGCGCCCGCGCTGCGACTGCCCCAGCAGTCGCTGGCCGTCACCAACTACGCGCCGCTGCACGCCCAGACGGCCTCGCCCGCCGTCCGCATCACCTGGATCGCGCTGAAGCTCAACCCGGAGCTGTGCCCCGAGGCGGTCGCCGCGCGCGGCGGCGGTCTGGAGGGCGCCCGCAAGTGCGCGGCGCGCGCCGCGCTCCACCTCGCGAGCCGGCTGACCGGGGCGGGCCTGAGCGCCACCGTGCTGACCGAGGAGGAGCTCGCGGACGCCGTGGCCACCTCGGCCTGCGCCAATCCGCTGGTGACGGCGCAGGCGGGCCGCGCGGAGGCGCCCCAGCGGCGCACCGAGGAGTCGGCGCGCTCCTGGCGCTGCGACAACCGCCGGCACACGACGTACTGGGTGCGGCGCTGGCCGAGGATGGACGCGGGGTCCGGTTCCGGAGGCCTGCCGCAGCTCGCGGCCCTGCTGACCGCGGTGCCCGCGCTCGCGACCACCTTCAGCCTCACCATCGCCCGCACCGGCGCCCAGGAGAGCAGCATCAGCGGCCACCTCAGGGTGACCGGCCGCAGCGAGGCCGAACTGGGCACGGCACGCCAGGAGTTGGAGCGTTCGGCGCGCCAGGCGAAGGCCCAGATCGTGCCACTGGACCACGAGCAGCTGCCCGGCATGCTCGCCACCCTGCCGTTCGGAGGCGCCCGCTGATGGCCATGACGACGTCGACGGCAGGCCCGCGCCGTGATCTGCGCACCGGCTTCGGCCTCATCGGCCCCCGCCACCGCAGGCACACCCTGCCCACCGAGCAGTTGGACACCCTGGCCCTGCCGATCGGCGACGACGGGGTGGTCATCGGCGTGGACGCCGAGGGACGGCCCGCGGTGCTCGGGGTGAGCCGGCCGACCGCGTACGACATCGTGCTCATCGGCGGCCTGTGGACCGCCCAGGTGCTCGCTCTGCGAGCGGCCGCGACAGGCATACGGGTCGCCGTGGAGACCGGCCGGCCGCAGGCCTGGGCGCAGTTGGTGCACGCGATCGCCAGTCAGAGCGGCATGACCGTGCACGACGTGGGCCGGGTGCCCCCGCTCGGCGCCTCGGCCGGTGAACCGGTGCTCGTGGTGCGGGACTGCGGCATGCGTCCGCCGCGCGGCCGCGTGGTGTCGGCGCCCTGGCAGGCGGTGCTCACCCTGCTCCCCTATCTCAGCCCGGTCGCGCCCCGCCTGGTGCGCCAGGCGCGGCTCGTCGGGGTGCAGCGCGTCTCGCCGGACGAGGCCGCGCAGCTGGGCCGCATCATGAATCTGCCGCGCACGGAACAGGAAACGCTCTCGACGCTCGCGGACGGCGTCACGCTCTGGTGCAACGAGCGCGACCGCTCCTTCGCGATGACCCAGGCCACCGACACCGAGACCGGATTGTTGGGGAACGCCCGACGGGTCGACTGAACAGCGAGACCAGGGCGAACGTTGACCCGATCTGACCGATTCGCCCTACACCCTCCGCCCTCGGCCGGTCACTTCGGCGTCACTCGTGAGGTGAGGGTGACGAAAGGGACAGGAGCCCGGGGCGGCCGGGCCTGCCCCGGCGGTATTGCCGACGATTAGGGTGGGACGGACCGGGGGCAGGGACTCCACGGCGAGCGTGTGCCATCCGTACCTCCGGACGGCGCGGCACTCGTCGCGGACAAGGGGCGGGCGAGGCGCACGATCGCGCGCCCACCGCACAGGGGCTGCCCCACCCCGGCCCGTACATGCCAATGAAACCCACGGCCTACACCCGGTCACAGGCGAACGAAAGGAAACCGGTGAACAGCGACCAGGACCAGTTCCGCACCGGCGGGAACGCGCGCGACGAGAATCGGTCCGACGCCGATCCCGAGACCACGGGTGAGTTCACCATCGACTACACCCCGCCTGCCTGGTACACCCAGGGCGCGCAGGAGACCCCCGCTCCGGCTCCGGCTCCGGCTCCGGCCGCCGAGCAGAACGGCGCCCAGGGGGTGCCGCTGCCGCCCCCGCCGCCGGTCGGGCCGCCCCTCGACGTCCCGGGCCTGCCGCAGGCCGGCGGGTTCCAGCCGAACTGGGGCGCCACGCCGCCGCCTCCGGGCCCGGCGCCCACGGCCTCGCCCACGCCCGCCTTCCCGGCACCCGCTCCCCCCGCGCCCGAGGCCAACCACCCCGCGGACCAGGGGCAGGCCTTCGGCGGCGGCGACATCGAGAGCGGCGCGACGATGCGCTTCTCCCCCTCCGCGCTGAAGCGGGAGTTCGAGCAGCTCGAAGCGGCGGCGGCAGCGGCACGCGGCGAGGCCGCGCCGGTGGCCGCCGCGTCCCCCCACGCCCCGTCGGCCGAGGCCCCCGGCCGCGCCGCCCAGGCGCCGTCGCCCACGCCCGAGGACCCCGACACGGAAGCGGCCGACGCGGCGCGCGACAAGGACGCGGACGCGGAGCCCGCCGCCGCCCCGGACCACCCCGCGTCTTCCACCGACCCGTCGGACCCGGCCGACACCGACGGCCCCTCGGGCGAGCCCTTCAGCACCACGCCCGGCACGTCGACCGACGCGTCGACCGGCACCGAGGAGACCTCCGGGCCCACCAAGTCGCCCGACGCGCCCACGACTTCGGCCGACGAAGCGCCTGGTGCCGAGGGAGCCGACGCACCCCACGAAGGTGGGGACGCCGCCCCGTCCCAGGACGCCGCGTCCACCGACGGCACACCCACCCCCACGCCCGGACCGATCGACGCCACCCCCGCGACCCCGGAGGCGGCCGAAGCAGGACCCGCACCGGTCGCTGATGCCGTCCCGGTGGCGGACGCGCCGCAGGCCCCCGATGCCGCAGCGCCCGCACATGCCGCCCCGATCACGGACGCTGCCCCGATCGCCGACGCCGTTCCGGCTCCGTTCGCGGCCCCCGTCGCGGATGCCGTGCCGGTCACCGACGCCGTGCCGTCGGACGCTTCCGCGCCGGTGCCGCAGGACGCTCCCCCCGCCGACCAGCCGTGGGCCGCGGCGGCCGGTCCGCAGCCCGGGCTGCCTCCGCTGCCTCCGGCGTTCCAGCCCGCCGCGCCCACCGCGGCGCCTCAGTGGCCGGGCCAGGCGCAGCCGAATCCGGGTCCGTTCCCGGCTCCGGGCGCCTCGGCCCCCGCGTGGCAGCAGCCCCAGCCGCAGAACGGGTACGGCTTCCCGCAGCAGGCCCAGCCGGGCCCCACGCCTCCGCCCGCCCCCAACTCCCCTTCGCAGCAGGGGAGTTATGGCTTCCCGCAGCCCGGGGTCAACCCTCCGGCGGCTCCGACCGCGCCCGCCCAGCAGGGTGGTTACGGGTTCCCGCACCCGGGAGCCAACCCCCCGGCGACACCGCCCGGCGCACCCAACGGCCCCGCGCAGCAAGGCGGCTACGGATTCCCCCACCAGGGAGCGGCACCGACCGACGCCCCGAACGCACCCGCCCAGCAGGGTGGTTACGGGTTCCCGCACCCGGGAGCCAACCCTCCTGCGGCTCCCACCACGGCACCCGGCACCCCCAACCAGCAGGGCGGCTACGGCTTCCCCCACCCCGGAGCCCATCCCCCGGCCGCGTCGCAGCCCCTTCCGCAGCCCCAGCCGGGTCCCGCGCAAGGCGCTCTTCCCCCGCAGGCCCAGCCAGGCCCGCAGGGGCACCCCGGGCCTCAGCCGCTGCCCGGGCCGCAGGCCCAGGCAGCGCCGCCCGTGGACCCGCGGACCGGTGTCGCCTGGCCGTCGCCCGTGACGCACGACCAGCGGGAGCGGTCGATGCCGGGCGCTCCGCTCGGGTACACCGCCGCCGTCGAGTTGTCCTCCGACCGGCTGCTGCGCAACAACAAGCCGAAGGCGAAGAGCAGCCGGGGCCCGGCCGCCGGGGCCTCGCGCTTCAAGTTCGGGGCCAAGAAGGAGGAGGCCGAGCGGCAGCAGAAGCTCAACCTCATCCGCACCCCGGTCCTGTCCTGCTACCGGATCGCGGTCATCTCGCTGAAGGGCGGCGTCGGCAAGACCACCACGACGACCGCGCTCGGCGCGACCCTGGCCACCGAGCGGCAGGACAAGATCCTGGCGATCGACGCCAACCCGGACGCCGGCACGCTCGGCCGCCGGGTGCGGCGCGAGACCGGGGCCACCATTCGCGACCTGGTCCAGGCGATCCCGTACCTCAACTCGTACATGGACATCCGCCGGTTCACCTCGCAGGCGCCGTCCGGCCTGGAGATCATCGCGAACGACGTCGACCCGGCCGTGTCCACGACGTTCAACGACGAGGACTACCGCCGCGCGATCGACGTGCTCGGCAAGCAGTACCCGATCATCCTCACCGACTCGGGTACGGGTCTGCTCTACTCGGCGATGCGCGGGGTACTCGACCTCGCCGACCAGTTGATCATCATCTCGACGCCGTCCGTGGACGGTGCGTCCAGCGCCTCGACCACGCTCGACTGGCTCTCCGCGCACGGCTACTCCGAGCTGGTGCGGCGTTCCATCACCGTCATCTCGGGGGTCCGCGAGACCGGCAAGATGATCAAGGTGGACGACATCGTGCAGCACTTCCAGACGCGCTGCCGCGGTGTGGTCGTGGTGCCGTTCGACGAGCACCTGTCGGCGGGTGCCGAGGTGGACCTCGACATGATGCGGCCCAAGACCCGGGAGGCGTACTTCAACCTCTCGGCGATGGTGGCCGAGGACTTCGTACGGGCCCAGCAGCAGCAAGGGCTGTGGACGGGCGATGGTCTCAACCCGCCCCCGCACATGGCCCCGCCGATGCCGGGTCAGCAGGGCGCCCCCGGGCAGCCGTTCCCGCAGCAGGGCCCGCCGCAGCCCGCGCCGGGCCAGCCCTTCCCGTCCGGCCAGCCCCAGCCGCACCCCGGTCAGCCCTATCCGGCACAGGGCCGGTCCGCCCCGGGACAGCCGTTCCCCCAGCAGGGTCCGCCGCAGCCGGGCCACCCGCAGCCCGGCCAGCCGTTCCCGCAGCAGGCTCAGCCCCACCTCGGCCAGCCGCAGCCCGGGCAGCCGTACGGGGCCCAGCCGGGGCAGCCCGCCCCCGGTCAGCCCTACCCCAACGCCCCGCAGCCGCCGTCCGAGTGGCAGCTCCAGCCGCCCCAGCCGCAGCCCGCGCCGGGTGAGGGCGGGCCCGCGCAGCCGGAGTCGCAGGGGGCCGTTCCCCCGGCCGGGTGGCCCGGGCAGGACGGCGGCGGACACGCTCCGCAGCCGCCGTCAGCCCCTCAGCAGTAAGGCGTCACAGGACTGGACCAATGAGGGCCCGCACCGTTCGAACGGTGCGGGCCCTCTGGCGTTTTCGCAGACCAAATGGCCTGCGATGCGCCGTTGACACGTCTAGACCACCGCTGGTAGACCTGCGCCAAACCGGCCGCCGCCTCCTGTTCAACCGGCGCTCAACCTGCGATCAACCCTGCTTTTCCGTGCGAGTGATGACGCGAGGTCACCGTCCCATGGCAAGAACAGCTCCATCGCCACAGTCCCCGCAGCCGTCGCGGCCGCGCCGCCCGATGGCCGCGGGCGCCGCCGTCCTCGCGCTGACGGCCGGGGCCCTGCTCCCCGCCCAGGGCGCGGCGGCGGACGACGCCAAGGGCGGCGAGAAGGTCCTCACCGTCGCGGTCTCGCAGAGCGTCGACTCCCTGAGCCCCTTCCTCGCCCAGCGCCTGATCAGCACCAGCGTGCACCGGCTGATGTACGAGTACCTGACGAACTACGACCCCAAGGACGGGCATCCGGTCCCGGGCCTCGCCACCTCCTGGCAGGCCTCGCCGGACAAACTGACGTGGACGTACACGATCCGCAAGGATTCGAAGTGGTCGGACGGCGTCCGGGCCACCGCGCGGGACGCGGCCTGGACGTTCAACAAGATGATGACCGACAAGGGCGCCGCCACCGCCAACGGCAGCTTCGTCGCGAACTTCAAGAAGGTCACCGCCCCCGACCCGGCCACGCTCGTCGTCGAACTCAAGCAGCCCCAGGCGACGATGACGGCCCTGGACGTGCCGATCGTGCCGCAGCACGTGTGGGAGAAGGTCGGCGACTTCACCAAGTTCAACAACGACAAGGACTTCCCGGTCGTCGGCAACGGGCCGTTCGTCCTGACCGACTACAAGGTCGACCAGTACCTGAAGCTCAGGCCGAACAAGGCCTTCTGGCGGGGCGCGCCCAAGTTCGACCAGCTGGTCTTCAAGTACTACAAGGACAATGACGCGGCGGTCGCGGCGCTGCGCAAGGGCGAGGTGTCGTTCGTCTCCAACCTGACGCCCGCGCAGGCGAGTTCACTGGGCTCGGCGCCGGACATCAAGGTCAACGACGCCCCCGGGCGGCGCTTCTTCGCGCTCGCCACCAACCCCGGCGCGCGGTCCAAGGACGGCCAGAGGTTCGGCGACGGCAACCCCGCGCTGCTCGACCCCAGGGTGCGCCGGGCGCTGTTCGCGGCCGTCGACCGCAAGACGCTGGTCGACAAGGTGTTCCAGGGCCACGCGGTGGAGGGCGAGGGATACATCCCGCCCCGGTTCGCCGACTACTTCTGGAAGCCGGCCCCGGCCCAGAAGATCGCGTACGACCCGGCGAAGGCGGCCTCGCTGCTCGACGAGGCGGGCTACCGGGCGGGCGCCGACGGCAAGCGGACCGGCAAGGACGGCAAGCCGCTCGGCCTGCGGCTGCTGTGCCACGCCACGTACCCGGAGGACAAGGCGGTGAGCAAGTACCTCCAGGAGTGGTGGGGCAAGCTCGGCGTCGGTCTGACGGTGCAGTGCGTCGACAACGTCACCGACCCGTGGACGGCCGGCGAGTACGACCTCGCCCTCGACGGCTACTCGGTCAACCCCGATCCGGACTACGTCCTGTCCATCCACACCTGTGCCGCGCTGCCCGCGACCCCCAAGGCGACCGGCCAGACGGACGACTTCATCTGCGACAAGCCCTTCGACGAGCTGTACGCGCGGCAGTCGGCCGAGTACGACACCGCCAAGCGGGCGGACCTGGTCAAGCAGATGGAGTCGCGGCTGTACGACACCGGGTACATGAACGTCATGGCGTACCCCAACGCGGTCGAGGCGTACCGCACCGACCAGATCAGGTCGATCACGACGATGCCCGAGGCCGCGGGCAACATCTACGGACAGGACGGCTACTGGAGCTGGTGGTCGGCGGCCCCGGCGGCCGGCTCGGCCGCGAAGTCGGGCAGCGGCTCCTCCGGGGTGGTCGTCCTCGGCATCGTGGCGGGCGTGGTCGTCCTGGCCGGGATCGGCTCCTTCCTCGTCCTGCGCCGCCGGGCCGGCGCCGACGACCGCGAGTAGGCCATGACGACAGCGAGTTCGGCCGACACCCCTGCGGTGGTCGCCGAGGCGCGCACCGAGCCGCGCGGCCGCCGCTTCGCGGCCGCGAGCCCGGCGCTCACCTATCTGCGCTACGTGGGCGGCAAACTGGCGGGGGCGGTGGTCTCCCTGTTCGCCGTCCTCGTCACCAGCTTCTTCCTGTTCCGGATCATCCCCGGCGACCCGGTGCGCACCATGACCCACGGCCGCCAGGTCTCCGCCGAGCAACTGGCCAACCTGCGCGCCCAGTTCGGCCTCGACCTGCCGGTGTGGCGGCAGTTCACGGACTACTGCGGCAAGGCGCTGACCGGGGATCTGGGCACCTCGTACCAGTTCCACGCGCCGGTCGGCTCGCTCATCGCCGAGAAGCTCCCGGCGACGCTGCTCCTGACCGGGACCGCCGTCGTCCTGTACTCGGCGCTCGGCATCTGGCTCGGCACCCGCTCGGCCTGGCGCCGGGGCGGGCTCGGCGACCGGTTCAACACGGGGCTCGCGCTGACGCTGTGGTCGGTGCCCTCGTTCTGGCTGGGGCTGCTGCTCATCATCACGTTCTCGGTGGGCGCGGGCCCCGTCCCCGGTCTGTTCCCGACCGGCGGCATGGAGTCGGGCGACACGACGGGCTTCGCGTACGTCCTGGACGTGGCGCACCACATGGTGCTGCCGGTCCTCACCCTGGTCGCGGTGCAGTACGCGCAGACCCTGCTCGTCATGCGGTCCTCGCTGCTCGACGAGATGGGCGGCGACTATCTGACGACGGCCCGCGCCAAGGGCCTGCGCGACGCCGCGGTGCGCCGCCACCACGCGGTGCCGAACGCCCTGCTGCCCACGGTGACGATGCTGTTCATCAACCTGGGCCATGTGGCGGCCGGTTCGATCCTGGTGGAGACGGTGTTCTCCTGGCCGGGCCTGGGCGGCCTCTTCTACCAGGCGCTGAGCGTGCCCGATCTCCCGCTGGTGCAGGGCCTGTTCGTGGTCTTCGCGGGCGCGATGATCGTGATGAACCTCCTGGCCGACCTGCTGTATCCACTGCTCGACCCCCGGGTGGGCCGATGACGACGACCGCGTACGGGAACGGGGTTGCCCCATGACCACGACCTCCGCTCCCGAGCAGGCGGGCTCCCTTTCCTGGGCGCGCCGCCGGGACTCCCTGGCGCGCTTCTGGCGCGCGTACCGCACCCGCCGGGCCGGCCTGTACGGCCTGGCGGGCCTCGCCCTCATCGCGCTGATCGCGCTCACCGCGCCGCTGACCGTCGGCGCGGACGTGCGGAGCGTGACCGGCGCGAGCGGCACCGCCCTCGCCTCCCCGAGCCGCCAGTTCCCGCTCGGCACCGACCAGTTCGGCCGCTCGCTGCTGGGGCTGCTGGTCTGGGGCGCCCGGATCTCACTCGCGGTGGGGCTGCTCGCGGCCGCCCTGAGCGTGGCCATCGGCACCCTGGTCGGGATTCTGGCCGGGCACTACGGCGGCTGGCTCTCCACGGCCCTGATGCGGATCACCGACTGGTTCCTGGTGATGCCCACGCTGGTCCTCGCGATCGTGCTGGCCACCGTCATGTCGCACAGCGTGTGGACGGTGATCCTGGCCATCGGCGTGACGTCCTGGCCGACGACGGCCCGCCTGGTGCGGGCGCAGACCATCGCGGTCGAGTCGCGCCCCTACATCGAACGGGCCCGCGCGCTCGGCGGCGGACACGGGCACATCATGAACCGGCACGTCCTGCCGAACGTGATGCCGCTGGTCCTCGCGCAGACCACGCTCGGCATCTCCAACGCCATCCTCACCGAGGCCACCCTCGCCTTCCTGGGCCTGGGCGATCCGACCGTGGTGTCCTGGGGCGGCATGCTCCAGGACGCCCGCGAGGCGGGCGCGGTCTCCTCCGGCCACTGGTGGTACCTGGCTCCGCCGGGCATCGCGATCGCGCTGGTGGCCCTCTCCTTCACGCTGTGCGGCCGCGCCGTCGAGGCGGTACTGAACCCGAAGCTGGGGGCCCGATGAGCCTGCTGGAGATCAAGGACCTGTACGTCACCTACGGGACCGGCGCGGCGGCCGTGCGCGGGGTGGACCTGACGATCGCGCCCGGCCAGAAGCTGGGCGTCGCGGGCGAGTCGGGGTGCGGGAAGTCGACCCTGGCGATGGCACTGCTGCGGCTGCTGCCCGCGTCCGCGCGGCTGACCGGATCGGTGCTGCTCGACGGCGAGGACGTCCTCACCATGAGGTGGGGGCGGCTGCGGGCGGTGCGCTGGGCGGGCGCCTCCATCGTCTTCCAGGGGGCGATGCACTCGCTGAACGCGGTGCACCGCATCGGCGACCAGATCGCCGAGCCGATCCTGCTGCACGGCCTGGCCACCCCGGCCGGGGCCCGCGCGCGGGTGGCCGAGCTCCTCGAACAGGTCGGCCTGCCAACCGCCCGCGCAAACGCCCACCCGCACGAGCTGTCCGGCGGCCAGCGCCAGCGCGTGATGATCGCGATGGCGCTGGCCTGCGCCCCGGAGCTGATCGTCGCGGACGAGCCGACGACGGCCCTGGACGTGATGATCCAGGCCCAGATCCTGCGCCTGATCGAGCGCCTGGTGGCCGACCAGGGCATCAGCCTCATGATGATCAGCCACGACCTGGCGGTCCTCGCCGACACCTGCGACCGGCTCGCCGTGATGTACGCGGGCCGCATCGTGGAGGAGGGCCCGGCGCGCGAGGTGTACACGGCGGCCCGCCACCCCTACGGCCGGGCCCTGTCCGCCGCGTTTCCCCGCATCGGCGACCCGGCCTCGCGCCGCGCCCCGCGCGGTCTGCCGGGCGATCCGCCCGACCCGTCCGCGCTGCCGCCGGGCTGCACCTTCCATCCACGCTGCCCGGTCGCGATCGACGTCTGCGCCGCTGACGACCAGCCGCTGCGCGACGCGGGCCCGGACCACAAGGCGGCCTGTGTGCACGCCGGGTCCCTGTCGAGGAGCACCGCATGACCACCACCACGGCCCCTCTCCTCAGCGCCACCGGCCTGCACGTCACCTTTCCCGGGCGGCGCGGCGCCCCGCCGGCCCGCGCGGTCGACGGCGTCGAACTCACCGTCGGCGCGGGCGAGATCGTCGCCCTGGTCGGCGAGTCGGGCTGCGGCAAGACGACACTGGCCCGCACCCTGCTCGGCCTGGTCACCCCGACCGGGGGCACGGTCGCCTTCGACGGCAGCCCGCTGGACCACCACGCGCGCGCCCTCAAGGCGTACCGCAGACGGGTCCAGCTGGTCCTCCAGGACCCGAGCGGCTCGCTCAACCCCCGGCACACGGTGTACGACGCGGTCGCCGAGGGCCTGCGCATCCACGGATCCCCGCACGACGAGCGGGAGTTGGTGGCGCGGGCGCTGTCCCGGGCCGGGCTCCGCCCGCCGGAGCGGTTCTTCCTGCGCTATCCGCACGAGCTGTCGGGCGGCCAGCGCCAGCGCGTGGTCATCGCGGGCGCGCTTGTCCTCTCCCCCGAACTGATCGTCGCCGACGAGCCGGTGGCCTCCCTGGACGCGTCGGTACGCGGGGAGATCCTGGCCCTCCTGCTGCGCCTGCGGGACGAGCTGGGCCTGTCCGCGCTGGTCGTCACCCACGACCTGGGGCTCGCCTGGAACATCGCGGACCGGGTGGCGGTGATGTACCTGGGCCGCATCGTGGAGACGGGCCCCGTCGAGGACGTCCTGACGAACCCCCAACACCCTTACACGCAGGCCCTGTTGTCGGTGCTGCCCGAGTCGCCCGGCGATCCGGTGGTGCTGACGGGCGAGCCGCCGGACCCCTCGCGCATCCCCTCCGGCTGCCGCTTCCACGCCCGCTGCCACGTCCTCGCCTCCGGCGAGGCGGAACGCGCGGGGGTGGCCGACCGCTGCCGCACCGAGGACCTGCCGGTCCTGGCGGGCGGCACGGCGGCGCGGGTGGCCTGCCACTGGGCCGCGGCGCTCAGGCCTGCTTGAGGGCCTTGCGGGCGCCTGCCTCGGAGGGGAGTTCGGGCACGAACTGGCTCGCGCAGGTCACGCCGATCCACCAGGCGACGCAGGGCGGCAGGAACGGGGCGAAGAAGAGCAGCGGCCCGCCGCGCCTGCCGAAGTCCGGGTCGGCGCTGCCCCGCCCGCGCCGCGCGCTTCGGTGGCGGATCCAGGACTGCTCGGGCGTGGGCGGATCGGCGAGCTTCGCGCGAACGGTCCGCCGCCCCCGGATCCATCCGCGCACGAGGAAGCCCAGGCTCGCGGCGCCCATGGCCAGGTCGACGGCCCGGTGCCAGCCGACCGGCAGCCCCGATTCGATGCCCTGCCACACCGCCACCGAGAGGAGCACGAACAGGCCGGCGAAGACGAGCTGGTACAGCACCGACCAGATGCGGCGGAGCCAGTAGCCCACGCCCCGTCGGTACCAGGAGGTTCCGAGCAGAGGGAGTTTCGCGGGGTTCGCGCTGTCAGAAGAGGCTCGTGAAGCCATGCCACGCTTTCTTCGCTCCGTTGCCGACATCGTCGCCCAGTCGCGTGAGATCGCCCCAGGTGTTGGCGCCGACGTTCTTCGTGCCCTGCCAGAGCCCGCCGACCACCCCGTGGTCGTGGATGTCCTCGCTCCAGTGCTCGTGGAAGCTCTCGTCGAGCAGGTCGGTCGCGCCGATGATGACGACGCCGCCCACCCCCGCCACCACGGCTACCGGCACCGTGATCTCCGAGGACGCCACCAGGGCCACGGCTCCCGCTCCCGCCGCGAGCCCGCCGAGCGCAGCGCCCCCGTCGACCACCACGGAGTGCGTCCACGACCACCCCTTCTCGTGGTCGTCCTTGGCTTCGAGCAGGCCGCAGGCGGCGGCCGCCGCGACGTCCACCACCGGGATCTCCTTCAGGAACTCCGGAAGGCTCTCCAGGCTCTTGCCGACCCGTAGCGTGTCCGCCACGTCCGCGATCTTCGTGTTGAGGACGTGGTCGTAGGGGAGCTTCGAGCTGCCCGCCTCGCCCCGGGCGATGTCCGTCTCCAGGCTGTCGAGCTTGCTCAGCGCGTCCTTGTAGGCGACCCGCGCCTCGGCGTCCTTGGGGAGGGTCTTGCCCTCCTTCTGCCACGCCTTGCGTTCGGCGCGCAGTTCCTTCTTCGCGTCGTCCGCCTGCTTCTTCGCGTCGTCGAGCGCGTCGGCCGCGTCGTGCCCCTTGACCCGGGTCCGCTCGGAGTCATAGGCGTACAGGCCGCGCAGGTAGTCGGCGATGGTCACCTTGTCGCCCGGCGAGACCGCCGCGCTCGTGTCGTCCGCGTACAGCTTCTCCAACGCCTCCGCCGCGTCCAGGCGGGCCTGCTGGGCGGTGTGCAGGATCTCGTCGCGTACGGTGCCGTAGTCGTGGAGGGCCTTGATGGCCTTCTGCTCGGCCGCGTCCGGATGGGTGCTGGTCATCAACTGGCCCGGCACGCCCCCGGGTTGGACCGGCGCTCCGGCCCGCACGGCCACGTCCTCGGCGTTCTGCAGGGCCGACTCCGCCGTGCCGAGGTGGTCGGCGAGGTCCGTGAGGATCTGGCCCGCCGCCTGGACCAGTTCGGCGAAGGCGCCCGCCGTCATGGCGTCCTCGGTCCACTTGGCCCGGAAGGAATCCGCCGACTCGCCCTGCCACCCGGTGTCCTTGGCGAGCGTCTCGACACAGGCGCTCAGCGGCTTCACGACGGATTCCAGGTCGGTCTTGGCCTTCTTGTAGGCCTCCCCCATGGCGCGCAGCCCGCCGATGTCGCCGCCGACCCAGCTGTCCGTCATGTGCGGTCCTTCATCAGGTCGTCGAACAGGCCGTGCACGTCGATGTCGTGGCGCGCCATCGAGTCGTGCGCGTACTTCACCTTGTCGCTGCGGTCGTCGAGGCGGTCCGACAGCTTGTCGTGCAGGCCCGCGATCAGGTCGGCCACCGCCTTGATCGCCGCGTCGCACCCGGCGTCCCCGGAACCTGCGACGGCCGGCTTCACGTTCTGGTGCATCTTGCGGTAGTTCTCGGCCTCCGTGTGGAAGGTGCCCGCCATCGTGCTCAGGTCCGACAGGACCAGCCTCACGTCCACGCTCATCGCGCGCCCTCCTCGCCGCCGTACGCCCGTTCCAGATCCTCGGCCCGCCATCTGCGGCCGCCGGGGCCGACCACCGGGTCGAGCCGCACCTTGGGCAGCCCGGACTGCCGCATCGCCTCGACGAACGGGCCGAGCGAGACCGCGACCCACGGCTGGGCCGGGCCGAGCGCCTCGACGAGTCCGCGCAGGCTGGTGAACGCGACCGGGACGGGCGGTCCCGAGGGGCCCCGGAGGAGTTCGTAGTCGACGTGGGGCGCTGCTCCGCCGCCGGGATAGCGGGGATGGGCCGGGATGAACACCGGGGTGTGGTACGGCGGTACGCCTTGCTGCGCGGCCTGCGCCGGCGCGTCGCCGACCAGGCCGAGGAGGCGGGACACGGGCTGCTCGCCCACGCGTTTCCCCCTTGCGGGATATGGCTGAATCGTCGTTCAACCTACGCGCAGCGCAGCAGTCCCAGTACGCCAAAAACCGCCCATAACCTGTCCTCGATACGCAGTCGATGCAAGGACTTGGGCGGTTTCAGGCCACTGTTTGACCGGTGCTTGACCGGTTGACGCCTCGTCGGTGGACCGGGGCTAGGCCCGCCGGGCCTCGTACGCCTCGATGAGCTCGGTGGACCGCTTCACGTCGTCGCCGATCGCTTCGAGCAGGTCCTCGATGGAGTCGAACTTGGCCATGCCGCGCACATAGGCGAGGAAGTCGACGGCGACGTGCAGCCCGTACAGGTCGAGCCCGACGCGGTCGATGGCGTACGCCTCCACCGTGCGCTCGGTGCCGTCGAACTGCGGGTTGGTGCCGACCGAAATCGCCGCGGGCATCCGCTCGCCGGATGGGAGCCCCCCCTGGTCGAGCGGAGCCGAGAGGTCGGGGACCGTAAGCCAGCCCGCGTACACGCCGTCCGCGGGGATCGCGGTGTGCGGCAGCGTCTCGACGTTCGCGGTCGGGTAGCCGAGCTCGCGGCCGCGCTGGGCGCCGCGCACGACGACGCCCTCGACGCGGTGCGGCCGGCCGAGGATCTCGGCGGCACCCTCCACGTCGCCCTCGGCGACCAGCCTGCGGGTCAGCGTGGAGGAGAACGGCTCGCCGCCGCCCGCCTCGCCGCGCACCCGCAGGTCGATGACCTCGACCTCGTAGTCGTAGGTGCGGCCGAGCTCGGCGAGCACCTCGACGTTGCCCGCCGCCTTGTGGCCGAAGCGGAAGTTGGGGCCCTCCACGACGAGCCGCGCGTGCAACTTGTCGACCAGCACCTTCACCACGAAGTCGGCGGCCGAGAGCTTCGAGAACTCGCTGGTGAAGGGGAGGATGAGGATCGCGTCCACACCGAGCTCCGCCATCAGTTCGGCGCGCCGGTGGTGCGGGGCGAGCAGCGGCGGGTGGCTGCCGGGGCGCACGACCTCGCTGGGGTGCGGGTCGAAGGTGACGACGACGGACGGCACGCCCAGCTCACGGGCGCGCTCCACGGCCCGCCCGATGATCAGCTGGTGTCCGCGGTGCACCCCGTCGTAGGAGCCGATGGTGACGACGCTGCGTCCCCAGTCCTGGGGGATGTCCTCCAAGCCACGCCAGCGCTGCACTGTGACCGCTCCTCGAACCCGTGTACGTCGTTGACCCTTACGCGTTATGCAGGTCTAAGACTGCCATGCCCGGCGGCCCGGGATCGCATCGGCATGGGACTGCCCAGCGTCTCCACCGAGCGGCGGGCACTCGGACCGACCACCGCGGCCCACTCGAGCGGCGCGTCGAGGAGCCATCCCGCGACCTGCGCGGCGAAGCCCGGGACCTCCTGGCACAGCTCGACGAGGCGCCGGTCGAAGCAGGCCGCGCCCTCGGGCGTACGGACGAACAGGAGCCCGGTGCGGTGGACGAGGTCACGGGTGCGCGCCTCGGCCCGCTGCCCCGAACCGGACGCCGCGGCCCCGAGCAGCGCGTCCACCACGGCCAGGTCGCGGGACTGGTGGCGCTCGAATTCCAGCAGCACGTCGAGGAGCTCGGCGCGCAGCGGGCGCGAGGCCCGGGTGCCGGGGGCGGCGAGGACGGGGGCCAGGGCCCGCCGTACGGGGTGGGCGCGGCCGCGCAGCAGACTGGTCACCATCGGGAAGAGGACGGCGCGGGCCGCGGGGCCGTATTCGAGCCGCCGGTCCACGAAGGCCGCCGCGTGCCCGGCCGCCTCCGGGTGCCGCTCGACGTGCTCCTGCACGAGGGCGGCGGCGCGCCGCGCGAGGGCGGGGGTGTTGATCTCCGCGAGCGCGTCCAGGACGTCGGCCGCCGCGGCCCCCTCCTGGCGCAGGCGCGCCTGGAAGGCGGCGAGGACGGGCTCGGGGTGCGTGGTGAGGGCGGCGGCCAGCGCCGCGGCCGGGATGCCCGGGTCCTGGGCGGTGTAGGCGGCCAGCGCCTCGTCGAGATGACGCCCCCGGGTGTGCGGGTCCCGTACGAGCAGGGCGAGCGCGGCCCCGTGCAGGGCGGTGTCCGCCGGGCGGGCGAGCAGCGCGAGGGCCGCGTAGCGCAGCAGGTCGCGGTCGGCGGCGCCGCGGATGCCCACCGCGACCCGCGGCCCGTAGAGCGCGGCCGCGGCGCGCCGTTCGGGCCGGTCGTCGTGGGCCCAGCGGTCCACGGCCCGGCAGAGCGCGGAGGGTTCGTCCTCGGCGAGCTGGGTGAGGAGTTCCTCCGCGCGGATGTGGGCGGTCGCCACGAGCGCCTCGGTGAGGTCGTCGACGGCCAGCGCCCTGCGTGCGTACAGCAGCGCCTGCGCCGCCCGCGCCACGGTGGGCCGCACCTCGGTGCCGGGCGCGACCGGCAGCGGCCGTTCGTCGGTGAACCAGCGGCACAGCAGCGGCTGCACGGTCCGGGGCTCGACGGCGAGCCGCCGGTCGACCGCGTCGAGGTAGCGCTCCCAGCCGGGCGAGGCCCCCGGCACCCCGTCGGCGGGCAGCAGTCGCCGCAGCAGTTCGAGCCGGCGGTCGTCGCTGAGCCGCAGCCGCATCCAGAACCAGGGCCCGAACTCGCCGAGCGCCCCCAGGTTCGCCGGGCCTCCCTCGCGCACCGAGCGGCGGCTGATCCGGTCGGCGAGCAGCCGCAGGACCTCCTGGTAGGGGCGGACGTCCGGGACCCTCAACAGGGTCTCGGCGAGCAGGTGCACCGCCCACCACTGGGCGTCCGCGAACCGGTCGTGTCCGGCTCCCGCAGATGGTGTCCGGTCCAGAGCCTCCACCAACTCCTTGAGTTTCAGGGCGAGTTGAGTGGAGCCGTGCCGATTGCCGAGCAGCAGCATGGCCTCCAGGACGGGACCGATGCGATGGCGGGGCACCGGCAGGGAACGCCCGGCGGGCGCGGGCCCCGAGCCCGGCGGGGGCGGCACGTGGCCGTCGGGCACGGCGCTGACGGCGGGGCGCGAGGGGAGCCGGACGACGGTCTGTGGCTCGCTCTCGTCGTACCAGCGGTGCACCAGCGCGTACAGGGCCGCGTCCAGGTCGAGGTGGGCGGCCTGCACCCAGTCGGCCAGCTCCTCGTGGGCGAACCGGTAGCCGGACCCGGCCGGCACCAGCAGCCCCTCGGTGAGCACCGCGGAGGCGGAGCCCGTACGCCACGGGAAGATCTCCTCGAAGGACTCCCGGTCCAGCTCTCCCTGGCCGGGCCCCAGACAGCGCCGGGCCGCCTCGTGCACCTGCCCGGCGACGCGCGCCGCGAGCCGCCGCACCGCGCGGCCGCGCACCGGCGGGCGGGCGGCGGCCGCGATGCGTACGGCGATGCGCAGGCACATCAGGTCCAGGTGCGCCGAGAAGACGTCGTCGCGGTCCGGCCTGCCCTCGATCGCGCCGGGCAGCGCGGCCCGCACCTCGGAGAGCAGCCGCAGGGTCAGCGGGTGGCGGGCGTCGCGCTCGGCGAGCGCGCCGTCCGGGATGCCGTAGCGCTCGCGGGCCCGGGCGGCCTCCTCGCGCCCGAGGTCGCCGACGTGCACGGCGTCCGGCAGGCGGGGCAGCCGGGCCGGGTGCAGCACGCCCTCGGGGTAGTGGGCTCCGGCCTGCTCCCAGTGCTCGGGCCGGCAGGCGACCACCATGCGCACCCCGGCCGCCCCGAGCCACTCGACGCTGCCCGCGGTCCATTCGGCCAGCCGGTGGGCGAGCACGGGGGGCATCTCCTCGGGCCCGTCGAGCAGGACGAGCAGGGGGCGCCCGGCGTCCCGGGCCAGCCGCGCCACCCGGTCGGGGGTGGCCCGGTCGTCCGACTCGGGCGCGGCGACGATCCTGGCCGCGTGGTCGAGGGCGCGACCGACGGCGTCGGCGACGGAGGTGTCGTCGGCCCGCAGGTCGGCGCCGCGCAGCCACAGGGTGGGCGCCGGCTCGGCGCCGCACGCCCGGCGCCCGGCGAGCGCGGCGAGCTCGGTGGTGCGCCCGGTGCCGGGGTCCCCCACGAGCCCGAGCACGAGGGCGTCCCCGGCGGCGAAGGCCTCGAACTCGCCGCGCGTGGACGGCCGTTCGACGGGGTCCTGCCACGCGCTGGGGCCGCCGACGGACCCGACGGAGGTGGCGGTGAGCTGGAGCGCCCCGGCCAGGTTCAGATCGCGGCCGTAGGCGGGCACGGTGGCGGCGTTGCGCCGCAGCAGTTCGGCGAGCGGGCCGCGCTCGGCGCGCAGCGGCACCGCGAAGCCCGAGGCCTGGTGCGCCGCGTGCAGCGCGGTCCCCACCACCCCGAGGACGGCGCCGGTGACGGTGTCCACGACCGGGCCCCCGCTGGCCTCGCCGCCCAGCCGCATGGCCTCGCTGCCGGCCGTCCCGATCGCCAACTCCAGGACGCCGCCCAGGAGGTGGAAGCGGTCGGTGGCGGTGTAGGTGACCGGCGACGTGCCGAGCACCCGCGCCTCGCGCCAGCCGCGGGCGGCCACCCGCAGATAGGTGCCCGTCCGGATCTCGGCGCGGGCGGAGATCGGCAGCGGCCGCACCCCGAGCCCGTCGGTGCGCACCAGGGCGAGGTCCGCCTCGGGCAGCGGGGTGAGGTCCTCGGCCTCGGCGAGCCAGGTGCGCTCGCCGGGCGCGTGCAGCACCACTCTGGTCAGCCCGTCGACGGCTTCGTGACTGGTGACGACGGTGCCCCGGTCGTCCGCGACGAAGCCCGTCCCCCGGGTGCGCCCGGCCAGATCACAGATCCGTACGAGCGTCTCCCCGCCCTCGCCCCCAGCCCCGCGTCCCATGTCCGAAACGGTAGTTCTGGGGTGATCCGCCCGAGAAGCACGTCGCGGGAAAGCGCCCCCCTGTGCTCCCGTGGTTCACTCCGAGCGCCTGCTCGTAGGGGTGAATCCCCCAGGTCCGGCGGATAGACCCCTTGCGAGGGGGATCGTGGAGCGGGCCGCCCCGCCCGCTCCACGGTGGGTCTCTCAGCCGAACACGGCGAGGCTCTTGGCCTTCCCCTTCTGGTTCTCGACCAGCGCGAGGAACGTCCCCCCGGGCCCGAACACGCCGACCGGCTTCCCGGCCTCGTACTCGTCGGGCATGTCCAGCCGTACGCCGTTGAGCAGCAGCCCGCCGCGGCGCGCGTCGACGTCCCAGCGCGCGAAGGCGGCGGCCGCGGCCTCGGCCACCGGCATCACGGTGAGCGACTCCTGGAGCTGGTCCAGGGTGCGGGCCGCGTCCAGGCCGTAGGGGCCGACCCGGGTGCGGCGCAGCGCGGTGAGGTGCCCGCCCACGCCGAGCCCGGCCCCGAGGTCGCGGGCGAGGGCGCGGATGTAGGTGCCGGAGGAGCAGACCACGGAGACGACCAGGTCGATGACCGGGGTGCCGTCCTCGGCGACGGCCTCGCGGACGTCGTAGACGCGGAAGGAGGAGACGGTCACCGGACGGGCCGGGATGTCGAACTCCTCGCCGCCGCGCACCCGCGCGTAGGACCGCTTGCCGTCGATCTTGATCGCGGAGACCTTGGACGGAACCTGCATGATGGCGCCGGTCAGCTCCGCGACCCCCGCGTCGATGCCCTCGCGGGTCACCTTGGAGGCGTCGGTGGACGAGATGATCTCGCCCTCGGCGTCGTCGGTGACGGTGTCCTGGCCGAGCCGGATCGTCCCGAGGTACTCCTTCTCGGTCAGGGCGAGGTGGCCGAGCAGCTTGGTGGCCCGCTCCACGCCCAGGACGAGCACGCCGGTCGCCATCGGGTCGAGGGTGCCCGCGTGGCCCACGCGGCGGGTCCTGGCGATGCCGCGCATCTTGGCCACGACGTCGTGCGAAGTGAAGCCCGACGGCTTGTCGACAATGACCAGGCCGTCGGGCGTCTTTGCTGCGGTGCTCATTCGGTGGCGTCGTCCTCGTCGCCGGGCTTCTTGTACGGGTCGGCGTCACCGGCGAACTTGGCGCCCGAGGACACCTCGCGCACCGCCGCGTCCGAGGCCCGCGCCTTGTCGAGGAGGTCCTCGATGGTCTTGGCGTTCTCGGGGAGCGCGTCCGCGATGAACGTCAGGGTGGGCGTGAACTTGGTGCCGGCGGCGGTGCCGACCGCGGAGCGCAGGATGCCCTTGGCGCTCTCCAGACCGGCCGCGGCGGCCGCCCGCTCCTCGTCGTCCCCGTACACCGTGTAGAAGACCGTGGCCTCCCGCAGGTCGCCGGTGACCCGGGTGTCCGTGATCGTCACATGCGTTCCGAGACGCGGGTCCTTGACGCCGCGCAGCAGCTTCTCGGCCACCACCTCCCGGATGAGGTCCGCCAGCTTCTTCGCCCGCGCGTTGTCGGCCACTGGTCCTTCTCCTTCTCAAGCCTTGCTTGGTGTTCAGTCTTCGTCGCTGTGGAGCCTGCGTCTCACCGAGAGCAGTTCCACCTCGGGCCGGCCGGCGACGAGCCGCTCGCACCGGTCGAGTACGTCTGTCAGGTGCCCCGTGTCGCCGGACACCACCGCGAGGCCGATCTCGGCCCTGCGGTGCAGGTCCTGGTCGCCCACCTCCGCCGCGCTCACCGCGTACTTGCGCTGGAGTTCGGCGACTATCGGCCGGACGACGGAGCGTTTCTCCTTCAACGACCGTACGTCGCCGAGGAGCAGATCGAAGGACAGCGTCCCCACATACATGGATGTCCGGATGTCCCGCCGGTACGGGTTAGAGGACCCCGCCAAAGCCTTGGCAGGGACATCAGAACCGTACACGGAACGGCCGGGGCCGATCGACGGAAATATCTTCCGCCGATCGGCCCCGACACTCGTTCCTCAGGAGGCCGCGCCTCCGGGGGTACGGATCAGCTGCACGGACTAGCCGCGCGGCTTCTCGCGCATCTCGTACGTCGCGATGACGTCGTCGATCTTGATGTCGTTGAAGTTTCCGAGGTTGATACCGCCCTCGAAGCCTTCGCGGATCTCGGTGACGTCGTCCTTGAAGCGGCGCAGACCCGAGATGGTGAGGTTCTCCGCGATGACCTTGCCATCGCGCAGCAGGCGCGCCTTGGTGTTGCGCTTGACCTCGCCCGACCGGACCAGGACACCGGCGATGTTGCCCAGCTTGGACGAGCGGAAGATCTCGCGGATCTCCGCCGTGCCGAGCTCGACCTCTTCGTACTCCGGCTTGAGCATGCCCTTGAGGGCCGCTTCGATCTCTTCGATCGCCTGGTAGATGACCGAGTAGTACCGGACGTCGACGCCTTCGCGCTCCGCCATCTGCTGGGCACGCCCGGCAGCGCGGACGTTGAAGCCGATGACGATCGCGTCGGAGCCGGTCGCCAGGTCGATGTCCGACTCGGTGACCGCACCCACGCCGCGGTGCAGGACGCGGATGTCGACCTCGTCGCCGACGTCGAGCTGGAGCAGCGAGGACTCGAGGGCCTCCACCGAACCGGACGCGTCGCCCTTGATGATGAGGTTGAGTTCCTGCACCAGACCGGCCTTGAGGGCCTCGTCCAGGTTCTCCAGGGAGAACCGCACGCCCTTGCGGGCGAAGCGGACGTTGCGCTCACGGGCGGCACGCTTCTCGGCGATCTGACGGGCCGTACGGTCCTCGTCGACGACCAGGAAGTTGTCGCCGGCGCCCGGGACGTTGGTGAGACCGAGGACGAGGACCGGCGTCGAGGGACCCGCCTCTTCCACGTTCTCGCCCTTGTCGTCGAGCATCGCGCGGACTCGGCCGTACGCGTCGCCGACCACCATCGTGTCGCCGACCCGCAGGGTGCCTCGCTGGACCAGGACGGTCGCGACGGCGCCGCGGCCGCGGTCGAGGTGGGACTCGATCGCGATGCCCTGCGCGTCCTGCTCCGGGTTGGCCCGCAGGTCGAGCGAGGCGTCGGCGGTGAGGACGACGGCCTCCAGGAGGGACTCGATGTTGAGGCCCTGCTTGGCGGAGATGTCGACGAACATCGTGTCGCCGCCGTACTCCTCGGCCACCAGGCCGAACTCGGTCAGCTGACCGCGCACCTTGGTCGGGTCCGCGCCCTCGACGTCGATCTTGTTGACCGCGACCACGATCGGCACGTCGGCCGCCTTGGCGTGGTTCAGCGCCTCGATCGTCTGGGGCATCACACCGTCGTTCGCCGCCACCACGAGGATCGCGATGTCGGTGGACTTCGCACCACGGGCACGCATGGCGGTGAACGCCTCGTGACCCGGGGTGTCGATGAAGGTGATCTTGCGCTCTTCGTCGTTGACCTCGGTCGTGACCTGGTACGCACCGATGTGCTGCGTGATGCCACCGGCCTCGCCCGCCACGACGTTCGTCTTGCGGATCGCGTCCAGAAGGCGGGTCTTGCCGTGGTCGACGTGACCCATGACGGTCACGACCGGCGGACGCGCGACGAGAGACTCCTCGCCACCCTCGTCCTCGCCGAACTCGATGTCGAAGGACTCGAGCAGCTCGCGGTCCTCCTCCTCGGGGCTGACGATCTCCAGGATGAAGTTCATCTCGTCCGCGAGCAGCTTCAGCGTCTCGTCGGAGACCGACTGCGTGGCGGTGACCATCTCGCCGAGGTTCATCATCACGCCGACGAGCGACGCCGGGTTGGCGCCGATCTTCTCGGCGAAGTCGGTCAGCGAGGCACCGCGCGACAGGCGGACGGACTGTCCGTTGCCGCGGGGCAGCATGACGCCGCCCACCGACGGGGCCTGCATGGCCTCATACTCCTGGCGCCTCTGACGCTTCGACTTGCGACCACGACGGGCGGGCCCGCCGGGACGGCCGAAGGCACCCTGCGTGCCACCGCGGCCACCCGGGCCACCGGGACGGCCCTGGAAACCGGGACGACCGCCGAAGCCGCCGCCACCACCGGGAGCGCCGCCACCCGGACGGGGGCCGCCGAAGCCGCCGCCGCCACCGGGACGACCGCCGCCACCGGGACCGGCCGGACGGCCGGCGAAGCCGCCGCCACCACCGGGACGACCGGCACCGCCGCCGCCACCGGGACGACCGCCGGGGCCACCGGGACCACGGCCACCGGGACCGCCGCCGGGACGCGGGCTCGCGGCCGGACGCTGCGGCATCATGCCGGGGTTGGGACGGTTACCGCCGGGAGCACCACCCGGTCGCGGGGCGCCGCCCTGCGGACGGGGCATGCCGCCCGGGCTCGGACGGGCGCCGCCCTGACCCTGCGGACGCGGAGCGCCACCGGGGCCGCCCTGCGGGCGCGGGGCGCCACCGGGGGCACCGGCACCGCCGGGCCGCGGGGCGCCGCCACCGGGACGGGGCGCCTGGGGGCGCGCCATTCCGGTGGAGCCACCCGAGGTGAAGGGGTTGTTGCCGGGACGCGGACCGGCCGGACGGGCACCGCCCGGGCGGGGTGCGCCCTGACCCGCGGGGCGGGCCGGACGGTCGCCGCCACGGCCACCGTCGCGCTGGCCACCGTCACGCTGACCGCCGGCCGGGGCCGGACGGGAGGCAGCGGGACGCGGGCCGGGGGTGGCACCGGCGGGACGCGGGGCCTGGGGCGCCGCGGGCTGGGCCGGAGCCGGGGCCGAGAACTCGGCGGCGGGCACCGGGGTGACCGGGGCCGGCTTGGCCGGGGCGGGCTTCGGACCCGGGCGCGGGCCCGAGGCGGCCGGAGCCGGCGTAGAGGGAGTGCTGCTCGCCGGGGCGGCCGGGGCCGCAGGCGCGGCGGGGGCCGGCTTGGGGGCCGGGGCGCCGGGCTTCGGGGCAGCAGGACGTGCCGCGGCGGCCGGGGAGGGCGCCGCGGGCTTGGCAGGCGCGGCCTTGCGGGGCGCGCCGGGCTTCGCAGCGGACTTGCCGGCGTTGCCGCCGGGCCCCTGCAGTGCGTCAGTCAACTTGCGTACAACCGGCGCCTCGATCGTCGAGGACGCCGAACGGACGAATTCACCGAGTTCTTGGAGCTTGGCCATGACGACCTTGCTCTCCACCCCGAACTCCTTGGCGAGTTCGTATACCCGGACCTTAGCCACTTCGCTCCTTTTAGGTCCGGGTTACCGCCGGACCGTCGCTACTTCATGGGCGTACTCATCGCGTACTCATCGAGTGCTCATCGCAATCTCGACCTACTTCCAACTCGCGAGGTACCTGACCGCACGGGATTCCGTGCCGTACTTCTTCTTACGTTGCTGCCTGCTCCACGTACTCCCGCAGAACCGCGGTGTCGAGCGCTTCCCCGACCTTGAAGGCCCGGGAGAACGCCCGGCGGCGGACCGCCAGGTCGAGACAGACCGAGGCGGGGTGTACATACGCACCCCGGCCGGGCAGCGTACCGCGAGGATCAGGGGCGCAAGCACCCTCGACCGCCACGATGCGCAGCAGATCGCTCTTGGCCGCTCGCTCCCGGCATCCCACGCAGGTTCGCTCAGGGCAGGCGCGGGCGTGCGTCCGGCCAGACACGTTTAAGTCTACCTCCCCGCACCGACCTCACCCCTGTGGGGCAAAAATCGAACGGTTGTTGTCCAGAAAGCTCACCCTGCCTCCTTGAGCAGGGGCAGGGCCACTTCTTATTCCCGAGCGGGCCGGTCAGTCCTCGGCGGGCTGCTCGGTGTCCGGGCGGATGTCGATGCGCCAGCCCGTGAGGCGGGCCGCGAGCCGGGCGTTCTGGCCCTCCTTGCCGATGGCGAGGGAGAGCTGGTAGTCCGGCACGGTCACCCGGGCGGAGCGGGCCGCGAGGTCCACGACCTCGACCTTGGAGACCCGGGCCGGGGACAGCGCGTTGGCCACCATCTCGGCCGGGTCGTCCGACCAGTCGACGATGTCGATCTTCTCGCCGTGCAGCTCGGCCATGACGTTGCGGACCCGGCCGCCCATCGGGCCGATGCAGGCGCCCTTGGCGTTGAGGCCGCTGCGCGTCGAGCGCACCGCGATCTTCGTACGGTGACCGGCCTCGCGGGCGATGGCCGAGATCTCCACCGAACCGTCGGCGATCTCCGGGACCTCGAGCGCGAACAGCTTCTTGACCAGGTTGGGGTGGGTGCGCGACAGCGTCACCGAAGGACCGCGCACCCCCTTGGCCACCCGTACGACGTACGTCCGAAGGCGCAGACCGTGCGTGTACTCCTCGCCCGGCACCTGCTCCTGCACCGGCAGCATGGCCTCCATCTTGCCGATGTCGACCAGCACGTTCTTCGGGTCCTTGCCCTGCTGGACGACGCCGGTGATGACGTCGCCCTCGCGGCCGGCGAACTCACCGAAGGTGATGTCGTCCTCGGCGTCGCGCAGCCGCTGCAGGATGACCTGCTTGGCCGTGCTCGCCGCGATCCGGCCGAAGTCCGACGGGGTGTCGTCGAACTCCTTGGCCTCCTGGCCCTCTTCGAGGTCCGCCGGGTCTTCCTTCGCCCACACCGTGACATGACCGTTCTCACGGTCGAGCTTCACGCGCGCACGCCGGAAGCTGCCCTCGGTGCGGTGGTAGGCGATGAGGAGCGCCGACTCGATCGCCTCGACCAGCAGGTCGAAGGAGATCTCCTTCTCCCGGACCAGACCCCGCAGGGCACTCATGTCGATGTCCACGGCTACGCCTCCTCTTCGTTGTCAATGTCGTTCTGGGTGTCGCTCACGCTGTCGCGCTTGCCGTCCTTGCGGTTGAACTCGATCTCGACCCGCGCCTTGGCGATGTCCGCGAAGGCGATCCGGCGGGCGGTGGGCTTGCGCCCCTTCACACCCGGGATCTCGGTGTCGATGCCGTCGTCGTCGGCCTTCAGGATCCGCGCGACCAGCTCGCCGCCGTCGTGCAGCTGGAGCCGGGCGAGCCGTCCGGTGGCGCGCACGTAGTGGCGGAGTTCGGTGAGCGGGCGCTCGGCCCCGGGGGACGTCACCTCGAGGACGTACTCCTCCTCGCCCATGACGTCGCTCTCGTCGAGCAGCTCGGAGGCGGCCCGGCTCAGCTCGGCGCAGGCATCCAGCTCCACGCCGTCGTCGGAGTCGACCACGATCCGCAGCACGCGCCGGCGGCCCGCCCGGGACACCTCGATCTCCTCGAGGTCCAGATCCTTCGCGCTGACGAGCGGTTCAAGAAGACCGCGCAGCCTGTCGCTCTGGGTCGTGCTCATCCGGGTGACTCCTCGGCCGCGTCTGCTGTTGTGGGGGATCGTCGTCGCGCACGGCAGCCGTCATCGGTCGGCCGCCGTCAGATCAAAGGGTATCCGGTCCCGGAGGGTGTTGCCGTCCACGGCCCGGGGCCCGCGGGTACGCTCGCCTGCGGTGATCACCCGGTCACCGGCGGACCGGCACGCAGGGAGAGACACGTGGGGCACCCGGGGACCACGCGAAGGCGTGTGCTGGCCGTGACGGGGGCGGCGGCCGCAGGTGCGCTGGCCGGCTGCTCCGGCGGCGGTACGCGCGGTTCCGCTACCGCGGCGCGCGAGGCGGCGGCCCAGGCGGAGGCGGCGCTGCGCGTGCGGACCGCGGCCGCGAGCCGGGCGCTCGTCACCCGGTACGACGCCGTCCTCGCGATGCATCCGGCGCTGCACACCCGGCTCGCGCCGCTGCGCGATCAGGCCGCCCAGCACACCAGCGCCCTCGCGCCGGCCGCGCCGTCGTCCCCGCCGTCCCCCTCCCCCACGGCGCCGGGCGCGCTCTCGCCGGTTCCCAGCGACGCCGACGAGGCCGTCAAGGAGCTCGCCGAGGCCGAACGCCGCACCTCCGACGCCCAGTTGGCGGCGCTGGCCACCGCGCCGCCGGAGCTCGCCCGGCTGCTCGCCTCGGTCGCGGCCTCCGGCGCGGGGCACGCCTACCTCCTCGGCGGGGGTGCCCGATGAACCCGCCCCTGGAGGCGTCCCAGGCCGCGCTCGCCGCCGAGCACGCGGCGGTGTACGGGTACGGCGTGCTCGGCGGGCGGCTCACCGACCCCCGGGCGGGCGAGGCCCGCGAGGCCTACGCCGCACACCGCTCGCGCCGGGACTCCCTGGCCCGTACGGTGCGTGACCTGGGCGGATCGCCAGTGGCGGCGGCCGCGGCCTACGCCCTGCCGTTCGCCGTGCCGGACGCCGTGGCCGCGCTGCGGCTCGCCGCCGAGCTGGAGGACCGGGTGGCCGACGTCTACTCCGACCTCGTCCGGGCCGCCGAGGGGCCGCTGCGTCAGGAGGCGGCCGCCGCCCTGCGGGAGGCGGCGGTGCGGGCCGTGCGCTGGCGGGGCGGCAGCGTAGCCTTTCCTGGGCTCGCGGAACGCCCGAGCGCACCGGTTCCACCGGCCAGTACCTGAGTTCCACCGGCTAGTACCTGAGCAAGGGGCAATACACGCATGGCTTTCGAACCGCCTGAGCGGCTGGTCCGCGCGCTCGGCGAGACGTACGGGGACGCGCTGGCCGGGCCGTGGCTCGACCGGCTGCCCGCGCTGGCCGAGGAGTCGGCGGCCCGGCGCGAGCTCACCGTCGACCGGGTGCAGGCGCCGGGGGGCCGCTCCAGTCTGGTCGCCCTCGTCCACCGTCCGGACGGCTCCCCCGCCGCCCTCAAGGTCGCCCCCTCCTTCGCCCGCCCTGACCTGGAGCGCGCGGCCCTGGCGCACTGGAACGGCTGGGGCGCGGCCCAGTTGATGGAGGACGGCGCCCCCGACGACGCGCTGCTCCTGGAGCGGCTGCACCCCGAGGTGTCGCTGCGCTCGCTGCCCGAGGCGAAGGCCCTGCTCGAAGCAGCCGGAACGGTGCGGCGCCTGTGGGTCGAGCCGCCCGGCGGCCATGCCTTCGAGACGGTGGCCGAGCGGACCGAGCGCCAGAGCGTGCCGATGCGGGCGCCGCGGGACGCCGAACTGGCGCCGCTGGTCTCGGCGGCGCTCGCGGCCCGCGACGAACTCGCCGCGGCCGCGCCCGAGTCGCTGCTCCTGCACGGCAACTTCCGCCAGAGCAAGGTGCTTTCGGGCGAGCGGGCCCCCTGGCTGACGGTGGGTCCCGAGCCGCTGGTGGGTGAACGGGCCTATGACCTGGCGCGGTTGGTGCGGGACCGGGTGGAGGACCTCATCGCGGCGCCGAGCGGGCCCTCGGCCGCCCGCCGCCGCGTCAAGAAGCTCGCGGACTCCCTGGACGTCGATGCCGACCGGCTGCACGGCTGGACGCTGTTCCGCGCGGTGGAATCGGGTCTGCGCGCGCGTGCGGCGGGCCGTGACCGGGACGCGGAACTGCTCCTGGAATTCGCGGGCTGGCTGTAACTCCCCGCCCCGCCGGGCGAAGGCGCTCGTCCTCAATCGCCGGACGGGCTGAGGTTGCCCATGCGGGCCAGCACCGTACTGCTAAGGGGCGCGGGGAACTGCGCGAGAAGCGAGCACGACCCGCACGTCGAACGGGGTTGGGGGCGCGGGGAACGGCGCGACCAGCCGTCCACGGCCCGCGGACGAAAGCGGGTCTGAGGGGGCGCGAGGAACTGCGCGACAAGCCACGTACGGCCCGCGGACAAATTTCAGGGGCGCGGGGAACTGCGCGAACAGCCACGCACGACCCGCGCGCGACCGATCGCATCCGACCCTCCCCCGAGCTCACCCCACCCCACCCACCCCCGGAGGGTCCAGGGAAGCCCCGATGCTCGTAAGTAGGGGTTCTGTCCCGCACGGCCGCCTGCCGGGCGGGACAGCTTGGAAAGGCTTGCTAATTGCCTGCTGAACGACGCTTCGCGGGCAGCTCGTCCCACTGCGGACCATGAGTCAGCGCGTGCGCATGATCGGGGCACGCATGGAGAGTCGTCCCGGGACCGCTGGTGCTCTGTATCCAGCGGACAGCAATCGGGGCGTGCGTGAGCGTCTTGCACTCGATGCACAGCGCCACGCGACCGGGCAGTACGAGCGGAAACAGTTCCTCGACGGTCACGCGGTCACCCCCGCAGCAGCGAACGCAGACGCGGGGAACGGGGCGCCGGGATAGGTATAGGGGTAGTCCTTGCCGTGCATGGCGAACTCGACGGCTCGTCGCCGCTCCCTGATCACTCTCAGCTCTAGCGTCTGTTCTGCTTCCCTGGCGACCAGCCACGGCCCGACGCGGTGGGCCCAGGGGGACGGAATCGAGCGGGCAAGGACGTGCGGCGGGATCGGCGTGGTCGGAGCGCAGATGACCAGCAGCGCGGGCGTGGCGTGTTCGGCGAGATACGCCGCAGAGTGGCGTCCGGCAGGCTTGGCCCGGCGAGTCCGGGGCGCGAGTAAGGCGAGGGCCCAGTAAAGGGCGCGGGAGATACGATCGCGCATAGTCGTTCAGCTCCTCAGTAGCTGTTTCGGCTAGCCCCGGCGGGCCGTTCCAGCGGTCTTCCGGGGCGCTTGCGTTTTGACCGTAAGGCAACTCCTCTACCCTCGTCTACCTACGTATGGATACGGAACTAGGCGTGGCTGGTTGTCTACGCTCTTCGGCATGAGTCCGACCATTGACTACGACGCCCCGACGCCGCCGTATCAGCAGATCGCCACGGAGATCATTCGGGATATCGAGTCAGGCACGCTCGCAGTGGATCGCCCGATCCCTTCCGAGTCTGCCCTCATCCAGCGGTGGGGTGTGGCTCGTGACACTGCCCGGCGGGCCGTGCGACACCTAAGGGAGCTCGGCTACGTCTACACCGTGCCGCAGCGAGGGACTTACGTCCGCGATCGGACGACCAAGGACACCGACTAGCCCCACACGCCCACCGCAGAGAGCGGCGGGCGGGCAGGGCTGGTCCTGGGATTCAGCGGTTCAGGTTCCGGTACTCGTCCAGCATCCGCAGCGCGGGGATGAAGGCCCCTCGGGCAGTGCCCGAGCAATGCCGCTCCGTCGGCAAGGTCCATGCATTCCAGCAGGACAGGCAGCGCATCACGCCGGAGTGCTCCGGGTCGGGTTCTGCGCCACCGCCACAGCGCGGGCACTGGATCATGGGCAAGCTCCTACGCCGAGAGGTCGAACTCTCCCAGCTTGGCACCCGTGAGGAAGTCGGACCACTCAACAGCGGTGAACTCCAAGGACCGACCAGTCACAGAGTTACGAACGGCCACCGTGCCCGGCACGTTCGTGGCGACTTCGACGCACCGGGGGTTGTTGTTCTCGTACGTGCACATGCTGGACGTCCGGAATTCGAACCCGGGAACTTCGGTCATGGGCCTGTCCTTTCGTCTTGCCTGCGAGGATTCGGTCCCCGCGCCGTTGCGCGCCCCACTCCAGTCGGCCCGTGCGGGGCGGCCAGCCCCGAGCATCGATGACCGGCCCGGACGGCCGAAGGAGGGGCGTGGTCACGCCCAGGGGAAGGCGACGACAGGCGTCGAAAACACCTGCGCAGTCCGTAGCTCTGCCTCGGTGCACGGACGTACCTGGTTGGGCGGCGCGCACCATTCCATGCCGCCACCAGGTGGGCGGAGGAACACAGATCCCTCGTACTCGGCCACGATCTCACCGACGGCATCCGTGCCCTTGTCCACCGCGAATCGTCTGCTACTCATGTCGTCTCGCCGTCCCCTCGTACGTCGTGTGACGATCGTGTCGCCGAGCAGAGACTCCTCCCAGGGACGCAACGTCCTAGTCTGAGCACGCTAATTGGCGACACCCAGGAACTCGGCAAGCTTGCGCAGGCCCGGCGGTCGCGCCGATGACTCCCACAAGTCGCTGACGATGGCCACAGCGAGTGTGTGATGCCGCATCCACGCCGGAGCTACCCGGCGCAGCGATTCGAGTGCTCGAACGGCGCCTGCCGCGTCTCCCACATCCGTATACGCGCGGGCCACATCCAGTAGGAGCCAGGTACGCCATGACGGCGGGATGTCCTTGCTGAGCCGCATCCCCTTGGCCAAGCTCAGTGCTTCCTGGGGGCGTTCATGCTGAACCGCGAGACGCACACGCTCAATGCGGACCGACGATCGACTGAACACTGATACCAGTTTGCTGTCTGGTGGGGGCGGGAGAGTCGCAAGGCGATCTGCTGCCCTCTCAGCTGTCTTCATCATCGTGTCGGCGGTGTCGTAATCATCGTTCCTGGCGTAACTGGTCGCAGCCGACATCAGCAGACCGCCCCAGACACGGACTCCTTCAGCGGTATGGACGTGCTCTCTCTCGACGCCGTCAGCTGCGTACACGGCGAGGTGCTGCGCGTCATCCAGCCGATTCTGTCGTTGATAAGCCCATGCCACGGAGTTGGACACCATGGCGGGCAGCAACGGGTCAGCGGATTGGCGCGCAGCTTCTATAGCCCGCTCCAGGGCCGAGAGCGCAAGATCTGACTTGCCTAAACGAATCGCCAGATGACCACCGAGCTGCAACGCCTTACCGTGCGCGGCCTGCCCGGCGGCTCTTTGCTCCGGAGTACCCACGGCAGCGGCGAGTCTTGCGTCCGCAATGATCCCTGGGAGCACCTCCATGAGCCGACCGAACTCGGCATCGTGGTACAGCGTCCACCCCTGGGTCAGCTCTGCTCGCAGCAGTGACGGAGACAGCCGTTCGGCACCTGTCGGCTCCGAGGGCACGGCAAAGAGAGGCGGCATGATCGCGCGACGCACGGCGACCAGGGCCGGAGGGTCTGCTTCGCCAGTCGAAGGAACTCCGGGCGGGTCCCCCAACAGGCTTGTCAGTTCCACCCCGAGCCCTTTTGACAGCGCATGGAGCGTGGGCAAGCGGGCACTGTGCTTGCGTTTCTGTTCCAACTTGCGTACGACGTCTACCGATACGCCGGACCGATCCGCCAACGCTTCCTGAGTCAGATCGGCGAGGCGACGCAGGCGACTCAACCGGTCGCCCAAGTGCTCAGAGGCCATGTCCTTACGCTACGCCCGTGGTTCAGCCGGACACACAGAAAGCCCCCGCCCCCGCCGTCCCTTCTGCGAGGGATGACGAGCGCGGGGGCTCTGTGTATAGATCAGCCGGCGAGGACGTTGGTCAGCCGTGCGGCGGCCTTCCCGCCGAACAGGGCGAGACCACAGTAGAAGTCAATGCGGGTGCGGTACACGGGCTTGTCGTGGGACTCGCCCAGGTCGGTGGTCTGTACGCCGCCGTTGGTCAGACCGGTCACTCCGGCGTCCGCTTCAGTGACCCCGAAGCGCACGGCGTAGATGTCACCGGTCTGCTTGCCGCCGGTTCCGGCGGTCAGCGGGAGTACGTCGGTGCCGTCCAGCTTCTGCCCCGCATCAAGAAGCGGAATGCCCTTCCACGTGGTGGTGCGCTTCCCAGCGATTTCAGCCGAGAGAAGTTCGGCACCGCCGAGCCGCCGGAACCCAGACTCGATCTTCGCCCGGAGCGCAGCGTTCATGTAGAGCGCCCCGTTTGCGCCGCCGATGCCGCGCACCTGCGCAACCAGCGCGTCCAACGCATCAAAGAAGTCATGGCTGTTGGCGACCGGACCGATCCCCTTGGCGTCCAGGACCTGCCCGCCAAGCAGCCGCTTGCGCAGCCCGTCGAACCCCTTCGGGTTCACCTCTACGTCACCGTTGAAGAACTGGTCCGCGAAGTGAACCGACGCAGCCTTGACCTTCATTGCGGTCTGCACGGCCCGCTGATCGTTGAGATTGCCCCGGGTCTGCACGATGAACTTGTCCACGTCCGCATCCCCGCCCAGGATGGCAAGCGTCTCGATCCGCTGATTGAGCGTGCCAGTGCTCTCCGGGTAGGCCTCGTTCACTCCTCGGAACGAGACTCCGGGAAGGGTGGATTCCTCGTTGTACCGGTAGGCGTTGCCCGCAACGGATATCAGCGGAAGCCGGTCCAGGATCGGCGACTCCTGAACGAACGTTTCGATCACGCCACGCTGAAGCTGGTCAAGGGAGAGCTTCGCAGATTCAGCAAGAGTTAGAGACATAAATAATTCCTTCACTTTGGTCGAGGTAAACGAAAGATGCCGCTGACATTCACTTGCGGCGCCCACAGAAACGGCCTAATCAGCCATGCAAGTTTTTTGCCTCCCTGCCGATCTTGAGCGCGGGGAGGGGGGAGTACCCGCCTGGTCTAGGCGGTATTTATGTCCGAATTGGCTTCACATTTGCGGCTGCCCAACCACCAGGTTGGCGCTTCGCGGTCTCGCGGTTGTGACAGCGCGTGCACAGCGGACGCAGCCTGTTGGACGCGTCGGGGTCGGCGACCCCTTGAGTCACCAACTGACGTCGCGACAAGGGGAAGTGGTCGGCAACCGTGGCCGTGCGACCGCACAGCAGACACCACGGGTTGCGGTACAGGTACGCCTTACGGATGCGCTGCCAACGAGTCGTGTAGCCCCGTTCAGCGCTCGTACCGCGCTGTTGCTCGGCCTCTCGTCGGTGAGCCTCGCAGCGGCCACCAGTGGTCAGCTCGGGGCACCCAGGGATGGAGCAAGGGGGGCGGGGCTTACGGGGCATGGGGGATCACCTCCAGTTGCGGGGGCCTCATGGCGAAATAGAGCACGCGTCCACGCCCCGACGAGCTTGATCGGCTGAAACTCAACGCTTACGCGGCAGCGCCATCGGGCAAAAATGCCGACGTCACCCGTTTGGGTCAGCTCGCTCCACTCCCTGCATGCCCGCTGCTCGTCTGTGCACATGCTGGTAGCAGGGCCCTTCTTCAGTGTGGGCCCGCTATCGGCGCCCAAGGAGGAGAACCGATGTCACTCGCAGACGCCCTCAAGAACCTCGTCGGCATGGGGAAGAACGCTGCCGCCGAGAACGATGACGAGATCGGAACGCCTTCCGCACCCGAACCGCCTGCGGAAGGCGAACCCCTCACGCCCGAACCGCCTGCGGAAGGCGAATACTGACAACGCTCCGGCCGCACCCCTGAAGTGCTTTCATCGGCGGGTTCATGGGGAGTGGGGCCCAGGCCGGAACTGCACCTGCGCCAACGTGAGGTGCCACCCGCCCAAACTCCGTAGCGGTCTTGAGTCCATGGCACCCGTGGCACAGCACCTGAACGTTGCTGTCTATGTCCTCGCCACCGAGGGACAGCGGGCGCACATGGTCCACGTCCACCCCGTCCGCGGGGAAGTCGCCCAAGCACCAGTCGCACCAGGCCGAGCCTCGTTCCTGCACTCGCCGGCGGAGCCGTGCCGCAGCGTCGAACCGCTTTGCGCGTCGCCGTCCGCGCGATCGGCGAGCCCGAACCGAGGGACGGTCCTGGTGGGCCTGGTCGTGAACTGCGCATCGTCCGCGCCGAGTTGCTGTCTCGCTGCACTCAATGCAGGGAGTCATGTGTCACCGCCTGGTGCTCGTTGTTGTCGAGTGCCCGCCCCCGGACTCGAACCGGGGAACTCTGTGGCCGCTATCTCGGGCGAGCCGAGCCGGTACACGCACCTCTGCCGTTGGGTCAGCGGGCTTGTGTCGTCCCCACCGTGTGGCGACGACAACGAGGGGACTGCACGCGCTTACAACCCCTTTCGGCACGCCCTGGTGGGCGGGTTACTCGTGGGCGGTGCAGTCCCCGCACGCGTTGCCTCACGACCCCTGCAACCACCCCGGTAACGGCGGGGCGCGTGGTGCACGGGCAACGCTGTAACCGAGAGCGGGCACTCAGTCCGCCGGATTCCCCCGTTGGGTGGGTGCGCGGTAGTCCCGCTCTCGCTTGCCCCAGTAGTAGGGACCGAAGGTGGTGCGCGCCCTGCCCGTTGCGTGCGGTAGGCGGTCGCCCGTTCTTTGGTCTCTTCCTGGTGCCCCATCTGTAGGGACCGAAGGTGGTGTGGCTCCCGAGCGGTGCTGGGGTGCCGACAGAGACCCCGTTTTCTCTTTCTCTTAGGTTTTTTCTGGTTACCTAAAAAAGTGTCGAAGTTCGACACCCTCAACACCCTTTCGCCTCCCGCTGTGAAGGGAGCGCCGCCCGAGGGCGAGCCAGCGAGGGCCTACGCGGCCGTGTGCGAGCACGAGAAAGCCCCGGCGGTCCGCGAGGACTACCGGGGCGGTGCGGGCTGGTCGTACTGCATTTTCGGGCTCTAGGGACCGTCGTGCACCAGCCCTGTCCCGCACTCTCCATGTCGGCGCGGGGTGGACTGAGCGTATACGCCGATAGAGGTAAGCCGAGGGTCCGGCGGTCACAAGAGACCACCGGAACGCACTCGGTCACAGACGGACCGCTAGGCAGCCGTGGCGAACGTCTGCGCGGCGATGTTGCGGTGTGCGTTGGTGCCGGGCGTGGGCGCGTGCTTCGGGTTGTTCTCGGTTGCGATCTCGTCGGCCATGGTGGCGTTCTCTTCAATGGCGGGGTCAAGGTCGCCGTTGATGGTGAAGTGGACGCGCCGTAGGTCGAGCGTCCGCCATCCACCCCGGGTACCACGCTTCACCATGAGCCGTGCCCCAGCCTCTACGAGCATCGTGCGCCGTGCCACGTTGTCTGCGTTGTTCCAGTTGTCTGCGTAGGTGCGTCCCGTTCCGATCACGTCGCGGCGGGGCTCGGTCTTCTCCCGTGCTTCCAGCTCGGCCAACCGTGCATCGAGCGCGTCCGCGTGACGTTGCCACTCGGCTTGCGCGGCCTTGGACTTCTGGCGCCCCTTCTGCTTCTGGTGCTCGGCGAACTCGGCCACCGTGGCATCGATCTCGGGCTGAGGATCGTAGCCGGGTATCTCTATGGTGCGGGTGATCTGCACGGGGCCGACCAGTCGCAGGAACTCGGCGCTCACGTACTCGTCTGCCCAGTCCGCGCGCACAACCGAGGGTGCAGGGCAGTCCGATCCGTACTTGTAGGACGAGCACCCGTAATAGCCCTTGTTCAGGTACATGCGGGAGCCGCAGCCGTCGCAGTGGATCACGCGCAGCAGCAGAGCCCCGGAGTCCTTGCGGGCAGGGGGACGCTCGGCGACGGGCTTGGGGGCAAGGAGCGCGCCGACCTGGTCGAATTCTTCGCGGGTGAGGATCGGCGTCTCGGCGGCAAGGATCGGGTTGCCCTGGTCGTCACGGATCGGGTTGCCGCGGTGGAGCTTCCAGCCCAGCAGGGCCGTACTCGTCAGCATCTTGACGATGGTTTCGGCTCGCCACTGCGCGGGCTTCCGCTTCGGGGTCGCGTTCTCGGCGGGTTCCGCGCCCTTGTTCTTCGTGCGGGCCTTGTAGGCGGCCCAGTGCGCGGACGGGGACAGCACCTTGTCCGCGTTGAGCATGCGCGCGATAGCGAGCGGGGCGAGCCCGGACAGCAGGGCGGCAATGATGCGCTCAATGACCTTGACGGCTACCGGGTCAGGAACGAGCGTCCAGCCGACCCCACCGTGTTCCTTCGGCATGGGGGCGGGGAGGTAGCCATACGTGGTCTTGCCGCCGCCACGCCACCGAAGGGGCATCTTCCGCATGGCGGCCTGTGCGCCGGTCACGCGGTCGCTGGTTGACTGGGTTTCGACCTGTGCCGCGAACGCGAACATCATCATCATGAGTTCGCTCATGGGGTCCATGGGGTTGCGGAAGTCGAAGACGAGCCGACCCGTGCCGCCCAGTCCCTCGGCGAAGACGATCATCTTGCGGTGCTTGCGGGCCCACTTCGCAAGCTCGTGCATGTCTTGCATGGACCGGATGGCCCGGTCGAACCGCCAGAAGACCAGGGCGTCAAAGGTGTCCGGCTGCGCGAGCCACTTGCCGAGCTGGGGACGGTCGAAGGGGCCGACCTTGGACGCGGACACGTCCAGGTCCACCGCTTCACGCAGTGCGCCACCCTCGCCGAAGTCGATACCGAGGGCTGCCGCCGCTTGGTCGTCCGACTCGCGCTGCCGCTCGGGGCTGGTCGTCTCGTCCGTGCGCACCGACAATCGGACGCACCGCACACCCCGCAGGGTCTCGGTCGAAGTGATTCCTACGGGTACGTATGCCTTATCCATGCCCCCCGTAGGGACCGAGCGTGTCTTTGACTGCCTGACCTGCGTAGATACCGCCACGACCCGATCACTCCAGAACTATGACTCTGGAACATCGGGAAGGGGCGGGGTGGGGGAAAAGCCCGACGTCAGGCGGACAGCCGAGCCACCGCCTCCGCGAGCGGAAGCTCCTCGCGCTCACCGCTACGCCGATCCTTCAGCTCGAAGACACCCTCGCCCACCCGACGCCCCGCCACCAGAATTTTCGGCACGCCGATCAGCTCGGCGTCGGTGAACTTCACACCGGGCGAGACCCCGGCCCGGTCGTCGACCAGGACGCGCAGCCCGGCCGCACGCAGCTGCTCGGCCGCGTCGAGGGCGGCCTCGACCTGGGCCGCCTTGCCCGCGGCGACGATGTGCACGTCCGCCGGGGCGATCTCGGCCGGCCAGCACAGCCCCTTGTCGTCCGCCGTCTGCTCGGCGAGCGCCGCCACCGCGCGGGAGACGCCGATGCCGTACGACCCCATCGTGACGCGGACCGGCTTGCCCTCCTTGCCGAGGACGTCGAGCTGGAAGGTGTCGGCGTACTTGCGGCCGAGCTGGAAGATGTGCCCGATCTCGATCGCGCGGTCGAGCTTCAGACCGGCGCCGCAGGAGGGGCAGGGGTCGCCCTCCTCGACCACCACGACGTCGAGGACGTCGTCGACCTCGAAGTCCCGGCCGCAGACCACGTTCCGGGCGTGGGTGTCCGGCTTGTTGGCGCCGGTGATCCACGCGGTGCCGGGCGCGACGCGCGGGTCGGCGATGTAGCGGACCTTCTCCAGACCCTGCGGGCCGACGTAGCCGCGCACCAGGTCGGGGCGGTCCGCGAAGTCCTCGGCGGTCACGAGCTCCACGACCGCGGGCGCCAGGTGCTCGCCCAGCTTGCCGAGGTCGACCTCGCGGTCGCCCGGGACGCCGACGGCGACGATCTCGCCGTCCACCTTGACCAGCAGGTTCTTCAGGGTGGCCGAGGCCGGGACGCCCAGGTGGGCGGCGAGGGTCTCGATGGTGGGGGTGTCGGGGGTGGCGAGTTCCTCGACCTGGCCGTGCGCCGAGCCGTCGACGGGGGCGGCCACGAAGGTCACGGCCTCGGTGTTCGCCGCGTACGCGCAGGCCGGGCAGTCCACGAAGGTGTCCTCGCCCGCGGCGGCCGGGGCCAGGAACTCCTCGGACGCGGAACCGCCCATGGCGCCGGAGACGGCGGACACGATGCGGTAGTCGAGGCCCAGGCGCGCGAAGATCTTCTGGTAGGCGGCGCGGTGCAGCGCGTACGACTCGGCGAGGCCCTCGTCGGTGGTGTCGAAGGAGTACGAGTCCTTCATCTGGAACTCGCGGCCGCGCAGCACGCCGGAGCGCGGGCGGGCCTCGTCGCGGTACTTCGTCTGGATCTGGTACAGCATGACCGGCAGGTCCTTGTAGGACGTGCACTGGTCCTTGACCGTCTGCGTGAAGATCTCTTCGTGCGTCGGGCCGAGCAGGTACTCGCCGCCCTTGCGGTCCTTGAGGCGGAACAGCAGGTCGCCGTACTCCTCCCAGCGGCCGCTCGCCTCGTACGCGTCCTTGGGCAGCAGCGCTGGCAGCAGGACCTCCTGCGCGCCGATGGCGTCCATCTCCTCGCGCACGACGGTGGAGATGTTGTCCAGGACCTTCTTGCCGAGCGGCAGCCAGGTCCAGATGCCGGCGGCGTTGCGCCGGACGTAACCGGCGCGGACCAGGAGCTTGTGGCTGAGCGTCTCGGCGTCCGCCGGGTCGTCGCGCAATGTCTTGGCCAGCAGACGGGACATGCGCTGAACCTGGGCGGCTGCCATGGATTTCTCTCCTGTACGTGCACGGGGTGATGCCTGGAGGTTATCCGGGCCGCCCGAGTGCGCGGAAATCCGTTTACCGGAACATCGCTGCCTACCGGTGTCCCACGGCCCCGGGGCGGAGCAGCGGGAGGGGCGCGCCCATCACGGCGTACGGTCGCGCCGCGCTCGGGAAGTGCACCTGACCGGCCAGGTCGGCGTAGCCGAGCGAGCGGTACAGGGCGCGTGCGGGGCTCTCCGTGTCGATCGCGGAGAGGATCGAGCGGGGCTCGGTGGCGGTGTCGGTGATGGTGGTGATGAGCGCGCGGCCCAGGCCCCGGCCCTGGAAGGCGGGGTGGACGTGCAGCTCGGTGATCACGAAGGAGTCGTCCAGCCACCCTTCGGCGCCGTTGTTGCGCAGATACGGTTCGACGACGGTGGACCACCAGTGGGCCCGGTCGTTGGGCATCCCGTACACGAAGCCCGCCAAGCGGCCGTCGGCGGTGGTGGCGCCGAGCGCCCTGGCCCCCGGGTAGGACAGGTGGCGCAGCACGATGTGGCGGCGCACCCCGACCTCCTCGGCGCTGAGTCCGAAGGCGACCGCCTGTACGGCGAGGGCCTCGTCCACGCGGGCCGCGAGGTCGAGCGGTCCGACCAGTACGTCAGAGTCAGCAGGCATGGCCGCACCCTAACCTCAGAACAGCACGCTCATGAACGCTCCGGTCTCACGGAAACCGACCCGCCGGTAGCAGGCCCTGGCGGGGGCGTTGAAGTCGTTCACGTACAGACTCACGACCGGGGCCACGTCCGCCAGCGCGTAGCGCAGCACGGCCGCCATGCCGGTGGCCGAAAGACCCTTGCCCCGGTGTTCGGGGGCGACCCAGACGCCCTGGATCTGGCAGGCCTGGTTGGTGGCGGCGCCGATCTCGGCCTTGAAGACGACCTTGCCGTCCTCGATGCGGGCGAACGAGCGCCCGGAGCCCACGAGTTCGGCGACGCGGGCCTGGTAGAGCAGTCCGCCGTCGCCCGCGAGCGGGGAGACGCCTACTTCCTCGGTGAACATGGCGACGCAGGCCGGCATGATCACGTCCATCTCGTCCTTGCGGATCCGGCGGACGTACGGGTCCGGGGCGATGTCGTCGGGCATCTTCTCGGCGACCATCAGCGGCTGGTGCGGGCGTACGTCGCGGGCCGGGCCCCAGTGCGGTTCGAGCAGCCGCCACAGCTCGGCGGTGGGTTCGGCGGGGCCGACGATCGAGGAGCAGCGGCGGCCGGTGCGGCGGGCACGGTCGGCGAAGGAACGTACCGCCTCGGGCGTCGCGCAGATCGGTACGAGGTTGGCGCCGGAGTAGCACAGGGAGCGCAGCCTGCCGTCGGCGTACCAGCCCCACATCTCACCGCCCAGCCGCCAGGGGTCGAGGCCGGCGATCTGCACGCGGGAGGTCACGAAGGCATTGACGACCGGGTCGCTCTCCAGGATGGCGAGCGCCGCGCCGAGGTCGCCGGGTTCGAGGACCCGGGTGGTGGTCTGCATCAACACGAGGGGGCCTCACGGTACGGTCTGCTGATCTCCGCACTGTACCCGCCCCTCTCCCACCCGCGCCGCCCCAGCCCGGACGGCCCGCCCGGGCCCCGGGCCGAACAGGCCGAGCGGGCCCCCGCGCCGGGCCTCAGCCCGCTACCGACACCTGGGGCTCGCCGGAGGCGATGCCGTCCTTCTCCATCTGTTCGGCGATCTTCATCGCCTCGTCGATCAGCGTCTCCACGATCTTCGACTCCGGCACCGTCTTGATGACCTCGCCCTTCACGAAGATCTGACCCTTGCCATTGCCCGACGCCACACCCAGATCCGCCTCACGCGCCTCACCCGGACCGTTCACCACACAGCCCATCACCGCGACCCGCAACGGCACCTCCATGCCCTCAAGACCCGCCGTGACCTCCTCGGCAAGCTTGTAGACATCCACCTGAGCCCGACCACACGACGGACACGACACGATCTCCAGACGACGCTGCCGCAGATTCAGCGACTCCAGGATCTGGATACCCACCTTGATCTCCTCCGCCGGCGGAGCCGACAGCGAGACCCGGATCGTGTCCCCGATACCCTCCGCCAGCAGCGCACCGAACGCGACCGCCGACTTGATCGTGCCCTGGAACGCCGGACCCGCCTCGGTCACCCCCAGGTGCAGCGGGTAGTCGCACTGCGTAGCCAGCTGACGGTAGGCATTCACCATCACCACCGGGTCGTTGTGCTTCACCGAGATCTTGATGTCCCTGAACCCGTGCTCCTCGAACAGCGACGCCTCCCACAGCGCCGACTCCACCAGAGCCTCCGGCGTCGCCTTCCCGTACTTCTTCAGCAGCCGCGCATCCAGCGAACCCGCGTTCACACCGATCCGGATCGGCGTCCCCGCGTCCTTCGCCGCGAGCGCGATCTCCTTGACCTTGTCGTCGAACTGCTTGATGTTGCCCGGATTCACCCGCACCGCCGCACACCCCGCGTCGATCGCCGCGAACACGTACTTCGGCTGGAAGTGAATGTCCGCGATCACCGGGATCTGCGACTTCCGCGCGATCGTCGCCAACGCGTCCGCGTCGTCCTGCGTCGGACACGCCACCCGCACGATCTGACAGCCCGACGCCGTCAACTCGGCGATCTGCTGCAACGTCGCACCAATGTCCGACGTCCGTGTCGTGGTCATGGACTGCACCGAGACGGGTGCGTCCCCGCCGACCGCCACCGACCCGACCTGGATCTGACGGCTCTTGCGACGCTCGGCAAGCCTGGTCGGTACGGACGGCATTCCCAGTGAAATCGCAGTCATCTGCTGTGCAACCCCAAGGTGTGGATCAAGGTCCCGAGATCGGCGGGCTCCAGCCTTCGAGGTTACGTCACCCTGGGGCCCCCGGGCACACAGTGCCCCCGGAGTTCACGCGAAGGGGCGGCTCGGGCACGATGTGCGCCCGAGCCGCCCCTGTCCGCGTCCGTCACCGCGTACGCCCCGCGCGTACGGCAGACGTCTCCCGCGCGGCCGTCAGGTGATCTTCACCGGGTTCACCACGTCCGCCACCAGGACGAGCAGCGTGAAGCAGATGAAGATTCCGGCCACCACGTACGCGACCGGCATCAGCTTGGCCACGTCGAACGGGCCCGGGTCGGCGCGCTTGAGGACGCGGGCGACGTTGCGTCGCAGGGACTCCCACAGGGCTCCCGCGATGTGGCCGCCGTCCAGCGGCAGCAGCGGCAGCATGTTGAAGAGGAACAGCGACAGGTTGAAGCCCGCGAGCAGGAACAGGAACGTCGCGATGATGTTCGGCGTCGGAGCGTCCAGGTTGAGCACCTCGCCGCTGAGCCGGGCCGCGCCGACCACGCCGACCGGGGAGTCGGCCTTGCGCTCGCCGCCGTCGAAGGCCGCGTTCCACAGGTCCGGGATCTTGCCGGGCAGGGCGATGATCGAGTGCACGCCGTTCTGCACCATGTCGCCCATGCGGTTCACGGACTCGCCGAAGGTGAGCGGCTGGATCTCGGTCTTGGGGGCGAAGCCGAGGTAGCCGGCCGGAACGTACTGGTCGGGGACGGCCTGGCCGTCGGAGTCCTTCTTGGACACCATGTTCTTGGCCAGGGTGGGGTGCAGGACGACCTGCTGGCCGGCGCGCTCGACGGTGACCGTGGCCGGGCCGATGGTCTCGCGGATGCGGTCGGAGAGGTCGGACCAGTTCTTCACCGGCTTGCCGTTGAACGCGACGATCTTGTCGCCGGTCTTCAGGCCCGCGGCCTCGGCGGGTGAGACCGCGTCGCCCGGCTTGCAGGTCTCGCGCTTCTCGCTCTGCGCGATCACGCACTTCTGGACGCCGGCGACCTCGGTGGTCTGGGCCGCCATGCCGAAGCCCATCAGCACGGTGAGGAAGATCGCGACCGCGAGGATCAGGTTCATGAACGGGCCCGCGAACATGACGATGACGCGCTTCCACGGCTTGCGCGTGTAGAAGAGCCGGTCCTCGTCGCCGGGCTGGAGCTCCTCGAAGGCCGCCGCCCTGGCGTCCTCGATCATGCCGCGGAACGGCGAGGTCGACCGGGCCTCTATGCGGCCGTCCGCGCCGGGCGGGAACATGCCGATCATGCGGATGTAGCCGCCGGCGGGCACCGCCTTGATCCCGTACTCCGTGTCGCCCTTCTTGCGCGACCAGATCGTCGGGCCGAAGCCCACCATGTACTGGGGCACGCGGATGCCGAAGAGCTTGGCCGTGGAGAGGTGGCCGAGTTCGTGCCACGCGATGGAGATGAGCAGCCCGACGGCGAAGAGCGCTATGCCGAGGACCGTCAACAGGATCGTCATGCGCGTGCCTCCGCTGTCGCCTTCACCGCGAGTTCCCGGGCCCGGGCGCGTGCCCAGGTCTCCGCTTCCAGGACGTCCGAGACCGTGAGGGAAGTTCCCGCCGAGGGCGTTCCGTGTTCGGTGACGACGTCCGTCACCGTCTCCATGATCCCGCTGAACGGGAGCCGCCCGGCGAGGAACGCGTCCACGCACTCCTCGTTCGCGGCATTGAACACCGCCGGAGCCGTCCCGCCCAGTTCCCCGACGTGCCGGGCGAGTCCCACCGAGGGGAACGCGTCGTTCTCGAGGGGGAAGAACTCCCAGGTCGAGGCCTTGGACCAGTCGAAGGCGGGGGCCGCGTCGGGAATCCGCTCGGGCCAGCCGAGCCCGATCGCGATCGGCCCGCGCATGTCCGGCGGAGTGGCCTGGGCCAGCGTGGAGCCGTCGGTGAACTCGACCATGGAGTGCACGTAGGACTGCGGGTGGACGACGACCTCGATGCGCTCGAAGGGGATGTCGTAGAGCAGGTGGGCCTCGATCACCTCCAGGCCCTTGTTGACGAGGGTCGCGGAGTTGACGGTGATGACGGGGCCCATCGCCCAGGTGGGGTGGGCCAGCGCATCGGCCGGGGTGACGTCCGCGAGCTCGCTCCTGGTGCGGCCCCGGAACGGGCCGCCGGACGCCGTCACCACGAGCTTGCGCACATCGGCGCGCTTGCCCGCGGCCAGCGCCTGGAAGAGCGCGGCGTGCTCCGAGTCGACGGGGATGATCTGGCCCGGCTCGGCGATCGCCTTGACGAGCGGGCCGCCGACGATCAGCGACTCCTTGTTGGCGAGCGCGAGGGTGCGGCCGGCCTCCAGGGCGGCCAGCGTCGGGGCGAGCCCGATGGAGCCGGTGATTCCGTTGAGGACGGTGTGGCAGGGCGAGCCCGCGAGCTCGGTGGCCGCGTCGGGGCCCGCGAGGATCTCCGGGAGCCGCTCGCCGCCGTACTGCGCCGTCAGCGCCTCGCGCAGCGCGGGCACCGCGTCCTCGCGGGCCACCGCGACGGCACGGACCCCGAGCCGGCGCGCCTGCTCGGCGAGCAGCTCGACCCGTCCGCCGGCCGCGGAGAGCGCGGTCACGCGGAAGCGGTCGGGGTTTCGCAGGACCAGGTCGATGGCCTGGGTACCGATGGACCCGGTGGATCCGAGGACCACCACATCGCGTCGGCCTTCGGCCGGGTCGAAGGCGATGTGGGGGTCGGCGAGGGGGGCTGGGCTGTCGCTCATGCCCCCATTGTTGCCGCATCCGCTGTGCGGCCGAACAGCGCTCCCGCCAAGAAGACCGGGACGAGTGCGCGGGCGCCGTCCCGTACCCCGCTGTCGGGGCGGCGCCCGCGGCCCCGGGCGGCGGAGCGGAACCCGTCGCTCCGCCGCCGGGACCGGGCCTGCGCTCAGCGGATGGGGCGGTGGACGTTGTCGCGCTTGGCCGGGCCGGGGGTCGCGTCCGCGATCCAGGGGCCGTCGTCGGAGGGGTCGAGGACGCCCTCTTCCAGCCAGGTGTACGAACCGGCGAGCACCTCGTCCACGATCTTGCGGTCGAGGTCGTCGGTGTTGCTCCACAGGCGCGTGAACAGCTCCTCCACGCGGATGCGGGACTGACGGCAGAACGCGTCGGCCAGTTGGAGGGCCTCACGGCCGTTCTCGCCGGTGGCGCGCAGGTGCTCGGCCCGCACACAGGCCGCGCTCATCGCGAACAGCTCGGCCCCGATGTCGACGATCCGGCCGAGGAAGCCCTGCTTGGTCTCCATCCGGCCCTGCCAGCGCGACATCGCGTAGAAGGTCGAGCGGGCGAGCTTGCGCGCGGAGCGCTCGGCGTACCGCAGATGCTGTGCGAGCGGACCGAACTCGGCGTACGAGCGCGGGAGTTGGCCCGGGCCCGCGATCAGCTTGGGCAGCCACTTGGCGTAGAACCCGGCCGCGCCCGCGCCCGCCTTCGCCTTGTCCTGGAGGGACTTGTCGGGGTCGATCAGATCGCCCGCCACGGACAGGTGGGCGTCGACCGCCTCCCGGGCGATCAGCAGGTGCATGATCTCCGTCGAGCCCTCGAAGATCCGGTTGATCCGCATGTCGCGGAGCATCTGCTCGGCGGGTACGGCCCGCTCCCCGCGGGCGGCGAGCGAGTCGGCGGTCTCGAAGCCGCGGCCGCCGCGGATCTGGACCAGCTCGTCCGTCATCAGCCAGGCCATCTCGGACCCGTACAGCTTGGCCAGGGCCGCCTCGATGCGGATGTCGTTGCGGTCCTCGTCGGCCATCTGCGAGGAGAGGTCGGTCATGGCTTCGAGGGCGAAGGTGGTGGCCGCGATGAAGGAGATCTTCGCGCCGACCGCCTCGTGCCGGGCGACCGGCCGGCCCCACTGCTCGCGGACCCCCGCCCATTCGCGGGCGATCTTCAGACACCACTTGCCGCCGCCGACGCAGAGCGCGGGCAGCGAGAGGCGGCCAGTGTTGAGCGTGGTCAGGGCGATCTTGAGGCCGGAGCCCTCGGGGCCGATCCGGTGGGCGGCCGGGACGCGGACCTGGTGGAAGCGGGTCACGCCGTTCTCGATGCCGCGCAGGCCCATGAAGGCATTGCGGTTCTCCACGGTGACGCCCGGCGAGTCCGCCTCGACGACGAAGGCCGTGATGCCGCCCTTGTGGCCCTCGGACCTCGGCACCCTGGCCATCACCACGAGCAGGTCGGCGACCACGCCGTTGGTGGTCCACAGCTTCACGCCGTCCAGGACGTAGTCGTCGCCGTCGGGCACCGCCGCGGTCGCGAGCCGGGCCGGGTCGGAGCCCACGTCGGGCTCGGTGAGCAGGAAGGCGGAGATGTCCGTACGGGCGCAGCGCGGCAGGAAGGTGTCCTTCTGCTCCTGGGTGCCGAACAGCTTGAGCGGCTGGGGCACGCCGATCGACTGGTGCGCGGAGAGCAGCGCGCCGATCGCCGGGCTGGCCGAACCGGCCAGCGTGAGCGCCTTGTTGTAGTAGACCTGGGTCAGGCCCAGGCCGCCGTACTTGGTGTCGATCTTCATCCCGAAGGCGCCGAGCTCCTTGAGCCCGTTGACCACCTCGTCGGGGATCCGCGACTCGCGCTCGATGAGCCGTCCGTCCACCCGGGTCTCGCAGAAGTCGCGCATCTTGGCGAGGAAGGCCTCGCCGCGCTCCACGTCGTCCGGTGCGGGCAGCGGATGGGGGTGGATCAGATCGAGGCGCAGCCGACCGAGGAAGAGTTCCTTCGCGAAGCTGGGCTTGCGCCAGTCCTGCTCGCGGGCGGCCTCGGCGACCTGGCGCGCCTCGCGCTCGGAGACCTTGGGCGTGTGCTGTGGTGCGGTCATTGAGGGGTTCTCCTCGCCGCGGGCTGACGGGTGCGGGCGGCTGCCCGTTACCGGGTGGTGCTACTCGTCCGTATGTACCCGATTCCCGGCACTTGGACCACCCCTCGCGCCTGCCCGGGCGTACGGCGGCGGCCGGAACCCCCGCACAGTGGGTTCCGGCCGCCGGTCTCGGTGCGCCGGGTGGCTACAGGGCGAGGCCCGTCAGGACGAGGACGCGCTCGTAGGTGTAGTCGTCCATCGCGTAGCGCACGCCCTCGCGGCCCACTCCGGAGGCCTTGGCGCCGCCGTACGGCATCTGGTCGGCGCGGTAGGACGGCACGTCACCGATGATGACGCCGCCGACCTCAAGGGCCCGGTGGGCGCGGAAGGCGGTCCCCAGGTCGTGCGTGAACACCCCCGCCTGGAGGCCGTACTTGGAGGAGTTGACCGCGGCGAACGCCTCGGCCTCGCCGTCCACCTTCTGCACGGTCAGGACCGGCCCGAAGACCTCCTCGCAGGCGAGGGTGGTGTCGGCGGGCAGCTCGGTGAGCACGGTGGGCGCGTAGGAGGCGCCGTCGCGCCCGCCGCCGGTGAGCAGCTTGGCACCGGCCTGTACGGCCTCGTCCACCCAGGACTCGACGCGGCGGGCGGCGTCCTCGCTGACCAGCGGGCCGACGTCGGTGGCCGAGTCGGACGGGTCACCGGTGACCTGGGCCTCGACGGCCGCGACGATCTTCGGGAGCAGCCGGTCGTACACGGCGGCGTCCGCGATGACGCGCTGCACGGAGATGCAGGACTGGCCGCCCTGGTAGTTGGAGAAGGTGGCGATGCGGGTCGCCGCCCAGTCCAGGTCCTCCTCCGAGGCCCAGTCGCCCAGGACGACGGCCGCGCCGTTGCCGCCGAGCTCCAGGGTGCAGTGCTTGCGCGGCACCGAGTCCATGATCGCGTAGCCGACCTTGTCGGAGCCGGTGAAGGAGATGACCGGGAGGCGGTCGTCCTGCACCAGGGCCGGCATCTTGTCGTTGGCGACCGGCAGGATGCTCCACGAGCCGACGGGCAGCTCGGTCTCGGCGAGCAGCTCACCGAGGATGAGGCCCGACAGCGGAGTCGCGGGGGCGGGCTTCAGGACGATCGGCGCGCCCACCGCGATGGCCGGGGCGACCTTGTGGGCGCACAGGTTCAGCGGGAAGTTGAACGGCGCGATGCCGAGGACGACGCCCTTGGGGAAGCGGCGGGTCAGGGCGAGGCGGCCCACGCCGCCGCCGTCGGTGTCGAGGCGCTGGGCCTCGCCGCCGTTGAAGCGCCGGGCCTCCTCGGCCGCGAAGCGGAACACGGACACCGCGCGGCCGACCTCGCCGCGGGCCCACTTGATGGGCTTGCCGTTCTCGGCGGAGATCAGCTGCGCGATCTCCTCGGTGCGCTCGGCGAGCCGCTTGGACACGTGGTCGAGGGCGGCGGCCCGTACGTGCGCCGGGGTCGCCGCGAACTCCTCCACCACCGCGTGGGCCGCGGCCACGGCCTCCTCGACCTGGGCGTCGGTGGGGACGCTGACCGAGGCGACGAGCCGGCCGTCCCAGGGCGAAGTGACATCGAAGCTGTCGTCGCCGGTGGCCTCGCGGCCGGCGAGCCAGAAGGCGTGGGTAGCAGTCATGCCCTCACCGTAGGCCGGGGGGCGGGGGTGTGCGTTTGTCCGAGGTGGAGTGGTCGGCCCCCGCGGCACGCCGCTTTGTCATCCCCCACCCCACCCAGGGCTCCGCCCCAGCCCCCGTTCACACCCAAAGGCCACCCGCCCTCAATGCCCACGCGGGCCAGCACCGTCCTGTTAAGGGGCGCGGGGAACTGCGCGAGAAGCGAGCACGGTCCGCACGTGGAACGGGGTTGGGGCGCGGGGAACTGCGCGACCCGCCGTCCACGGCCCGCGGACGAAAACAGGTGGGGACGCAGCGACCCCGCACCCGCAGAGTGGCAAGCACGCACTACCAGGGGCGCGGGGAACTGCGCGAGAAGCGAGCACGGCCCGCACGTGGAACGGGGTTGGGGGCGCGGGGAACTGCGCGAATGGCCACGCACGGCCCGCAGGTGAAAGCGGGTTGAGGGGCGCGGGGAACTGCGCGAGGAGCGGGCGGTCCGCAGGCCGAGGGGGCAGAGGGGCGCAGCCCTTCGGGGAGCGGGGCAGGCCCCGGGGGGTCAGGGGTGGTCGGGGGGCGTCGTCGCCTTCAGGGCCAGCCACAGCTCCATGCGGACATCGGGGTCCTCCAGGGACCGCCCCAGGATCTCCTCGACCCGCCGTATCCGGTATCGGAGGGTGTGCCGATGCACCCCCAGGTCCGCCGCCGCCGCGTCCCACTGCCCGTGCCGCGACAGCCACGCCCGCAGCGAGGCGACCAGATCCCCGCGCCCCGTCGCGTCGTGCTCGTACAGCCCCCGGAGCATCCCGTCCGCGAAGGCCCGCACCGCGTCGTCGGCGAGGAGAGGGAGGACGGACCCCGCCGCGAGGTCCTCGTGCTCGACCAGCCGTTTGCCGCGCCGCCGGGCCACCGAGAGCGCCTGCTCGGCCTGCTTGTAGGCGGAGGCCGCCGCGATCGGCCCGGCCGGGGCGGAGAGCCCCACGACGAGTTCCTCGCCCTCGGCGTCCTCGTGCCGCTGGCAGGCGGTGACGGCCTCGCCGCCGTCCGCGGCGAGCACGACGAGCCGCTCGCCCTCCGGCACCACGAGCACCGCCTCGCCGCCGCGGGCGGCGGCCGACTCCATGGCCTCGGCGAGCGCGCCGAGCCCGGCGGGCTCGCCCTCGCCCGCGACCTCGGCGATGACCAGGCGGTACGGCGCGTCCAGGAGCCCGCCGTAGAGATCGCCCGCGACCGCCCGGGCGTGGTCCTGCTGGCCGGACAGGAGCATGCGCAGGACCGCCGCGCCCAGGCGCTGTTCGGCCGCCTGGAGGGACCGGGAGCGCTCGGTCGTCAGGGTCAGCAGGGCGACCGCGGAGTGCACGGCGTACCGCTCCGCCGTGCCGAGCGGCGCTCCCGTGCCGACGGCGAGCGCGCCGCGCACCCGGCGTCCGGTGCCGAGCGACTGGAGCTCGACGCGGTCGCCGGAGGCGTCCTCGGCGCCGCCGACCACCGCGCTGGCCGGGGCCGCGCGATCGCGCAGCCGGGCGACGTCGGCGGTCAGCCGGGCGGCGCGCCGCGCGGCCCAGTCCGGGGCGGCGGCCACGACCGCGCCGGAGGCGTCGTACAGCGCGGCCCAGCCGTCGACATGCGCGGCGAGCTTGGCGATCAAAACGGACGGGCCGTCGGCGAGGGCCGCCTTGGTGAGCTCGCGCTGCGCCGCGAACCCGGCGGTGACCGCGCGGTACTGGTCGGCCGAGATGGCCGCCGAGACCTCCTTGGAGATGGCCAGGAACGGGGTGCGACGGGGCACCTCCAGGAGCGGCAGGCCCTCCTCGCGGGCCGCCGTGAGCAGTGCGTCCGGCACCGTGTCGTAGTTGACGCCGACGGCGAAGCCGAGCCCGACCACCCCGGCCCTGGCCAGCCTGCGCACATAGCGGCGCATGGCCTGGGGGTTCTCGGCGTCCAGCGTCATCGCGGTGATGAGCAGCAGTTCGCCGCCCTCCATGTACGGGACGGGGTCGGCGAGTTCGCTGACGTGGGCCCAGCGCACCGGGCGGTCCAGGTGCTCCTCACCCGCGCGCACGGTGAGCTTGAGCGCCGAGTGCTGGACGAGCGAGGCGAGCGTGGGCGGCATGGGACCGGGCTACCTTCGGCGGAGGTGCGGGACGCGACTGCTACGTCCCGTATGAACGGGGCACCTCCATTTTGCCAGCCCGGCCAGGTTCCGGGGTGCCGGTCGACCGACCGGTACCGGCCTCATCCGCGCAGGTCGACCAGGAGCGGCGGGGCGTGTTCTCCGTTCACCGTCGTCAGCGAGAGCACCGCGTGCCCCGCGGGCACCTGGTGGGCGAGCTCGGAGGCCGACCAGCGCTCCCGCTCGACCTTGCGCACCGTGACGGCGTCGGTGGTGACGGCCTTGCCGGTGACGAGCTTGCGCAGCGCGTGGACCGCGCGGGTGAGCGGCTGGTCGGCGAAGACGGTGTGCTTGGCGACCTCGGTGGTCTCGACCCACTCGGTGCCCCACGCCTGCGCGAAGAGCCGCCCGTCCCAGGTGGTGACCCCGGAGAACGTCATGTGGCAGCCGACCGACCCGAGCAGCGACGTGTGCAGCTGCTCCGGTACGTCGCCGAGCGCGCGCAGCGTGAGCAGCACTCCGGCGTTGCAGTTCCGCAGCCGCTGCACGGCCCGTACGGACTCGGCGGTGACGGCGTGGGTGGCGTCGTCGACGGCCAGGAAGGCGAAGAGGGAGCGGTCCCTGCGGGCGGCCGCCGCCGCGGTGAACTGGGCGAGGACGAGGCGGGTCAGCAGGTGGGCCGCCTCCGGGTGGCCGCGTTCGGGCACGTCGATCCGTACCCGCAGGGGGTGTTCTAGCGAGCGCAGCGAGAACGGCCGGCTCTCGCCGGTGGTGTCGAAGAATCCCTCGAAGGCGGGGCGGTCGAGCACCGCCACGCGTGCGGCGAGCGCGAGCCCCGGGTCGCCCGGGGATCCCAACTGCCGCTCGCGGGCGTCGAGTTCGCGGTGGTAGGCGCGGTGCGCTTCGGCGTCCAGGCGCGCCCGGAGCGCTTCCATCGCGCCGGGCGACCCGTCCAGGAGTTCCCGCAGGACGGGGACGGAGGGGAAGGACCCGTGGGCCGCGCGGTAGGGGCCGAGCAGCTGGGCGAGGGCGGTCGCGGCGCGCCGCGAGTCGACCTCGGGGAGGTCGCCCGCGAAGGCCTCGGCGAGCAGGGCGGCGGCCTCGTCGGGGTCGGTGGTGCCGCCGTACAGGTCGAGGTCGTACGCGGATGCCGCGTCGCCGGGCTTGATCACCACGTCGTAGCCGTCGTCGGGGCCCAGCGGTGTGCCCGCCGCGCACACCGCGACGACGGCGGCCTTTCCGGCGAGCGCCTGGAGGGCGAGCGACTCCACCACGGGCCGGACCAGGTGCCGGGTCTTGCCCGAGCCGAACGGTCCGACCGCGAGGAGCGAGGAGCCGAGCGCGGCCGGGTCGACGGCCGCGCCCGCTCCCCTGCGGCCGGCCGGGGTGCGCTCCGTGTCGGGGTAGCGGCCGATCCGCACCTGCGAGGTGAGCAGGTCGTGGGTGGCCGCGCGGGCGGGCAGATCGCGGTCGCCGGAGGGATGCAGACAGGCCCGCGCGCCCTGGTCCGCGACGGCCTCGGTGAACGCGCCGAGCCGGGACGGGTCGGCCTTCACCGAGGCCCAGGCACGCCGGATCCGTACGCAGTCGACGTCGTTCATGCGCCCGGACCGCTCCTCGGCCACGAGCCGGTCGGCGGCGGCGCTCTGCCCGGCGGCGCGCAGCTGGGGCCAGTCGGCCGGGGAGGGCGCGAGGGCGGCGGGGGGCGCGGCCGGGGTCCCCGGCGCGGGGGCGGCCTTGCGCCCGCGCAGCTGCCCGAGCCAGTCGCCCGCCTTGGCGAAGGGCCACAGCACGGCGGCGCCGACCAGGACGTACAGGGCGTAGTTGACGAAGGTGGCCACCGCCCGGTCGCCGTCGCCGGTGGTCCACGACAGCGGGAACAGGCTCCAGATGGTGAAGAAGAACGGGAACAGTCCGGTCCCGATCACGAGCCAGACCGCGAAGGCGCCCGCGAGGCCGGTGCGCAGGGTCCGCTCGGGCTGGGGGCAGTCCACGGCGTAGCGGCGGAAGACCTCCAGCCAGTTGCCCATCCGCCCGAACACGAAGATCAGCAGCGCCGCGAACAGGCTGTTGTAGACCTCGATGGCGGTCAGCGCCTGCGGCGGTCGCGGGTAGGTCCACCATTCGGTGGGGGTGAAGAGTTCGAGCAGGACGCGGCTGTGCGGGACGTAGCCGTTGGTCCACAGCGACCAGACGAGGGTGGCCGCGAGCAGGGCGACGAGCGCGCCCACGAGCAGCGCCCGGTCGGGCACCCGGTCCGGGTCGGCGTCCGGGCGCGGCCGGTGGCCGAAGCGCCACAGACCCGGCTCGGCGGGGGCGCGCGGGGTGCGCAGCCAGTCGCCGAGGGCGGTCCCGCCCGTCGGCGCCTCGACGGGCCGGGGCGGGAGCGCCGGGCGCGGGGGCGGTCCGGCGGGGCGCGGGACGCCCCCCGAACGGGTGCCGCGTGCGTCGTGCGTGCCTTCGGTGTCCATCGACCCCTTGCCCCCTGACCAGCCAGGTCCGTTCCGAGCGGTGCGAACGCTCAATCTAGTGGCAGTGCCCGGCGGTTCACCGCTGCCGCGCACCGCGCGCCCATCCGGGGCAACTGTCCGCCGAGGACAAGGGGCACACCCCCACCACTACCGAACGGAGCATGCCGCGGCCCGCCCGGGCGCTCTAGCCTGCGAGGAAAGCCAAGGAAGCGTCCGCATCCCCCAGAAGATCTCCAGGAGCCCCTCATGAGCGCGATCCCGCAGGAGCGCCGCGTCGTCACCGCCATCCCCGGCCCGAAGTCGCAGGAGCTTCAGGCCCGCCGTCTCGCGGCGGTCGCCGCCGGTGTGGGCTCCACGCTGCCGGTCTTCACCGCGCGCGCGGGCGGCGGCATCATCGAGGACGTCGACGGCAACCGCCTGATCGACTTCGGCTCCGGCATCGCGGTGACCTCGGTCGGCGCCTCCGCCGAGGCCGTGGTGCGCCGCGCGAGCGCCCAGCTGCAGGACTTCACGCACACCTGCTTCATGGTCACGCCGTACGAGGGCTACGTCGCCGTCGCCGAGCAGCTCGCCGAGCTGACGCCGGGCGACCACGCCAAGAAGTCCGCGCTGTTCAACTCGGGCGCCGAGGCCGTCGAGAACGCCGTCAAGATCGCCCGTGCGTACACCAAGCGCCAGGCCGTCGTCGTCTTCGACCACGGCTACCACGGCCGCACCAATCTGACGATGGCGCTGACGAGCAAGAACATGCCGTACAAGAACGGCTTCGGCCCGTTCGCGCCCGAGGTCTACCGGGTTCCGGTGGCCTACGGCTACCGCTGGCTCACCGGCCCGGAGAACGCCGGCGCCGAGGCGTCCGCGCAGGCCATCGACATGATCAACAAGCAGATCGGCGCGGACAACGTCGCCGCGATCATCATCGAGCCGGTGCTCGGCGAGGGCGGCTTCATCGAGCCGGCCAAGGGCTTCCTGCCCGCGATCAGCCAGTTCGCCAAGGACAACGGCATCGTGTTCGTCGCGGACGAGATCCAGTCCGGCTTCTGCCGCACCGGCCAGTGGTTCGCCTGTGAGGACGAGGGCATCGTCCCGGACCTGATCACCACCGCCAAGGGCATCGCGGGCGGCCTGCCGCTCGCCGCCGTCACGGGCCGCGCCGAGATCATGGACGCCGCGCACGCGGGCGGCCTCGGCGGCACCTACGGCGGCAACCCGGTGGCCTGCGCCGCCGCGCTCGGCGCGATCGAGACGATGAAGGAGCTCGACCTCAACGGCAAGGCCAAGCGCATCGAGGAGGTCATGAAGGCCCGCCTCGCGACGATGGCCGAGAAGTACGACATCATCGGCGACATCCGCGGCCGCGGCGCCATGATCGCCATCGAGCTGGTCAAGGACCGCGCCTCCAAGACCCCGAACCCGGAGGCCGCCGGCGCGCTCGCCAAGGCCTGCCACGCGGAGGGGCTGCTCGTCCTGACCTGCGGCACCTACGGCAACGTCCTGCGCTTCCTGCCTCCGCTGGTCATCGGCGAGGACCTGCTGAACGAGGGCCTGGACATCATCGAGCAGGCCTTCACCGGCGTGTGACACCGCCTGTGAAGAAGGTGTGGGGGGCCAATGGCGGGATGGAGTTCCCGCTGTCGGTCCCCCCGTCCTCTGCCGTACGGTTTCTGCAGATGAGAGAAACACCCCGCCCGCAGGGGACTGCGGGCGACTCCAGGGCCGAGCATCCCCAGCCTTGCCCTGGTCGTGCCCTCGCGCACACCACTGGAGCCTCCGGCTCCGGAACTCCTCACCGATCGGATGGCCGTCCGCCCCACACCCCCCGGGGCGCGCGGTACACCGGTCCAGGCGGCCGCCCCGGAACCTCCCCCCCTGTTCCGGGGCGGCCGGCTTTCCTCTTCGCCGCCCTGCTCTGCGCGTTCGCGGTGATCACCTGGCAGGTCGCGTCCGGCGGCCCGCTGCGCCGTCTCGACGAGCGCGTGGCCCCCTCGCTCACCGGCCACGGCCCCTCCTGGTTCGCCGAGGCGCTCGCCGACCTCGGCAGCATGCCGGTCGCGCTGCCGGTCCTCGCCCTGGCCATCGGGTACGCCCTGTGGCGCGGGCTGCGCCGCCGGGCCCTGATCGCCGCCGCGACGATGGCCCTGGTGCCCCTGCTCGTGGTGCCGCTCAAGGAGTGGATCGCCCGCCCGGGCCCGTTCGACCCGGCCACCGGCTACTACCCCTCGGGGCACACCGCGACCGCGATGGTGGCGTACGGGAGTGCCGCTCTGCTGCTCTCCCCCCTGGTACGCCGCCGGTGGCCGATGCCCGCCGCCGCGGGGGCGCTGACGGCGGCGACGGGCATCGGTCTGGTGCTGCACGGCTACCACTGGCCGCTCGACGTGCTGGCCAGCTGCTGCCTGTGCGGGGCGCTGCTGGTGGTCAGCTCCACGGGTATGCGTCGTAGTTCTTCGAGAACTCGCCGCCGTTGAACCGGTCCCAGTTGATGGACCAGGTCATCAGGCCGCGCAGCCCCGGCCAGCTGCCGTGGGTCGCGTACGAGCCGCAGTTGGCCTTCTTCGTGAGGCAGTCCAGGGTCTTGGTGACCTCGGCCGGAGCGGTCCAGCCGTTGCCCGCCTGACTGGAGGCGGGCAGACCGATGGCGACCTGGTCGGGCCGCAGCGCCGGGAACGTCTTCGCGGCGTCGCCCGTCACCGGGAAGCCGGTGAGCAGCATGTCCGTCATGGCGATGTGGAAGTCCGAGCCGCCCATCGAGTGGTACTGGTTGTCCAGGCCCATGATCGAGCCGGAGTTGTAGTCCTGGACGTGCAGCAGCGTGAGGGAGTCGCGCAGCGCGTAGATGACCGGGAGGTAGGCGCCGCAGCGCGGGTCCTGCCCGCCCCAGGGGCCCGAGCCGTAGTACTGGTAGCCCATCTGCACGAAGAACGTCTCCGGGGCCATCGTCAGGACGAACGCCGGGCCGTACTTGGCCTTGAGGGTCTTCAGGGCGTCGATGAGGTTGACGATGACGGGGGTCGTCGGGCTGCGGAAGTCCGTGTCGCCGGTGTTCAGCGAGAGGGAGTGCCCCTCGAAGTCGATGTCGAGCCCGTCCAGGCCGTAGTCGTCGATGATCTTCGAGACGGAGGAGACGAAGGTGTCGCGGGCGGCGGTCGTGGTGAGCTGGACCTGGCCGTTCTGGCCGCCGATGGAGATCAGCACCTTCTTGCCCGCGGCCTGCTTGGCCTTGATGGCCGCCTTGAAGTCGGCGAGCGGCTCGACGGTGGGGCACTCACTGACCTGGCACAGGTTGAAGCGGATGTCGCCCGAGGTCGGGGAGGTCGGTTCGCCGAAGGCGAGGTCGATGATGTTCCAGTCGTCGGGCACGTCCGCCATGCGCGTGTAGCCCGCGCCGTTGGCGAACGAGGCGTGCAGATAGCCGACCAGGGCGTGGCCCGAGGGCGGCGGGTTGCCGCCGCCGGACGTGGTGGCCGCGGTGACGGTGGCCGACTTCGGGGACTCCCCCGCGCTGTTGGTCGCGGTGACCTGGAAGGCGTACGAGGTGGCGGGGGCCAGACCCGTGACGGTGGCCGAAGTCCCGCTCACCGAGGCCGCCTTGGCGCCGTCCCGGTAGACGGTGTAGCCGGTGGCGCCCGCCGAGGCGGACCAGGCCAGGTTCACGGACGAGGAGGTGGCGCCGGACGCGGTGAGACCGGCGGGGGCGGCGGGTATCTGGACGGGGGCGCCGCCGGGCCCGGTCAGGGTCACGTCGTCTGCCCCGTACGCGCCGGTGCCGTACCAGCCGTGGGTGTAGACGGTCACCGAGGTGGTGTTCGCGCCGGTCTTGAAGGTGGTCGTCAGCCGCTGCCAGGACGGCGCGGACTGGGTCCAGGCCGACACGTCGGTGGTGCCGGTGCCCGAGGCGCCGAGGTAGACGTAGCTGCCCTGCACCCAACCGCTCAGCGTGTACGCCGAGTTGGGCTGGACGGCCACGGTCTGGGAACACTGCGCGTTGTCGCTGCCCGCCGGGGTGGCCCGCAGCGCGCCGGTGCCGCTGTGCACGGGCGAGGAGACCACGGTCCCGCTGCCCGCGGTGCAGTTCCAGCCGTCGAGTCCGGATTCGAAGCCGCCGTTGCGCATGAGGTCGGGGTCGGCGGCGCGCGCGGTCGGCGCCGCGGCGACGAGTCCGGCCGCGGCGAGGGCGGCCGCCGTCAGGGCGGCACAGAGGGATGGCCACAGGGCGGGATGTCTGGTGCGGTCCACAACTGCCTCCCGGCAAGGGGGTATTGAGACACGAAGCCCGCACAACATGGTCCAGACCAATCGGCTTGTCAAGGTGTCCGGCGCCGAGCCGCCCCGACTCAGTCCCCCATTTCTGCGTTTCCTGCGCTTCCAGGGGTCTCTGCGTTTCCTGCGCTTCCCGGGGGTCTTGGCGTCGTCAGGGGTCTCAGGGTCTATGGGACTTCAGGCCCTTCCCGCTTGCCCCCCTCGCGGGCGAGGCGGGCCGCCGCCTCGTGCATCGCCAGTTCCAGGAGGGTGGGATCGGTGAGCGTGCCCGAGCCGTCGGGCGGCACCAGCCAGCGCACCCCACCGCACGCCCGGCCCGGGTACGGCACCACGACCCAGGTGCCGCGGCCCGCGCCCCGCACCCCCGTCCCCAGCCACCGCCCCGCGGTGCCGGGCGGCACGAAGAACCCCACCCGCGCGTCACCGAAGTCGGCCAGCACGGGGCCCGGCCGGTCCACGAGCCGGGCCAGCACCTCCAGCGCGCCGTGCCCGAGCTCGCCCGGCAGGATCAGTACGTCCCAGCGCCTGCCGGCCGGAAGGAGAGCGACCCCCAGGGGGTTGCGCTCCCATTCCCACCGGCAGGCGTCGGGATCCGGCGCCACCGACGCCAGCCATTCCACCGCGGTCTTCGACCCCGAGGCAGTCATTGCCGTCCTCCGATCCGGTTCCACCGCACCGGGCAGCGCCCGGTGCGTCCCGAGGGAGAGCGGCGTGGGTCCGGACTATGACGCGACTTCGGCCACCTCGTGGTGGTGAACCCGGTCACACCATGATCGAAAGATGTGCGCCCCCGGCGTGACCGGGGGCGCACAGAGGATCGAGCGGTCGACCGACGGGGCCGGTGGGTCAGGAGTCGAAGCCGAGACCGACCCGGTCCATCGCCCTGAGCCACAGGTTGCGGCGGCCGCCCCGCTCGTCGGCGCGGGCCAGCGACCACTTGGTGATGCCGATGCCCGCCCAGGCCACCGGCTCCGGCGGGAAGGGCAGCGGCTTGGTGCGCACCATCTCCAGTTCGGTGCGCTCGGTCCGCTCGCCCGCGAGCAGGTCGAGCATCACCTCGGCGCCGAAGCGGGTCGCGCCGACCCCGAGCCCGGTGTACCCGGCGGCGTACGCGACCCGGCCGGCGTGGGCGGTGCCGAAGAACGCCGAGAAGCGCGAGCAGGTGTCGATCGCGCCGCCCCAGGCGTGGCTGAACGCCAGCCCCTCCAGCTGCGGGAAGCAGTGGAAGAACTGCTCGGCGAGCTTGGCGTAGGTCTCGGGCCGGTCGTCGTACTCGCTCCGCACCTTCCCGCCGTACGGATAGACGGCGTCGTAGCCGCCCCACAGGATGCGGTTGTCGGCGGACAGCCGGAAGTAGTGGAACTGGTTGGCCGCGTCCCCGAGCCCCTGGCGCCCGTGCCAGCCGATCGAGGCGAGCTGGGCGGCGTTGAGCGGCTCCGTCATCAGCGCGTAGTCGTACACCGGGACCGTGTACGGCCGCAGCCGCTTGACCAGCGAGGGGAACACGTTGGTGCCGAGCGCGACGTGCTCGGCGCGGATCCTCCCGTACGGGGTGCGCACGCCCATGCCGGTGCCGACCCGGGCCAGGGAGAGGCCCGGCGTGTGCTCGTAGATCCGTACGCCCAGGTCGAGACAGGCCCGCTTCAGCCCCCAGACGAGCTTGGCCGGATGGAGCATGGCGACGCCGTCGCGGTCCCAGAGCCCGCCGAGGAAGGTGGGCGAGTCGACCTCGGCCCGCAGCGCCTCCTCGTCGAGGAGTTCGAGCCCGCCGAAGCCCAGGTTCGTGGCCTCCTCGTACATCTCGTGCAGCTCTTCGAGCTGGTGGGGTTCGGTGGCGACGTCGATCTCGCCGGTCCGCTCGAAGTCGCAGTCGATCCGGTAGCGGGCGACGGCGGCCTCGATGGCGTCGAGGTTCGCCGCGCCCAGCTCTTCGAGCCGGGCGAGCTCGTCGGGCCAGCGGGCCAGGCCGTTGCCGAGCCCGTGGGTGAGGGAGGCGGCGCAGAAGCCGCCGTTGCGGCCGGAGGCGGCCCAGCCGATCTCCTTGCCCTCGATGAGGACGACGTCGCGTCCGGGCTCGCGCTCCTTGGCGATCAGCGCGGTCCACAGCCCGCTGTATCCGCCGCCGACGACGAGGAGGTCGCACCTCTCGTCGCCGGTGAGGGCGGGCAGCGCCTCGGGGCGGCCGGGGTCCTCCAGCCAGAAGGGAACGGGCTTCGCGCCCGCGAGAGACTTCGTTGCCGCACTGCTCATGGCTCGGGTCACGGCCATGATTTCAACTCCCTCAGGAACTGCGTGGGTTACGCTTTCGCGCTGTTCTTGCGCCGGTTCGCAATGAATTGTCCGGTGGTGACCACCACGACGGCGATGATGAACATGGCCGTCCCGATGACGTTGATCTGCACGGGCGTGCCGCGCTGCGCCGAGCCCCACACGAACATGGGGAAGGTCACGGTGGAGCCCGCGTTGAAGTTGGTGATGATGAAGTCGTCGAAGGAGAGCGCGAAGGCGAGCAGCGCGCCCGCCGCGATACCGGGCGACGCGATCGGCAGCGTCACCCGCAGGAACGTCTGGACTGGCCCGGCGTAGAGGTCGCGCGCGGCCTCCTCGAGCCGGGGGTCCATGGACATCACGCGGGCCTTGACGGCGGTGACGACGAAGCTCAGGCAGAACATGATGTGGGCGATCAGGATCGTCCAGAAGCCCAGCTGCGCGCCCATGTTGAGGAAGAGCGTGAGCAGGGAGGCGGCCATCACGACCTCGGGCATCGCCATCGGCAGGAAGATCAGCGAGTTGATCGCGCCACGCGCCCGGAACCGGTAGCGGACCAGGGCGAACGCGATCATCGTGCCGAGCGCGGTCGCGCCGATCGTCGCCCAGACGGCGATCTGGAGCGAGAGCGAGAGCGAGCCGCACATGTCGGCGACCCCGCACGGGTCCTGCCAGGCGTCGGTCGAGAACCGCGTCCAGGAGTAGTTGAAGCGCCCGTTCGGCTTGTTGAACGAGAACACCATGACGACGATGTTCGGCAGGATCAGGTACGCGAGCGTCGCCAGTCCCGCGATGACCACGAGGTTGCGGCGCAGCCACTTGAGGGGCATGGAATTCATCAGACCAAGTCCTCCGTCCCGGCTCGGCGGATGTAGAGGGTGACCATGACCAGGACGATCGCCATCAGGATGAAGGACAGGGCGGCGGCGGTCGGATAGTCCAGGACGCGCAGGAACTGTGACTGGATGACGTTGCCGACCATCTTCTGGTCGGTGGAGCCGAGCAGTTCGGCGTTCACGTAGTCGCCGCTGGCCGGGATGAAGGTGAGCAGGGTGCCGGAGACGACGCCGGGCATGGACAGCGGGAAGGTCACCTTGCGGAAGGTGGTCGCCGGGGTCGCGTAAAGGTCGCCCGCCGCCTCGTGCAGCCGGGAGTCGATGCGCTCCAGGGAGGTGTACAGCGGCAGGATCATGAACGGCAGGAAGTTGTAGGTGAGCCCGCACACCACCGCCATCGGCGTGGCGAGCACCCGGTTGCCCTCGGTCCAGCCCAGCCAGTTGGTGACGTCCAGGACGTGCAGCGAACCCAGCGCGTGCACCACGGGCCCGCCGTCGGCCAGGATCGTCTTCCAGGCGAGCGTGCGGATCAGGAAGCTGGTGAAGAACGGCGCGATGACCAGGACGAGGACCACATTGCGCCAGCGGCCCGCCTTGAAGGCGATCAGATACGCCAGCGGATAGCCCAGCAGCAGGCACAGCAGGGTCGCCGTTCCCGCGTACAGCAGCGAGCGGACGAACTGCGGGTAGTACTCCTTGAAGGCGTCCCAGTAGGTCTGGAAGTGCCAGGTGACCTGGAAGCCCTTCTCGAGCGAGCCGGTCTGTACGGAGGTCGAGGCCTGGTACACCATCGGCAGCGCGAAGAACACGATCAGCCACAGGATGCCGGGCAGCAGCAGCCAGTACGGGACGAGCCGCTTGCGGGTGGACGCCTTGCGGAGCGGCAGCTCCGCCGGCGCTTCGGCGAGGGCGGTCACGCGGCGTCCTCGACCTTCTCGACGCCCGCGTCGATCGCCTGCGCCGCGTCGAGGCCGAAGGTGTGGGCCGGGTTCCAGTGCAGGACGACCTCGGCGCCCGGAACGAGTCCCGCGCGCCTGTCGACGTTCTGCTCGTAGACCGAGAGGCCCTGGCCCGCCGGGGAGTCGACGAGGTACTGGGTGGAGACGCCGATGAAGGACGAGTCGACGATGCGGCCGGGGACGCGGTTGCGGCCCTCGGCGACGGCGCCCTCGTCGTCGCGGTGGGCGAGCGAGATCTTCTCGGGGCGTACGCCGACGAGGAGCTTGCCGCCGCTGCCCGTGGCGGCCGGACATCGTCCGCCGGGCAGCCGCAGCTTGGCGCCACCGGCCGTGACGACCACCTCCTCGCCGGTCCTCTCGACGACCTCGGCCTCGATGAGGTTGGAGGTGCCGAGGAAGTTCGCGACGAACGTGGTCTGCGGGTTCTCGTACAACTCGGCCGGTGCGCCGAGCTGTTCGACCCGCCCGCCGTTCATCACCGCGACGGTGTCGGCCATCGTCATGGCCTCCTCCTGGTCGTGGGTGACGTGGATGAAGGTGATCCCGACCTCGGTCTGGATGCGCTTGAGCTCCAGCTGCATCTGGCGGCGCAGCTTGAGGTCGAGGGCGCCGAGCGGCTCGTCCAGGAGCAGCACCTGGGGGTGGTTGATGAGCGCGCGGGCGACCGCCACGCGCTGCTGCTGGCCGCCGGAGAGCTGGTGCGGCTTGCGCTTGGCGAAGTCGCCGAGCTGCACGAGCTCCAGCATGTCGTCGACCTGCTTCTTCACCGACTTGATGCCCCGCCTGCGCAGCCCGAAGGCGACGTTCTCGGTGACGTCCAGGTGCGGGAAGAGGGCGTAGGACTGGAAGACGGTGTTCACCGGCCGCTTGTAGGGCGGCAGGTCGGTGACGTCCTTGTCGCCGAGGAAGACGGTGCCGGTGCTCGGCTCCTCGAGCCCCGCGATCATGCGGAGGGTGGTGGTCTTGCCACAGCCGGACGCGCCGAGCAGGGCGAAGAACGAGCCCTGCGGGACGGTCAGTTCGAGCGGATGGACGGCGGTGAAGGAGCCGTACGTCTTGCTGATCCCGGTGAGGCGGACATCGCCGCCGGCGGTGCTGTCAGTCATGGGTGGGGTCCCAGGGGGGTCGAGAGGACAGGGGGTAGGGGCGCGGGGAAGCGACCAGCCACGACGCACTCGCAGCCGAAAAGCAGGCGCACCCGCGGAGCGCTCACGCTCCGATGAGCTTGGAGAACTTCTGCTCGTACGCCGTCTCCTCGGCCTCGCTGAGCGAGCGGAAGGAGTGCGACCTGGCGGTCATCGCCTTGTCCGGCAGGATCAGCTCGTTCTGCGCGAGCGCCGGGTCGATCCTGGCGAGTTCGTCGTGGACCCCGTCGACCGGGCACTGGTAGTTGATGAACGCGGCGAGCTTCGCGGCCACCGGCAGCTCGTAGTAGTAGTCGATCAGCTTCTCCGCGTTGCTCTGGTGGCGGGCCTTCGCCGGGACCAGCAGGTTGTCGCTGGAGGTCATGTAACCGGCGGCCGGGATCGCGTACTTGATGTCCGGGTTGTCGGCGCGCAGCTGGGTCACGTCACCGCCCCAGGCGACACAGGCGGCGAGGTCGCCCTTCACCAGGTCACCGGTGTAGTCGTTGCCGGTGAAGCGGCGGATCTGCTGGGTGTCGACGCCCTTCTGGAGCCGCCCGATCGCCTGGTCGAAGTCGGCGTCGGTGAACTTCGCCGGGTCCTTGCCGAGGTCGAGCAGGGTCATCCCGATGGTGTCGCGCATCTCGGACAGGAAGCCGACCCGGCCCTTGAGGCTCGGGTCGTCGAGCAGCTGGGTGATGGAGTCGACCTTCTTGCCGCCGGTCGCCTTGGCGTTGTAGGCGATGACGGTCGGGATGCCGGTCCAGGGGTAGGAGTAGGCGCGGCCGGGGTCCCAGTCGGGCATGCGGAACTGGGGGGCCAGGTTGGCGTACGCGTGCGGCAGGTGCGCCGGGTCGAGCTGCTGCGCCCAGCCGAGCCGGATGAGCCGGGCCGCGAGCCAGTCGGTGAGCACCACGAGGTCCCGGCCGGTGTCCTGGCCGCCCGCGAGCTGCGGCTTGATCTTCCCGAAGAACTCGACGTTGTCGTTGATGTCCTCGGTGTACTTGACCTGGATCCCGGTGCGGCGGGTGAACTCGTCCAGCGTCGGATGGTGCTTCTTGTCGTCGCTGACGTCCATGTACTGCGTCCAGTTGGAGAAGTTGATCTCCTTCTCCTGGGCGGAGTGGTCCGCGTTGGACGGTCCGGTGCCGTTCTCCTTGGTGGCCGCCGGGATGCCGCAGGCGCTCAGGCCGGCGAGGCCGCCGACGGTGAGCGCGCCCACGCCCGAGGCGCGCAGCAGGGAACGGCGGGTCAGGGCGCCCCGGCCGTTGGTCATGCTGCGCCGGATGGCCGCGAGCTGGACCGGGGCGAGGGAGTCCCTCCCCGCTCCGGCCGAGTGGAGAGCTGGGGGGAGGTCGGGCTCGTACTGCTCCATGCGCTGGATGCCCTTTCGGGTGGGTTCGGTGGCCTGGTGGGGCCGCCTCTGCTATCGGTCCCCGAAGATCGTGCGGTGCCAGTCCTTCCTCGGCACCGCTGTGTTGTCGTACATCACATGCTTGACCTGCGTGTACTCCTCGAAGGAGTACGCCGACATGTCCTTTCCGTAACCGCTCGCCTTGTAGCCGCCGTGCGGCATCTCGCTGAGGATCGGGATGTGGTCGTTGATCCACACGCAGCCTGCCTTGATCTCGCGGGTGGCCCGGCCGGTGCGGTACACGTCGCGGCTCCAGGCGGAGGCGGCGAGTCCGTAGGGGGTGTCATTGGCGAGCGCGATGCCCTCGTCGTCGGTGTCGAAGGGCAGCACCACCAGGACCGGGCCGAAGATCTCGGCCTGGACGACCTCGCTGTCCTGGGGGGCGTCCGCGATGAGGGTGGGCCGGTAGTAGGCGCCGTCGTTCCCGGGCGCTTCGCCGCCGGTGACGATCCGTGCGTAGGCCCTGGCCCGCTCGACGAACCCGGCGACGCGGTCGCGGTGGACGTGCGAGATCAGCGGGCCGAGGTCGGTGTCGGGGCGGAACGGGTCGCCGAGCCGGACGGTCTCCATCAGGGCGGCGACCTGCTCGACGAAGGCCTCGTACAGCGGGCGCTGGACGTAGGCGCGGGTGGCGGCCGTGCAGTCCTGGCCCGAGTTGATGAGCGAACCGGCGACCGCGCCGTGCACGGCGGCCTCCAGGTCGGCGTCGTCGAAGACCACGAAGGGCGCCTTGCCGCCGAGTTCGAGGTGGAGGCGCTTGACGGTGCGGGTGGCGATCTCGGCGACCCGCTTGCCCACGGCGGTGGACCCGGTGAAGGAGGTCATCACGACGTCGGGGTGGCCGACGAGGTGCTCGCCCGCGTCCTTCCCGGCACCCGAGACGATGTTGACGACGCCGTCCGGGATCCCGGCCTCCCGCGCGGCCTCGGCGAACAGGAGCGAGGTCAGCGGGGTGGTCTCGGCGGGCTTGAGGACGATGGTGTTGCCCGCCGCGATCGCCGGGAGGATCTTCCAGGCGGCCATCTGGAGCGGGTAGTTCCAGGGCGCGATGGACCCGACGACGCCGAGGGGCTCGCGCCGTACGTACGAGGTGTGGTCGCCGTCGTACTCCCCGGCCGACCTGCCCTCCAGGTGCCGGGCGGCGCCCGCGAAGAACGCCGTGTTGTCGATGGTGCCGGGCACGTCGAACTCCCGGCTCAGCTTGATGGGCTTGCCGCACTGGAGGGACTCGGCCCGGGCGAACTCCTCGGCGCGCTCGGCGAGGATCTCGGCCAGCCGGTGCAGGGCGTCCGAGCGCTCGCCGGGGGTGGCACCGGCCCAGCCGGGGAAGGCCGCCCTGGCCGCGGCGACCGCCGCGTCGACGTCGGCGGGGCCGGCGAGTTCGTAGCTGTAGACCGTGGCCCCGGTCGCCGGGTCGACGACGTCCTGGCGCCGTCCGGAGGTGCCGGGGCGCAGCCGCCCGCCGATGTACTGGGCCCCGGCCGCGAAGCGGTCCTGTGCCGGGAAGCGGTCCTCCACGGGAAAGCGATTGCCGGTGTCGGTGTCCATGTCGCCCACGTTCTTCGTAGCTCCAGCTCGATTTGAGTGACGATCCTGACAGAGCCACATCTGGCCAACAAGTGATTCCGTTGTTGCCTTTTGGTTACGCGACGGAATCTGTCGACCATGTGTCGCGTCGGGGCGGTCCCGGCCCGACGGAGTGTCAGTGGCGCCTGCCAGACTCGCGTGCATGGAAGGGATCACGGGGGATCGCGCGCCGCTGGACGAGCTGATCGCGCAGGTCGAGAACGGTGAACGGATCAAGTTTCTGCATTTCTGGGGACACCGGCCCCAGCGGGACGGCACGCTCGGCCCGAGCTGCTTCAGCCAGTGGTGGCCCTCGCCCTTCACGGTCGACGGCGTCGCGTACGCCACGGCCGAGCACTGGATGATGGCGTCGAAGGCACGGCTGTTCCAGGACGCGGAGGCGGAGCGGGCGGCGCTCACGGCGGCCGGTCCGGCCCAGGCCAAGAAGGCCGGGCGCCTGGTGCGGGGCTTCGACGACACGGTGTGGCAGCGCGAGCGCTACCGGATCGTGCTGGCCGGCAGTCTGCACAAGTTCGGCCAGGACGAGGCGTTGCGGCGGTACCTGCTCGGCACCGGCGGCCGGGTGCTGGTCGAGGCGAGCCCGCTGGACCGGATCTGGGGCATAGGCCTCGCGGCGGACGCACCGGAGGCGGCCGACCCGGCGCGCTGGCGGGGGCTGAACCTGCTGGGCTTCGCGCTGATGGAGGCGCGCGAGCGGCTGCGCTGACGTCCTGCGGCCGCGCGGGGCCGGACCGGAGAGCGGGCCCGCGCCCCGGAGGAAGGGGCCCGTTGCGGGCCCTCCTCCGGGGCGGGTTCCTCAGCGGGCCGAGGAGGCCAGCGCCAGGAAGTTCGAGTAGTCGTCGTAGGTGCTGTGGTGCGTGGGCGCGTTGGCCACCACCACGATCAGCAGCACGAGGATCACGATGCCGAGCACGATGCCGACGATGCCCATGATGATGCCCGCGAGCGCCTGACCCCGGTTGTTCGCCTCACCGCGGGCGACCCTGCCCTTGCCGAGCAGACCGAAGATCAGAGCCAGTGCGCCGAGCACGATCCCGGCGATGCCCCAGGTGCAGATCATCAGCACGCAGGCGGCGATGCCGAGCACCATCGCGGCGGTGCCGAACCCGTTCTGCGGGGCGGGCATCCCGGTCCAGCCGGGGTAGCCGAACGCGGGCTGCTGGCCCGGGTATCCGGGGTAGCCCTGCGCGGGCTGCTGCGGGTAGCTGGGGTAGCCGTAGCTGCCGGGAGCCGCCTGGCCGGACGCGGGCGGCGGCGTCGGGCCGCCGAAGCCGGGGCCGGGCGGGCCGGGGAAGGCGCCGGGCGTCGGCGCGGTGCCGGGAGCGCCCTGCGCCGGTGCGGTGCCCTGGCCCTCGGAGCCGGGCATCGAGACGACGGTCTGCTGGTCGTGGACCGGCGGCTTGTCCAGCGGAACCTTGTGCTCCGGCGGTGCCCAGGGGTCGCGGGGCTCCTGGCCTCCCGACGGCTGCTGGGTGTTGTCTGACATGGGCCTCCCCCATCGTGGTGCCGTCATGCTACGGCCCGGGTTCCGGGCGGCTCCGCCCGGCCTACCATGATCCCCGACGGGCGAAGGCCGTACGCCGCCGACCGCGCGAGGACCCTCGCGGCAGACCCCTGGAGGACCCCATGACCGATCTGCACCCCTTCATCGCGGGGCTGCCCAAGGCCGAGCTCCACGTGCACCACGTCGGCTCCGCGTCACCGCGCATCGTGGCCGAACTCGCCGCCCGCCACGCGGACTCGAAGGTCCCCACCGACCCCGAGGCGCTCGCCGACTACTTCACGTTCACGGACTTCGCGCACTTCATCGAGGTCTACCTCTCGGTCGTGGACCTGATCCGCACCCCGGAGGATGTGCGCCTTCTCACCTTCGAGGTGGCCCGGGACATGGCCCGGCAGAACATCCGCTACGCCGAGCTGACCATCACGCCGTTCTCGTCCACCCGCCGGGGCATCGACGAGCGGGCGTTCATGGACGCGATCGAGGACGCCCGCAAGGCCGCCGAGACCGAGTTCGGGACCGTCCTGCGCTGGTGCTTCGACATTCCGGGCGAGGCCGGTCTCGAGGCCGCCGCCGAGACGGCCCGGCTCGCCACCGAGGACGCGGTGCGCCCCGAGGGCCTGGTCTCCTTCGGCCTCGGCGGCCCCGAGATCGGCGTGCCCCGCCCGCAGTTCAAGCCCTACTTCGACCGGGCCATCGCCGCCGGTCTCCACTCGGTGCCGCACTCGGGAGAGTCCACCGGGCCGCAGTCGATCTGGGACGCGCTGATCGAGCTGCGGGCCGAGCGCATCGGCCACGGCACCAGCGCCACCCAGGACCCGGCGCTGCTCAAGCACCTCGCCGAGCACCGGATCGCCCTGGAGGTCTGCCCGACGTCCAACCTCGCCACCCGGGTGGTGCCCGACCTCGACCAGCACCCCGTACGGGAGATGGTGGCCGCGGGCGTCCTGGTCACCGTCAACAGCGACGACCCGCCGATGTTCGGCAGCGACCTCAACAACGAGTACGCGGTCGCCGCCCGCCTCCTGGACCTGGACGAGCGGGGCCTCGCGGACCTCGCCAAGAACGCCGTCGAGGCCTCCTTCCTGGACGCGGCGGGCAAGGCGCGGCTCGCCGGTGAGATCGACGACTACACCGCGAAGTGGCTCGCCCGCTGACCTCCCGGACCCGGCGCCGGCTGGCTGACCCCGGCGCCGCTCAGCACAATGGCCCCATGCGCACCGTGACAGTCGTGGGACACCGCGGCGACCCGTACCGCGTCCGCGAGAACACCCTGCCCTCCATCGCCTCGGCGCTCGCCCGGGGCGCGGACGCGGTCGAGATCGACGTCCGCACGACCCGGGACGGCGTGCCCGTGCTGCTGCACGACGACACCCTCAAACGGCTGTGGGACTTCGACCGTCCGCTGGCCGAGCTGCCGTACGAGGAGGTGCGCGAGGTCACCGGCGGCGGGGTTCCCACGCTGCGCCAGGCTCTGATGACGGCCGGCGCGCACCGGGTGATGCTCGATCTGCCGGGCGCGGGCCAGGAGGCGGTGCGCACGGTGGTGGGCACGGTCCGCGAGTGCGGGGCGGGCGGGCGCGTCCACTACTGCGGGGGGCCGGTCGCCATGCTGCACGTCCGCGCCGCCGACCCGCACGCCGAGATCGCGCTCAGCTGGACTTCCTCGGCCCCGCCGCGGCCCTCACTGATCGACGCCGTGCGGCCACGCTGGCTCAACTACCGCTTCGGGCTGGTCAGTTCGGAGCTGGTGGCGCGGGTGCACCGGGACGGGATGCTCGTCTCGGCATGGACCGCGGACACCGCGCGCACCATGCGGCGGCTCGTCGGGCACGGCGTGGACTCGATCACCACCAACCGGGTGGACACGCTGTACGGCATCCTGTCCGGGCGGTAACGGGGGCACTTTTCGGAACGACCGGGGGGACACGGGGTGGGCAAGGAGACATGGGCCGCACGGCTGCGGACGGCGAACGGCTGGGCGGTCGACATCGGCCTGGCCCTGCTGGTGCAGGTGGCGGTGTCGATCCCGTTCGTCGTGGACCGGCCCGACGGGCTGCGCCCGGCCACCTGGGCCGACTACGCGATGACCTCGCTCGGCGTCCTGCCCCTCGTGTGGCGGCGCCGCGCCCCGGTCGCGGTGACGCTGGCGGTCCTGGCGGCGGGAGCGGCGTACAAGCTGACCCTGGACGGGCCCGGCCAGCCGCTGCCGTACGCGGGGCTCGTCGCCCTCTACACGGTCGCGGCGCTGTCCTCGGCGCGCCGCAGGATCGGGATCGCCGCACTGGTCGCGGCGCTGATCCTGCCCTCGGTGGCGCTCAACACCCAGGACGCCAAGGAGCTGATGTTCTCCCTCTTCGTCTTCGGCGCCGCGTACGCGCTCGGGCGGCTCACCCACACCCGGCAGGCCTACACCGCGGCCGTCGAGGACCGCGCGGCGCAGCTGGAGCGGGCCAACCGCATCGAGGCCGAGCAGGCGACGGCGCGTGAACGGGCCCGGATCGCGCGGGAGATGCACGACATCCTGTCGCACGCCGTCAGCATCATGATCGTGCAGGCCGAGGCGGGCCCGCTGGCCGTGCGGGCCGCGCCCGCCCGGGCGGAGGCCGCCTTCGAGGCGATCTCCGAGACGGGCCGGGACGCCATGGTGCAGCTGCGCCGGATGCTGGGGGTGCTGCGCGAGGAGACCGCCCCCGACGGCCCGGCCGCCCCGCGCGAGCCGCAACCGGGGATCGCGGCGCTGCCCGCGCTCGTCGAACGGGTCTCGCTCGGCGGCCCGCCGGTCGCCTACGAGGTGACGGGCGCCCCGCGCCCGCTTCCGCCGGACACGGAGGCCACCGTGTACCGGATCGTGCAGGAGGCCCTGACGAACACGGTCAAGCACGCGGCGGCCCGGACGGGCTCCGTCCAACTCACCTACGCCGACGAGGAGTTGACCATCACGGTCCTGGACGACGGGCGCGGCCCCGGCGCCGTGCCCGGACCCGGCACCGGGCACGGGCTCGTCGGCGTCCACGAGCGGGCCGTGGCACACGGCGGCAGCGCCCGGGCGGGCGCGGGTCCGGGCGGCCGGGGCTTCGAGGTCAGGGCCGTCATCCCGCTGGACGGCCTCGCCCGCGCGGCGCAGGACAGCGCCTCGGTAACCTCCTCGGCGGAGGTGGGGACGTGACGATCCGTGTGGTGGTGGCCGACGACCAGGAACTGGTGCGCAGCGGCTTCGCGCTGATCCTGGACATGCAGCCGGACATCGAGGTGGTGGCCGAGGTCGGCGACGGCGCCCAGGCCGTGGAGGCCGTGCGCCGCCTCGCGCCCGATGTGGCGCTGCTCGACATCCGCATGCCGCGCCTGGACGGCATCGAGGCCTGCCGCGCGATCAGCGCGGCCGGGCCCTGCCGCACGGTGATGCTGACCACCTTCGACGCCGACGAGTACGTCTACGAGGCGCTGCACGCGGGGGCGAGCGGCTTCCTCCTCAAGGACGTCCGGCGGGACGACCTGGTGCACGCCGTGCGGGTGGTGGCGGCCGGGGACGCGCTGCTCGCGCCGTCGGTGGCGCGCCGGCTGGTCGCCGCGTACACCTCGCGGCCCGCCGCCCCGAGCCCCTCCGCTCGGCTGGACGCCCTGACCGCGCGCGAGCGCGAGACGCTGCTCCTGCTCGGCCGGGGCCTGTCCAACGCCGAGATCGCGGCCGAGCTGACCGTGTCCGAGCACACCGTGAAGACGCACGTCGGCAACGTGCTGGCCAAGCTCGGGCTGCGCGACCGCGTCCAGGCGGTCATCTGCGCGTACGAGACGGGCCTGATCGAGGCGGGCGCCCCTTCCTGAGCACGGCCCCAGGGGGGACTCGCTCGCGCGGGGGAGCGAGCCGTCGCCCAACTCCCCCGCGCCGGTGAGAAGTCGGCCCGCCGGAACCGTCCGCGCAGGCGATCCGCCCGGGGCCCGCGCTCAGCAGGATGGAGTCCATCAGCACACCGGACCGTCCGAGCACGGAGACCCCACCATGAACACCCGCACCCGCACCACCTTGATCGCCACCGCCCTGGTCCTGGGGATCTCGGCGGGCCCGGCCACCGCCGCCTCCCCCGCCCCCCAGGCCGCCCCGGCCGCCGCGCAGCGGACCAGCGCCAGCCTCGACACCGCGGCCCTGCGCGCGGCCATCGCCACGGCGGGACGGCCGGGGGCCGACGCGACCGCCGCACTCGTCCGCGTCGGCGGCGGCGACGGACGCTGGACCGGCAGCGCCGGGGTGCACGACCTGACGAGCGGCACCCCGGCGGACCCGAACGCGCGGTTCCGGGCCGGGTCGGTCACCAAGGTCTTCACCGCGGCGATGGTGCTCCAGCTCGCGGGCGAGGGCCGCATCGACCTGAACCGGCCCGCGCGCGCCTATCTGCCGGACCTGATCCCGGCCGCGTACGCGGAGGTGACGGTGCGTCAGCTGCTCAACCACACCAGCGGCATCCCGTCGGTCGGCTCGCCCGACGACTCCCTGGAGTACCTGTACGCGCACCGCTTCGAGGCCCGCGACCCGGCCGACGTGGTGCGCGAGGCGACCGCCCAGAAGCCCGACTTCGCGCCGGGGACCGCCCAGCACTACGACAACATCGGCTACACCGTGGCGGGCCTGCTGATCGAGCGGGTCACCTCGGACACCTACGCTCACCAGCTCACCGCCCGCATCCTGCGGCCGCTGCACCTCAGGGACACCTATGTGCCCGGCGCCGACCCCACCATCCGCGGCCCGCACAACCACGGCTACCAGGTGTTCGCGAAGCCGGACGGCTCGACCGAACTGCGGGACGTCACGGTGTGGGGCGCCGGGGACACCTTCGCCGCGGGCGACCTGATCTCCACCACCGCCGACCTGGAGCGCTTCACGCGGGCGCTGTTCACCGGCCAGGTGGTGCGCGGCGCGCAGCTCAAGGAGATGTTCACGCTGCCCGGCCCGTCGGTGCGCACCATGGGGACCGGCAAGCCCGCCGCGTACAGCGCGGGCCTGTCGACGATGCGGATCGGCGGCCACGACGTGTGGGGCAAGACGGGCGGCCGCTGGGGCTACAACACGGTGATCGCGGCCACCCTTTCGCCCGCCGGAGCGCTGTCGCGGACGCTGGTCTACAGCGTCAACTCCACGGACGCCAAGGGCACCGACATGAATCCCACCGCCCAGCGGATCGTGCTGGCCGCCTTCGGCGCCCCGGACCGCGCCTGACCCTCACGCCGGTACGGGCGCGCCCACCGCCTCCAGGGTCTTGATCTTGCGCCGCACCATGAACAGCGGGATCACGCCGAACACCCCGAACGACATGTCGATCACCGACCACCAGAAGGGGATGCCCCGGACGGGTCCGCAGATCAGCGCGAGGGGGATGATCCCCGCGCAGGCGATCATCCCGAACTCCACGACCCAGATGTTGCGTACGGGGTCGCGCAGCGGCCCGCAGAAGGCGACCGCGATGACGAGGTGGGCGAAGGCCAGCCAGTCCGTGCCGTACAGCAGGAACGGGTACTCGGCGTCCGCCGAGTCCAGCCCCGCGCGCACCCGGTCGATCCAGCGGGCCGCCCCCGGCAGCCAGTCGCCCAGCGGCGTGTTCCGCACCAGGGACTGCGTCCAGTGCAGTTCGTGGACCAGGGGGAAGGCCGTCAGACCGCTCAGCACGAGGCAGACGACGAAGACGACCAGCCACACGCGGATACGCCGCACCAGGGCGTTTCGCTCGCTCATGATCACAGCGTACGCCCCTGTTGAACGCGTTCAAAACCTGGTCCAGGGTGCGGTCACAGGCCCACGATCGCGTTCCAGCGCTTGGCGAACTCGACCCGCTCCTCGGAGGTGATGTCCCGGGCGATCGCGAGACGGCCGCGCATCGCGTCGTCCGGGAAGATCAGCGGGTCCTCGGCGAGTTCGGCCTCGTCCTTGTTCTTGGAGGAGGCGAGGACGTCGCGGGCGGCCGGCACCGGGCAGACGTAGTTGACCGAGGCGGCCAGCTCGGCTGCGACCCTCGGGTCGTAGTAGTAGTCGACGAGCGCCTCGGCGTTGGTCTTGTGGCGGGCCAGGTTGGGGATCATCATCGACTCCGCCCAGAGCTCCGCGCCCTCCTCGGGCACCACGAACTCGATGTCGGGGTTGTCGGCCTTCAGCTGGAACACGTCTCCGCTGTAGGCCTGACAGGCCAGCACGTCGCCCTTGTTGAGGTCGCTGGTGTAGTCGTTGCCGGTGAAGCGCCGGATCTGCTTCCGCGCCACCAGCTTCTCGATCTGGTCGCACATCCGGTGGAAGTCGGCCGCGGTCCACTTCGTGATGTCGACGCCGTTGCCCTGCATCAGGAGCGCGAACGACTCGTCGAGCCCGGAGAACAGCGTGACCTTCCCCGCGAGCCGCGGGTCCCACAGATCGCGGACGTGCTTGATCTCGCGGCCGAGCCTCTTCCTGTTGTACGCGATGCCGGTGATCCCGGACTGCCACGGGACGCTGTGCAGACGCCCCTTGTCGAAGGCGGGCGTGCGCAGTTGGGGGTCGAGGTAGCGGGCGACGTTGGGCTGCTTGGCCCGGTCCATCTCCTGAACCCAGCCGAGCCGCACGAACCGGGCCGCCATCCAGTCGCTGATCACCATGAGGTCCCGGCCGGTCTCCTGATGGTTCATCAGGGCCGGGCTGATCTTCCCGAAGAACTCGTCGTTGTCGTTGATCTCCTCGGTGTACGTGACGGAGATCCCGGTGTTCCTGGCGAACGCGTCGAGGGTGGGGCGCTTGGAGGCGTCCTTGTCGTCGACGTCTATGTAGAGCGGCCAGTTGGCGAAGGTGAGGGACCGGTCGGCCGCCGAGCGGTCGCGCCCGGCCCGGTCGCCCGGTTCGACGTACGCCGCGGGGACCCCGCAGCCGGCCAGCGCGGCCAGCGCGGCGCCGCCGCCGAGGGAGCGCAGGAGGCTGCGGCGGGAGAAGGGGCTGGCTGCGGGGAAGGCGGTCGGTCGCATTCCGGCAGGATGCCCGGGCCGCGCGGAGCGTTCAATGGACGGTGCGTACAGCCGTGGAGCCCAGGCCGGACACCCTGTCGGGGGTGCGACGGCGACGCCGAAGGGGCGGGGGATCAACTCCCCCGCCCCTTCGGTGTGTTCAGGCCCTGGTTCAGCCCTCGATGGACGTCATCACGTGCTTGATGCGGGTGTAGTCCTCGAAGCCGTACGCCGAGAGGTCCTTGCCGTAGCCGGACTTCTTGAAGCCGCCGTGCGGCATCTCGGCGACCAGCGGGATGTGGGTGTTGATCCACACGCAGCCGAAGTCCAGGTTCTTGGACATCCGCATGGCGCGGGCGTGGTCCTTGGTCCACACCGAGGAGGCGAGCGCGTACTCGACGCCGTTCGCGTACTCCAGGGCCTGGGCCTCGTCGGTGAAGGACTGGACGGTGATGACCGGCCCGAACACCTCGTTCTGGATGATCTCGTCGTCCTGCTGGAGGCCGGAGACGACGGTCGGGGCGTAGAAGTAGCCCTGCTCGCCGACCCGGTGGCCGCCCGCCTCGACCTTGGCGTGGGCCGGGAGGCGGTCGATGAAGCCGGTGACCTGCTTCAGCTGGTTGGCGTTGTTGAGCGGCCCGTACAGCACGTCCGCGTCGTCCGGCTGCCCGGTCTTCGTGTCGGCGGCGGCCTTGGCCAGCGCGGTCACGAACTCGTCGTGGATCGACTCGTGGACCAGCACGCGGGTCGCGGCCGTACAGTCCTGACCGGCGTTGAAGTACCCGGCGACCGCGATGTCCTCGACGGCCTTGGCGATGTCGGCGTCCTCGAAGACGACCACCGGGGCCTTGCCGCCCAGCTCCAGGTGGACGCGCTTGACGTCCTTGGACGCCGACTCGGCGACCTGCATGCCGGCCCGTACGGAACCGGTGATGGAGGCCATCGCGGGAGTGCGGTGCTCGACCATGGCGCGGCCGGTGTCGCGGTCGCCGCAGATGACGTTGAAGACGCCCTTGGGCACGATCGCGCCGATGATCTCGGCGATCAGGACCGTCGAGGCGGGGGTGGTGTCCGACGGCTTCAGGACGACCGTGTTGCCCGCCGCGAGCGCCGGGGCGAACTTCCAGACGGCCATCATCATCGGGTAGTTCCACGGCGCGACCTGCGCGCAGACGCCGACCGGCTCGCGGCGGATGATCGAGGTCATCCCTTCCATGTACTCGCCGGCGCTGCGGCCTTCGAGCAGGCGGGCCGCGCCCGCGAAGAAGCGGATCTGGTCCACCATCGGCGGCACTTCTTCGGTGCGGGTGAGCTCGATCGGCTTGCCGGTGTTCTCCGACTCGGCGGCGATCAGCTCCTCGGCGCGCTCCTCGAAGGCGTCCGCGATCTTGAGCAGCACCTTCTGGCGCTCGGCGGGGGTGGTGTCGCGCCAGGCCGGGAAGGCCGCGGCGGCGGCCGCCATGGCCGCGTCCACGTCCTCCTGGCCGGAGAGCGGCGAGGTCGCGTACGCCTGGCCCGTGGCCGGGTTGACCACCTCGATGGTCCGCCCGTCGGCAGCATCGCGGAACTCTCCGTCGATGTAGTTGCGCAAACGACGCAGTTCGGTGGTCACTTCGCTGGCCTCCCGGTCCGATGTCCGATGGATGAGACAGCCCACCCTAGTCGGTCGAGTAACGCTTTCGACAGACCCGCCGCCCGTGAACTTCGGATTCAGTTCCCTGGAGGTCACGGAACAACGAATTTCATCGCTTTGGGGTTGCGGGACGGAGCGAGTCGGGTGCACAGTGGCTCCGTGGCCAGCCGAAGCACAGACCCCAGGATCGGGAACGGATCGTCCCCCTCCATCGACGCCGTCTCCCTGGCGATCATCGAACAGCTCCAGGAGGACGGGCGCCGCCCGTACGCCGCGATCGGCAAGGCCGTCGGCCTGTCCGAGGCGGCCGTGCGCCAGCGCGTCCAGAAGCTCCTGGACCAGGGCGTGATGCAGATCGTCGCCGTCACCGACCCGCTCACCGTGGGGTTCCGGCGCCAGGCGATGGTCGGCATCCGCGTCGAGGGCGACCTCGACCCGGTGGCGGAGGCCCTGACGGCCATGGCCGAGTGCGAGTACGTGGTGATGACCGCGGGCTCCTTCGACCTGATGGTGGAGGTCGTCTGCGAGGACGACGACCACCTCCTCGAAGTGATCAACAAGAGGATCCGCGCCCTCCCCGGCGTGCGCTCCACCGAGAGCTTCGTCTACCTCAAGCTGAAGAAGCAGACCTATATGTGGGGAACCCGATAGCCGTGAGCAAGGACCTCAGCCAGACCGCCTACGACCACCTGTGGATGCACTTCACCCGCATGTCGTCGTACGAGAACGCGCCCGTTCCCACCATCGTCCGTGGCGAGGGCACCTACATCTACGACGACAAGGGCAAGAAGTACCTCGACGGCCTGTCGGGCCTGTTCGTCGTCAACGCCGGCCACGGCCGTCACGAGCTCGCCGAGACCGCCTACAAGCAGGCGCAGGAGCTGGCCTTCTTCCCGGTGTGGTCCTACGCCCACCCCAAGGCCGTCGAGCTCGCCGAGCGTCTCGCGAACTACGCGCCGGGCGACCTCAACAAGGTCTTCTTCACCACCGGTGGCGGCGAGGCCGTCGAGACCGCCTGGAAGCTGGCCAAGCAGTACCACAAGCTCACCGGCAACCACACGAAGTACAAGGTCATCTCGCGTGCGGTCGCCTACCACGGCACCCCGCAGGGCGCCCTGTCCATCACCGGTCTGCCCGCCCTGAAGGCGCCCTTCGAGCCGCTGGTCCCCGGCGCGCACAAGGTGCCCAACACCAACATCTACCGCGCCCCGATCCACGGCGACGACCCCGAGGCCTTCGGCCGCTGGGCCGCCGACCAGATCGAGCAGGAGATCCTCTTCGAGGGCCCCGAGACCGTCGCCGCCGTCTTCCTGGAGCCGGTGCAGAACGCCGGCGGCTGCTTCCCGCCGCCGCCCGGCTACTTCCAGCGCGTGCGCGAGATCTGCGACAAGTACGACGTGCTGCTCGTCTCGGACGAGGTCATCTGCGCCTTCGGCCGCCTCGGCACGATGTTCGCCTGCGACAAGTTCGACTACGTACCGGACATGATCACCTGCGCCAAGGGCATGACCTCGGGCTACTCCCCGATCGGCGCCTGCATCATCTCCGACAAGCTCGCCGAGCCGTTCTACAAGGGCGACAACACCTTCCTGCACGGCTACACCTTCGGCGGCCACCCGGTCTCCGCCGCGGTGGGCCTGGCCAACCTCGACATCTTCGAGAAGGAGGGCCTCAACCAGCACGTGCTCGACAACGAGGGCGCCTTCTTCGACACCCTCAAGAAGCTGCACGACCTGCCGATCGTCGGCGACGTCCGCGGCAACGGCTTCTTCTACGGCATCGAGCTGGTGAAGGACAAGGCCACCAAGGAGACGTTCAACGACGAGGAGACCGAGCGCGTCCTGTACGGCTTCCTCTCCAAGGCGCTGTACGACAACGGCCTGTACTGCCGGGCCGACGACCGCGGCGACCCGGTCGTCCAGCTCGCCCCGCCGCTGATCTCCGACCAGTCGACCTTCGACGAGATCGAGGGCGTGCTGCGCCAGGTCCTGACGGAGGCCTGGACGAAGCTCTGACCGTCCGCGTCCCCGGCCCGGCCGCGCCCATCCGAGTGAGATGGGCGCGGCCGGGCCGCGTGCTGTCCGGGCAGTCACGCCCCAGTCCCTAGCGTGCCCAGTGACCGATCGGCCCTGCCTTCGTTCCCCCGTACGGGGAGCAGGAAATCTGATCTGAACCGAGGTATGCACCATGGTGGCTCCGCCGGACAACGACGTGCTGTGGGCGCGTTCCCTGCACCACTCCCACAGCGGCTCTCCCGCCCTGACCGGCGTCAGCGTCGGGGTCCGCGAGGGCGAGATCCTCGCCGTCGGCGGACCGCGCGGCAGCGGCAAGACGACGCTGCTGCGCTGCCTGTCGGGCACCCTGGTCCCCGACGAGGGCGAGGTGTGGTTCAACAGCGGGCCCGTGCACACCCTGGGCGCGGTCGCCCGCGAGCGGCTGCGCCGCGACCGGTTCGGCTGGATCGACCCCGAACCCACCCTGGTCCCCGAACTCACCGCCTGGGAGAACGCCGCCCTGCCGCTGCTGCTCCGCGGCATCGCGCACCGCGCCGCGAAGAAGGCCGCCCTGGAGTGGCTGGAGCGGCTCGACATCGACATGTGCGCGAAGAAACGCCCGCACGCCCTGCTCCAGGCGCAGCGTCAGCGCGTGGCCATCGCCCGCGCGCTGATCGCGACCCCGGCCGTCCTGTTCGTCGACGAGCCGACCGCGACCCTGCACCGCGCCGACCGGGCCCAGGTGCTGCGCACCCTGCTCACCGCGGCCCGCTCGCACCGGATCACCACCCTCATCGCCACCCACGACACCGACATCGCGGCGCTGGCCGACCGCACGGTGGTCCTCATCGACGGCCGCCGGGTCAACTCCCCCGGAAACAAAGGCGCTTCGGATGCGGAGGGTATCGCGGCGTGCTCGCTCTCCGTCTAGCCCGCGGCACCCATCCCCTGGTCCTGCTGCGTCGCCTGCTGGTGTCCGCCGCCTCGGCCGGGGTCGGCTTCCTGCTGCTGTGCACGCTCGGGTACGCGGTCGGCCATCCTGGCGGGTCGGCGCTGCGGCTGCTGTGGTGCGTGGTGCCGCTGGCGGCCACCGTGTACTTCGCGGTCGCCGTCGCCCGCACCGACCCGAGCACCCGGCCGCGTACGGGGCTGTCCGCGGTGGGCCTGGGCCCGGCCCGCCTCGCCGCGATCGCCGCGGTGTCCACCCTGGTGTCGTGCACGCTGGGCTCGGCGGTGGCGCTGCTCGTCTATCTGCATCTGCGCGGCGACATCACGGGGCTCCCCTTCGACGGGGCCGCCGCCGGTCTGCTCACCGCGGACCAGCCCATGCCGCTGGCGGGCGCCCTGACCCTGCTCGCCGTCCTGCCGGTGACGGCGGCGGCGGCGGCCGGGATCGCGCTGCGCCCGCGCACCGCGCGCCCCGGCGACGAGAGCGACCCGGTGCGCCCCGAGGAGCCCGCGCCGACGCCGAGCGGGCTGCCGTGGGGCTTCGCGCTCGTCGCGGCGGGGCTCGCGGTCGAGACGTACGTGAGCCGCGGGAGGTCGCAGTCCGCGTTCCCGATGCCGGGCCACCCCGAGGCCAGCCCGGCCGGGGTGCTGGCCGGCTGGGCGCTGACCGCGGTCGGCCTCGCCCTCGCCGGGCCGGGCCTCGCGCACTTCAGCGGGCGGCTGCTCCAGCTCGTCCGGCCGGGGGCGGCCCGCCTGCTCGCGGGCCGGATCCTGATGACGGAGGCCCGCCGCATCGGGCGTCCGCTGGGGGTGGTGTGCGCGGTGGGCTCCGCGGCGATCGCGGCGGGCACGCTGTACGGGGGCCGGGCCGGGCCGCATCCCTTCGGGCCGCTCACGGGGCTCGGGGCGGCGCTGGTGATCAGCTGCACGGTGGCCACGCTGCTGACGGCGACCCTGGAGTCCCGTCATGCCCGGGCCCGCACCAGGGAGGCCCTGCTGTCCCTGGGCACCCCGGTGGCCCTCCTCAGGACCGCCGCGACCCTGCGTGCCGTGTCCCTGCTGGCCGTCTTCACCCCCCTGACCCTGACGATCGCGGAACTCGCGGCCCTGCCGTTGCGGTGAATCCGGGGGCCCTTGGGGGGTGCCGTTGCGGCGGGGCCGGTTGCAGCGGGCCGGGTTGCAGCGGGGCCAGCACTCCTGGGGCTCCGCCCCAGACCCGGCCTGACCCCACCCCGCCCCTTCCCTAAACCCGCCGGGGGTTGAAGGACCCTGGGGGCTCCGCCCCCAGACCCCCGATCGCGCCTGAACGGCGCTCGTCCTCAAACGCCGGACGGGCTAAAGATGCCCATGCCGACCAGCACCATGCCGCTAAGGGGCGCGGGGAAGTGCGCGAGAAGCGAGCACGGTCCGCACGTCGAACGGGGTTGGGGGCGCGGGGAACTGCGCGACCGGCCGTCCACGGCCCGCGGACGAAAACGGGTTGGGGCAGCGGCGAACCCGCACCCGCGGAGTGGCCAGCACCGGTCCCGTCAGGGGCGCGGGGAACTGCGCGAGGAGCGGGGACGGTCCGCACGTCGGGCGGGGTCGGGGCGCGGGGCCGTCGGAGGTGGGTCTCGCGCCGCGTTTAGCATGGACGCCGTGCCGGACGAAGAAGCGACGCGCCCCACAGGCAGCGACACCGAAATCGAATCCCTCGCCGAGTTCGACGCGGCCACCGCACACCGCGGACTCGCAGGGTTCAGGGTCCAGTCGGTGGACCTGACCGCCCGCACCCCCGTACTGCTCGCCACCGACACCGCCGGCGCCGTGTTCCTCGGCTGCGCGATGGAGCCGGAGGCCGCCGCCAAGGTCCGGGCCGACGGCGCCCTGGTCTTCCCGCCCGTACCGCACCTGCCGTTCGACCCGTACCGGGGCGCGCTCTACTCCCCCGCCGAGCTCTTCGAGGGGCTCGCGTCCGGCTACGAGCGGACCCCGGACGCGCTGTCGTACGCCTGGTTCCAGCGGACCAGGACGGACGGCGACATCTTCTCCTCGATGCTGCGCTCCATCCACGACGACGCGATCTCCGACGCCCTGGACGAACTCCTCGTCGGGGCACGGGTGGTGGGCGTGATGGGCGGTCACGCGATGGCCCGCGGCACCGCCGAGTACGAGGGCGCCGCCGTGCTCGGGCGCACGCTGGCCCGCGCCGGGTTCACGGTGGCGACGGGCGGCGGCCCGGGCGCGATGGAGGCCGCGAATCTGGGCGCGTACGCGGCGCCCTTCGACGACGCGATGCTGGCCTCGGCCCTCGAACTCCTCGCCACGGAGCCGTCGTTCAGGCCGTCCGTGTCCGCGTGGGCCCGCGCCGCCTTCGACGTCCGTACGAAGTGGCCGCGCGGCGGCACCTCCGTGGGCATCCCCACCTGGTTCTACGGCCACGAGCCGCCGAACGCCTTCGCGAACTCGATCGCCAAGTACTTCGCCAACGCCACCCGCGAGGACGGCCTGCTCGCCCGCTCCAACGCCGGGGTCGTCTTCCTGCCGGGCGCGGCCGGCACCGTACAGGAGATCTTCGACAACGCGACGCCGAACTACTACGAGTCGCGGGGCGGCCCGACACCGATGGTGCTGGTCGACCGCGCGCACTGGACCGAGCGGCTGCCCGCCTGGCCACTGCTCCAGGCACTGGGGCAGGACCGGCCGATGGCGGCCCGGATCGCCCTGGTCGACTCCGTCTCGGAGGCTCCGGCCGCGCTGGCCCGCATGTCCCGCTAGCCCTCGGCCAGGTGACCGGCGAGCGTGTCGAAGAAGTGCGACCAGCCGCCCTTGGCCTGCTCGTACTGTTCGGCCGTGAGGTTGCCGCCGTGCTGGCGGAAGACCATCTCCGTCTTGTCGCCGTGGTCGGCGAGGGTGACGGTGACGATCTCGCCCTCGATGTCTGCGGGCGCGGAGGCGTCCTTCAGGGTGAAGACGAGCCGCTCCGGTTCGACGACCTCCTTGTAGACGCCCCCGAACGGCATCTCGCCGTGGCCGGGGACGAGCATGACGAGGCTCCAGGCGCCGCCGGGCCGCACGTCAAGGGAGATCCGGTCGAGCGGGACCTCGGCCGTGCCGCCGTACCAGGCGGCGAAGTGCTCGGGGGTGGTCCAGGCCCGGAAGACCAGGGTGCGGGGCGCGTCGAGGACGCGGGTGATCTCGATGCCTTCGTTCACGGTCCCACTCATCGTCGTCGTTTCCTCTCGGGCGCTCTCGCCAGTGTTCCGCGAGAGCGCCGAAGCCGCCTTCCGGCAACCTTCGGCATCGCTTCAGCCGGTCGGTGGCGCCCGGGAGACGGCCGGAGGGCCCCTTTCGGAGGGCTCGGCGAGCTCGGCACACGGGCAGCGCAAGGGTCTCGCAAGAGGAGCGCCTGCTCAGGCAACTCCCAAGGGGCGGTAAACGTCTGGTAAAGCGGAGTGGGGCGAACCGGTCGCCCCCGCCAGGAACGGAGTCACTTGTGCTGCTCGGTCTGCTGACCGCCATCGCCGCCTCGGTCTGCTACGGCACGGGTTCGGTCCTGCAAGCGGTCGGGTCCCGCAAGTCCGCCCGCCGCGACGCGGCCGCTGGTGACCGGACCCAGCACGGCGGACCCAGCCTCTCCTCCACCGCCAAGGCGGCGACGACCTGGGAGTTCATCGTCGGGACCGTGCTCGACTTCGTCGGATTCGGGCTCGGCGCGCTCGCGGCCCGCCTGCTGCCGCTCTTCCTCTCCCAGACGGTGATCAGCGCGAACCTGGTCATCACGGCCGTCCTCAGCGTCAAGCTCCTGGGCATCCGGCTGAACCGCGCGGAGTGGACGTCCATCGGCGTGGTGTGCTCGGCGCTGGTCCTGCTCGCCTCGGCGGCGGGCCACGAGGGCAGCGGGCACACCGAACGGGCCACGCACTGGTGGCTGCTGGCGGTCTCGATCCTGCTGATGGCCGGGGGCACGGTGGTGGTACGCCTGATGGGCGCCCGCGCCGCGATCCTCGCGGGGCTCCTGTCGGGCCTCGGCTTCGGCGCGCTCGGCGTCGGCGTACGCATCCTGAACGGCATCGACCCCTTCGACGCCGGCGCCCTGCTCACCGACCCGGCGCTGTACGCGATCCTGGTCGCGGGCATCGGCGGCATGTACCTGCACACGGTGGCCCTGCAGATCGGCTCGGTGAACGGTGCGACGGCGGCGCTGGTGGTGGGCGAGACCGTGCTGCCCGGCGCGATCGGTGTGCTGTGGCTGGGGGACGCATCGCGCGAGGGTCTCGCGTGGATGGCGGTGCTGGGGTTCGTCCTCGCGGTGGCCGGGGCGGTGGCGGTGGCGTGGTTCGGCTCACCCGACGCGCACGGGGCGCCGGAACGCGAGCGCGAACTGACCCCGGCGGGCTGATTCCCCCACCCCGCCCCTTCCCTGGACCCGCCGGGGGTGGGGGGAGTCCCGGGGCTCCCCCCTCCTCGGGGCCCGTTCGCGCCTGAACGGCGCTCGTCCTCAAACTCGCCCAAGGCCTTAAGGGCCAGGGGGGACCCCCATGACGGGCTGAAGATGCCAGCACTGGCACGCACCAGTACCGCCAGGGGCGCGGGGAACTGCGCGAGAAGCGAGCACGGTCCGCAGCTGAGCGTGATCCCCCGGAGGCCACGCGGCGGAGCCGCAGAGTGTCACAGTCGGAAGGGGCGGCGGGCGGGAACTCACGGGGTGGGGGAAGCCCCCAGCACCACCACTGCCGCCGCCGAGAAGGCGACTCCCACCCCGGCCCCCACCGCGGGCGCCCCCTCCAGCCCGCACTCCGCCTCCAGTTGCGGCCCGGCGTCCGGCCGCAGCCGGAGCGAGACGTGGCTGCCGCGGAACGTCCGCGCGGCCACCGTGCAGGGCAGTCCGTCCCGCTCGGGGACGAGCCGGACGCCCGCCGGGCGGACCAGGACCCGTACGGAGCCTTGGGGGGAGCCCGCGGGGACCGGCACCTTGCCCCAGGGCGTGTCCGCGACCTCCCCCGCCACGCTCGCAGGGACCACGTTCTCGAAGCCGAGGAAGCGGGCCACGAATTCCGAGGCGGGCCGCTGCCAGACCTCCAGCGGCGTACCGGTCTGCGCGATGCGGCCGTCGCGCATCACCACGACCCGGTCGGCCAGCGCGAACGCCTCCCCCTGGTCGTGTGTGACGGCCAGCACCGTGGTGCCCAACTGGCCGAAGAGAGCGCGGAGTTCGATCACGAGGCGTTCGCGCAGGGTGCGGTCGAGCTGGCCGAGCGGCTCGTCCAGCATCAGGAGCCTGGGCGAGGGCGCGAGGGCCCGCGCGAGCGCGACGCGCTGCTGCTCGCCGCCGGACAGCGCCGCGACGGCCCGCCGCTGGGCGCCGGGGAGCCCCACGAGTTCGAGCAACTCGGCCACCCTGCGCGCCTGTTCGGCCCGGGTTGCACCCCGCATCCGGAGCCCGAACGCCACGTTCCCCGCGACGTCGCGCTGCGGGAAGAGCTGGTGGTCCTGGAACATCAGGCCGAGCCCGCGCTTGTGCACGGGCACCCCCACTTGGTCGGCCCCGGCGAGCGACACCCGCCCGGCGTCCAGCGGTTGGAGCCCGGCGACGACGCGCAGCAGCGTCGACTTGCCGCTGCCGCTGGGCCCGAGCACGCACACCGTCTCGTGGTCGGCGACCTCCAGGTCGACCGCGTCGAGCGCGGCGCGCTGTGCGAACCGTACGGTCACACCGTCCAGTCTCAGCATCAGAACTCCCCGCTCCGGTCGGTCCGGATCCGTTCCAGGACGAGCAGCGACACCGCGCACACCACCATCAGAATCGTGCTGAGGGCCATGGCCTGGCCGTAGTTGAGGTCGCCGGCCCGGCCGAGGAGGCGGGCCACGGCGACGGGCAGGGTCGGATGGTCGGGCCGGGCGATGAAGACGGTCGCCCCGAACTCCCCGAGCGAGACGGCGAAGGCGAAGCCCGCCGCGACCAGCAGGGCACGCCGCACCAGCGGCAGGTCCACCTCGCGCCAGGCCCGCAGCGGGGACGCCCCGAGCACGGCCGCCGCCTCGCGCAGCCGCCCGTCCACCGCGCGCAGCACCGGCAGCATGATCCGTACGACGAAGGGGGTGCCCACCAGCGCCTGGGCGAGCGGGACCAGGATCCACGAGGTCCGCAGGTCCAGCGGCGGCTCGTCGAGGGTGATCAGGAATCCGAAGCCGACGGTCACGGCGGAGACGCCGAGCGGCAGCATCAGGAGGGCGTCGAAGCCGCGGATGAGCCGGCCGCTGCCGCGCCGGGTGAGGGCGGCCGCCGCGAGGCCGCCGATGACGAGCGCGATGGCGGTGGCGGCGAGCGCGTACTGGAGCGAGTTCCCGATCGCCTCGATGGGCGGCACGAGGAAGCTGCCGTTGTCCCCGGCGTCCTGGAGCGCCCGGTAGTAGCCGAGGCCGTAGCCGTCGGGGGTGTCCAGGGAGCGCTCGATCAGGACACCGACGGGCAGCAGGATGAGCAGGACGACGATCGCGAGGACTCCGGCGAGCAGCGTCCACTGCCCGGCGCCGCGCGGGCGCCGCACGGTCTGGGCGGGGTCGACGAGTTTGAGCGCGCTCTCGCGGCGGCGCACCGTGCGGGCGTGCACGGCGAGAATCGCGCCGACCGCCGCGAACTGCACGAGCGTCAGGACGGCGGCGGTGGGCAGGTCGAGGAGTTCGGCGGTCTGCCGGTAGATCTCCACTTCGAGGGTGGAGAAGGTGGGGCCGCCGAGGATCTGGACGACGCCGAAGGAGGTGAAGGTGAAGAGGAAGACCATGAGCGCGGCGGCGGCGACCGCGGGGCCGAGCGCGGGCAGCGTCACCGTGCGCCAGGCCGCGAACCGGGAGGCACCGAGCACCCGGGCGGCCTCTTCCTGGCGGGGGTCGAGCTGGGACCACAGGCCGCCGACGGTGCGGACGACCACCGCGTAGTTGAAGAAGACGTGCGCGAGCAGGATCGCCCACACCGTCGTGTCGAGGCGCACGCCCCACAGCTGGTCGAGCAGCCCGCCGCGGCCCAGCAGCGCGAGGAACGCGGTGCCCACCACGACGGTCGGCAGCACGAACGGCACGGTGACGACGGCCCGCAGCAGTTGCTTGCCGGGGAAGTCCAGGCGGGCGAAGACGTATGCGCCGGGCAGGGCGATCAGCAGGGTGAGCGCGGTGGAGGCGAGCGCCTGCCAGGTGGTGAACCACAGGACGTGCCCGATGTCCGGGTCGCCGAGCACCTCGCCGATCCGGCCGAACTGCCAGGCGCCGTCCGCCCGGAGCCCGCGCCCGACGATGGCGGCCACGGGCCAGGCGAAGAACACGGCGAAGAACACGGCGGGCAGGGCCATCAGGCCCAGCCGCACCGCGCCCCGCCGCGCTCGGGTGCCTACTTCAGGACGAGCGAGGACCACGTCTTGACCCACTGGTCACGGTTCTTGGCGATCTTGTCGGGGGCGACGGTCGCCGAGTTCGTGATCTTCGCGCCGAACTTGGTGAACTCCGGCGGGACGGCCGCGTCCTTGGCGACCGGGTCCACGAACATCTGGAGCGGCATGTCCTCCTGGAACTTCTTGGAGATCAGGAAGTCCAGGAGCGCCTTGCCGCCGGCCTCGTTCCTGGCGCCCTTGAGCAGGCCCGCGAACTCGGTCTGGCGGAAGCAGGTGCCGGTGGCGACGCCGGTGGGCGCCTCGGCGGGCTTCGGGTCGGCGTAGATCACCTCGGCGGGCGGGCTGGAGGCGTAACTGACGACCAGCGGCCGGTCGCCCTTGGCCTTCTTGCCGCCGGCCGAACCGGAGAAGTCGGTGTTGTAGGCCTGCTCCCAGCCGTCGACGACCTTGACGCCGTTGGCCTTCAGCTTCTTCCAGTAGTCCTGCCAGCCGTCGTCCCCGTACTTGGCGACCGAGCCGAGCATGAAGCCCAGCCCGGGCGAGGACGTCGCCACGTTCTCCGTGACCAGAAGGTCCTTGTACTCGGGCTTGATCAGGTCGTCGAAGGACTGCGGCGGGCTGAGCTTCTTGTCCGCGAAGTACTTCTTGTCGTAGTTGACGCAGATGTCGCCGGTGTCGATGGGCGTCACCCGGTGCTTGGCCCGGTCGAGCTGGACGTCGGCGGGAATCCGGTCCAGGCCCTTGGCCTCGTACGGCGTGAAGACGCCGTTGTCGAGGGCGCGCGAGAGCAGCGTGTTGTCGACGCCGAAGAACACGTCGCCGCGCGGGGAGCCCTTGGTGAGGATCTCCTGGTTGAGGGCGGCCCCGGCGTCCCCGCTCTTGAGGACCTTCACGGTGTAGCCGGTCTGCGCGGTGAACGCCTTGAGCACCGGGTCGGACGCGGCGAACGAGTCGTGGCTGACCAGCGTCACCGTCTTGCCGGCGGACCCGCTCGCGGTGCCGGACTTCTTGCCGTCCGAGCCGCCGCAGGCCGCCAGCGTGGTGACCCCGAGGGCGGCGGCGAGCGCGCCGGCCGCGAGCCTCTTGGTACGCATTTCTTCATTCCTCCTGGAGATGACCAGGAAGAGACGCGGCCCTGCCCGCACGACGTGGCGTCGTGCGGGCAGGGCGCAACAGCTTGAGTAATCGCCGAACTTCCTACCCCGAATGACCGGGGCAAGGTTCAGAGGGTCTGCGGTCCGTGTCCCTCGCGGGCACCGCACTCTCAGCGCTGTGGCGCTCCCCTGTCGGAATATGCAGATGTTTCCAGCCAGGTTACACGGGGCCCTTCAGGCGCCCCGGGCCGTTTCGCCGTTCGGACGCGCCGCGGCTAGCGCTCGGAGGCGGCGAGCTGGCCGCAGGCCCCGTCGATCTCCTGACCGCGGGTGTCGCGGACGGTCACGGGCACGCCGTGGGCCGCGATGGCCTCGACGAACGCCTTCTCGTCCTCGGGCCGCGAGGCCGTCCACTTGGAGCCCGGCGTCGGGTTCAGCGGGATCAGGTTGACGTGCACCCGCTTGCCCTTGAGGAGCCGCCCGAGCAGATCGCCGCGCCACGCCTGGTCGTTGATGTCGCGGATCAGGGCGTACTCGATGGAGATGCGGCGGCCGGACTTCTCGGCGTACTCCCACGCGGCGTCGAGGACCTCGCGGACCTTCCACCGGGTGTTGACCGGGACGAGGGTGTCGCGCAGCTCGTCGTCCGGCGCGTGCAGGCTCACCGCGAGGCGGCACTTGAAGCCCTCGTCGGCGAAGCGGTGCATGGCGGGCACCAGGCCCACGGTGGAGACGGTGATGCCGCGCTGGGACAGGCCCAGGCCGTCCGGCTCGGGGTCGGTGAGCCGGCGGATGGCGCCGACCACGCGCTTGTAGTTGGCGAGCGGCTCGCCCATGCCCATGAAGACGATGTTGGACAGGCGGGCGGGCCCGCCGGGGACCTCGCCGTCGCGCAGCGCCCGCATGCCGTCGACGATCTGGTGCACGATCTCGGCGGTCGACAGGTTGCGGTCGAGGCCCGCCTGGCCGGTGGCGCAGAACGGGCAGTTCATGCCGCACCCGGCCTGCGAGGAGATGCACATCGTCACCCGGTCCGGGTAGCGCATCAGGACGGACTCGACGAGCGTGCCGTCGTGCAGCTTCCACAGGGTCTTGCGGGTGGTGTCGTCGTCGCACGAGATGTGGCGGACGACCGACATCAGGTCGGGCAGCAGCTCCTCCTGGAGCCGGCCGCGCGCGGCGAGCGGAATGTCGGTCCACTCCGCCGGGTCGTGGGCGTACCGCGCGAAGTAGTGCTGCGAGAGCTGCTTGGCGCGGAACGGCTTCTCGCCGATCGCGGCGACGGCTTCCTTGCGCTCGGCGGGCGAGAGGTCGGCGAGGTGCCGCGGCGGCTTCTTGGCTCCGCGGGGGGCGACGAAAGTGAGTTCTCCGGGCTTGGGCATGGTTCTCCCAGTGTCGCAGACGGATCCCGCTGACCTCGGCCCGTCGCTCCGCCGAGTGGTGGTTGGCGGTCGTCATTGGTGATCGTTGGCGGCCCTCGGACGGCCCAGAGACGGCCCGGGGGCCGCTCCCCATCCATCCCACAACCGAGCAGGCTGGAGCGGCATCTCTCGATGATTTCATCACCCATCCCCCAGGTTGGCACGCGCCGATACCCTGGCAAACACAAGCCGCCGAACGGGGAGTGTGCGCCAAGGATGGGACCCAAAACACAGAGGGTCTACGAGACGATCCGATCATGGATCGAGGACGGTCGGTACAAGGCCGGGGACAAGCTGCCCTCGGAACGGTCGATGTGCGCTGATCTTGAGATCGGGCGTACCGCGCTACGCCAGGTGCTGGCCCGGCTGGTGAGCGAGCACCTGATCAAGGCGTATGACCGCAGCTCGTACCGCGTGCTCGCTGGTGGCGACACTCCGACACCGGCTGAGCGGGAGCCCTGGGTCATCCACGGGTCACGCACGGTGTACGACAACCGGTGGGTCAACCTGGATTTGGTCGACGTGGAGCCCCCCGGCGTTGAGCGCTTCGAGCACCATGTGGTCCGACTGTTCCGGGTAGTCATCACCGCCGTGATCGACGAGCAGGACCGCGTACTGATGCTGTGGCGGTACCGGTTTGTTCCCCAGCAATGGGGCTGGGAGCTGCCCGGAGGAATCGTGGACCCGGGCGAAGAGGCCGCGACGACGGCCGCCCGGGAGACCGAGGAAGAGACGGGCTGGCGGCCCGGCCCAGTGCAGCACGTCACCACCTACCAACCGATGATCGGCATGGTCGACTCTCCCCACGAGATTTTCGTGGCCCGGGGCGCCGAAAAGGTAGGCGAACCTACGGACGCCGAAGAGGCGGGCGAAGTCGCCTGGATCCCTCTGGACGACATCCCGCGCCTTATGTCCGAGGACAAGCTCATGGGGTCGGGCACGCTCGTAGCCTTGCTCCACATCCTGGCGTCGCGCACTACAGGCGCCCGGTAAGCATCTCCACACGCTGGCGATACCGCACGGAACCCGTGCGGTTCGCCACCAATCTGGCTTGCTGGAGATGGGACCGCGCCTCTTCTAGCTCTCCCCGCGCCAGGTGCGCCTGAGTGAGATCGCAGTGAAGGCCAGAGGACGCGCGCACAAAGGACGCATCCGCACTGTCCAGCGACGCGTACAGCTCGTTCATCGCTGAGGCATCCCCAAGTTTGACGAGGACATTTCCCCGCCATCTGGCAAGGTGCCCAGCGTCGAGAAAGATGCTCAGCATGTCGGCATCGCGCGACTCGCCATCATCCGGGAGCAGCGCATTTGCCCGCTCAAGCGCCGTACGTGCCGCCACCTCCATGCTTGGCCCGGCCGCCGCGCACATCTCTGCCTCAGCAGCCGCGAGCCATGCTCGGAGTCTCGGCGACTGTCGCTCGGCATGGGTGCGCTGAGCGTCCCGCACAAGTTCGACTGCAAGCAGCGGGCGGCCGGCATCAGCGAGTACGTACGCCTGCTCGCCCATGGCATGCGCCAGGTACAGCGGAGAGTCGGCATCCTGAGCAGCCTTCTTGGCAAGCTCGTACCGACGCCACGCCCTGTCCACAGCGCCAGCGTCCAGAGCCTGCCACGCGGCAAGAGTCGACGCCCCGGCGAGAGCGGCCGCGATCGGCCGTCGCGCGCCCGGAAGGACCGCGAAGGTCAGCGCATCCTCCATAGCAGCCAGATGGCCGTTCATCTGGTCAACCAAGCCTGATGCGCCCAACTGTCGGTCCATGGTGCGGAGTAGCTCAGTCTGCGCCAAGAAGGAAGGCACCACGGACTCGCTCAAGCTGCTGGCAGCGTCGATCCGGCTCAACAAGTCCGCGTATCCCTCAACCTGCGGCTCTTGCGCTTCAGCCACGCTCCGCAGTTCGGCGTCCGTAACGCCGAGGAGGGATCTGAGGATCACCGCGTACCGGTCCGTGATGGCGCGACGTCCGTTCTCCCACTCCGAGATGTAGGTCTTGAGGCTCGCGGCTGATGCGATATCGAGCAGCCGCTGTTCCGCGAACCGCTGCATCTCGTAGACCAATCGGTCCTGCGACCAACCGCGCGCGGTCCGCGCGGACCTTAACCCCTTAGCCATGCCGCCTCCCGCAAAGCCCCAGGTGAGAGTGGGTTAACACCCCTGAGGTTAACCCCAGTTGGCTACCGAGACCCCCAACTCTGGCCGTTCTCTTGAAGAGCACACCGGCACGCGATCCCCTTCAAGGGGTTGCATCTGGTGCGCACCAGATGTCATTCTGTTGGTGCGCACCAGATGGGTCGAAATGATCCAGTCGGCGTGTGCACGGCCAGGAAAACGCACCCATCAGTGCTTGGTGAGTCCCGCGAAAGCGGGATCCCCCTCTCCCTCCCGGGAGGTGGTTACCGCGCTCACCAAGAAGCTGCTGGTCCTTGTGAACTGAATAGTGAGACATCTGACGGGGTGTGATTCCTCGTCTCCGCAACGGCCCGGGTGACGGCCGCCCGGCGGCCACTTAGAGGCAGGAGAACCCGTCCTGTCCGCGTTCCAGCTCTGGCAAGAGTGCTGGTCATCCCTCCATTGCGTGGAGGGCATTCCCTGGACGCGCCGCCCTGCTGGCGTCAGAGCAGTGACGATGACGCGCCCGATCTTCCCGGCTCGGGGCCGGTACGCCGTGGCAACGGCGTACCGGCGAAGCCTGGTCCACCTACAGCCCCGGCCCGGCCGATCCCGGGCCTACGCCTCGAAAGCAGGCCGGGGCACTCCCGCTGACCAGCGGGCCACTCACGCACCAAGGGAGACCGTCATGTTCCGTACCTCCTCTTCCGCGTCCGACACGCAGAACCGCACCAGCGACGACTTGCAGCGCGAGTACGACCTGATCACCCGCGAGCGCGACGGGGGCCACAACTCGCTCAGCGCGATCAACGCGCAGAACGACATTGCCCGCGAGCTGGAGCGCCGGGAGCGCTGACCCGCCCGACGTCACCGGTACCTCGTCTGGAGTTCGCATGAGCACTGTCGAGATCGTCTCGTTCGGCTACCTGCACGACGCCCCGCCGGTCGCGCACCTCACCATCGACCTGCGGCACCACTTCCGCGACCCGCACGTCTCCCCGGAGCTGCGGTACATGACCGCCGCAGACGCGCCTGTCCGCGACGCAGTACTGAACACCCCCGGCATCACGGGCCTGGTCGACGCCACTGCCACCGCCGTGGCCGCGTTCGCCTCGGGCCCGAGTGCCGGCCCTGTGACCGTGGCCGACGGGTGCGCCGGCGGCCGCCACCGGGCGCCCACTTTCGCTCTCGCGCTGGCCGAGCGGCTGCGCACGGATGGCCACGAGGTCACGGTCACGCACCGGGACATGGCCCGCCCCGTAGTCCAGCGCTGACCACCCCCTCTCGCCTCGGACCCGCCGCTCTATGGCGGGGGCCGCGATGGCGCCCGATCGACTCGGGCCCGGGGCACTGCCACCCCATTGCGGGCGGCTTCCACCAAACGGCGCGCGGCCCCGGTGCTGTCACACCGGAGCCGCTGTTCGGGCCGTTGCCTACTGCTAGGGAGACACGACCCATGAAGAACATCGTTGCAGGTCACGTACCTGTTACCGCGACCGAGTTCATTGAACTGGCTCTCGGGACCCCGGTTGAGCTGTGGCTGGGGGTGGAGGATGAGATGCCCGAGGAGTGGGCGGCCCGCCTGGACGCGGCCCGCGACATCCTCGCCGACCACCCCGACCTGCCCGACCAGATCACCCGGATCGCCGCCGAAGCGATCGAGACGTTCGCCCCGGAGCTGTTCAACGTCGTCCCGCTCACCGGCACCAAGGCCGCCCGGCGGTGCCGGCCGCGGCAGAGCGGGGTGGCGGCATGAACCCGCTGACGCTGGACGGTCTGGCCGTGCCCCTGCGCGCGCTGCGGCTGCTGCCCCTGGACTTCGGCCACCTGCCCGCCCCGGAGATCGATGTCTCGACCATCTACCCGGACCAGCTGGCACTGAGGTTCCACGAGGACCTGCCGGGCTTTGAGGCGTGGCGGGCCGCGCTGGGCATCGCCCCGGACGCGGTGGAACTCCGCACCCAGGGTGCGGGGCAGACATGGCGCTTGCAGGCGGACGTCGACTACGGCGGCGCCCAGATCCACCTCGTCGGCTACGCCGACGTCCCGCCCGGCACGGTCGTGCACACGGATGCGGTGTCGGCGGTGGCGTCATGACCCGGCCCGTGTCCGTCGACGACACCGTGACGGGCGTCGACGTCGCGTCGACGCCCGTCACGGTAGAGCGCGCGATCACCGCGGTTGCGGGTGTGCTGACGGTGCTGTTGACGGCCGCGGCGTTCTGGCTGTCCTACGAGCACTTGCAGGAGGTCGCCGCCCATCACGGCATGGCCCAGGCGGTGGCCCGCTCGTGGGCCTGGCCCGCAACGGTCGACCTGTTCATCGTCATCGGCGAACTCCTCATCCTGCGCGCCTCGTTGGCCCACACGGTCGACTGGTGGGCAATCGGGCTGGTCATCGCCGGAGACGGCGGATCCATCGCCCTCAACGTCGCCGGCGTCGGCGACAACGCCCGGCCGCTGGATTACGTGGTGGCTGCGGTCCCGCCGATCGCCGCCCTCCTGGCGTTCGGCGCCCTGATGCGCCAGGTCCACGCCTACCTCGCCCGCCACGCTCAGACCGCCGTCGACGGCCCGTTGACGGGCGTCGAAACCGCGTCGACGCCCGTCGAAGCCAGCATCTACGACCTGCCCGCCGGCGCATCCGCCGCACCGTCCCGATCCACGATCGAGGCGCCGGTTCGGCCCACTCTCGCGGCACCCGTCGAGGCCTCTTCGACGCCCGTCGCGCCGGAACCGGTCCCCGTCGACGTGCGGCCGACGGCCGTCGATCTGTGCATGCCGGTGATCTACCCCAACCGTGTGGATCAGTTGGTGCGCGCCCTGTACGGGACGGACTTCACGCAGCCGAGCACCGGCCGGATGACACAGGCGATGGCCGCGGCGGGGCTCGGGGGTTCGGAGTCCACCGCCCGCACCGCCCGCAGCCGGGTCAAGGCACGCGAGCCCTACCTGGCCGGCCTGCCGGTGGTCCGCCCGCCGGTCGAGGCGGTGACCGCATGAGCGAGCCGCTCACCTGTCCCGCCCTGTGGCGGCCGGTGATGCAGGCGGCGGGCTTCCGCTGCCAGTGCACCGGGCAGTGCGGCAGCCCCCACGCCAAGGCCAAGGGGCGCTGCCCGCGCGAGCACGACCAGCACGCCAGCAAGCACCGCGGCCCCGTCCACCTGCTCGCCGCCCCCGCCGACCTGGCCCTGTCGCCCGCGAAGGCGGCCCGGGTCCCGCTGGCGGGGCTGCGGGCCTGGTGCCCGGACTGCCACACCGCGGCCCGCCGCACCGCACAGCGCCAACCGGCCCCCGAACAGGCCGGACTCTTCGACCTCTGAGCCCCAAGGAGAGCGACCGTGCACAGCCTCACCAAATACCGCATCATCCGCCTGACGGCGACCATCGCAGCTCTCATGGGCGGCGCCTCCGTCGAACTGTGCCTGCTCAACACGTACGGCGTCCCGCTGCTGCTCGCCCTGCCCTGCGGCCTGGCGGTCGGCATCGGGGTGGGCCGCCTCGTGGAAGACCTGGCCGACTCGTTCGCCACCACGGTCTACCGCTGCCCCGCCACCGGCTGCACCTACAAGGTCAGCGTCGCCCACGTCGATGCGGGCGAGCGCCGCCGCTGGCAGGAAGCCGCAGCCTCCCACCCCCGCCACGAACTCAACCCCCGCTACTGACCAGCACACCCCGAGCGTTCCGACTCCCGAGGAGACCTGCTGTGACCAGTACGCCCAACCCGAAGTCCACCGACCGTCCGCCCGGCAAGACGCCCCAGGGCTCCCATCACTGGGTCCTCACCCTGGAGTTGCCCGGCCGCATGGCGGTCACCGCGACCAACACCTTCACCCCGCTGCCGGGCTGGACGCGCCACGACGTGTTCCAGGCCGTCAAGCGCGAGACCGCCAAGGACTACCCGGAGCTCGCCACCGGGAACGTCGTCTTCTTCTCCCTGGAGCCCAACCGGCTCTGACCTGTGGTTCCGCTACTCGTGCGCAGGGCCCGGACGCCTGCTTTGGACGGCTGCGTCCGGGCCCTGCTCTTGGCTCCCGAAGGGAGTGCGTTCAGCATGACCGAGTTGAGCACCGAACCGGTAGTGGCCCCCGCCGCTCCGGACACCCCGCCACCCTCCACACCTGCCCCCGAGACGCCCACTGCGGGCACCGACATCGAGCACACGCCGGGCGGCTGGCCCGTGGTGCCCCTGGCCCTGTCCGGGGCGAATTCGGCCGTGAGCATGGTCGCCGCCGCCGGGATCGCGGGCGGCCCGATCGCCGCGGTGGTCGCCGCGACCGGCGCCGCCGTGCTCGGCACCATCGCCTCCTACCGCAGCCGCAACCCCCGACCCAGGCAGGCCGCACGCCGGGCAGCGGCCCGCACCGCCGCCCGCCACCACGCCGCCCGCACCCGCTCAGGCGGCCTCAACACCACCCGGCACGGCACCGGTACAACCGGCCGTCGCACGGCGAGCGGCACAGGCCGTGTGCCCGGCCAGAAGCGCGGGGGCTTCGGCGGCGCCGGGCGGTCCGGCCGTGGTGCCGGCGGTCTGGGGCGTGCGGGTGCGGGCAAGCACCGCACTCCGGTGTCCCTGAACAAGCCCGCCGGTCTCAAATCCCCTGGCCGCCGTGCGGCCGGGGACGCGCTGAGGAAGGCCTCGCAGATCAAGGCCTTGCGCGCGGGACAGAAGGGGGCCGGTGGTTCTCGGGGTGAGCGGCGGGCGCAGACCACCGCGGCCCGCCGCGCGGTCGCCGACGCCCGCCGCAACGCCCCCAAGCCCACCAGTCGGCACGGCAGCGGAAACACCCGTCCCAGCACGGGCAAGACCCGCACGCGGGCCGGTGGTCTGGCGGGCCGAATGCTGGGCGGTGCGGGCCGTAAGGCGCGCGCTGTCCGGAACGCGGCCATCGCCAAACAGCGGGAGCGGCGCGACGCCAACGCCCGGGACACAGTGGCCAGTCAGCGCTCCGCCCTGCGCAAGGCGCCGCTGCGCCGGGCGGCCCGCAAGGCACTGCGCCGCTCCGCCACCCGCGAGTACGGCCGCCGCGCGCTCGCCGCCCTGCTGGCCCTGCCGCTCGGCCTGGTGGGGTGCCTGACCAGCCCCATTGGCCGGAAGCTGGGCCTGCCCTTCCTCGTACATCCAGGGCGGCGTCTGTACCGGCGGATGAGGGAGAACGCCGCCGCCCGGCGCTTCCAGCGCGACGACATTGTCCGCGAGGAACTGGCAGTCGCCGAAGCCGCGGTCGACGAGGAGGCCGCCCAGGACGCCACCGAGGAACTGGCCGACCAGGTGGAGCGCCCGGATCACCTGACACCCACCCCTGAAACACCCGTTTCCGTGGAGGACCGCATGTCTGATTTCGCGCCCGGCCAGTCCGGGTTCCGGTTCGAGGAAGTCGCCGAAGAGATGTACCAGGCCGCCGGCTCGTACGAGCCGGAAGGCTGCATGGAGATCCTTTCCATGGTGGTCGGTCTGCCCTACGCGCTGATGGCGGTGGCCAACACCTTCCAGAAGCTGGCCGAGCGCTCCGACTCCGAGTTCCCGTTGGAGAAGGAGGTTGCCGAGGGCTTCACCGACGTCTTCCAGGCCCTGATGAAGGCCGTGGAGGAGGCCGAGGAACTGGTCCCGACGTTCAAGCGCGTGCACGAGCAGGACATCGCCCGCCACGAGGACCCCCGCAACGGGCCGGAAGCCGAGAAGGGCTGGAACGTCTGACATGAGCGCCACCACTGCCGTGAACAGCAAGAAGAAGAGGCAGGCGGACAGTGGCCCGGTGCTGGACTGGAGTGCCGGTCACGGACCCGTGACCGGGGCCCTGTCCGCCACCACCGGAGCCCTCGCCCTCGCCACTACCGGCGCCGCAACCGGCATGCCCCCCGCCTGGGCCCTCGCCGTGGGCGCGGCCGGGGCGCTCGGTCACACGGTGGCCGGGCTCAAGGTCCGCAACGCGGGCCGCACCCTCGCCTTCAAGGCCGCCTCCTGGCTGGTCGGCGCCGGCTGGACCACCTGGGCCATGGCATCGGGCCCGCTGTCGTGGGCCGCACTCGGCTCGCTCGCCGCCATCGGCGTCGGGATGGGCGCCGGCGCCCGCTCGATGGCCCTGTATGAGGAGGCCCGCGAAGACGAAGCCATCGCCGCCGCCGAACGCCAGGTCGCGCTCGAGCTGTCGGCGGAGCGCCGCGCGATCGCAGCCGAGTGGGTGGAGCGCATCCAACGGCTGTGCAACGTCACCGTGCGCGTTCTGGCGGTCGAGCTGTGGGAGACCGGCAACGGCTACTCCCTCGACCTCGAACCCCAGGGCGGCATCACCCACAACCGGCTCGACCAGCACAGCGTGGCGCTGTCCGCGGACGCCAAGCTGCCGCACGGCTGCACCGCGGCGTTCAGCCCCGGCATCGACCAGGGCCGCGCCATCCTGGACGTCACCACCAGGAACGTTCTCGCCGAACTGCGCGACTACCCCGACGACTACGGGCCGCTGTCCGTGCTCACCGGCATCCCCTGGGGCTTTCGCACCAACGGCGACGAGGTACCGGTCTACCTGCGCGAGCAGTGCGCCCTCGTGGTCGGCCCTACCGGGTCGGGCAAGTCGAACATGGTGCACGACATCCTTACCGGGTTCGCCCGCGCCACCGACGCGTTGACCTGGGTCATCGACCTCAACGCCGGATCGGCCGGACTGCCCTGGGTGCTGCCCGCCCTGAACGGCACCCTGACCCGCGAGGACGGCAAGCCGGTCCGGCCCGGCATTGACTGGCTGGCCGGTACGTATGAGGAAGCCCTCCTGATGCTGGACGCCGCCCTCGCCGTCGGGCTGCAACGCAAACGCGCCTACCAAGACCTGATGGCCAGCCACGACACCGACCTCCTGCCGATCAGCGCGCAGATCCCTCAGATCATGCTGGTGGTCGATGAGGGTGCGGAGATCCTGGTCAGCACCGACCGGCGGATGAAGGAACTCGCCAAGAAGATTCTCGAAGTGATCCGGATGCTGCGCGCCATGGGCGTCCGCACGGTGCTCACCGCGCTCGGGGCCACCGGCAGTGTGCTCGGCAACCTCCTCATCCGCCGCGAGGCCAAGGTGAGGGTCGCGCTGACCGGTGGCGAGAAGGAGGGCATGGACCTGTCCAAGATGTTCCCCGGCCGCCGCGGCCTCAACGTTGACCAGGCCCCCTACAAGGGATCCGGTTTCATGGGCACCCCCGAATCACCCGGGGCGCTGTTCAAGGCGTGGCGGATCAAGCCCTCCCAGATCCGGGACATCACCCTCGCCACCTCCGACCGTCACCCCCGCCTGGACGAGGTGTCCGCGAAGGCAGCAGGCACTGCGTATGCCCGGCGCTGGGATGCGGAGCGCACGGGGTGGATGCGCGACCTCACCGGCAACGGCTCGGGCGCGGGCGCCGAGCCTGCCTCGGCAGGGTCCGAGAGCCCGGCGGGTGGCCTCAACCTGTCCGCGCTGCGGGGGGAGGCTGGGCAGAGTGCCCAGCCACGCGAGGATGAGTTGCTGCGTCGGTTCCGCGAGGAGATCGACGCCGAGTTCGCCACCGCCCCCGACCCCAGCACGCCCCCGGCCGGGCCTGGGCTGAACCTGTCCGCGCTGCGTGGACAGGACGAGAGTGGGCCCGACTGGCTCCCGCAGGCCATCGAAGCAATCCGGGAAGCGGGGGCCGCGGGTATGAAGCCGTCCGCCGTCGCGGACCTGGTCGGCCGCAGTCGCCAAGCCGTCCGGGACGCGCTCAAAGCGGCTGTCGAGCGCGGTGAACTTGTCTACCGGGACAACGGACCGCACTCGGTGTACGTCCATCCCGATCACGCCTGACGGCTCACTGAGCGCTACTGGCTAGTGGCTACTGCCAACTTGCCACTAGCCACTAGAACGGCCCCCTACTGCCCACCAGGCCCCTCTACATGGGCGTTTGCCGGTAGCCACTAACCACTAGGCAGTAGCCAGTACGACCACACACCGTCACCGACTCCCGGCGGGCGGCACGCTGCGCCACGTCGTCCGCCGGCCTGCCCCGGGAGGCTGCTCGTGATCGTCACCCTGTCCGCCGTCGCCTTCTTCGGCGCCCTCACCTTCCTTCTGTTCCGCAACCGCGAAGTCGGTTTCCTCAGCGCGCTCGTGCTGTTCCTGTTCGGGTTCTTCACCGCCGCGACCGGCGCCGCCGGACCCATCCGCTCAATGTGCGAAGCGGTCGTCACCGCCCTCAACCACGTCGCCTGAAAACCCTGTTGAAGGGAGCGTCTTGTGCCCTATGACGCCGCCTACGAGATCACCACCGCCGCGCTCCACCCCGACCCGCTCGCCTACCGGCCCGCCCCGGCACGAGCGGTCATGCTGCCCCAGGAGATTCCGCCGGGGGTCCAGCTCGTGACCCTGCCGGACGGTCAGCGGGCGCTCGCCTACGTTCAGCCGCCCGCCCACACCCCGGCCGCCGTGCCCGCCGCGGCGCGGCCGGTTCCGGCGTGGGCCAAGACCACCGCCCTGCTCGCCCCGACCGTCGGCTTCGGTATCGCCGCGGGCGGGATCGGGCTTTCCTACGCAGCCCCGGGACTGATCGCCATGAGCCACGCCCTGTGGGCGGCCGGCGCCTTCCTCGTCGCCGCCGTCATCGGCGTCCCCGCCCTGCTCGGCGGCGCCCGCCGCCGCGCGACGGGACCGACGCAGATCACCCAGAACATCACCGCGACCGGCCTGTTCGGCCGCGCCAACGGCACCATCAACCACGACTGAGGAGGCCGTCATGGCCTGCCGCTCCTGCACCGGACACCACCCCGTCCGCCTCGACACCTTCCCCGCCGGAGACCCCCGCGCCTCCCTCCGAGCCGCGCACCGCGCCACCGAAGCCCGCGCCGCCGCGCCCGGACCGGTGCACGTCCACTACGACGTGCTCACCGACACCTTCGCCGTCATCCGCACCGACCAGAACTGAGGAGAACGCCATGTCGTTCGGAGAGACCCCGATCACCGTCATCGGAAACCTGACCGCCGACCCGGAACTGAGGTTCACGCCTGCCGGGGCCGCGCTCGCGAAGTTCACCATCGCCGCCACCCCCCGCACCTACGACAAGGACTCGGGGAAGTGGACCGACGGCACCGCCACGTTCTTCCGCTGCGCCGCCTGGCGCCAGCTCGCCGAGCACGTCGCCGACAGCCTGACCAAGGGCTCCCGCGTGGTCGCCTTCGGCCGGATCCGTCAGCACAACTGGCAGACCCCGGAGGGCGAGAACCGCTCCATGCTCGCCCTGGAGATCGACGAGATCGGCGCGAGCCTCCGGTTCACCACTGTCGCCATCGCCGCCAAGCGCCCCGCCACCCCGGCCACGCCCGGGGACGACGCCTGGGGTGACGCGGGCGACGGCCCCGCCGCGAAGAGTGGCGACGAGCCCCCGTTCTAGCTGCGCCAAGGGCGGCCCCCGTCTCGCCAAAGTCACGGGCCGCCCTTGCCAACCAGTCCACAACAGACCTGTTGGAGGCACTCCCGCATGACCCACCACCCCGCCGTACCGCCGGAGGGCGGCAACATCAGCCTGTGCACCGGCTCCGCCGCGCTGGACCAGGCCGTGGAAGCCGTCACCGGCCTGCCCACGGTCCTGGTCGGCGAGAAGGACCCGGCCGCCTCCCGGCTGCTGGCCGCCCGCCTGCCCCACGCCCGCAACCTGGGCGACATCACCGCCGTCGACTGGGCGAACCTTGCCGCGACGGTGCCGCGTCCGGCGGCGCTGACCGCCGGGTTTCCCTGCCAGGACATCAGCAATGCCGGACCTCGGGGAGGGATCGCCGGTGACCGCTCAGGACTGTGGAAAACCATCGCTCACGGAGCCATTCGCCACCTTCGACCCCGCCTCGTCTTCCTGGAAAACGTCGCCGCCCTGCGCAGCCGGGGACTCGACGTCGTCGCCGCCGACCTGGCCGCGCTCGGGTATGACGCACGCTGGATGTGCCTACGCGCTGGAGATCCCGAAGTCGGCGCCTGCCACCGCCGCGACCGCTGGTTCGCGATCGCCTATCCCGCTGCTGAAGACCCCCACCTCACAGTTGGGACGCAACGGGGGACCGCAGCACCCGGACAAGCGCAAGGCCGGCGGGCACGGGCCGACGCTGGAGGACGAAGTGGTCTTCTTGCTGCCTCCGACGGCCGCATGAGTCTGCTGCCCACCCCGGCCGCCGCCGACGGCACCGGCGGCCCCGGAACCTCCCCGAAACGGCGGGGCGGCATGAACCTGCGCACCGCCGTCACCCTGCTGCCCACGCCCGCGGCCCGGGACTGGAAGTCCGGAGCCTCCAACCTCCTGGGCATCAACTCCCGTCCCCTGAACGAGGTGGTGGTGAACCTGCTGCCGACCCCGAAGGCATCGGACGGGCCGCACGGTGGACCGAACCAGCGTGACCGGGCCGGAACCTACTACCTGCCCGGTCAGGCCGTACGCCTGGACGGGCAGTGGGTGGCGACCAACGGCACCGACTACGGCCCCGCCATCCGCCGGTGGGAACAGGTGCTTGGGCGCCGGGCGCCGGAGCCGACCGAGCCGGGCACCAAGGGCAACCGCCGCCTGTCCCCGGCATTCGTGGAATGGATGATGGGCGCCGAGCCCGGCTGGGTCACCAGCCCGGACCTGGGTCTGTCCCGCTCCGACCAGCTCAAAATCCTCGGCAACGGCGTCGTCATCCACCAGGCCGCACTGGCCTACCGCGCCCTGCTCGCCACCCTCGCACGCCAAGCCGCGACTCCCGCCGCTGCACAACTCGCCCTGGACATCGCCTAGCTATGCCAAGGGCGGCCCCCGTCTCGCCAAAGTCACGGGCCGCCCTTGCCAACCAGTCCACAACAGACCTGTTGGAGGCATCCAGCATGACCCAACCCACCCCTCCTGCGCGAGTGGCCCTCACGCTGGCCGCCGCCGGGGTACCCGTTCTGCCGCTGCGGCACGGCAAGGTGCCTGTCGGCAACTGCCCCGCCTGCACCCGCAACGCGTGCGGCGGCCGGCCGAACATGAAGACCTCCGGGCCCTGTGCCTGCCCGGCCCCCTGCCACGCGTGGGCCGCCGCCACCACCGACCCTGCCGTCCTCACCTCGCCCGCGTGGGCGTCAGCCTGGCGTGAGGCCGTCGGCGTCGGCTACCACCCGGGCGGCGCGCGGCTCACCGTCGTCGACCTCGACACCCCGGACGCCGTCACCTGGGCACAGCGCAACCTGCCCGCCACGAGGACCGTGACAACCACACGCGGCCAGCACTGGATCTACCAGGGCACCATGCCCTCCGGGAACGCCGTCCGCCCGGGCATCGACATCAAATCCCGCAGCCAGTACGCCCGTTGGCTCGGCCCCGGCACGGGACGCATGATCTTCCTGCCGTCCGCCGTCCGCGCCCTGTCGGCACGGGAAGAAGCCACCCCGCCCCCGGGCGCGGGGGTGGCCTCTTCCCCGCGCGAGCGCTCCGCGTGGGACCGGACGGTGGCCACCGGATGCCGCCACACCGAGGCCTACGTCCGCACCGGACTGGAACGCGGCCTGGCCAGGATCCGCGAGCACACCGAATCGGGCGCCGGCTCCCAGGCCTTCGGCGTCGCCCGCTTCCTCGCCGCACAGCACACCGCATGCCCCGGACCCTGTGGCCTGGACATCCTCGCCGGGCACATCGTGGACGCGGCAGTCGGCGTGGGGGTCCCGGAGGACTATGCGGCCCGCGCGGTCGCCAACGGCCTCGCCGAGGGCAGCGGGCGGGCCGGATGACCCCCCACGAAGCCCCAATGGGGCTGCACCCCGCCGCCTGCGCCCTACCGGACCGCGAGACAGGCGGTCGAAAAGACGACGCCGAAGGCGTCCTTTCAGCTCTTCCCCCCGAGCACGACCCCAGCCCTGCCCCATTGGCCGGCACCTCCGGACGGAGGACGCCGGATGTGGCCAGAGAGGAAGAGTTGCCCGCGCCGTCCCATCCGATGGCTGTCGCCCGCCGTCTGCTGCCCGACTGGCAGACCGAGACCGGACGGCTCATCTACCGGCGCTGGCGCTCCTCGTGGATGCGTTGGAACGGCACCTGCTGGCGGGAGATCGACGAGGACGAGGTACGCGCCGGCATGTACGAGCGACTGGAACACGCGATCTTCCGGGCCCCCACCAAGGAAGGCGAGACCGAAGAACGCGACTGGGCGCCGACCAAGCAGAAGATCAGCAATCTTCTGGACGCGCTCGGCGCGATTACGCTCCTGCCGGCCGACACGGACACCCCGACGTGGCTGAACGGCGAGCAGGACGACGGCCCGATCGTCGCCTGTGAGAACGGGCTGCTGCGCATCCGGGACCGGGCCCTGCTCCCGCACACCCCCGGGTTCTTCAACCTCGTGTCCGTCCCTTTCGCCTACGATCCGGACGCCACGGCCCCGGAATGGGACAGGTTCTTGTCCGACGTGTGGCCCGACGATCCCGATGCCATCACCGCAGTTCAGGAATGGTTCGGATACGTCCTGTCCGGCCGCACCGACCTCCAGAAGATCCTCCTCATGGTCGGCCCCTCACGATCCGGCAAGGGCACCATCGCCCGGATCCTGAAAGCCATGGTCGGCAAGGAGAACTTGGCCGGCCCGACCCTGGCCGGGCTCGGCTCGAACTTCGGACTGTCCACGCTGGTCGGGAAGTCTCTCGCGCTGATCTCCGACGCGCGTCTGTCCAGTCGGGATGGCGGGCAGGTCGTCGAACGGCTCCTCACGATCTCCGGTGAGGACACCATCGACATCGACCGCAAGTACCGCCAGCCCTGGACCGGCAAGCTCCCCACCCGCCTGATGATCCTGTCCAACGAACTCCCGCACTTCGGGGACTCCTCCGGCGTCATCGCCAACCGGTTCGTCCTGCTCAGCATGCGCGTCTCCTGGCTCGGCAAAGAAGACCCGGGTCTGCTGGACCGCCTGTTGGCGGAGCTGCCAGGGATCTTCAACTGGGCACTGGAAGGGCTCGCCCGAATCGGACGCACCAACCGGATCACCGAACCCGCCTCCAGTCGCGACGCGGTCACCACCATGCGCGACACCGCATCCCCTACCAGCGCGTTCGTCCGCGAACGCTGCACCACTGGACCTGCCTGCACCATCCCCGTCGACGACTTGTGGAACGTCTGGCGGGAATGGGCCGAAGACAACGGCGTGAGCCACGGCACGAAGCAGGTCTTCGGCCGCAACCTGCTCTCCGTCGTCCCTCAGCTCAACCGGGCACGGCCGCGCGACCAGTACGGCCGGCAGGTCGCCACCTACAGCGGGATCACCCTCAACAGGGTCAGTCCACATTCGCCTGAGTCGCGACTCACCGCGACTCAAGCCCCCTCGAACCCCTCTGAGTCGCGGTGAGTCGCGACTCAGAGCAATGTGCTTCCAACTCGCGGAGGACACCGTGGCCCCGCTCAACCGGCAAGAGACAACCGATCCCCGCTCAACGCTCCGGGGCGGCCTCCCGGACCGCTACCTGACGCCCGAGGACATCGCCGAGATGTTCTCAGTGCCGATCGAAACGGTCTATCACTGGCGCAAGCAACGAACTGGTCCTCCCGGTTTTCGCGTAGGCCGCCACGTCCGCTATGACCCCGCCACTGTCCTCGGTTGGGTCGCTGAACAGGCCGAACAGTCGGCCGCTTGATTCCCCTGAGTCCGTGGCGCTCCACTTCTGGAGCGTCACGGACTCCCTGTTTTCGGAAAGGACCATCGTCCAGATGGCAGGCCACATCCAAGACCGTTGGTACAAAGCCGAGTTCGGGCCTGATGGCAAGTCACGTCGGGTCAAGTCCGACCGCTACGGCCTGGGGCTCCGCTACCGGGCTCGGTACATCGGGCCCGATGGAACCGAAAGGTCCAAGAGCTTCCCCGACAAGCAGAAACGGCTTGCCGAGAAGTGGCTCTCGAACATCGAGGCCGACATGTCCCGAGGGCAGTACATCGACCCGAAGGCCGGCCGGATCACCTTCCAGAGCTACGCCACGAAGTGGCTGGCGGGGCAGGCGTCGGCCCTGTCGAGCCAGATCGAGATCGAGCGACGGCTCAGGCTGCACGCGTTCCCGCTGATTGGCTCCCGCCCGCTCGATTCGTTCCGGCCCCAGCACATCCGGGAGTTGCTCGGTGCGTTGGAGGCCAGCTGCGTCAGTAGCTCGTACGCGCGGAACATCTACAGCGATGTCCGCGCGGTTCTATCCGCCGCCGTGGATGACGAGCTGCTCCCCCGAAACCCCTGTGCTGTGAAGTCGGTTCGGCCGCCGACAAGCGAGCCTCGGAGGGTCATCCCCTGGAACGCCGAGCAGGTGCGTGCCGTGCGCGCCGCCCTGGCAGACAGGTACCGGGCCATGGCCGATATCGGGGCGGGGTGCGGTCTCCGCCAGGGTGAGATCGTTGGTCTCGCCGAGGACGCCGTGGACATTGAGGGCGGAGTGTTGCGCGTGGTCCGGCAAGTAAAGCTCATCCGGGGAACCGCCGTGTTCGCCCCTCCCAAATGCGACAAGGAACGGGACGTACCGCTGCCCGCCTACGTGGCTGGCTCTCTGCTGGAACACATGGCCACGCTCAAGCCCGTGGAAATCACCCTGCCGTGGCGGAAGCCGGATGGCCCCAAGGTGACGGCACGGCTCCTGTTCACCAACCGAGCGCACGGCGTGGTCTGGCGCAGCAACTTCAACATTCAGGAGTGGAAGCCAGCGCTTGCGGCGGCCGGAATCATCCCGCAACCCAAAGAGGGTGGTGCCTACGCCTCAGCACGAGAGCACGGTATGCACGCGCTCAGACACTTCTACGCCTCGCTGCTCCTGGACGCCGGCGAGAGCATCAAGGCAGTGAGCCAGTACCTGGGGCACTCTGACCCCGCGCTGACACTCCGGGTGTACGCCCACCTCATGCCCACGAGTCTGGAGCGCACCCGGAAGGCGGTCGACGGGCTGTTCCTGCCCACTCAAAGCCCCATTGACGGCCCACAGACGGCCCCGTGAACCAGCGAGGCCCCGAATCTGCACTCAACGTGCAGGTCAGGGGCCCTTTCTGGCCCAACTCCGGTGAGTTCTCCGGGCTTGGGCATGGTTCCTCAAGTGTCTCAGACGTACGGAAAAGGGCTCGCCGTCCTGTGGACGACGAGCCCTCACCGTGCAAAGCGATACGAAAACGCAGGTCAGCCGGTTCCCACGAACACCACGAGCAGCAGCCACACCACGGGGGCCGTCGGCAGCAGGGAGTCCAGGCGGTCCATGATGCCCCCGTGGCCGGGGAGCAGCGTGCCCATGTCCTTGATGCCCAGGTCCCGCTTGATCATCGACTCGCCGAGGTCGCCGAGCGTGGCGCTGGCCGCGACCGCGAGGCCCAGGAGCAGGCCCTGCCACCACGTGCCGTCGTCGATGAGGAACTGCATGCACAGCGCGCCCGCCACCATCGCGAACGACACCGCGCCGAAGAGGCCCTCGCGGGTCTTTCCGGGGCTGATGCGCGGCGCCAGCTTGTGCTTGCCGAAGCGCCAGCCGACCGCGTACGCGCCCGTGTCGCTGACCACGGTGAGCAGCAGGAAGACGAACACCCGCCAGGGGCCGTCGTCCGCCGTGAGCAGCATCGCGACGAACGTGGCGAGGAACGGCACGTAGAACGCCGCGAAGACGCCCGCCGTGACGTCCCGCAGATAGCCCTCGGGCGGCTCGGTCATCCGCCACACCAGCACCGCGAGCGAGGTGAGCGCCATCGCGACCCAGGCGCCCTCGGCACCGCTGACGTACCCGGCGACGACCATCGCCGCGCCGCCGACCGCGAGCGGCACCAGCGGCGCCTTGATCTGCTTGCGCTCCTCCAGGCGGCTCGTCAGCTCCCACAGCCCGACGACCACGGCGACCGCGATGACGCCGACGAAGACGGCCTTGACGACGAAGAGCGACGCGAGGATGACCACGCCGAGCCCCACGCCGACCCCTATCGCGGCCCGCAGATCGCGGCCCGCCTTCTTCTTCTCCGGCTGGGCGGGCACGGACGGCATGGGCGGGGTGCTTGCCATGGGCTCCTGCGGCGTCTCGTCGCGGAACAGGGGACCGCCCGGCAGAGCGGCCCCCAGGTCACGTTCGTCGCGGTCGTCGGCGCCTCTGCCTGCGTCGGGCACGATGGGCATCTGCTGCGTCCTCGACGGAGGCGGGGCGTCATACGCATCGTATGCAGGCCCCGCCGGGAACGCCCCCTGGGAAGGCCCCTCGGGGGTTCCCCAGTATTCGGGTCTCGGCGGAGCCCCCCAGGAAGAGTCGTTCATCAGACCTCGAGCAGCTCGGCTTCCTTGTGCTTGAGCAGCTCGTCGACCTGCGCCACGTACTTGGCGGTGGTGTCGTCGAGCTCCTTCTCCGCACGGCGGACCTCGTCCTCGCCGGACTCCTTGTCCTTGACGAGCTTGTCGAGGGCGTCCTTCGCCTTGCGGCGCACGGCGCGGATCGACACCTTGGAGTCCTCGGCCTTGGTGCGCGCGACCTTGATGTAGTCCTTGCGGCGCTCCTCGGTGAGCTCCGGGAAGTTCACGCGGATGATGCTGCCGTCGTTGCTCGGGTTGACGCCGAGGTCCGAGTCGCGGATGGCCTGCTCGATGTTGCGCAGCGCGCTCTTGTCGAACGGGGTCACCACCGCCATGCGCGGCTCCGGCACCGAGAACGAGGCGAGCTGGTTGATCGGCGTCAGCGCGCCGTAGTAGTCCGCCACGATCTTGTTGAACATCGCCGGGTGCGCACGCCCGGTGCGGATCGCGGCGAAGTCCTCCTTGGCGACCACGACGGCCTTCTCCATCTTCTCCTCGGCCTCGAGGAGGGTTTCTTCGATCACCACTTGCTCCTGCATGTCTTGGGTGGGCCGGGAGTTCTCAGTGCGACCTGAGCCGTTGAGCCCCGGATAACCAGCGTCTTTCCCTGCACGGTGTCCGACCGGCAGGGGATTGTCCATCCCCCGGTCAGGCCCGGGTGCCCTGGTCGCTCACGAGCGTGCCGATCTTCTCACCCTTCACGGCGCGCGCGATGTTGCCCGCCGTCAGGAGCTCGAAGACGAGGATCGGGAGGGTGTTGTCGCGGCACAGGGTGATGGCGGTCATGTCGGCGACCTTCAGGTCGCGCGTGATGACCTCGCCGTACTCCAGCGCGTCGAACTTCACCGCGTCGGGGTTGACCCGGGGGTCGGAGTCGTAGACCCCGTCCACGCCGTTCTTGCCCATCAGCATGGCCTCGGCGTCGATCTCCAGGGCGCGCTGGGCGGCGGTGGTGTCGGTGGAGAAGTACGGCATGCCCATGCCGGCGCCGAAGATGACGACGCGGCCCTTCTCCAGGTGGCGCACGGCCCGCAGCGGAATGTACGGCTCGGCGACCTGGCCCATCGTGATGGCGGTCTGGACGCGCGAGTCGATGCCCTCCTTCTCCAGGAAGTCCTGGAGGGCGAGGCAGTTCATGACCGTACCGAGCATGCCCATGTAGTCGGAGCGGGCCCGGTCCATGCCGCGCTGCTGGAGCTCGGCGCCCCGGAAGAAGTTGCCTCCGCCGATGACGACGGCGATCTGCGCGCCGTCCCGGACGACTGCGGCGATCTCGCGGGCGATGTTGTGCACGACGTCGGGGTCGACACCGAGCCCCCCACCGCCGGCGAACGCCTCACCGGAAAGCTTCAGCATGAAGCGCCCGGCCACCTTGCCGTCATCGCGCTTGTGGTCGGCCGAGTGATCGGCCTTGGCGGCGTCCGCGCCCTGATTCATGGGGATCTCCTCGTGCACATACGAAGAAGGCCATTGCCGTGGGTACTCATGGTCCCTTGCGGCAATGGCCTCCTCGTCAGATCTGCGGTCGTCCGTCGCGTGCGCGGCCGACGACTGCCTCAGACCCTAGCGGGGTCTAGTGTCGAACGCTGAACAGACTCAGATGCCGACCTTGATGCGCGAGAAGCGCTTCAGGGTGACACCGGCCTCCTTCAGCACCTGCTCGACGGACTTCTTGTTGTCCAGCGCGTACGGCTGGCCGAGCAGCGTGGCGTCCTTGAAGAAGCCGTTGACGCGACCCTCGACGATCTTCGGGAGCGCGGCCTCGGGCTTGCCCTCGGCGCGGGTGGTCTCCTCGGCGACGCGACGCTCGGTCTCGACGACCTCGGCCGGAACGTCCTCACGGGTGAGGTACTTCGGCGCGAAGGCGGCGATGTGCTGCGCGACACCCTTGGCGACCTCGGCGTTCTCCTTGTCGAACTCGACGAGGACACCGATCTGCGGCGGCAGGTCAGGCATGGTGCGGTGCATGTACGCGGCCACGTAGCCGCCCGTGAACTGCGCGAAGCGGTCCAGGACGATCTTCTCGCCGAGGTTGGCGTTGGCCTCGTCGACGAACGCCTGAACGGTCTTGCCGGCCTCGATCTCGGAGGCGAGCAGCGCGGCGATGTCGGCCGGGGAGGTGGCGGCGACGTGCTCGGCCAGCTTGGCGGCGACGGCCTGGAACTTGTCACCCTTGGCGACGAAGTCCGTCTCGCACTTCAGCTCGACCAGGACGCCGGAGGTCTTGTCCTCGGAGATGAGGGAGACGACGGCACCGTTCTCGGCAGAACGGCCCTCGCGCTTGGCGACGCCCTTCTGGCCCTTGATGCGCAGCGCCTCGACGGCCTTGTCGACGTTGCCGTCGGCCTCGTCCAGGGCCTTCTTGCAGTCCATCATGCCGGCGCCGGTGAGCTCACGGAGCTTCTTGACGTCAGCGGCGGTGTAGTTCGCCATGAGTCTGTGTTTCTCTCTCGGAGTCGATGAGATCTACGAAGATCTGCGGGGCTACGGGTCGACGGCGGGGGCTTGTGGCCCCCGCCGTCAACTACCGAACCTCTTGGGTCCCTGGGGAGGGTCAGGCCTGCTCGGCGTCCGCGGCCGGAGCCTCGGCCTCGGCAGCGGGGGCCTCGGCGACGGGAGCCTCGGCAGCAGCCTCGGCCGGCTTCTCCGCCTCGGCGTCGTCAGCCTTCTTCTCACCCTCGAGCAGGTCGCGCTCCCACTCGGCGAGCGGCTCGCCGGCCGCCTTCTCGCCCGGCTTCGAGTCGCCGGTGGCAGCGCCGGAGCGGGCGATGAGGCCCTCGGCGACAGCATCGGCGATCACGCGGGTGAGCAGGGTGACGGAACGGATCGCGTCGTCGTTGCCCGGGATCTTGTAGTCGACCTCGTCGGGGTCGCAGTTCGTGTCGAGGATCGCCACGACCGGGATGTGGAGCTTGCGCGCCTCACCGACGGCGATGTGCTCCTTCTTGGTGTCGACGATCCAGACGGCGCTGGGAACCTTCGACATCTCGCGGATACCACCGAGGGTCTTCTCCAGCTTGGCCTTCTCGCGCGAGAGGACCAGGAGCTCCTTCTTGGTGAGACCCGACGCCGCGACGTCCTCGAAGTCGATCTGCTCGAGCTCCTTGAGGCGCTGCAGACGCTTGTAGACGGTGGAGAAGTTGGTCAGCATGCCGCCGAGCCAGCGCTGGTTGACGTAGGGCATGCCCACGCGCGTCGCCTGCTCGGCGATCGCTTCCTGCGCCTGCTTCTTGGTGCCGACGAACATGATGGAGCCGCCGTGCGCGACGGTCTCCTTGACGAACTCGTAGGCGCGGTCGATGTACGACAGCGACTGGAGCAGGTCGATGATGTAGATGCCGTTGCGCTCCGTGAAGATGAAGCGCTTCATCTTCGGGTTCCAACGACGGGTCTGGTGACCGAAGTGGACGCCGCTCTCCAGCAGCTCCCGCATCGTGACGACGGCCATGGCCGTACTCCTTGAGGTACTCGGTTATCGCGGCCGCCGGTCGGCTGCCGCGCCTGACGCCCCGGTGCGCCGTGCCCTGAACCCTGACCGGGTAAGGACCGAGAGGCGCGGCCGGCGATGGTGGTGAGACCGCCGGCGGGGCGTGCGAAGTCGATCCGGTCACCCGGATCGCCACAAGAAGTGTACGGGACCCGCACAGTGCCGGGTGACGGCGCTGTCCACAACCAGCGAGTACTCCACAGCTTCCCGTCAAGATCCCCCCGCCCCGCCCCACCCCGGGACCCTGATCCCATGTACCGAGCACTCCTGATCGCCCTCGCCGCCGCGGCCGCCTGGCCGGTCCTCCCGCCCACCGTCGTCCACCCCTGGGCGCCGCCCGCCACGCCCTACGGCCCCGGCCACCGTGGCATCGACCTCGCCGCACCGCCGGGCACCCCCGTCCGCGCCGCCGCCACCGGCCGGGTCACCTTCGCCGGCCAGGTCGCCGGACAAGGAGTCCTCACCATCACCCTGCCGGGCCCCGCGTCCCCACCCCTGAGAACGACGTACGAACCAGTACGCCCCCTGGTCACCCGGGGCACCGAGGTGACCGCGGGCCAAATCGTCGCCACCACCGACAGCACCCCGTCCCACTGCCCGGACGGCTGCCTGCACTGGGGCCTGCTCAGAGGCGACATCTACCTCAACCCCCTACTCCTCCTGCACCGCGCCACACCCTCACGGCTACTACCGGTGGCGGGGGTGACAGAACCTGGGGGGTGAGGGGGGCGTGGGGGTGGGAGGCGTGGGGGCGGGGTGGGGGGAGGGGGGGAGGGGGGTGGGGGGAGCCCCCCTGAAGGTTCAGCCTCGTACGCCTCGCAGCGCCATGGCCACCGCGGCGTCGGCGATCGCCGTGGAGGACTCCGGGGGGCCCTGCTCGATGCGGCGGACCGCCGCGTCGACGATGCCCTGGAGGAGGACGGCGGCCAGGCGCGGCTGGTCGTGGTCCAGGTCGGCGAGGGCTTCGACGATCATGGCGATGAGGCCGCCGTGGGCGGCCCGGATCTTCTCTCGGGCGCCGGCGTCGAGTTCGCTGGCGGAGATGGCGACGACGGCGCGGTGGCGCTGGTCGCCGACGAGGCCGAGCTGGTGGCGTACGTACGCCTCGACCTTGGCCTCGGGGGTTTCGGCCCGCTGCATGGCGCCCTCGATCTCGGCGGCCCAGAGCGGGAAGTCGACGGCGCAGAGTTCCTCGACGACCGCGGCGCGGGAGCGGAAGTACTCGTACACGGACGAGCGGGCGAGGCCGGTGCGCTCGGCCAGGGCGGGGAAGGTCAGGGCTTCCGTCCCGCCTTCGGACAGCAGGGAGCGTGCGGCGTCAAGGAGGGCGTCGCGCTGCATGGTGCGGTGCTCGGCCACGGAGGCCGCTCGGATCCTGGGCACTGCTCCACTTTACGACCGGCCCGCCGGGGAGCTCCGCAGGGACGATTCGCCGGGGGCCCTCACCGCCCGACGTCGGCCAGTTTGGCTCGCAGCTGGAGGACCGACTTGGTGTGGATCTGGCTCACTCTGCTCTCGGTAACGCCGAGCACGTTGCCGATCTCGGCGAGGGTGAGGCCTTCGTAGTAGTAGAGCGTGACCACGGTCTTCTCGCGTTCGGGGAGCGTGTTGATGGCGCGGGCGAGGAGCCGGCGCAGCTCGCGGTCCTCGGCGACTTCGACGGGGTCGTCGGCGGAGGTGTCCTCAAGGGTGTCCATGAGGCTGAGCCGGTCGCCGCTCTCGCCTCCGACGTGCAGCAGTTCTTCGAGGGCGACGACGTTGGCGAGCGACAACTGGCTGAAGACGGCGTGCAGTTCCTCGACGGCGATGCCCATCTCGGAGGCGACCTCGGCCTCCGAGGGGGTGCGTCTGAGCTGGGCTTCGAGGGTCGCGTAGGCGCGTTCGACGGCGCGGGCCTTCTGGCGCACGGAGCGCGGGATCCAGTCGAGGGCGCGGAGTTCGTCGATCATCGCGCCGCGGATCCGGGTGATGGCGTACGTCTCGAACTTGATGGCCCGCTCGATGTCGAACTTCTCGATGGCGTCGATGAGCCCGAAGACTCCGGAGGAGACGAAGTCGGCCTGCTCGACGTTGGGCGGCAGGCCCACGCTCACGCGTCCCGCGACGTACTTCACCAGGGGCGAGTAGTGCAGGATCAACTGCTCGCGCAGCCGCTCGTCGCCGGTGGCCTTGTACGACCGCCACAGCTCGTCGACGGACGAGGGCGCCGGTGGCCGCACGGTGCCGCTGCCGCGGGCAGCCGGGGGCGCCGCCGTGCGATCAGACCCGGAGGTGTGCTGGGGCATGCGTTGCCTTGAGCCGTTCTGCTGTGTCGTGAGCGGGAAGCTGTGTCCGGTCGGGGGTCCTCGTGAGCGTAGCGTGACTGGACTGTCGCGGTGTGCGAAGGCCTGGTGGCCGGGCGCGGTCGTCGGCGTCGGGTGTGGCGCAGCCGCAGGTGGGGGCCGTCGCGCCGCGCGTCGGCCCCGAAAGCGCTGTCGTGCGGCCCGCGGTGGACATCGCTGCTCACCTTGTCACCCGAATGCCCGAGGTCAAGCACCGCCTCGCCGCGCTCCCGCCGCGCGGAGAGCGTCGGTCGTCAACTTCCAGCTGTCACCGACGCGTTCGACGAAACCGAGGGAGTGGAGTTCGTAGAGGCGGCCGAGTGTTTCGTCGGTGCTGGTTCCGGCTTGGCGGGCGAGATCGCGGGCCGCGACGGTGCCGCGCGCGGGGAGGGCTTCCAGGACGCGGGCGGTGGCGGGGGCCAGGAGGTCGCGGGGCAGGACGGGTCCGCGGCGGGCGGGTGCGAGTTCTCCCATGTCTCCGACGAGTTCGACGATCTCCGCGGCGTCGGTGACCAGCACGGCTTCGCCGCGCAGCAGTTCGTGGACGCCGGCCGAGAGGCCGCTGGTGGCGGGGCCGGGGACGCCCATGGTGAAGCGGCCGAGTTTCTGTGCGGCGCGGGCGGTGACGAGTGAGCCGCTGCGGTATTCGGCTTCGACGACGACGGTTCCCCGGGTGAGGGCGGCGATGACGCGGTTGCGCAGGATGAACCGACTGGGGGTCGGGTGGTCTCCGGGTGGCAATTCGCCCACGAGGAGGCCTTGTTCGGCGATGCGTCCGATCAACTCGGCGTGCCCGCGCGGGTAGACGACGTCGACGCCGCAGGCGAGGACGGCGATGGTGGCGCCGCCGGCGGCGAGGGTGCCGCGGTGGACGGCTCCGTCGATGCCGGCGGCCGCGCCGGACACGACGACCCACCCTTTCTCGGCGAGGCCCGAGCCGAGCACGGCGCCCATGTGGGCTCCGTACGGTGTGCAGGCCCGGGCGCCGACGACGGCGACGGAGCGCAGTGCCCATATCCGCAGGTCGCTGTGGCCCCGCACCCACAGGCCGACGGGGCGGGCGTCGGCGAGGTCGTCGAGTTGACGTGGCCATTCCTCGTCGCCGGGGATGAGGAATCTGGCTCCCGCGGCGGTGGCGGTCGCGAGGTCCTGGTGGGGGTCGGCCAGGGCGGCGCGGCGGCGGTGGCTGTCGAGCCGTGCGGTGCTGGCGCCGGGCAGGTCGTCCTCGGGGCCTTGGGGGTGGGTGAGGCGGCGCATGAGGTCGACGGCGCCGTAGGTGCGCAGCCAGCGGCCGCCGCGTTCGTCGCCGGGTTCGATGACGCGGGTGAGGGCGGCTCTGGCGAGGCGTTCGGCGCTGGTCTGCGGGGTGTTCATGGGGTGCTCCCGGTGGGCATGGGGGCGCCTCGGGAGATGCCGGTGCGCAGTTCGAGGGCGAGGGCGACGTGGCCGGCGTCGGGGCGGTCGTCTCCGGCGAGGTCGGCGATGGTCCAGGCGACGCGCAGGACGCGGTCGAGTCCGCGGGCGGTGAGCAGGCCGCGTTCCATGTCGCGTTCGGCTCCGGTGAGGGCGCCGGGGGCGGTGAGCCAGCGGGTGCGCAGTTCGTGTCCGGGGACTTCGCTGTTGTTGTTCCAGGGGGTGTCGCGCAGGCGTGCGGCGGTGCGTTCGCGGGCGGCGAGGACGCGTGCGGCGACGATGGCGCTGGGTTCGCCTCGGCCGCCTCCGCCGAGGAGGTCTTCGCGGCGTACGGGTTCGACTTCGACGCGGAGGTCGACGCGGTCGAGGAGGGGTCCGGAGAGTCTGGCCTGGTAGCGGCGGATCATGGAGGCGGGACATTCGCAGCCCGCTCCGTGCAGGGTGTGGCGGCCGCAGGGGCAGGGGTTGGCGGCGAGGATCATCTGGAAGCGGGCGGGCAGGCGGATGACTCCGGCGCTGCGGGCGATGACGACGTGCCCTGATTCGAGTGGCTGGCGGAGCGCGTCGAGGGCTTTGCCGGCGAATTCGGGGGCCTCGTCGAGGAAGAGGACACCGCGGTGGGCGACGGAGACGGCGCCGGGGCGTGGGAGGCCGTTGCCGCCGCCGACGAGGGACTGCATGGTGGCGGAGTGGTGCGGGGCGCAGTAGGGGGCCCTGCGGACGAGGGGTTCGCCGGGCGGGAGGATTCCGGCGACCGAGTGGACGGCGGTGACTTCGAGGGATTCCTGGCGGGTGAGGGGCGGCAGGATGCTGGGGAGCCGTTCGGCGAGCATGGTCTTTCCTGCGCCCGGTGGGCCGGAGAGGAGCAGGTGGTGGCCGCCGGCCGCGGCGATTTCGAGGGCGGCGCGGGCGGCGTGCTGGCCCGCGACGTCGATGAGGTCGTGGTCGCCGTCGCGGGGGCCCGCGGTCAGGCCGGTGCCGGCTCCGGCGCCCGGTACGACGAGTCCGGCGAGCATGGCGTCGGGGCGGCCTTTTTCGGCGGGCTCCTCTTCGGGGACGGGTTCGTCGGTGAGGACGGCGACGAGTTGGCGCAGGCTGCGGACGCCGAGGACGGAGATGCCGGGGACGAGGGCGGCTTCGGCGGCGGTCTGTTCGGGGACGACGACTTGTTCGTAGCCCGCTTCGGCGGCGGCGAGAACGGCGGGCAGGATGCCGCGTACGGGGCGTACGCGGCCGTCGAGGCCGAGTTCTCCGATCATGACGAGGTCGGTGAGTTCCCGGGGGTCGATGCGTTCGGCGGCGCCGAGGATCGCGCAGGCGATGGCCAGGTCGAAGCCGCTGCCGCTCTTGGGCACGGAGGCGGGGCTGAGTCCGACGGTGAGTTTCTTCTGGGGCCAGGTGTCGCCGGAGTTGACGACGGCGGCCCGTACGCGGTCGCGGCTTTCGGCTAGGCTCTTGTCGGGGAGGCCGACGAGGGTGAAGGCGGCGACGCCGGGTTCGAGGTCGGCCTGGACCTCGACGACGACTCCTTCGACGCCGACGAGGGCGACGGAGCAGGTGCGTGCGAATCCCATGTCAGGCCGCCCCTCGCACGTGTTCGGCGCGCGGGGCGCCCTTGCGGGGCAGGACGACGCCGATGAGGTCGATGCGCACACCGCCGGGCGGCGGTCCTCCGTGGTCGGCGAGCCAGTGGCCGGCTAGGCGTTTGAGCCGGTCGGCCTTGGCGGAGGTGAGGGCGGCCATGGGGTGTTCGTAGTCGCCTGCTCTGCGGGTCTTGACCTCGCAGATGACGAGCGCGGGGCCGCCGGGGGACGTGTCGTCGCGGGCGACGATGTCGATCTCGCCGGTCCTGCCGCAGCGCCAGTTGCGTTCCAGGACTGTCATTCCGGCTGCTTCGAGCAGCCGTACCGCCAGGTCTTCGCCGTACTTTCCGAGTGCTCCGCGAGCGTTCATGTTGGCACCACCTCCGGCACCGACTGTCACGCATCCGGGCGCCGGGAGTGGATCTTGGTGGACAACGCCTCGGCTGTGGAAAACTCCGCCACTCGAAGGGGGCGTTTCGCGCCCTTCACCGCGGCTCGCTCCCGCCCCTCATCCCTGACCCGACCGGACCCGACCCGGCTCCACCCTCACCTCGGCCCGGTTGCGCCCCTCATTCGCCGGAAGCCCGCCGCGCCGTCCAGGCAACCCCTGCCCGGCAGGGCCGACCGGCCCGCGGCGGCTCAGTCGCCCGAGGCCGAGCCGTCTGACGCTCAGCCGTCCGACCTCCGGCGACCGACCGCTCAGCCGCCGGGCAGTTCGAGGTCGCTCTTGTTCAGCTCCTCGATGTTCACGTCCTTGAACGTGAGCACCCGTACCTGCTTGACGAATCTGGCGGGCCTGTACATGTCCCACACCCAGGCATCCGCCATCGACACCTCGAAGAACACCTCGCCCTGGACCGAGTGCACCTGCATCTCGTAGTCGTTGGTGAGGTAGAAACGTCGCTCGGTCTCGATCACGTATTTGAACAGACCGACGACGTCGCGGTACTCCCGGTAGAGCTTCAGCTCCATCTCGGTCTCGTACTTTTCGAGGTCCTCGGCGCTCATGGCATGTTCCCCTTCAGCCGTGCGTCCCCCTATTGTGCGTCAGCCCCCTGGGCCCCTAAACGATTTCCGGGGCCAGGACCACCGGCGCGTGCGGAGGACCCTCGTCGAGCAGCGTGCGCAGCAGCTCGGCGAGCCTGGTCGGATACACCGTCTCACGCGCCGCCGACAGTTCGGCGGAGGTCCACCACCTCAGGCCCGAGGTACTGCGCCGCTCCAGCTCCGTCAGGCCGCCGGGGGCGGTCTCGGTCTGGCTGGTGCGGGCCAGGTAGTACCACTCGTCCTGGTCCCAGCGGCGCCCGTCGAAGGGGAACGAGCAGATCCGCTGCCACAGGACCGGGCCGAGCTCGACGTCGGTGATCCCGGTCTCCTCCGCGAGTTCGCGCAGGGCCGCCTCGGCCCGGGTCTCGTCGCCCTCCAGGCCGCCGCCGGGGGTGAACCACCAGGTGTCGGCGGGGTCTTCGGGCTCGTACCCGTGCATGAGCAGGATGCGGTCGTCCGGGTCGAGCAGAACGACCCGGGCCACCTTGCGCGGCTCGGTCACGGGCCTCACCTCCCGGCGGGCGCGGCGGCGCGGGTCCTGCCGCGCCGGGCGAGGGCGGCGATCGGCCCCCAGGCGGCGCCCAGCAGGATCAGCACGGCGCCGGTCACGACGGCGCCCAGGACCAGTTTCAGCGGGCCGGGCCGGGAGATGCCACCGGGCAGGGCCTCGAAGCCCGAGGGGCGCCCCAGCATGCCGTCCATGGGCCAGGCGATGGCGTCCACGCGCGCGGTCACGGCGGTCAGCGGGACCGAGCCGTTGGTGGCGTCGTCGAGGTGGACGCGGGAGTCCATCGAGACATAGCGGTCGTCGCCGAGCAGGAAGACCTGCCCCTGGGGGACCTTGGCGTCGAAGGACGAGGCCGAGGCGGGGGTCTTGCCGTGCAGATACGGTTCGTCGATGGGCCGGCCGTTGACGGTGAGCTTCCCGTCCGTGCCGCAGCACTTGACGACGTCGCCGCCGATGCCGACCACCCGCTTGACCATGGGCATGTCGCCCCAGGTCTTGTCGGAGAACACGACGACGTCACCGCGCCGGACGTCACCGGCGGATATGCGCTGGGCGAGCACGTGGTCGCCGGCCTTGACGGTCGGCGACATGGACTGGGTGGGCACGGTGTACGGCTTGTACTGCACGGCGCCCCAGGCGAAGCCGCCGAGGAAGAGGACACAGCCGACGGCCACGGCGAGCCCCGACAGCACACTGCCGAGACTGCGGCCGCGGCCGTCGTGGTCCAGTCCGTTACCGCTCATCGCAGCGCTCCCTTTCCGGCAGCGCCCGGCGTGCGTGAGGCACCCCGGGCTCCGGAGATCGACGATCCGGGACCGCACCCTACCCGGCGGTACGCCCGCAGGTCAGCCCCTGCCGACCGGGCTTTCCGCCTTGACCTGCGCTTGAAGGAGCTTGCGGCGCCGCCACAGCACCATCGGCACCGCCCCGACGAGGCCGACGGCGGCGGGCGCCGCCGTGCCCATCGCGCTCAGGCCGGGCTGGTCGAAGGTGTCCGGGACGCCGAGCCAGTCGATGCGGTTGAGCGGCCAGGCGATGGTGAAGGCGCGGCCGACGACCTCGTCGGTGGAGACCGTGCCGCCACCGGTCAGTTCCTGGTGGTAGCGGGAGTCCAGCGAGTTCTGGCGGTGGTCGCCCATCACCCAGATCCGGCCCGAGGGCACCTTGATCGGGCCGAACGGCATGTCGTCGCAGGCGCTGTCACCGGGGTAGATGTACGGCTCCTTGAGCGCCTTGCCGTTGACCGTGACCGGGCCGCCCTTCTTGCACTCCACGGTGTCCCCGCCGACCGCGATGACCCGCTTGATCAGGTCCTTCTCCTCGGCGGACGGCATCAGGCCGATGAAGCTGAGGAACTTCTGCGCGGCGTTCGGGTTCGGGGTGGGCTCGCCGTCGAGCCAGCCGCCCGGGTCGTGGAAGACGACGACCTCGCCGCGCTGCGGCTCGGCGCCGAACCACGGGGTGAGCTTGTCGACGAGCACCCGGTCCCCGCGCTGAAGGGTGTCCTGCATCGAGTCCGAGGGAATCGAGAAGGCCTGCACCAGGAACGTCTTGATCAGCAGGGCCAGGACGAGCGCGATGCCGATGAGCAGCGGCAGTTCCTTCCAGAAGGAACGCGGCTTCTTGGGGGCACGCCCCTCGCCGTCACCGGGGCCTTCGCCGCCGGGGCCGCCGTCGCTGGGTCCACTGTCCTGCGCGGGCACGGTGTGCTCGGTCGCGGGGCTGTCCGCGGGTTCCGCGGAGGCCTGCCTCGGCCCCGCGGCGGATCCCGGGGAGGAATCGGCGAGCTCGTTCTCCGGCCGCTCCTCCGGCTCTTCGCGTCCGGATCGTGCGCCGACCGCCAAATCCCCCACATCCACTCCTCACTCTGTGCCACCGCCTGGCCCGTACGAGGCTCAGGCCCACCACTCCCATAACGAGCGGGAGTTCCGCAGGGGTCGGGGGCTGGGTCGCTTGGTCCGGCTCCGCCGCCGGATCCCGGGACGACACCCTATGCGACTCACCGAGGGCCGAGCCGCCGGGCGGGGCGGGGACGGGGCCGAACGCGGATGGCACCTCCAGCCGGCGCCAGTGCGCGAAAGGCCAGGCCACGACCACCGCGCGGCCCACCACCCCGCTCACCGGGACGGTCCCCTGATGGCCGTCGTCGAGGTGGTACCGGGAGTCCGCGGAGTTGGACCGGTGGTCGCCCATGACGAAGATCCGGCCTTGCGGAACCTTTACCTCGAATTGGATGAGGGAGGGCGGATTGCCCGGGTGGACGTACGGCTCGTCGAGCGGCCGGCCGTTGACGGTGATCCTGCCGTCCTTGTCGCAGCACTTCACGGTGTCGCCGCCGACCGCGATGACCCGCTTGATCAGGTCCTGCTCGTTGTCGGAGGGGAGCAGGCCGATGAAGGTCAGGCCCTGCTTGACCTGTTTGACGACGACGGGGTCCTCGCCGGAGGCCGTCTTGGGTTCGTCCTTGAGCCAGCCGCCGGGGTCCTTGAACACGACGACCTGACCCCGCTCCGGTTCCGAGCCGAACCAGGGGGTGAGTTTGTCGACGAGGACGCGGTCGCCGATGGTGATGGTCTGCTGCATCGAGCCGGACGGGATCACGAAGGCCTGGACGAGGAACGTCTTCAGAACGAGGGCGATGAGCAGCGCGACGACGATCAGGAGCGGGATCTCGCGCACGGCCGACCTGCGCCGGCGCCGTTTGACCTTGCGGGCGAGCCTGCGCCGCTCGGCCCGGCCGCTCTGGCCGCGCCGTCCCTGGGCGCCGGACGTGGGCCGGGTGCCGGTGGGCAGCGGCTGGTCGGGGGCGGGGGTGCGCGGCCGCCCGCGGCTACCCATGTCCCCCGCCCGGGCTCGGTACGCCCGCGAAGGCGCCGGAGCCGCCCACCGAGGTCCACCGGCCGAAGGGCCAGCCGATCCAGTCGGCCCGCCCGATCACGCGGTCGACGGGCACCATGCCGCCGCCGGGGTCGCCGAGGTGGTCGCGGGAGTCGCTGGAGCGGGAGCGGTGGTCGCCGAGGACCCACAGGGTGCCGTCGGGCACGACGATGTCGAAGGCCACCTGGGAGGGGCTGTCTCCGGGGTGCAGATAGGGCTCGTCGACGGCCGTGCCGTTCACCTGGATCCTCCCCCGCCGGTCGCAGCAGACCACGTGGTCCCCGCCGATGCCGACGACGCGCTTGACGTAGTCGGTCTCGACGGGCTCGGTGAGGCCGAGGGCCGCTCCTGCTGAACGCACCGCGCGCCCCAGCGGGTTCCCCTGGTCGCCTTCGCGTACGAAGGAGCCCAGGCCGTCGAAGACGACGACGTCGCCGCGCCGGGGGGTGTCGCCGAAGCGGTAGGCGAGCTTGTCGACCAGGACCCGGTCGCCGACCTGGAGGGTGGGTTCCATGGATCCGCTGGGGATGAGGAAGGGCTGCACCACGAAGTGGCTGAGCAGCAGCAGGAAGACGACGCAGAGCGCGAGGAGCGCTCCGGTCTTGCGCCAGGGACCTTCGAGGTGGTCGGCCAGGGCGGTGAAACGCGCGGAGCGCGACGCTTCCGCGGGCCCCGGATCGGGGGTGGCGGAAGGGTCGCGCTCCGTGTGTTGTGCTTCGGTGTCCATCGGGGCCAGAGCTTATCCGGCCGCCGTCGGACCCGTACGCGCGTGTGAGCCGGGGGCTCAGCGGTCGCGCTTCTCCTTGATCTTGGCGGCCTTGCCGCGCAGCTCACGGAGGTAGTAGAGCTTGGCGCGACGGACGTCACCGCGGGTCACGACCTCGATCTTCTCGAAGATCGGGGAGTTCACCGGGAAGGTGCGCTCGACGCCGACGGAGAAGGAGACCTTGCGGACGGTGAAGGTCTCGGAGACACCAGCGCCCTGGCGGCGGATGACGACGCCCTTGAACTGCTGGATACGGGAGCGGTTGCCCTCGATGACGCGGACGTGGACGTTGACGGTGTCACCCGGGCGGAAGGCCGGGACGTCGCTGCGCAGCGCGGCGGCGTTGACGGAGTCGAGCAGGCTTGCCATGACTGACTACTTCCTCACTGATGCCACAGGTCATCAGCGGCGTTCGAGATGAATGGGGTGCTGGGCGCGGTGGGCGGGCGTCGTTCCCCCTGTGGCAGGGGCGCCGGCCGGGCGTACAGCAGCGGCCTATTCTTCCACGTCCTGGGGCCTGCGCCAAAATCGGCCGCCGGGCTCGGGGGCCCAGCCGAGGATGGAGAGGGTTTCGCGGTCCTTCTTGTCGAAGGCGGTGGCCTCGCAGCGTTCGATCAGGTCGGGCCGGTGGAGGGCGGTGCGCCTGAACGCCTCGTCCCGGCGCCAGCGGGCGATCTTGCCGTGGTGTCCGCTGAGCAGGACGTCCGGGATGCCGCGGCCGCGCCACTCGGGGGGCTTGGTGTAGACGGGGCCTTCGAGGAGGTTGGCCATGGCGCCGGGCGCGAAGGAGTCGTCGCGGTGGGACTCGGCGTTGCCGAGGACGCCGGGCAGCAGCCGGGCCACCGCCTCGGTGATCACCAGCACCGCGGCTTCGCCTCCGGCCAGGACGTAGTCGCCGATGGACACCTCGTACACGGGCAGCCGGGTCGCGTACTCGTCCATGACGCGGCGGTCGATGCCTTCGTAGCGGGCGGGCGTGAAGATCAGCCAGGGCCGCTCGGAGAGTTCGACGGCGAGTTCCTGGGTGAAGGGGCGGCCGCTGGGGGTGGGCACGACCAGGACGGGGCCGTGCGCGCCGGATTCATAGCCGTTCGCGAGGGCCTCGTCCAGGCAGTCGCCCCAGGGCTCGGTCTTCATGACCATGCCGGGGCCGCCGCCGTAGGGGGTGTCGTCGACGGTGTTGTGCCGGTCGTGGGTCCAGTCCCGCAGGTCGTGGACGTGGACGTCGAGCTGCCCGCGGGCCCGGGCCTTGCCGACCAGGGAGACGTTCAGCGGGTCGAGGTACTCGGGGAAGATCGTGACGACGTCGAGCCGCATCAGTGGTGGCCCTCGGTGTCTGCGCCGGACTCTTCGTCGCGGGCGGAGGCGATCTCGGCGCGGTCGTCGATCAGGCCGGGCGGCGGGTCGATGACCGCGCGCTGCGCCTCCAGGTCGATCTCGGTGACGATCTGCTCGACGAACGGGATCATGACCTCGGTGCCGTCGGGCCGCTCCACGATGAAGAGGTCCTGCGAGGGCAGGTGGGTGATCTCGGTGATGCGGCCGACCTCGGTGCCGTCGGCGAGCACCACGTCGAGGTCCATGAGCTGGTGGTCGTAGTACTCGTCGGGCTCTTCGGGCAGTTCGGCCGGGTCGACGTCGGCGATGAGGAGGGTGTTGCGCAGGGCCTCGGCGGCGTTGCGGTCGCGCACGCCCTCGAAGCGCAGCAGGAGCCGGCCGCTGTGCACCCGGCCGGTCTCGATGGTGAGCGGGCCCGCCGATGCCGGGTCGGTGGTGAGTACGGCGCCGGGGCCGAGCCTGAGCTCCGGCTCGTCGGTGCGCACCTCGACGGTGACCTCGCCCTTGATGCCGTGGGCGCGGCCGATCCGCGCGACTACCAACTGCACGCTTGCTTCTCCTTCGGACAACTGCGGCCTGGGTGCGGCCGCGGCCTTCGCCCGGCCGCGGGTTCCGGGCCGGGCGCCCCGGTCTGGTACGACCGGGGCCTTGGTACCACTATGGCCACCGTGGCCTCGATGAGCTCGATGGCCCTGCATACGACTACGGGCCGGGGTGGGCCAGAAGCCCTCCCCGGCCCGAGCCGGCGTATCTAGGTAAAGCGACCCAACTGGTCAGCGGACCTGGTCCACGTCGACGAGGTCGACGCGGATGCCACGTCCGCCGATTGCGCCCACGACGGTGCGCAGGGCGCGGGCGGTGCGGCCGTTGCGGCCGATCACCTTGCCGAGGTCGTCGGGGTGGACCCGGACCTCCAGCACGCGCCCCCGGCGCAGGTTGCGCGAGGCGACCTGCACGTCGTCGGGGTTGTCGACGATGCCCTTCACGAGGTGCTCGAGAGCCTCCTCGAGCATGCTCAGGCCTCGGTCGACTCGGCGGCGGCCTCGGCCTCGTCCGCCTTCTTCTCGGTCTTCTTCGCCTTCTGGGTGATGGCCTCACCCTTGGCCTCGTCGCCCTCGAGGGTCTTGGCGAAGGCCTCGAAGGAAGCGCGCTTGTCTTCCTTCGTCTCCGGCTGGAGCAGCGGCGCGGGGGCCGGGAGGCCCTTGTGCGCCTGCCAGTCGCCGGTGAGCTTCAGGATGGCGAGGACGGCCTCGGTCGGCTGGGCGCCGACGGACAGCCAGTACTGCGCACGCTCGGCGTTGACCTCGATGCGCGACGGGTTGTACGTCGGGTGGTACAGACCGATTTCCTCGATCGCGCGACCGTCACGGCGAGTGCGGGCGTCGGCGACGACGATGCGGTAGTGCGGCTGGCGAATCTTGCCGAGGCGCTTGAGCTTGATCTTGACTGCCACTGGAGTGGTGTCTCCTGGTCTTGACGTGGTTGGGCACATGAGATGCCACGTGGGGTTGCGGTACTCGGGTGCCCGATGGACGCGTCAGCCGGAGGCGAGAGGGTTCCTGTGCGGCTGTCGAGTACAGCTAGCCATTGTGCCACACGCCTGGAGTGCGCACGCCGGGGGTCCGTGGGGCACCCCCGGTGGATCCGCTCCCCCGGGCCCGCGCCGCCCCTGCCGGCGGCCGGACCCGGGGTCAGCCGACCGCGGCGACCACTTCGGCCCCTTCCGGGATGCGGAACGGCTTGCCGCAGCCGCCGCAGACGATGGGCGCCTGGGCGAGCACGGAGGGGACGACGCGTACGTTGCGCCCGCAGTCGCACACGGCCTTGACCCGCACGCCGCCTCCGGAGGAGCCGTGCCGGGCGGCAGGTCCGCGGAAGGAGCGCTTGGTGTCGGCGGCGGTGGCGACGGTGTGCGCCTTCAGTGCGCGCTGCAGCCGTTCGATGGTGGGCCGGTAGCGGCGCCTTGCCTCGGCGTTCAGCGTGACCAGGGAGAAGCCGCTGCTGGGGTGCGGTTCCTCCGGGTGGTCGAGGCCGAGCTCCTCGGCGATCGCCAGGAATCTCCGGTTGTGGTAGCGGCCGGCGCGGGAGGTGTCGCGGACACCGCGGGCGGCGGCAATGCCGTGGACTGCCTCATGGAGCAGTCGCTCGAAGGAGAGCTCGGCGCCACAGGCGGACGACGACTCTCCGATCAGGGACTCGGGCGCGGCTAGGTCCGGCAGCTCGGAGTGGTACCGCTGAATGTCGGCCCACGCCTGTGCCAGCTCTGCGGCGAGAACAGGTGGTGTCGTGCTCACGTCGTGACAACGAGCCGCAGGGCCGCTGTGTTCCTATTCCGGGGCATCCCAAATAATTTGCTCGTACCCGTCAGTTGGCATTGATGCGCGCGGACGAGGGCGGGTGCGCTGATCTGCGGAGAAGGCTCACAGCTCACACCAAGGTATGACGTAGCGGCGCGTACGCCCCGGCGCGTAGCTGAACTGTGCGCGCCGGGACGGTCGTTGTCGTCTGATGCGCAAGAGGTGTTTCGGCCGAGTCGGGGTGGCTTGTCGGCCACCCGCTCCGGCCCGGGTTCCGCTCAGTAGGCGCGGGCCACGATCGCGACGGTACCGGGTGCGTCGTCGGCCTCGGGCACCGACCCGTCCTCGGCGACCAGACACCGTACGGACACGGCCTGTTCGGCGAGCTTGGCCTCGCCCTCGGGGCCGAGGTCGGCCCACGGGATGCGTGCCCAGCCGCCGGCCACGGCCGCCTCGGCGGCCTCGGCGAGGGTGGCGACGTCGCTCGTGCGGGACTCGCGGCGCTCGCGGGACTGCCTCAGGAGCAGCGCCTGGTCCTCTTCGAGGACGGTGGGCAGCAGTTCGACGAGCGCGGCCGCGTCGCTGGACACGGTCTCCTTGCCGCCGGGGATGCGGCGGGCCAGCATCGCGGTGCCGCCCTCCAGGTCGCGCGGGCCGATCTCGATGCGTACCGGTACGCCCTTGAGCTCCCAGTCCACGGCGCGGCGGCCGAACGGGGTGTCCACGCGGTCGTCGACCTGGACGCGCAGGCCCGCGGCCTTGAGGCGGTCGCCGAGTTCGCGGACCTTGGTGACGGCCTCGTCGCCCTTGATCGCCATGACGACGACCTGGACGGCGGCGAGCCGCGGCGGCACCCGCAGCCCGTTGTCGTCGCCGTGCGACATGATCAGCCCGCCGACCATGCGGGTGGAGACGCCCCAGGAGGTCTGCCAGACGAGTTCCTGCCGGCCGTCCTTGGACAGGTACTGGGTGTTGAAGGCCTTGGCGAAGTTGGTGCCGAGCTCGTGGCTGGTGCCCAGCTGGAGGGCCTTGCCGTCGCCCATCATCCCTTCGAGGGTGAGGGTGTTGATGGCTCCGGCGAAGCGCTCCTTGGCGGTCTTGCGGCCGAGGACCACGTCGATGCCGAGCACGTTGATCATGAAGTCGGCGTAGACGTCCCGGTGGATGCGGGCGGCGTAGTCGCGGGCGTCCTCGTAGGTGGCGTGGGCGGTGTGGCCCTCCTGCCAGAGGAATTCGCTCGTACGGAGGAAGACCCGCGGGCGCATCTCCCAACGGACCACGTTCGCCCACTGGTTGATGAGCAGCGGCAGGTCGCGGTAGCTCTGGACCCACTTCGAGAAGTAGTCGTTGATGATCGTCTCGGAGGTCGGGCGCACCACGACGGGCTCTTCGAGCTCCTTGCCGCCACCGTGCGTGACCACCGCGAGCTCGGGTGCGAAGCCCTCGACGTGCTCAGCCTCGCGAGTCAGGTAAGACTGGGGGATGAAGAGCGGGAAGTAGGCGTTCTGGGCGCCCGCGTCCTTGATGCGGGCATCCATCTCCTGCTGCATCCGCTCCCACAGGCCGTATCCGTACGGCCGGATCACCATGGTGCCGCGCACGGGACCGTTGTCCGCGAGCTCGGCCTTGTTGATCAGATCCTGGTACCAGCGGGGAAAGTCTTCCGCCTGGGGCGTGAGAACGGGTGCCTTTGCCATGGCGCGAATGGTACGGCGCAAGGGTCGCGGAGCGTGAATCGGCTTCCGGCCGCACCCGGTCCGCGCTTTACGCGGTTGATGGCTCCGCCCTCTGGACGCGGGGCAGGATGCGGAGTTCCCTGGCATACGGGGGAAGTGCGTACGGACATTCACGGGGGGCTGTCAATCAGGGCACAGCTGACCTCTCGGCGATTGGGGCGCTTTCCATGACACCAACGCTCGTCCGGCATCAGTCCCGCACGGCCTCCGCCCCTTCGGCGGGCACGTCCGAGCGCGCGCGGGACTGGGCGGAGATCCAGGAACGGATGCTGGTCCCCCTCATCGAGGCGGCGTACGAACGGCTCGACGTGGGGCCTGCCACCCGGCTGCTCGGGCTCGGCTGCGGATCGGGGCTCGCCCTGCTGATCGCGGCCTCGCGCGGGGCGGCGGTCACCGGTGTCGACCGCCCCGAGCGTGCGGCGCGCCTGGCGCTGGCGCGCGACCGGCTGGTGCCCGAGCCCGGCTGGGACGGAGCGCCGGGGATGGGCGCGAGCCGCGTGGTGACGGGCGGGCCCGCCGACACGGTGGAGCCGGGCCGTCCCCCGTACAACTTGATCACCGCTTTCGAGCCGGTCGGCTGCGCGGACGGCGATACCGAGGGGCTCGTGGCCGCCCTGGAAGGAGCCGTAGGCCTGGCCGAGCACGGCAGTGCGGTGGTGCTGGTCGGCTGGGGGCCGCCGGAGCGGTGTGCGACCTCCGGTGTGCTGCGGGTGGCGACCCGGCTGGCCTCCCGGCTGAGCGAGGCCCCGCGCTGGCGGCCGAGCTGCCGTGACGACCTGGAGGACGTGGTGCAGCGCGCCGGGCTGCGTCCGGACGGCTCGGGCCGGGTGGCCTGCCCGTTCGGCTACGCGGATCTGGACAGTGCGATACGCGGCCTGATGTCGACGGGCGCCTTCGACGCGGCCGCCCGCGCGACCGACCAGGCGCAGGTGGAGAAGGAGCTCACCGAGGCGCTGCACGGGCACGTGCGGCGCGACGGCACGGTGTGGATGCCGAATGTCTTCCGTTATCTGATCGCCCGTACCCCCTGAGGATCACAACTCCCTTGGCCTGCCCAGCGGTTGGGCCGGTCCGTCAGGCCCCCGCCTTGGACGGGCGGGGGATGCCGGCGGCGCGGTAGGCCGCCTCCTCCTCCAGCGTCTCGTTGGCGAGCAGCGCCTCGGCGAGCGCGTCCAGCTTGTCGCGGTTCTCGCTCAGCAGCAGGCGGGCGCGGTCGTAGCACTCGTCGACGATGCGGCGCATCTCGACGGCGATGGCGTCCAGGGTGCCGGGCGCGGCCGAGAGCCCGTAGGCCTGCTGGGCGTCGCCCGGCAGCGCGGACAGCGGGCCGATCTTCTCGCTCATGCCCCAGCGGCCGACCATGCCGCGCACGATGTTGGTGACCTGTTCCAGGTCGTTCTCGGCGCCGGTGGTGATCACGTCGAAGACGAGCTGCTCGGCCGCCATGCCGCCGAGCGCGCCGATGATCCGGCCGCGCAGGTACTCCTCGGTGTAGGCGTACTTGTCGGCGTCCGGGGTGGACAGGGTGACGCCCAGGGCCCGGCCGCGCGGCACGATGGTGACCTTGCGGACCGGGTCGGCGCCGGGCTGGAGCATGCCGAGCAGGGCGTGGCCGCTCTCGTGGTAGGCGGTGCGGCGGCGCTCCTCGTACGGCATCACCAGGGGCCGCTCGGCGCCGAGTTGGACCTTTTCCAGGGCGTCGGAGAGGTCGGACTGGGTGACCTCGCGCTGCTGGCGCTTGACGGCGAGCAGGGCCGCCTCGTTGGCGAGGTTGGCGAGATCGGCTCCGGTCATGCCGGGGGTGGTGCGGGCGACCTGCTCCAGGTCGACGTTCTGCGCCATCGGGATCTCACGGGTGTGGATCCTCAGGATGGCCTCGCGGCCGCCCCGGTCGGGCGGGCTCACGTGGACGATGCGGTCGAAGCGGCCGGGCCGGGTGAGGGCCGGGTCCAGGACGTCGGCCCGGTTGGTGGCGGCGAGCACGATGACGCCCTCGGAGCCGGAGAAGCCGTCCATCTCGGTGAGGATCTGGTTCAGGGTCTGTTCGCGTTCGTCGTGACCGCCCATGCCGGAGCCGCCGCCGCGGGCCCGGCCGATGGTGTCGATCTCGTCGATGAAGACGATCGCGGGGGCCACCTTGCGGGCCTCGGCGAAGAGTTCGCGTACGCGTGAGGCGCCCACGCCCACGATCATCTCGATGAACTCGGAGGCGGAGGCCGAGAAGAAGGGCACCCCGGCCTCCCCCGCGACGGCCCGGGCGAGCAGCGTCTTGCCGGTGCCGGGCGGGCCCGCGAGCAGCACGCCGCCGGGCATCCGCGCGCCCATCCGGTGGTAGGCGCCGGGGTTCTTGAGGAAGTCGACGACGTCGTTGAGCTCGCCCTCCACCTCGTCGATGCCGGCTACGTCCTCGAAGGTGGTGCGCTTGCCGTCGGGCCCCATCTCGACCGGTTTGGGCGGGGTCTTGCGGCCGAGCATGCCGCCCGCGCCGCCGCCGAGCCCCGCGCTCATGCGGCGGGCGATGAACACCCACAGGACGACGAGCAGGAGCATGGGGGCGAGCGAGATCAGCAGATTGGCGAGGAAGCTGCGGTGCTCGACGACGGGCTCGGCGGTGACGGTGACGTTCTGCTTGGTCAGCTGGGTCCACAGGTCGTCGTCGGCGAAGGTGGGCCGCTGGGTGGTGAACTTCGTGTAGTCGCCGCTGCCCTCGCCGGAGGGGACGGGCGCCTTGTTCTTGAGCTGGCCCTGGATGGCGTCGCCCTTGGCGTAGATCTTCGAGACGTTGCCGGCCGTGACCTGCTTGCTGAACTCGGTGTAGGAGAGGGTCGGCTCGTCGCCGTCGTTGAAGAACGACAGGATCAGGTTGGTGATCAGGTAGACGATCAGCGCGGTGAGGATCAGCCGGCCCCAGCCGCCTGGCATCTTCCTCTTCGGCTCGGGCGGCGGGGGCGCCCCTTCCGAGCGCCACGGCTGGTCGGGGCGGTCGCGCGGGGGTACGGAAGTGGGCACGTGCTCTCCTCAGGGCCGGTACGCGCCATTATTGGAGACCGGTATGAAGTAGGCATTCCGGGCGGGCCCGACGGGGCGCCCGGACGCGAAGGGGCGCCCCCCGGACCGGCCGGAGGGCGCCCCACGCACAGGACCGCGAGCGGTCAGCCCATGAACTTCTTGAACTCGTCGGGCAGCTCGAAGTTCTTCTGCTCCTCGGCGGACGGAAGCCCGAGCGCGCCGCCCTGCGCCTTGCGCTCGGCGGCCGCGGCCTCCTCGGCCTTGCGCTTCATGGGGTTGCCGCTCTTGCGCTTGCCCTTGGCCTGCTTGATCTGCTTCTTCTGCCGGCCGGGGCCGCCGCCCATGCCCGGCATCCCCGGCATGCCCGGCATCCCGCCGCCCTGGGCCATCCGGGACATCATCTTGCGGGCGTCGAAGAACCGCTCGACCAGGTTCTTCACCGCGCTGACCTCGACGCCGGAACCCTTGGCGATACGGGCGCGGCGCGAGCCGTTGATGATGGTCGGGTCGTGGCGCTCGCCCGGGGTCATCGACTTGATGATGGCCGCGGTGCGGTCCACGTCCCGCTCGTCGATGTTGTTGATCTGGTCCTTGATCTGCCCCATGCCGGGCAGCATGCCGAGCAGCTTGGAGATGGAGCCCATCTTGCGGACCTGCTCCATCTGGGCCAGGAAGTCGTCGAGCGTGAAGTCCTTGCCCTTGCTGGACGCCAGCTTGGAGGCCATCTTCTCGGCCTCGGCCTGGCTGAACGTCTTCTCCGCCTGCTCGATCAGGGTGAGCAGGTCACCCATGTCGAGGATGCGGGACGCCATCCGGTCCGGGTGGAAGGCGTCGAAGTCCTCCAGCTTCTCGCCGTTGGAGGCGAACATGATCTGCTTGCCGGTGACGTGGGCGATCGAGAGCGCCGCGCCGCCGCGGGCGTCGCCGTCGAGCTTGGAGAGCACCACGCCGTCGAAGCCGACGCCGTCGCGGAAGGCCTCGGCGGTGTTCACCGCGTCCTGGCCGATCATCGCGTCGACGACGAAGAGGACCTCGTCGGGGCTGACGGCGTCGCGGATGTCCGCGGCCTGCTGCATCAGCTCCTGGTCGATGCCGAGGCGGCCGGCGGTGTCGACCACGACCACGTCGTACTGCTTGGACCGGGCGAACTCAATGGAGTCCTGCGCCACCTTGACCGGGTCGCCGACGCCGTTGCCCGGCTCCGGCGCGTAGACCGCGACGCCCGCGCGCTCGGCGACGACGCTCAGCTGGTTGACGGCGTTGGGGCGCTGGAGGTCACAGGCCACCAGGAGCGGGGAGTGGCCCTGGCCCTTGAGCCACTTGCCGAGCTTTCCGGCGAGGGTGGTCTTACCGGCACCCTGGAGGCCCGCGAGCATGATCACGGTGGGCGCGGTCTTGGCGAACCTCAGGCGCCGGGTCTCGCCGCCGAGGATGCCGATGAGCTCCTCGTTGACGATCTTGATGACCTGCTGGGCGGGGTTGAGGGCCTGGGAGACCTCGATGCCGGACGCGCGCTCCTTGACCTGCTTGATGAAGGCGCGGACTACGGGAAGCGCGACGTCGGCCTCCAGGAGCGCGATGCGGATCTCGCGCGCCGTGGCGTCGATGTCCGCCTCGCTCAAGCGTCCTTTGCCCCGGAGGTTCTTGAACGTCGCACTCAGGCGGTCGGAAAGGGTATCGAACACGGTGGTCGCGGGTCCTCGGCTCGTGGGGCGGTCGGGTGGGTGCCTGTGTCTGCATCCCGGCCGGATCGGCGCGCGGCGTCCGGTGCGTGCGATCGCAGGGCGCCGGAAGGTTCTGGTAGCGGAGCTACCAGGGCCTTTCGGCAACGCGGCGAGCGTGCGTGCCAGGCTCCGTGCGCCCGGCCGGAATGCAGACACGGGCTTCGAACGTCCCCCAGGGTATCCCGGCGAGTGGGGGTGCGCGGGGGTGCCTGCGGTGGGCTGCCCCTACTCGGGGCCCGGCCCCGCCGCGAGTGCCGCCTGAAGTCCCCGGGCCACGCCCGCCGCTTCGTCCGGCGTCAGCGCCGCTCCCTTCGCGTCCGTCACATAGAAGGCGTCCACGGCGTTGGACCCCAGCGTCGACACGTGAGCGGACCGCACCCGTACCTTCGCCCGCTCCAGCGCGTGGCCGATGCGGTGCAGGAGGCCGGGGGCGTCCTGGGCGCGCACCTCGATGACGGTGGCATGCCGGGAGGCCGAGGGGGCCACCGTCACGCGGGGCGGTGGCGCCTGGACGCCGCGGCGGCGCGGGTAGGCGGCCTCCCGCTCGGCGAGGCGGGCCTCGATGTCGAGGGACCCTTCGAGCGCCCGCACCAGGTCGGCCCGCAGCCGGGCCGCCTGCGGCAGCGAGCCGTACTCCGCGGCCACCCGCCAGTTCAGCAGGAGCACCCAGCCGCCGACCGGGTCGGGCAGTTCGACCGCCCGCAGCTCGGCGGCGCGCACGGTGAGGCGGTGCAGCGCGAGCACCCCGGCCGTCACCGGGAGCACGCCCGGCTGCTCGGGGACGGCGACGAGCAGCTCCACCCCGAGGGGCTCCTGCTCCGCGGGCGCCTCGGCGCCCTCGGTGCGGGTGCGCAGGGCGAGGACGGGCCCGCCGGTGCGGTGGGCCTCCACGGCGAGGCGTTCCTGTTCGGCGGTGACCGCCGCGTGTTCGGGGTCGACGGGCTGTCCTGCGAGGACCGCCGAGGCCCGGCCGACCAGGTCGGTGACGAGCGAGCCGCGCCACGAGGACCAGGCGGCGGGCCCGGTGGCCAGCGCGTCGGCCTCGGTGAGGGCGTGCAGCAGTTCCAGGGTGCCCGTCGAGCCGACCGCCTCGGCGACGGCGCGGACGGTCGCCGGGTCGTCGAGGTCGCGCCGGGTCGCGGTCTCGATGAGCAGCAGGTGATGGCGTACGAGGGTGGCGATCACGGCCACGTCGGCGGCGTCGAAGCCGATCCGCGCGGCGACGTCGCGGGCGATGGTCTCGCCGGCCACCGAGTGGTCGCCGGGCCAGCCCTTGCCGATGTCGTGCAGGAGGGCGGCGACCAGGAGCAGGTCGGGGCGGTGCACCCGGCGGGTCAGGTGCGCGGCGCGGACGGCGGTCTCCACGAGGTGGCGGTCCACGGTCCAGGTGTGCACGGCGTTGCGCTGCGGCCGGCAGCGCACCCGCTCCCAGTCGGGCAGCAGCCGGGTGATGAGGCCTTCCGCTTCGAGGGCCTCCCAGACGGGGACGGTGGACTCCCCCGCGCCGAGCAGCGTGACCAACTGCTCGCGGGCCTCGGCGGGCCAGGGCGTGGGCAGCGGCCGGGTGACGGCCGCGAGGCGGCGTACCGCGTGCAGGGAGATGGGCAGGCCCGACTGGGCGGCCGCGGCGGCGGCGCGCAGCGGCAGCACGGGGTCCTTCTCGGGGCGGGCGGTCAGCGCGAGTACCACCTCGCCGTCCTGTTCGACGACGCCCTCGGCGAGCGGGGTCCGCTCGGGCGCGCCGGTGCGGCCGCCGAAGAGCCTGCTCAGCCGGGGCCGGGCGGAGCGGGCCCGCAGCACCCGGCCGACCTCGCGCCAGGTGACGTCGCCCGCGTAGGAGATGACGCGGGCCGACTCCGATACCTGACGCAGCATCACATCGGCGTCCAGGAGCTCCAGTTCGGCCGCGACGGCGTCCTGTTCCTGGAGCGCGAGGCGGTCGGTGGCGCGTCCCGTGCACAGGTGCAGCGCGTCGCGGACGTCCAGGAGACGGCGCCGGGCCTCGGCGAGGCCCTCGCGGGGGGCGTCGGCGAGCCAGGACGCGGCGACCGCGCGCAGGGCGGTCGCGTCCCGGAGGCCGCCCCGCGCCTCCTTGAGGTCGCCTTCGAGCAGGTACTGCAACTCGCCCTGGCGCTGGGCCCGTTCGCGGCACAGCTCGTCGAGTTCGGGCAGCCGTCGGGGAGCGGTGTTGCGCCAGTCGGCGAGGACCGCGGTGCGCAGCTCGGACGTCTTGGCGAGGTCGCCCGCGACATGGCGGGCGTCCAGGAGGCCGAGCTGCACCTTGAGGTCCTCGCCCGCGGTCCTGCGGGCCTGGGCGGGGGTGCGCACGGAGTGGTCCAGGGCGAGACCGAGGTCCCACACCGGGTACCAGATCCGGTCGGCGAGCAGGGCCAGGGCCCCGGCGTCGGCCCGCCCGTCGTGCAGGAGCAGCAGGTCCAGGTCGCTGCGCGGGGAGAGTTCGCCGCGCCCGTAGCCGCCGACCGCGACCAGGGAGGCGCCGCTCACCCCGGCCTCCCGGGCGGCCGCGGTGAACAGCGCCGCCAGCCAGCGGTCGGTCAGGGCGGACAGGGCCGCACGGCGCGGCGGCCCGCCCTGCCCCTTCTCGGTGAGAAGGCGCAGCCGGGCCGCCGCGTAGCCGCCGGGCTCCGAGTCGCCGTCGGTGGATCCGTCACTCACTTCAACGCTCGTCACCCAGCAGCTCCTTGACCGTGCCTACAGTGCGTCGGGCCCGCGCTCGCCCGTGCGGACGCGGACGGCGGTCTCGACCGGCACGCTCCACACCTTGCCGTCGCCGATCTTTCCGGTGCGGGCCGCCTTCACGACGACGTCGATCAGCTCCTCGGCGTCGGCGTCGTCGACCAGGACCTCTATGCGGATCTTGGGTACGAGGTCGACGGTGTACTCGGCGCCGCGGTAGACCTCGGTGTGGCCGCGCTGGCGGCCGTATCCGCTGGCCTCGGTGACGGTCAGGCCGTGGACGCCGAAGGCCTGGAGGGCCTGCTTGATCTCGTCGAGCCGGTGCGGCTTGACGACCGCGGTGATGAGCCTCATGCGTCCACCTTCTTGTTCGCTGCTGCCTCGGCCGGGACCGGCACGCTCGTGCGGGAGGCGGTGCCGCCGCCCGCGCCGCTGAAGTCGTACGCCGTCTCGGCGTGCTCGACCTGGTCGATGCCGGAGATCTCGTCGTCCTCGGGGACCCGCATGCCGATCGTCTTGTCGAGCAGGAGGGCGAGGACCGCCGAGACCACCAGCGAGTAGCCGAGGACCGCGCCGACACCGATGGCCTGCTTGCCGAGCTGGTCCAGGCCGCCTCCGTAGAAGAGGCCCTTGGCGGTGGACTGTACGCCGCCGGTGGCGAAGAGGCCGACGAGCAGCGAGCCGGTGATGCCGCCCACCATGTGGACGCCGACGACGTCGAGGGAGTCGTCGAACCCGAAGCGGTACTTGAGGCCGACGGCCATGGCGCACAGGACGCCCGCGATCGCGCCGACCGCGATCGCGCCGAGCGGGCTGACGCAGCCGCCTGACGGGGTGATGGCGACGAGGCCCGCCACGGCGCCGGACGCGGCGCCCAGGGTGGTGAAGGAGCCGTGGCGGAGCTTCTCGTAAAGCAGCCAGGCGAGCATGGCCGCGGCCGTGGCGACCTGGGTGTTGACGAACATGACGGCGCCCACGCCGTCGTCGTTGCCGAGCCAGGAGCCCGCGTTGAAGCCGAACCAGCCGAACCACAGCAGGCCCGCGCCGAGCATGACGAGCGGCAGGCTGTGCGGGCGCATCGGGTCCTTCTTGAAGCCGACGCGCTTGCCGATGACCAGGATGACGCCGAGGGCGGCCGCGCCCGCGTTGATGTGCACGGCCGTGCCGCCGGCGAAGTCGATGACGCCCTTCTTGAACAGCCAGCCGTCCGAGGCCCACACCCAGTGCGCGACCGGGAAGTAGACGACGGTGACCCACAGCGCGGTGAACAGCGACCAGGCGGTGAACTTGACGCGGTCGGCGAGGGCGCCGCTGATGAGCGCGGGCGTGATGACCGCGAACATCAGCTGGAAGACGGCGAAGACGTAGATCGGGATGGAGTATCCGGGCCAGAGCTGGACCAGGCCGATGCCGCTGAGCCCGAAGTAGTCCTTGGACCAGCCGATGAAGCCGTTGCTCTCGCCGAAGGCCAGGCTGAACCCGTAGAGCACCCACAGGATGGTGACGATGCCGAGGCTGATGAAGCTCATCATCAGCATGTTCAGGGTGCTCTTGACGCGGACCATGCCTCCGTAGAAGAAGGCGAGTCCGGGCGTCATGATCATCACCAGTGCTGAGCAGATCAGCATGAACCCGGTGTTGGCGCTGGACAGCTGCGGAGCGTCAGCTGCGAGCGTGATGCCTGGAGGCATCGGCGTCTCCTCGTCGTCGGTACGGCCCGTGCGGGGGCGTTACTCGGGCGGGAACTGGCTGGAGGCCGGTTATGCGCCATGAGGTTGTCCCAGCGCGGTTTCCGTCGATGCCGCTCGATGTTTCGCCGCAGTGACGAAGGGGGCGGGCGTGTTACACGCCAGTGAACTGCCGGATCAGAGAGGGGTCGGCGGCTACCATCCGCGTACGTCCGCGTACGCCGGACCGGCCGCGACGTCACCCGCTTGACCTGGCGTGGGGGAGCCGAGTCGGGCTGAACGGGGTGAGTGTCGCGGCCGGAGTCCTGTATGCCGTCGCCCGGGCGGGCGGGGGCGGTGCGTTCAGACGGCCTCGGCCGTCTCGGGCAGTTCCCTGCTGAGCAGGTCCGTCATCTGGACCACCTCGGCAACGTCCGAGAAGTCGCGGGCGGCGGTGTCGACGGTCTTGCGCAGCCGGGTGTTGACCCGCTCGGAGCGGACCCGTTTGGCGACCCGCAGGGCCTGCTCGGCAAGGACGGTCGACTGCTCGGGCTCGCGCTTGAGCAGGTGGACGGTGGCCATGCCGATCAGGTTGAGGGCGTAGGAGCGCTGGTGCTCCTCGTCCTTGCCGAACAGGGCGACGGCCTGCTCCATGACGGGCTCGGCGAGCGAGGCGTAGGTGGGGCTGCGGCCGGCCACGTAGGCGAGGTCGCGGTAGGAGTGGGCGTTCTCGCCGTTGAGCTCCGCCTCGGAGAAGAAGCGGATCCAGTCGGGCTCCGGCTCGCCGTCGAGACCGGCGTCGCCGAAGGTGTCCTCGGCCATGCGGACGGCCCGCTTGGTCTTGCTGGGCTGGCCCATGTTGGCGTAGGCGCGGGCCTCCATCGCATACAGCATGGCCTGGGTGCGGGCGGTGGCGCAGTCGCGGCTGCCGTACTGGGCGAGGTGGATCAGTTCCAGGGCGTCGTCGGGCCGGCCGAGGTGGATCATCTGGCGGCTCATGGAGGACAGGATGTACGAGCCGAGCGGCTTGTCGCCCGCCTCTTTCGAGGCGTGCAGGGCGAGCACGAAGTACTTCTGGGCGGTGGGCTGGAGGCCCACGTCGTAGCTCATCCAGCCCGCAAGCTCGGCGAGTTCGGCCGCGCACCTGAAGAGGCGTTTGGAGGTGGCCGCGGGCTGCGGCTCCTGGAGCAGGTCGGTGACCTCGTGCAGCTGGCCGACCACGGCCTTGCGGCGCAGGCCGCCGCCGCACTGGGCGTCCCACTGGCGGAACATCGCGGTGGTGGACTCGAGCAGCTCCAGCTCGGGCCGGGACAGCCGGGAGGGGCGCCGGGCGGTCGCCGCGGTCTCCTGGGGTCCGCTCTCGCCCGAGAGCGAGGGCACCAGCCAGCGCTGCATCGGCTCGATGAGGGAGGGGCCCGCGGCCAGCATCAGCGAGGTGCCGAGGAAGCCGCGCCGGGCGAGCATCAGGTCGCTGCGGGAGAACTCGCTGAGCAGCGACACGGTCTGGGGCCCGGCCCAGGGCAGGTCGACGCCGGACACCGACGGCGACTGGTGGGCCTGGCGCAGCCCGAGGTCCTCGACGGCGACGACGCTGCCGAACCGCTCGGAGAACAGCTCCGAGAGGATCCGGGGAATCGGCTCGCGGGGCATCTCGCCGTCGAGCCAGCGCCGCACCCGGGAGGTGTCGGTGCTGATGTGGTGCGCGCCCATCTGGCGCGCCCGCCGGTTCACCTGGCGCGCCAGCTCACCCTTCGACCAGCCGCTCCGTACAAACCACGAACTCAGCTGCTCGTTGGGGCGCTTGCCGGCGCTCGTACCGCTAGCCCCACTGCCGCCCACTGGAACGCCCCCAATCCGCTGAAGCCTCATGTGCGTCGGTTGTGCATCGATTGCTCGAACCCCTATCAGAATGCCGCTAGTTGGGTCTCCTGTCCCGCGGTTGCACCCGCTCGGACCGGAAACCGGCTTGCCTCCGGCATACCCGCGGGTGCGTATACCCCAAGGTCCGTGTACCGACGGTAATCCTACGATCACCGGTCCGGCCATGGCGATTCCAGAAACGCCACCATTCGCCACCCCTTCGAATGAACTCCCCTGCCGCCAGGCGCGATTCACTTGACACATGACGATCAGCGTCGGGTGGAGCGGAGTGAGCCGGGGCGCACGGAGCCTGACGCACCACCCCTTTCACGACCGTGTCCGACCTGGCGGAGACGGATTGTGACGGTAAAACTCCGGATAGTCACGACTATGTCACTGGCGTCGTAACCCCGACGCGACAAACCCGTTGGAGGGGGCATGGGCTTCACGATCGGCGGCAGCCGGGGGATCAAGGAGACCCGGCCCGGCTCTTGGCGCCGCGGCCGCTCCGCGCGCATCACCCGCACGAGCGAGGTCACGGCGGCGGCCGAGTACACGGGCCTGTGGGGCTGGGACGTCGCACCGGGCGCCCGCGCCCTCAACGGCGAGTGCTCCTGCGGCAGTTCGTCCTGTACGGCGCCGGGCGCGCACCCGCTCGCCTTCGCCCCGGAGATCACGGCGGGCGCGACGCTGGACGAGGTGACCAAGGCGTGGTCGCAGTGCCCGGGCGCGGCGGTGCTGCTGCCGGTCGGGCGGACCTTCGACGTCCTGGACGTGGCGGCACCGGCGGGGCGGCGGGCCCTGGTGCGGCTGGAACGGATGGGCCTTCCGCTGGGCCCGGTGTCGACCACGCCGGCCGGCCGCACCCACTTCTTCGTCGCCCCCGGCGCCTCGGCCGAACTGCCGCGGCTGCTCTACCGGATGGGCTGGGACGACGCCGTCCTTGACCTGCGCTGCCCGCCGCGCGGCAGCTATGTGCCGGCGCCGCCGTCGGGCGAGGTGCACTGGCTGCGCCCGCCGTCCCTGGACACGGCGACCCGCCCGCCCGAGGCCCGGCTGCTCCTGGGCACGCTGGCCTACATCTGCCACCGCTCGGCCGCGTAGCCGCGCGGCGGGCCGGGGCCCCCGGACACGACGACGCCCAGCCGCACCTGTCGGTGGGGCTGGGCGTTCGTGCGCCGGTGCCGCTAGTCGCCGATGAGGGCGTCGACGAACGCCTCCGGCTCGAAGGGGGCCAGGTCGTCCGCGCCCTCGCCGAGGCCGACGAGCTTGACGGGCACCCCCAGTTCGCGCTGGACGGCGATGACGATGCCGCCCTTGGCGGTGCCGTCGAGCTTCGTCAGGACGATGCCGGTGATGTCGACGACCTCGGCGAACACCCGGGCCTGGACCAGGCCGTTCTGTCCGGTCGTGGCGTCGAGGACGAGCAGGACCTCGTCCAGCGGGCCGTGCTTCTCCACGACGCGCTTGACCTTGCCGAGCTCGTCCATGAGCCCGGTCTTGGTGTGCAGGCGGCCCGCGGTGTCGATGAGCACGACGTCCGCGCCCTCGGCGATGCCTTCCTTGACGGCGTCGAAGGCGATCGAGGCGGGGTCGCCGCCCTCGGGGCCGCGCACGGTGCGGGCGCCGACGCGCTCGCCCCAGGTCTGGAGCTGGTCGGCGGCGGCGGCGCGGAAGGTGTCGGCGGCCCCCAGGACGACGGACTTGCCGTCGGCGACCAGGACGCGGGCGAGCTTGCCGGTGGTGGTGGTCTTGCCGGTGCCGTTGACGCCGACGACCATCACGACGCCGGGGACCGTCTCGCCGCCCTCCGTCTTGACCTCGCGGTCGAAGTCGGTGCCGAGCAGGGTGAGGAGCTCCTCGCGCAGCAGCGTGCGCAGGTCCTCCGGGGTGCGGGTGCCGAGCACCTTGACGCGTTCGCGGAGCCGGTCGACCAGCTCCTGGGTGGGTGCGACGCCGACGTCGGCGGTCAGCAGGGTGTCCTCGATCTCCTCCCAGGTGTCCTCGTCGAGGTGCTCGCGGGAGAGCAGGGTGAGCAGCCCCTTGCCGAGGGAGTTCTGCGAGCGGGCGAGGCGGGCCCGCAGCCGGACCAGCCGTCCGGCGGTCGGCTCGGGGACCTCGATCGCCGGGACCTCGGGGGCGGCCGGCTCCTCGACGACGACCGGGGTGGCGGGCGCCTCGGGGAGCCCGACCTCCTCGATGGTGCGGCGCGGCTCCTCCGCCGTCTCCGCGGCGTCCTCACCGACCTGAGGCTCGGCGGGCGGGGCTGTGATGGTCGGCGTGCTCGGCGGCGCGGTGGGCGGCAGCTGCTTCTTCTTGCGGCTGCTGACCACGAGCCCGCTGATCAAGCCGACCGCGACCAGGGCGATGACTACAGCAAGGATGACGAATTCCATAACTCCCCCAGTATCGGGTACGGGCCCACGAGGGCCCAGTTTGTACCTTCCTCCGAGTACGGAAGGGAATTATGGGGCGGGTGTCAGATTAAAGTACGATAGAGGTGGGCGCATCAACGCGCGTAGAGTCCCCTTCGACTACCCCCACCGGCTCAGCGTCGAGCCGAGCGAGAGGCACGGAACTCCACCCCCATGAACACTGGCACCCCCGACGAACCGCAGAGCGCCCTGGAGACACGCGGCCTTGAGCCCGTGCCGGACGCGGAGCGCACCGCGAGAACCCGCGAGCTCTTCCCCACCTGGGTCGCCGCGAACATCAGCGTGCTGCTGCTCACGATGGGCGCCAGCCTCGTCGTCGCGTACAAGCTCAACTTCTGGCAGGCGATCGTGGTCGCCGTGGCCGCGCCCGTCCTCTCGTACGGCCTGGTCGGGCTCATCGGGATCGCGGGCAAGCGCGGCGGCGCCCCCGGCATGGCGCTCTCGCGCGCGGTGTTCGGCCAGCGCGGCAACCTGCTGCCCGGTTCGCTGATCTGGGTGGCGCGCTGGGGCTGGGAGACGATCAACGCGGTGACCGGCGCCTATGCGGTGCTGACCGTCCTCGACATCCTCTTCGGGATCAAGAGCAACACGTTCCTGATCATCGTCACGCTCGCCGTCTTCGTGGTCATCACCTTCGCCATCTCGGGCCTCGGCATCCACGTCGTGCAGAAGTGCAACAAGTACGCGACGTTCCTCTTCGGCGCGTTCTCGGTCCTGGTGCTCGTCTACCTCGTCATGAACACCCACTGGTCCGCGGTCTTCCACCAGCCGGCCGGCAAGACCTCGCTGATGGTCGCGGGCACCGGCATGATCGCCGCCGGCGGTGTCAGCTGGATCCCGTCCGCCCCCGACTTCGCCCGCTACCTGCCTCGCACCGCCTCCGCGAAGGCGATCGTGGGCAACTCCATCGGCGGCGCCGGCATCGTGGTGCTCCCGATGGTCCTGATGGGTGCCGTCATGGCGGTCTCCACGCCGGACCTGGCCTCCGCCGCCGACCCGGTGTCCTTCCTCGGCGAGATCCTGCCGATGTGGATCGCGGTGCCCTACCTACTGATCGCGCTGGTCGGCATGCTGCTGATCAACTCGATGTCGATGTACTCGGCGGGCTTCACCGCGCAGACGCTCGGCTTCAAGATCCCGCGGCACTGGGCGGTCTCCGTCAACGCGGTGATCTCGCTGGTCTTCGGCGGCATCCTGATGCTGGTCGCCACCAGTTTCATGGGCTCGTTCATCGCCTTCCTCTCGCTGCTCGCCGTCGCGTTCTCGGCCTGGGTCGGCGTGTTCGGCGCGGACATGCTGCGGCGCACCGAGTACAACGCCAAGGCGCTGCTCGACACGACCCGCACCAGCGCCTACTGGTACAAGGGCGGCTTCTCCCCCGCCGCCGTCGCCGCGTGGGCCGTCGGCCTGGTCGGCGGCCTGATGTTCACCAAGTCCGACTGGTTCACCGGCCCGCTGTCCGCCAACAACCCGGTCGGCGAGTACGGCCTGGGCTGGGTCGCCACCATCGTGATCTCCGGACTGCTGTACGTGGCGCTGCCCAAGCCCGCCGTGGTGGCCGCGGAGCCGTCCGAGTCCGCCGGCGCCGAGTCCGCCGAGACCCTGGCCGTCTGACGCATCGTCAGCTACCGTCCCCCTTCGCCCGGGGTTCCTCGGAACCCGCCCGGTGGAGGGGGACTTTGCCATGCCGTTCACGGTCGTACGCATGAACCTGGTGGACCCGGACGCCACCCGGCCGTCACTGTCGGCCCGATACCGGGCGGCCCTGGAGATGGCGGCGTACGCCGACGACCGGGGCGTCGACACCGTCCAGACCGAGGAGCACCACGGCGCGGACAACAACTGGCTGCCGTCCCCCTTCGCCTTCGCGGGGGCGGTCTTCGGCGCCACCCGCCGCATCGCGGTCACCGTCTCCGCGATCATCGGCCCGCTGTACGACCCGCTGCGGCTCGCGGAGGACATCGCGGTGCTCGACCTGGTCAGCGGCGGCCGCCTGGTGACCGTCTCGGGGATCGGGTACCGGCCCGCCGAGTACGAGCGGCAGGGGGTCGAGTGGGGCCGGCGCGGGCGGCTCCAGGACGAGCTGCTGGACACCCTCCTCAAGGCGTGGACGGGCGAGGAGTTCACCTTCCGCGGGCGCCGGGTCCGGGTCACGCCGCGTCCGTTCACCGAGCCGCGTCCGATGCTGCTCGTCGGCGGCTCCTCGCGGGCGGCCGCCGACCGGGCGGCCCGGTTCGGCCTGCCGTTCTTCCCGAGCGCGCACCTGCCGGAGCTGGAGGCGTACTACACCGGGAGGCTCGCCGCGTACGGCACCGAGGGCTTCTGCATGATGCCCGCGGAGCGGACCCCGCTGCTGCACGTCAGCGAGGACCCGGACCGCACCTGGGCCGAGTACGGCGAGCACTTCCTGCACGAGGCGCGGACGTACGCCTCCTGGCAGTCCAAGGACATCCGCTCGGCGGTGAAGTCGTCGGCCGGCTCGGTGGCGGAACTGCGTGCGGAGGGCGTCTACCGGATCGTGACGCCCGAGGAGTGCGCGGCCCTGGCCGCCGACAGCCTCGTCCTGCACCCGCTGTGCGGCGGCATGCCGGTGGACGAGGGCTGGCGCAGCCTGCACCTGTTCTGCGAGCGGGTACTGCCCGCCCTTTAGGCCCCAACGGGGAGAAGCACACCGAACCGCCCCGGCTCGGCGAGCCGGGGCGGTTGAGTGCGAGGAGCGGGGCAGCGGGGTTTAGCCCATCTCCTCCAACGCCTTGCCCTTGGTCTCCTTGACGTACTTGAGCACGAAGGGGATCGAGAGCGCGGCGAAGACCGCGTAGATGATGTACGTGCCCGACAGGTTCCAGTCCGACAGGCTCGGGAAGCTGGCCGTGATGGCCCAGTTGGCGATCCACTGGGCGGCCGCGGCGACACCGAGGGCGGCGGCGCGGATCCTGTTCGGGAACATCTCGCCGAGGAAGACCCACACGACCACGCCCCAGGACAGGGCGAAGAAGAGCACGAAGACGTGGGCGGCGATCAGGGCCACGACGCCCTGGGTGTTGGGGAGCTTGCCGTCGACGAGGTGGGCGGAGAAGGCCCAGGCCTCGACGGCGAGCGCGACCGCCATGCCGATGGAGCCGGTCAGGGCGAGCGGCTTGCGGCCGATCCGGTCGACCAGGACCATCGCGATCACGGTGCCGATGATGTTGATGATCGACGTGGTGAACGAGTAGAAGAACGAGCTCGACGGGTCGATGCCGACGGACTGCCACAGCGTCGAGGAGTAGTAGAACGCGACGTTGATGCCGACGAGCTGCTGGAAGACCGAGAGGCCGATGCCGACCCAGACGATGGGCAGGAAGCCCCACTTGGAGCCGAGCAGGTCCTTGAAGGTCGACTTGTGTTCGGAGCGCATGGCGTGCTCGATCTCGGCGACGCGGGCGTCGAGGTCGACGTCCTTGCCCTCGACGTCGGCGAGGACCTTCTTGGCGGCGGCCTCGCGGCCGACCGAGATCAGGAAGCGGGGCGACTCGGGGATGGCGAAGGAGAGCAGGCCGTACAGGAGGGCGGGGATGACCATCACGCCGAGCATGACCTGCCAGGCCTCGAGCCCGATGATCTTGCCGCGCTGCTCGCCGCCCGCGGCGTTGAGGATGCCCCAGTTGACGAGCTGGGAGATCGCGATGCCGATGACGATCGCGGCCTGCTGGAAGGAGCCGAGCCGGCCGCGGTAGGCGGGCGGGGCGACCTCGGCGATGTAGGCCGGGCCGATGACCGAGGCCATGCCGATGGCGAAGCCGCCGATGATCCGCCAGAAGGCGAGGTCCCAGAGCGCGAAGGGCAGTGCGGAGCCGATGGCGCTGATGGTGAAGAGGACGGCCGCGATCTGCATGCAGCGGATGCGGCCGATGCGGTCGGCGATCCGGCCCGCGGTGGCGGCACCGATCGCGCAGCCGATCAGGGCGATGGCGATGACCTGGGCGAGCGTCCCCGAGCCGATGGAGTACCGGTCGCGGATCGCCTCTACGGCGCCGTTGATCACGGAACTGTCGTAGCCGAAGAGGAAGCCGCCCATCGCGGCCGCCGCCGTGATGAAGATGACATGGCCGAGGTGGTCCGGGGCGGTGTGGCCGCCTCCGGACGCCTGCGCCTGCGCGGTACTGGTCACGTGTACTCCTGAGGCCGCCCGGCAGCGTCGTCGGGCGTGAGGGGACTCCTCCCAGTGGTGCACAACTTCCTGCCACCCACCACTTGAAGGTAAAAGCAACGTTGCAGAGACTATGCCTTCAAGTTTCGAAGTCAATACCTGTTCGCTTGTGAACTTGCCGCCTCGGCTCGCCACCCAGTGTTCAATACTTGAAGAGGCGGGGGTCAGTGGCCGAGGCCGCCGCCCCCCGTCGTGGCCGCCTGGTTCAGCGCAGCCGCTGGCTGATGACCTTGGACACGCCGTCGCCCTGCATCGAGACGCCGTACAGCGCGTCGGCGACCTCCATGGTCCGCTTCTGGTGCGTGATCACGATCAGCTGCGAGGACTCCTGGAGCTCCTGCATGATCCGGATCAGCCGCTGGAGGTTGGTGTCGTCGAGGGCGGCCTCGACCTCGTCCATCACGTAGAACGGGCTGGGCCTGGCCTTGAAGATGGAGACCAGCAGCGCCACCGCCGTCAGCGAGCGCTCACCGCCCGAGAGCAGCGAGAGCCGTTTGACCTTCTTGCCCGGCGGACGCGCCTCCACGTCGACCCCGGTGGCGAGCATGTTGCCGGGGTCGGTCAGGATCAGCCGCCCCTCGCCGCCCGGGAAGAGCCGCGAGAACACCCCCTCGAACTCCCTGGCCGTGTCGCGGTAGGCCTCGGTGAAGACCTGCTCCACCCGCTCGTCCACCTCCTTCACGACTTGAAGGAGGTCGGCCCGGGTCTTCTTGAGGTCCTCCAGCTGCTCGGAGAGGAACTGGTGACGCTCCTCCAGCGCGGCGAACTCCTCCAGGGCGAGCGGGTTGACCTTTCCCAGCTGCTGATACGCCCGTTCGGCTGCCTTGAGCCTCTTCTCCTGCTCGGCCCGCACGTAGCGGACCGGCTGGTTGCGCGGATGGTCCGGGTCATCCGGCAGCTCCTCTCCCTCGGCGGGCGGCGAGGGAGCCACCGGCTGGTCGGGGCCGTACTCCGCCACGAGCCCCGCCGGCTCGACTCCCAGCTCCTCCAGCGCCCTGGTCTCCAGCTGCTCGATCCGCAGCCGCTTCTCAGCTCCTAGTACCTCGCCGCGGTGAACTGAATCCGTGAGTTTGTCGAGTTCCGCCTTGAGGTCCCGCCCGGCGCCGCGCGCCGCGGTCAGCTCCTGCTCGCGCTCGGACTTGGCGGCCTCGGCCCCGGCCCGCTCCCGCTCGGCCCGCACCAGCGACACCTCGACGTGGGCGAGCAGCGTGCGGGCGCCCGAGGCGACGGCCTCGGCGACGGCCGCCTCGTGCCGCAGCCGGGCGCGGCGCTGCTCGGCCCGGGCCCGCGCCTCGCGTTCGGCCCGGGCCCCGCGGTCCAGCGCCTCGGCCCGCCCGGCGAGCGCCTTGACCCGCTCCTCGTGGGTACGGGCCTGGAGGCGGGCCTCCATCTCGGTCTGGCGGGCGTTGGCGCCGTCCGCCGCGAGCCGGTCGCGCACCGAGGTGTCGGGCTCCTCCTCGACCGGCGTCTCCTCGGCGACGAGCAGCCGCTCGGCCAGCTCCTCCGCCTCCTCGGTCGCCTTCTCCAGGGCCTCCTGGGCGCGGGCGGCCGCGGCCGCGGTCCGCTCGGCCTCCCCTGCCGCCCCGCGCGCCTGCCCGGCGAGCCGGCCGAGCTGCTGGGCCACGGAGGACCGGGCCTTCTCGGCGGCCCGCCGCCGCTCCCCCAACTCCTCGACCGTCAGCGCCAGTTCGGCCCGGCGCCCGCTCGCCTCCTGCTGCGCCCGGGCCAGCTCCGCACACCGTACGCCGAGGTCGGCGAGCTCGGCGGCGGCCTCGTCGACGGAGGCCTGGACCTCCAGGAGGCTGGGCGCCCCGGCCGATCCGCCGTGCGCGAAGTGGGCGCCGAGCACATCGCCCTCGGCGGTGACCGCGGTCAGCGCGGGCCGCGCGTAGACGAGGTCCTCGGCGTCCTCCAGGGTGGCGACCACCACGACGTCGCGCAGCAGTCGCCGTACCGCGGGCAGCAGTTCGGCGGGCCCGCGGACCAGGTCGGCGGCGCGGGGCGGGCCGTCCCCGCGCCCGGTCCGCGCGTTCCCGTCCTCGGGGGCCTCGGGGGCGCCGTTGAGGAGCAGCGCGGCGCGGCCGGCGTCCTGCTTGCGCAGCATCCGGATGGCCTCGGCGGCCGCCGAGGGGCCGCTCACCGCGACGGCGTCGGCGGCGGCGCCGAGGGCCGCGGCCACGGGCACCTCGTACCCCGGGACCACGGTGAGCAGTTCGGCGGCCGGCCCGAGCAGACCACTGAGCGCGTCGCGGGCGCCGAGCAGCGCGCCCGTGCCGTCCTTGCGCCGCAGGCCGAGCGCGAGCGCGTCGTGCCGGGCGGAGACGGCGGCACGTTTCCGCTCGGCGGCGGTGGCCTCCTCGCGGGCGGCGCCGAGCGCGGCCTCGGCCGCGGCGAGCTCCCGCTTGGCCGCGTCGTGGGCCTCGGCGAGCTCGGTGTCGTCCGCCTCCAGGCCGTCCACCTCGGCCTTGAGCTGTTCGTACTCCTCCTGCGCCAGGGCCGCCCGCTCCCCCGCCTCGTCGCGCGCGGCGGCGAGCCGGTCGATCTCGGCCTGCGCGGAACCCGCCCTGCTCCGCGCCGCGTTGACCTGCCCGTGCAGCCGCGCCAGGCCCTCGCGCCGGTCGGCGATGGCGCGGGCCACGTCCTTCAAACGCCGTTCCTCGACGGCGAGTTGCCGTTCGAGTTCGGCGCGGTGGGCGGCGGTGTCCTCCAGGGCGTGCTCGGCCGCTTCGAGGGCCGCCTCCAGCTCGGCCTCCTGTTCGCGGATCCGGGCGGCCTCGCGCTCCATGTCCTCCGGGTCGCGCCCGCGCCGCTCCTCGGGGGGCTGCGCCCTCGCGCTCTTGACCCGGGCGTCGGCGAGCGAGATCGTGCCGCGCACCCGCTCGGCCAGCTGGGACAGCTCGTACCAGGTCTGCTGGGCGCGCTGGAGCCGGGGCGACAACTGCCGCACCTGCTCCTCCAGTTGGGCCTCGCGGGCCAGCGCCGCCCTGAGGTCGGCCGCCGCGCTCTCCTTGCGGCGCAGCAGCTCGGCCTCGTCGGCGATCTCGGCGCTGAGCGCCTCCCGCATCCGTACGAGATCGTCGGCGAGCAGCCGGAGCCGGGCGTCGCGCAGGTCGGCCTGGATGACGGCGGCGCGGCGGGCGACGGCGGCCTGTCGGCCGAGCGGCTTGAGCTGGCGCCGCAGCTCGTCGGTGAGGTCCTGGACGCGGGCGAGGTTGGCCTTCATCGCGTCCAGCTTCCGCAGCGCCTTCTCCTTGCGCTTGCGGTGCTTGAGGACGCCAGCGGCCTCCTCGATGAACGCGCGCCGCCCCATCGGGTCGGCGTGCAGCACCGAGTCGAGCTGGCCCTGCCCGACGATGACGTGCATCTCGCGGCCGATGCCGGAGTCGGAGAGCAGTTCCTGGATGTCGAGCAGCCGGCAGGTGTCCCCGTTGATCTGGTATTCGCTGCCGCCGTTGCGGAACATGATCCGCGTGATGGTGACTTCGGCGTATTCGATGGGCAGCGCGCCGTCGGAATTGTCGATGGTGAGGGAGACTTCGGCACGGCCCAGCGGCGGGCGGCCGGTGGTCCCGGCGAAGATGACGTCCTCCATCTTTCCGCCGCGCAGCGACTTGGCGCCCTGCTCACCCATCACCCAGCTCAGCGCGTCCACGACATTGGACTTGCCGGAGCCGTTGGGGCCCACCACACAGGTGATGCCCGGCTCGAACTTCAGCGTGGTCGCGGAGGCGAAGGATTTGAATCCGCGCAGAGTGAGGGCCTTGAGGTGCACGCCGCCGGACTCTACCTTTCGCTCTCGGTTTCGCCCAGGAAGGTGCAGGGCACATCAGACCGTAAGGGAAAGGCGGACCGAGCGGGTCGGCCCGGAAGAAAGAAAGAAGGGACGCCGAAGCGTCCCTTGCAATGCATTGCAGGTCTTGCGGATCTCTCGATCTCGACGAGAGGAACGGAAGCCTCTCTCACCCCGAGGATCAGGTGAGGGCGGGCTCCGCCTGCGGGACGTCGATGTCGATGCCTTCGAGCAGCGAATCTCCGCGGTGCGAAGCGGCGGCAGCGGACAGCACGTCGTTCTCGGACTGAATCCGGTTGAGCTCGGACTCGAGGTCCTGGACGCGCTGCTGGAGCCGTCGCATCTCGGCGAGGAGTCGCGGGTCGGAACCGCCGACGTAACCGAGAAGCGCCTTTGCCATGATGGATGGTCCTCCACACTGAGTGACCGACCGAAGCGGTGTGGGTCGTGAGGGAATCGCACCCGCGGTGCTTGGACTTTGACTGCGGTTCTTCATGCCAAACAGCTAAGGTGCGCGGGGCTTCCAGAGTCTCACCAAAAAGTTTGACGGTCAACACGATCACGCCCCGTATCCACCGGCAATCCGGGGGCCCGCGGCCGCGGAACGCGCGGCGCTGCCTCTCCTCGGAGCCCTGGGGGCGTGGAGATCATCCTTACTGCCGCAGCCTTGCACGCCGCGCGCGAGATGGCAACAGGCAGATCGTTCGAGGTCAGCGCGTGGTTGCGAGCCGGACGCGGGGTGTCACCGCGGCGGGCCGTCCCGGGTCGGCGCGGCGGGGCTCAGCGGATGGCGAAGGTGTCGTAGCCGCCGCGCGGTGTGTCCCAGATCTCGGTCACACCGTCGACGCGGCCCGGTGTGTCGTCGGAGCGGAGCCACTCCAGCAAACGGTGGCAATTCTCACGTGGCCCCTCGGCGACGACCTGGACGCGTCCGTCGTCCAGATTGAGCGCGAACCCGCTGAGGCCGCCGATCTCCAGAGCATTTGCCCTGGTGAACCAGCGGAAGCCGACTTGCTGCACTCGCCCGCGCACCCAGGCCGTGAGTCGAACAACTTCGTGCGCATCTTCGTTCATAGGTGCACGCTAACCGGCCAATTGCTCACGCAGCACTTCGCCCCCATGCGTCATGGCGTACAGTCGCGACGAAATGAGCCTCACCCGTATGGGTTAGTGCGCATTTGATCATTTCGGGTCGATCATGGCCCCCTCGGCAATGCGACCAGGCATTGCCCACGGCATTGAGGAAGGCACAGATGGGACGCCATCGTCGCTCCGCCGCCGACCCCGCGCCCGCAGACGTCGCGGCGGGTCAGGACGGCCGGTCCCCGGGCGGATCCCGCCGCAGGAAGCGGGGGAGCGTGCCCGTGCGCACCGGGCTGCTCGGCGTCTCCGCCGCGGTGGCCGTGGGCGCCGTGGCCGTCGCCTCGGGCCTGCTGCCCGGTGGCGGTACGTACAAGGTGAGCGGCGACACCATGGCGGGCGGTCAGCTCCACGCGAGCGGCACGCCCAACGTGCAGGCGCAGGGCGGCGAGTCGGAGAAGCCCAGCAGCGCGGCGCCGACCCCCGCCGAGACGGCCAAGGCGGCGCACGCGCCGTCCACCGCCCCCTCCCCCAGCGCCTCGGCCACGCCGTCGGCCCCCGCCTCGGCGCCCGCCCCGCGGAAGAAGCCCGCAGAGGTCCAGGTCCCGGCCCCGCCGAAGTCGGCCGCCCCGTCGGACACCCCGTCGAGCCGGGTCCCCTCGCAGCGCGTCCAGATGCCCTCCGCCGAGGTCTCGGCCGCGGCCACCGTGATGTCCCTGGTCAACCAGCAGCGGGCGATGGCCGGTTGCACCCCGGTGAAGGCCGATCCGGCGCTCGCCTCGCTCGCGACCGCGTTCAGCGACGACATGGCGGCCCGCGGCTTCTTCGACCACACCGACCCGGACGGCAGGACGCCGTGGGACCGGGCCGCGCAGGCCGGCATCCAGGGCCTCGGCGGCGAGAACATCGCGCGCGGCCAGGCCGACGCCAAGGCCGTGATGGACGCCTGGATGAACAGCCCGGGCCACCGCGCGAACATCCTGAACTGCGCGTACAAGTCGCTGGGCGTCGGCGTGCACTTCGGCCCCGGCGGCCCCTGGTGGACCCAGGACTTCGGCTTCTGATCAAACACGCGTCCGTACATTCCGTACGGGCAATCGCTCATGCGTAATTGCGTGTACGCAATGGGTTCGTCTGCGCTCCTCCGCGCAGGAAAGGGCCCCCGCCGTTGCGAACGGCGGGGGCCCTTTCGTGGGTGCGGAAGAAGATCGCCGCGGGAAATCGCCGGGAACTCCGGTCCGCCCCGGTCGATCGATCAGGCGCTGAGCGCTGCCCGGCCCGCGAGGAAGACGCGGGTGGTCTCGGCGACGCGGCGGCCGAGGCGCTCGGCGGTCGCCACGTCGGCCTTGTGGACGCCCTCGGGCCCCTGGTCGGTGTGGGTCTGGGCGGCGGCGCCGGAGAAGAAGCCGAGCCGGTTGAGGTCGTCCTCGGAGGCCGTGCTCGCGTTCCAGCCCGGCTTGAGGCCGAGGTTCACCCAGTGCATGCCGTGCTGGGCGGCCAGCGTCTGGAAGTACTGCAGGGTGTGGCCCTTGTCGCCGCTCTTGGAGCCGGAGTTGGTGAAGCCCGCGGCGAGCTTGTCCTGCCAGGCGTCGGTGAACCAGCGCTTGGAGGTGGCCTCGGCGAACTGGTGGAAGGCGCCGGAGGCCGTGCCCATGTAGGTGGGCGAGCCGAAGACGACGGCGTCCGAGGCGTCGAGCAGCTCCCACTCGGCCTCGGTGATGGCGTCCACGGCGATGACGTGGACGGTGGCTCCGGCCTCGACGGCGCCGGCGCGGACGGCTTCGGCGAGCACGGAGGTGTGGCCGTACCCGGAGTGGTAGGCGATCGAGACAACAGGAGTGGTCACGGCGGGGGATCCCCTCAGAACGTCAGAAGAGCGACAAACGGGTGCGACGGCCGACGGCCGGTTCCGCGGCGACTGCCCGCTGCGGTACTGCACATAGGTAAGCACTAACTTTTGGTTAGCGCAACCCATGCGTGTGCGCTGCGGAGGAGTAGCCTGTCTGCATGGACGAGATCACCACCGCCGCCCCCGCGGGGCCCTGCGACGGCACGGACCTGGCGTTCGACGTGTTCTCCAGGTCCTGCCCCTCCCGGCGCACGCTGGAGAACGTCACGGGACGCTGGGGCAGCCTCACCCTGGGCGCGCTGCGCGAGAGCAGCCTGCGCTTCAACGAGCTGCGGCGCCGGGTCGACGGCGTGAGCGAGAAGATGCTCTCCCAGACGCTGCACGCGCTGGAGCGGGACGGCCTCGTGCACCGCGAGGCGCAGCCCACCAACCCGCCGCGGGTCGACTACGAACTGACCCCGCTCGGGCACGAGGTGGCCGATCGGCTGCTCTCCCTCATCCACTTCGTGGAGGACCGGATGCCGTCGGTGCTCGCCGCGCAGCAGGACTACGACGCGGCGCGCGGGGCCCTCTGACACTTGGGGCAGAAGTAGCTGGATCGGTTCATCCAGGCGCGCCTGCGCATCGCCGTTCCACAGCGCCGGCACGGCTCGCCCTCGCGGCCGTACGCGTCGAGGGAGCGGTCGAAGTAGCCGGACTCGCCGTTGACGTTGACGTAGAGGCTGTCGAAGCTGGTGCCGCCGACGGCGAGCGCCGCGTTCATCACGTCCCGCGCGTGGCCCAGGAGTTCGGCCGCCTTGGGGCGGTTGAGGGTCGCGGTGGGGCGGTCGTAGTGCAGCCGGGAACGCCAGAGCGCCTCGTCGGCGTAGATGTTGCCGACCCCGCTGATGAGCGATTGATCGAGCAGTGCGCGTTTGACCGTGGTGCGCTTGAGGCGGAGCGCCACGAAGAAGGCCTCGTCGTCGAACTCGGGGTCCAGCGGGTCCCGGGCGATGTGCGCGATGGCGTCGGGGAGCCCGTCGGGAGTGTTGTCGTGCAGCGAGAGGCCGCCGAAGGTCCGCTGGTCCACGAAGCGCAGCTCGGTGCCCGCCTGGTCCTGGAAGCGCACCCGGATCCGCAGGTGTTTCTCGTCCGGGGCGTTCTCGGGCTGCACCAGCAGCTGTCCGCTCATGCCGAGGTGTCCGAGCACGGAGGCGTCCGTGTCCGCGAGCGGCAGCCACAGGTACTTTCCGCGCCGCCGGGCGACCCCGATCCGGTGCCCCTTGAGCCGGGCCGCGAAGTCCTCGCCCCCGGCGAGGTGACGGCGTACGGCGCGGGGATGCAGCACCTCGACGTCCGCCACGACGCGCCCGGCCACCCAGCGCTCGAGTCCACGCCGTACCACTTCGACTTCGGGCAGCTCAGGCATGGCGGCAGATTACCGCGTGCCCCTCGGCCGCTCGCAGCGGGCCCGGGACGGGCGGCCCGAGGGCGGTCGGACATGCGAAAACCCCCGGCCCGGCACCTCAGTGCGCGGGACGGGGGCTCGAAGGAAGGGGGCCCTCAGGCCGCCGAACCGCCGGCGGCGGGGGTCGGCGACCCGCCATCGGCCGGGGCGGCGACGGGAGCTTCCGCCGCTGCCTTGGCCCGCTCGTCGGCGGCGGCCCGGATGGCCCGCCATGCCGACTCCGCGGCCTGCTGCTCCGCTTCCTTCTTGCTGCGGCCGGTGCCGGTGCCGTACGAGACACCACCGACGCGGGCGGCAGCAGTAAAGGTCTTCTCGTGGTCGGGCCCGGTTTCGGAGACCAGGTACTCGGGAACGCCGAGCCCTTCGGCCGCCGTCAGCTCCTGGAGACTGGTCTTCCAGTCCAGGCCGGCCCCGAGGTTCGAGGACTTCTCGATCAGGGGGTCGAACAGCTTGTGGACGAGCGCGGACGCCGCCTCAAGACCCTGGTCGAGATAGACCGCACCGATCACCGCTTCAAGGGTGTCGGCGAGGATGGATGCCTTGTCCCGGCCGCCCGTGCCCTCTTCGCCCCGGCCGAGCCGGATGAAGGAGCCGAGTTCGAGCCCTCGGCCCACCTCCGCCAGCGCACGAGAGTTGACCACCGCGGCCCGGAGCTTGGCCAGTTGGCCTTCCGGAAGGTCGGGGTGGGTGCGGTACAGCGTGTCGGTGACGACCAGACCGAGCACCGAGTCCCCGAGGAACTCGAGCCGCTCATTGGTCGGCAGACCGCCGTTCTCGTACGCGTACGAACGGTGGGTGAGCGCACGCACCAGAAGGGCGGACTCGAGCTGATACCCGAGCCGCCCTTCCAGAAGCGTGTGGGACGAGGCCGTGTTGTTGTCCGCCTTTTTGGCGTTGGACTCAGACATCGGGCCTCTCACCAGCCGCTCAGACCTCGAGGACCTGGCGCTTGTTGTAGGTGCCGCAGCTCGGGCACGCGATGTGCTGGAGCTTCGGCTCATGGCAGCGCTCGCACGCAACCAGGGTGGGGACCGCAGCCTTCCACTGCGACCGGCGGTGGCGCGTGTTGCTGCGCGACATCTTCCGCTTCGGAACAGCCACGGCTACTTCTCCTGCTTCTCGGCGGCATCCTGCACGTCAGACGCAGTGCCGCTCATGTTGTCCTTCTCGCCGTCCTGGATGGTCCCGGCGAGTCCCTGCAATGCCGCCCAACGGATGTCGACGGCGTCATGGTGGTGGTCCGGGTCGTCCGCCAGGCTCGCTCCGCATTCGGAACACAGCCCGGGGCAGTCCTCCCGGCACACCGGCTGCATCGGCAGTGCGAGCACTACCGCGTCACGCAGCAAGGGCTCGAGGTCGAACATGCCGTCCTCGAGCGGGATCATGTCCTCGTCGTCCTCGGCATCGTCGTCCGCGGCTGCCTTGCGGCGGCCCCGGTCGTCGGTGTCGGGGTACGAGAACATTTCCTGGAAGTCCACTTCAACGTCCTGCTGAAGCGGCTCCAGACACCTTACGCACTCCCCCTCGGCCGATGCACGGGCGGTGCCTGTGACAAGCACCCCTTCCATGACCGACTCCAGGCGGAGCTCGATGTCCACGGGCCTGCCCTCAGGCACGTGGATGACCTCGGGGATCCCGAGTTCCTTCGGGGCCTCCACGGTGCGGGAGAGCCGCTGGAGCGCACCGGGACGCCGTCCCAGCTCGTGTGTGTCGAACACGAGGGGATTGCGGTGGTCGAGGCGCGTGCTCAGGGCTCTTCCTGCTTTCGAGGTCGTGGAGTGGCTGCCACCGGCTTCGCGGAGCGAATCGGGCAGCTTGGATCGCGGACGTACGCGCGACCGAACAGCCAGGATACTGGACCGGCCGCCATAGGCCCAATCCGGTCCCGCTCCGCTCCGGTCCCGGCCGCTACGAGCGGTTCTGCCCGTGCCCCTGTTCATAGGCGCGCAGCTGATCCAGGTTGATCATGCTGGTGTCGAAGAGGCTGGTCTCGTCGAGCGCGGGCTGCTGCTGGGGCTGGTGCTGCGGCGGCACGCCGTAGTGCCCGGCGTCGGCCGCGCCCGCGTACTGCTGCTGGTTCGGATCGTAGGCGTACGGGTCCTGCTGGCCGTATCCGTACTGCGCGTACTGCTCCTGCTGCTGGGGGTGCTGGTAGGCGTAGGGGTCCTGCTGCGGCTGCTGGTAGCCGTACGGGTCGTACGCCTGGGGCTGCTGCTGGGCGGGGATGTGCGGCTCGGCCGGGGTGTGGGCGGCGGCGTGGGCCGCGGCCGGGTCCGGGTCGGCCAGCTCGGCGAGGCCGGCCAGGTAGTCGGCGTCGCTGGTGTGCTGGTGCAGGCCGCCCGCGGCGTCCTGGGCGGCCATGTGCGCGCCGAGTTCGTCGGAGGCGGTGTGGCCGTGCAGCTTGCGTCGGCCGCGGCCGACGGCTTCGAGGGTCTTGGCGAGCACCGCCTCGAAAGCGCCCAGCTTGGCGTCGACGTACTCGTCGGCCCGGTGGATCAGCGTCTGCGGGTCCGCGCTGTACTCGGGGGCGTCCTCGTCGGTGTTGCCCTGCTCGTCGAGGCCGGGGCCGCGGCCGAGCAGCTTCTCGCGGCCCCGGTCCACGGAGCCGATGGTCTTGGTGAGGACGACCTCGAAGTTGGCGAGCTTGGAGTCGACGTAGTCGTCGGCCTCGGCCCGGATCTCCTCGGCCTCCCTGCGGGCCTCCTCCAGGATCCGGTCCGCCTCGTCCTGGGACTGGCGGGCGACGGCGGTGTCGGAGATCAGGGTGCCGCGTTGGGCGTGCGCGGACTCGATGATCCGCTCGGCCTCCTGGCGGGCCTGCTCGACCAGCTGTTCACGGCCGCCGATCAGCTCCTGGGCCTGGGCGAGCGAGCCGGGCAGGGCCTGGCGCACCTCTTCCAGCAGGGCCAGGAGGTCGGCGCGGTTGACCACGCACGAGGCCGACATGGGCATGGACCGGGCGCTGCCGACCACCTCGACGATCTCGTCGAGCTTCTTCTGCACGTCCACCGGTGATCGCCACTCTTCTAACGGATTGGAGACGGACGGGACGACTGTAAGGCCAGTCGGCGCCCGCCCGACACCGGGTGACGAACTGTCAGCTCACGACTCGGGCCCCGTCCGCCGGATCACTTCTCGGCGAGCCGGGCGACCAGCGCCTCGTGGACGGTGGCCGGCAGCAGGTGGGAGACGTCTCCGCCCCAGGTCGCGACCTCCTTGACCAGCGAGGACGACAGGAAGCTGTACGTCGGATTGGTCGGCACGAACAGCGTCTCGACGCCCGAGAGCCCGTTGTTCATCTGGGCCATCTGCAACTCGTAGTCGAAGTCGCTGACGGCCCGGAGGCCCTTGACGATCGCGGGGATGTCCCGCTGCTTGCAGAAGTCGACGAGCAGGCCGTGGAAGGACTCGACCTCCACGTTGCCGAGGTCGGCGGTCACCTCGCGGATCATCTCGATCCGCTCCTCGATGGTGAACAGGCCCTGCTTCGACTGGTTGATCATCACCGCGACGTGTACGACGTCGTACAGCCGGGAGGCGCGGGCGATGATGTCGAGGTGTCCGTTGGTGATGGGGTCAAAGGACCCCGGACAGACGGCGCGGCGCAACTGATGTCCCTCGCTCTCCGGTCCGGTCATGGGGTGTCTCTCGGTGCGTTTTCGCACGTGGAGGCGGCGCGACCGTACCAAAGCGTGCCCTCGCCGTAACGACGGGCCCGCAGCGCTTCGAATCCTTCGGGCCAGCCGAATTCCCCGCCTCTGGTGCTGCGCTCCACGGTGACGAGGCAGTCCTCGGCGAGCCAGCCCCCGCGGCGGAGTGTGAGCAGGATCTCCCGAAGATCGTCATCGGTGACGGCGTACGGCGGGTCCAGGAAGACCACGTCGTACGGATCGGCGGGCGCCGGGCCTGTCACGATCTGCTCCGCTTTGCCGGTGCGCACCTCGGCGCCAGGAAGCTTCAGCGCGGCCACGTTGTCGCGGACGGTACGGGCGGCCCGGGCGTCGGCCTCGACGAGCAGGGCGTGGGCGGCGCCCCGGGAGAGCGCCTCCAGGCCCACGGCTCCGGAGCCCGCGTACAGATCGGCGATCCGGATGCCGTCGAGCGTGCCGAGCAGCGCCTCCCAGGTGGAGAAGAGGCCCTCGCGCGCCCGGTCGGAGGTGGGGCGGGTGCCGGTGCCCGGCGGTACGGCGAGGCGGCGTCCACCGGCCCGGCCGGCGATCACGCGGGTCATCTCAGTCCTTGTCCGTGTTCAGGGGGTTCAGGGGTTCGGGTTCATGCGGGTTCATGCGCCGGATGTGCTCCCCCAGTCTTTCAGCCCTTGTCGAGGTACTGCTCGCGGTCCTTGTCCAGCAGGGCGTCGAGCGCGGTGCGCAGGCCCGGCAGCCCGTCGAGCTCGGGGTCGGCGGCGACGACCGTGACGGCCTCCTCGCGGGCCGCGGCGATGACCTCCTCGTCGTCGATGACGGTGAGCATCCGCAGCGAGGAGCGCACCCCGGACTGGGCCTGGCCCAGCACATCGCCCTCGCGGCGCTGTTCGAGGTCGATGCGGGAGAGCTCGAAGCCGTCGAGGGTGGAGGCGACCGCGTTGAGCCGGGCCAGGGCCGGGCTCGCCTCGGGCATGTCGGTGACGAGCAGGCACAGGCCGGGCGCCGAGCCCCGGCCGACGCGGCCGCGCAGCTGGTGGAGCTGGGAGACGCCGAACCGGTCGGCGTCCATGATCACCATCGCGGTGGCGTTCGGCACGTTCACCCCGACCTCGATGACGGTGGTGGCGACCAGCACGTCGACCTCACCGGCCCCGAACCGGCGCATCACGTCGTCCTTGTCGTCCGGCTGCATCCGGCCGTGCAGGATCTCGGTGCGCAGCCCCTGGAGCGGGCCCTTGGACAGCTGGTCGGCGATCTCGATCACGGCGAGCGGCGGCCGCTTGTCGGCGGTCTCGGCCTCCTCCGCCTTCTTCTTGCCCTTGGCGGTCTTCGCCTCCTCCTCGTCGTCGCCGATGCGGGGGCACACCACGTACGCCTGGTGTCCCTTGTCGACCTCCTCGCGGACCCGCTCCCAGGCGCGGGCCAGGAAGTGCGGCTTGTCCTGCGCGGGGACCACGTGGCTCGCGATGGGCGAGCGCCCGGCGGGCAACTGGTCCAGGACGGAGGTCTCCAGGTCGCCGAAGACGGTCATGGCGACGGTGCGCGGAATGGGGGTGGCCGTCATGACGAGCAGGTGCGGGGGCTGTTTGCCCTTGCCGCGCAGGGCGTCGCGCTGCTCGACACCGAAGCGGTGCTGCTCGTCCACCACCACCAGGCCCAGGTCGTGGAACTGCACCTTGTCCTCGATCAGGGCGTGGGTGCCGATGACGATGCCGGCCTCGCCGGTGACCAGGTCGAGCAGGGCCTGGCGCCGGGCGGGCATCCCCATGGAGCCGGTGAGCAGCACGACCTTGGTGCCGAGGTCGGAGCCGCCCAGCATGCCGCCCTCGGCGAGCTCGCCCATCATCTCGGTGATGGATCGGTGGTGCTGCTGGGCCAGGACCTCGGTGGGCGCGAGCATCGCCGCCTGGCCGCCCGAGTCGACCACGGCGAGCATGGCGCGCAGCGCGACCATGGTCTTGCCCGAGCCGACCTCTCCCTGGAGCAGGCGGTGCATCGGATGCTCGGTCGCCAGGTCGTCGAAGATTTCCTTGGAGACCTTCTCCTGGCCCTCGGTGAGGGTGAAGGGCAGCTTGGCGTCGAAGGCGTCGAGCAGGCCGCCTGGCGCGGGTCGCCGTGCCACGGCCGGGAGTTGGCCGTCCGCGTGCCGTCGGCGGGCGAGCGCCACCTGGAGGACGAAGGCCTCGTCCCACTTCAGGCGCCGGCGCGCGTCCTCGATGTCGGCCTTGCTGTGCGGCCGGTGGACCTTGAGGAGGGCCTCGGGCAGCGGGACGAAGCCGCGGCCCGCGCGCAGCGTCTCGGGGAGCGGGTCGACGGCCTCCTGGGCGCTGGGCAGCACCGCGTCGACCGCCTTGGCGATCTTCCAGGACTCCAGGCCCTTGCAGGCCGGATAGATCGGGATCAGGGCGCCCGCCCACGAGGCGATGTCCACCCCGTCATCCCCGTCGGCCGGGTCCGCGCCGAGTTTCGCGTAGGTGGGGTGGGCGAGCTGCATGCGCCGGTTGAACATCGACACCTTGCCCGCGAACATGGCGCGGCTGCCGGGCAGCAGCTCCTTGTGCGGCTTGTGGATGCCCCGCCCGAAGAACACCAGCTGGAGGCGGCCGCTGCCGTCGGTGATGGTGATCTCCAGGCGCTGGCCGCGCCCTCCGTTGAAGGTGCGCACCCGGGCGTCGGCGACCTGGGCGACGACCGTGACGTCCTCGTCCAGGGGCAGCTCGGCCAGCTTGGTGAGCTGGCCGCGCTCCTCGTACCGCCGCGGGTAGTGGTGCAGGAGGTCGCCGACCGTGTGCAGGCCGAGGTGCTCGGCCATCACCTTCGCGGTGGGTCCGCCGAGCAGCTTCTTCAGTGGTTCTTCGAGCGCAGGCACGCGATCCATTGCACACCACCGGACTGACAGCCCGCCAAAGCCTGTGGACAACCGCTGGTCACACCGGCGACGCGAGGCCTCCCGCAGGGCCGTGCGGGCAGGCGCTACTCGACGCCGATCAGCAGCGGAACCCCCTGGTGGCCGCCCTCGTACACCACCGTGTCGACCGCCAGGTGGGCCTTGCTGACGTGCGATTCGAGCTGGGCCGCCAGCTCCTGCGGGGCGTCGGCGGACAGGACGAGGGTGACCAGTTCGCCGCCCGCCGCCAGCATCCGGTCGAGGACGGTGCGGGCGGTGTCGGCGAGGTTCTGGCCGATGACCACGACGTCGCCGTCGATGAGGCCGAGGACGTCCCCGGCCTGGCAGACCCCGGCCATCGTCCACGACTGCCGCTCGGCTACGGCCAGTTCGGCGTGGCGGGTGGCGCCGGCGGCGGAGGTCATGGTGACGACGTCCTCGTCGAAGCGCCGCTCGGGGGCGTGCACGGCGAGCGCCGCGATGCCCTGGACGGCGGCCCGGGTCGGGATGAGCGCGACCCGGATGCCCTCGGCCCGCGCCTGTTCCACGGCGGCCGCGGCCGTGTGGCGCAGCTCGGCGTCGTTGGGCAGCAGCACGACCTCGCGGGCGTGCGCGCGCCGGATCGCCTCGACGAGCTCCCCGCTGGCCGGGGCCTCGCCGGGCCGGGCCAGCACGGTCGTCGCGCCCGCCTCGGCGCAGAGCCCGGCCAGGCCCTCGCCGGGCACGACCGCGACCACGGCCCGCTGGACCTGCTCCCGGGGCGGTTCGACCACGGCCGGCTGCTCGAAGTGTGTGATCCGGATCCGGTGGGGGCGGCCCGCCTCGACACCGGCCTCCACGGCGGCGCCCGCGTCGTCCACGTGCACATGGACGTTCCAGAGCCCGTCGCCGCCGACCACGACGAGGGAGTCGCCGAGCCGGTCGAGCCGGGCCCGCAGCCGGTCCACGGCCGCGTCGTCGGCCTCCAGGAGGTAGATCACCTCGAAGGCGGGCCCGGCCGCGGCGGGCTCGGCCGGGCAGTCCTCGGCGGGCACGGGCACCCGCGCCTCGTGGCGTACGACGGGGGCCTCGCCGGAGAGTGCCTGCACCAGGGCGCCGAGAACGGTCACCAGGCCCCGGCCGCCCGCGTCCACGACGCCCGCGCGGCCGAGCGCGGGGAGCTGGGCGGGCGTGGCGTCCAGGGCGTCGCGGGCCCCGGCGTACGCGGCCTGCGCCACCGCCGCCGGGGTGCCGCTCGCGTTCTCGGCGGCCTTGGCGGCGGCGGTGGCCACGGACAGGACGGTGCCCTCCACGGGGTGGGCGACCGCCAGGTAGGCGGCGGAGGCGGCCCGGCGCAGCGCCGCGGCGAGGTCCCCCTCGCCCTCCGCGACGACCTCGGCCATGCCCCGCAGGAGCTGGGCGAGGATCGTGCCGGAGTTGCCGCGGGCGCCGATCAGCGCGCCGTGCGCCATGGCCCGTACGACGTCGGAGGCGGGCGGGACGCCGTCGTAGACGGGCGGCTCGGGGTAGGCGGCGAACACCGCCTCGACGGCCTGCGCCGCGGACTCCATCGTCAGGTAGAGGTTGGTGCCGGTGTCCCCGTCCGCGACCGGATACACGTTGATCGCGTCGATCGCCTCGCGGTCGCGGCCCAGCGCGTCGAGCGCCAGCGCACACCAGCCGCGTACCGCGACGGCATCGAGGGTCTGCGGCACCTGGTGTTCCTCCTTGCGGGCGGGAAGCGGATGAGAGCCCGTGGCTGCATCCGGGCGGGGTGCAGACACAGGCTCTGAGCGCAGGGTAGACCCGGGGGCGGGCCGGGGTCCGGGGCGGGGGCGGCCGGGGTCGTGGTAGTTTCGTATCTCAGGAGCAGCCGTTGTATGCTGCTTCGGTTGCCCGGCGAGAGTCGGGCCAATTCCCCCGGCAAGCCACTTCAGATCTCTGATTCCGGTGCGCCGGATTTCACTGTAAGTGCATTTAATGCATCTGAAGTCTTTGGAGTGACCCGTGGCTGCCAACTGCGACGTCTGCGGCAAGGGGCCGGGCTTCGGCAACAACATTTCGCACTCGCACCGCCGTACGTCTCGTCGCTGGAACCCGAACATCCAGCGTGTGCGTGCCGTGGTCGGTCGGACGCCGAAGCGGCTCAACGTCTGCACCTCGTGCATCAAGGCCGGCAAGGTCTCGCGCTAATTGCGACGTCTGTCGTAGCGCAGCCCCTGCGGTTGCCTTGAAAAGCCGGTCCACCTCGGTGGACCGGCTTTTTGCCGTACCCGCTATCTGAAGCGCCAGCCGTGGTCGACGGGGCCGATGCCCGCCCCGAGTGCGAATCCCGCGCCGATGGCGCCGGTCACGTACTCCTTGGCCGCCCTGGTCGCCTCCGGGACCGTGAGGCCGCGGGCCAGGCCGCAGGCGAGGGCCGAGGCGAGGGTGCAGCCCGTGCCGTGGGTGTGCCGGTTGTCCAGGCGCGGCGAGCGCAGCCAGTGCTCCTCGCCGCCGTCGGTGAGCAGGTCCACGGCGTCGCCGGGATAGTGGCCGCCCTTGATGAGCGCCCACCGGGGCCCGAACTCCAAGATCGCGGCCGCGGCCCGGCGCATCCCGTCCTCGTCCTGGACGTGGACGCCCGTGAGTTGCGCCACTTCGTCGAGGTTGGGCGTGGCCACGGTCGCCGCGGGGAGCAGGGCCGTCCGTACGGAGTCGAGGGCCTCGGCCGCCAGCAGCGGGTCGCCGTGCTTGGAGACGCCCACCGGATCGACCACCACGGGGGCGTCGGTGGCGGCGAGCAGTTCGGCGACGGCCTCGACGAGGGGGGCCGAGGACAGCATGCCGGTCTTCACGGCCTGTACGCCGATGTCGTCGACGACGGCCCGGTACTGGGCCCGCACCGCCTCCGCCGGAAGCTCCCAGGCGCCCCGCACACCGAGCGAGTTCTGCGCGGTGACGGCGGTGATCACGCTCATGCCGTGCACGCCGAGCGCCAGCATCGTCTTGAGGTCGGCCTGGATGCCGGCTCCGCCGCCGGAGTCGGACCCGGCGACGGTCAGCACACGGGGGATCATGCGGGATCGTCCCCGAAGTGGTCCCAGCCGCCCTTGCTGGTCCAGGGCGCGCCGTCCACGGTGACGGTGGGCAGCGCGGACGGGTTGAGGACCTCGCCGATGACCTTCCAGCGGGCGGGCAGCTTCACGTCCGGCGGGAAGGTGGCGACGATCGCGTGGTCCTCGCCGCCGGTGAGCACCCACTGGAGCGGGTCCACGCCCACGGCCTGGCCGATGTCGCTCATCTGCGTCGGGATGTCGATGAGGCCCGAGCGCAGGTCGATGCGGACCTTGCTGGCCTCGGCGATGTGGCCGAGGTCGGCGACCAGGCCGTCGCTGACGTCGGTCATCGCGGTGGCGCCGAGCCCGGCCGCCGCGGGGCCCGCGTGGTACGGGGGCTCGGGGCGGCGGTGCGCCTCGACGAAGGCGCGCGGCGAGCGGAAGCCGCGCGAGAGCACCGCGAAGCCCGCCGCCGACCAGCCGAGCCAGCCGGTCACCGCGACGACGTCGCCGGGCTGGGCGCCGGCCCGGGTCACGGGCTCGTGGTTGCGCAGGTCGCCGAGTGCGGTGATGGCGACGGTGATGGTGTCCCCCCGCACGATGTCCCCGCCCACCACGGCGGCGCCCGCGACCTGGCACTCGTCGCGGATGCCGTCCATCAGCTCGGTGGGCCAGGTGACCGGCAGCTCGGCCGGGACGACGAGGCCGAGCAGGACCGCGGTCGGCACCGCCCCCATGGCGGCGATGTCGGCCAGGTTCTGCGCGGCGGCCTTGCGGCCCACGTCGTACGCCGTCGACCAGTCCCGCCGGAAGTGGCGCCCCTCCAGGAGGATGTCCGTGCTGGCGACCACCCTGCGGTCGGGTGCGGTCACGACCGCGGCGTCGTCGCCCGGCCCCAGCCGGACGGCGGGGGTGGAGGTGAGCCGGGAGGTCAGCTCCCTGATGAGCCCGAACTCCCCCAACTCGCCCACAGTGCCTTTCACCGTGTCCCACCTCTCATCTTCGTACCCCTTCCGCCCCGTGCGCCTGCGGTCGCGAGCGGTCACGGGCGTGGGTACCGTCAACACATACGTCAACTTCATGGCCGCTCTCGCCCCTCGGCGTGAGCGGCCGCTCGCGCGGGTCTCCCCGTCGCGCGTGGCGACGCGGTACCGTGGCGTCTCTTTCTCTCCCCCACATGATCCTCGTGGCCGCCCTGGAGGTTCCGTGGTACAGGCGTACATCCTCATTCAGACCGAGGTGGGCAAGGCGTCGACAGTCGCCGAGGCCATCGGAAAGCTCGCTGGGGTGATCCAGGCCGAAGACGTGACCGGACCGTACGACGTGATCGTGCGCGCCCAGGCCGAGACGGTCGACGAACTCGGTCGCATGGTGGTCGCCAAGGTCCAGCAGGTGGACGGCATCACAAGAACGCTGACCTGCCCGGTCGTCCATCTGTAGCCCCCGCATACCCTGGGCCGGTGACTCTCTCTCGCCGCCGGCCGCTTCTCGTCCTGTCTGCCGTCGCCATGTCCTTGGCGACGGCAGGCTGTTCATCCACCGAAGCGCCCGCGGCGATCACGGTGCCCACGCCGCCCTCCAAGGTCGCCTCGCAGTGTGCCGCACTCCACAAGCTGCTGCCCTCGAAGGTCTCCGGGCTCGACCGGAGCGACCCTTCCCCCAAGTCGGACCTGACCGCGGGCTGGGGCGACGGCCCCGCGATCGTACTGCGCTGCGGGGTCCCCATGCCCGCAGCGATGTCCGATCCGCAGAAATCCCAGAACGGCGTCGAGCTGTCCGGTGTGACCTGGCTGCCCGAGCGGCTGGCCGACGGCGGCTACCGGGCGACCACCGCGCGGCGCGAGGCCTACGTCGAAGTGACGGTCGCCGCGAAGTACGGCAGCGAGATCGGGGCCCTGAACGAGTTCGGCGACGCCGTGAAGAAGGCGATCCCCGAAGGGATCGCCCCCAACTGAGCGGCGCCCGCCCTAGCGCAGCCCCGTGGACCGCCGCAGTGCCGCCTGGATCAGCTTGTCGACCAGGTCCGCGTACTCGACGCCGCTCTCCTGCCACATCCGCGGGTACATCGAGATCGGCGTGAAGCCGGGCATCGTGTTGATCTCGTTGATGACGAACTCGCCGTTGTCCTGCAAGAAGAAGTCCGCGCGGACCAGGCCCTCGCAGGAGACCGCCTCGAAGGCCTCCACCGCGAGCCGCCGCACCTCCGCGGTGGCCTCCTCGCCGATCGGCGCGGGCACGATCCCGGCCGCCGAGTCGATGTACTTGGCCTCGAAGTCGTAGAAGTCGTGGGCGGTCACCGGCGGGATCTCGGCGGGCACGCTCGCCCGCGGCCCGTCCTCGAACTCCAGGACCCCGCACTCGATCTCGCGGCCGCGCAGCAGCGATTCGACGAGGAACTTGGGGTCGTGGCGGCGGGCCTCGGCGATGGCCTCGTCCAGTCCCTCGAAGGAGTCCACCTTGGTGATGCCGAACGAGGAGCCGGCCCGGGACGGCTTGATGAACAGCGGCCAGCCGTGCTCACCGGCGAAGTCCGCGATGCGCTGCCGGGCGCCCTTCTCGTCCTGCTCCCACTCGCGGGGGCGGACCACCAGGTAGGGCCCGACGGGCAGCCCGTAGGAGGTGAAGACGCGCTTCATGTACTCCTTGTCCTGGCCGACGGCGGAGGCGAGCACGCCCGAGCCGACGTACGGGATGCCGGAGAGCTCCAGGAGGCCCTGGAGGGTGCCGTCCTCGCCGTAGGGGCCGTGCAGCATCGGGAAGACGACATCGACCTCGCCGAGCACCTTGGGCACCGAGCCCGGCTCGCTGTAGACCACTTCGCGGTTGGCCGGGTCCACCGGCAGGACCACACCGCCCTCGGCGGACTCGGCGAGCTCCTCGACGCTGGGGGTGCGCCGGTCGCTGATCGCCATCCGCTCCGGTTCGTCGGCGGTGAGCGCCCAGCGGCCGTCCGTGGTGATGCCGATGGGCAGCACGTCGTACTTCGTACGGTCGATGGCGCGCAGCACGGCACCGGCGGTCACGACCGAGATGCCGTGTTCCGAACTGCGGCCGCCGAACACTACGGCCACCCGCGGCTTGCGGAGCTGCTTCTCAGGGCTCTGGGGGAGGTTCTCGCTGCTCATATCGCGTTGAGGGTACCCGTTCCGAGCGCCGCATCCACGGCCGCAGGGGCCCGGCGCGGTCAGCGCCGCTCGGCCTTGGCGCTGCGCGACATCAGCTCCTTGAGGGCGACGACCGGCGGCTTCCCCTCGTGGACGATGCCGACGACGGTCTCCGTGATGGGCATGTCCACCCCGTGCCGACGCGCCAGATCCAGCACGGATTCACAGGACTTGACGCCCTCGGCGGTCTGCTTGGTGACCGCGATGGTCTCCTGGAGGGTCATGCCCTTGCCGAGGTTGGTGCCGAAGGTGTGGTTGCGCGAGAGCGGCGAGGAGCAGGTGGCGACGAGGTCGCCGAGGCCCGCGAGACCGGAGAACGTCAGCGGGTCGGCGCCCATGGCGAGGCCGAGCCGGGTCGTCTCGGCGAGGCCGCGGGTGATGAGCGAGCCCTTGGCGTTGTCGCCAAGCCCCATGCCGTCGGCGATGCCGACGGCGAGCCCGATGACGTTCTTGACGGCGCCGCCCAGTTCACAGCCGACGACGTCGGTATTGGTGTACGGGCGGAAGTACGGGGTGTGGCAGGCGGCCTGGAGGCGCTGGGCGACGGCTTCGTCGCGGCAGGCCACGACGGCGGCGGCCGGCATCCGCCCGGCGATCTCCTTGGCCAGGTTGGGCCCGGTGACCACGGCGACGCGGTCCTCGGCGACCTTGGCGACCTCGGCGATGACCTCGCTCATCCGCTTGGCGGTGCCGAGTTCGACGCCCTTCATCAGGGAGACCAGCACGGTGTCGGGCGCCAACAGGGGTGCCCAGGCGGCGAGGTTGTCGCGCAGCGTCTGGGAGGGGACGGCGAGGACGGTGAAGTCCGCACCGGCCGCGGCCTCGGCGGGGTCGGTGGTGGCCCGCACCGACGCGGGGAGTTCGATGCCGGGCAGGTAGTCCGGGTTGGTGCGGGTGGAGTTGACCGCTTCGACGAGTTCGGGGCGGCGGGCCCAGAGGGTCACCTCGCAGCCCGCGTCGGCGAGGACAATGGCGAACGCCGTGCCCCACGAACCGGTCCCGAACACCGCTGCCTTGGTGGTGCCGTGTGTCACTTGGTGCCCTCCCCGGCGGCCTCGCGGCGCTGCCGCGCGCGGACTTCGCGCAGATCGTACGGCTTCTCGGGGGCCTTCTCGCCCCGCAGCTCCTCCAGGAGCGAGGTGATCGCGGCCATGATGACCTCGGTCACCTCCTTCAGCACCTCGGGGGTGGGCTCCTTGTCGTGGAACCGGTCGAGGTCGACGGCCGGACCGGCCTTCACCTGAAGGGTCTTGCGCGGGAAGAAGCGGACCTTCTTCTCCTTGGCGTACGGCGGCATCGCCAGGTTGGCGCCCCACTGGGCGACCGGGATGACGGGCGCCCGGGTCAAAAGCGCGGCCCGCGCGACGCCGGTCTTCGCGGTCATCGGCCACTGGTTGGGGTCGCGGGTGAGGGTGCCCTCGGGGTAGAAGGCGACGCATTCACCGCGTTCCACGGCGTCGACGGCGGCCCGGAAGGCGCCGACGGCGTTGGTGGACTCGCGGTAGACGGGAATCTGGCCCGTGCCGCGCAGCAGGATCCCGACGCCGGGGGCCTTGAAAAGCGCGGCCTTGGCCAGGAAACGGGGCACCCGGCCCGTGTTGTATTGGAAATGCCCGTACGAGAACATGTCCAGATACGAGTTGTGATTGATGGCGGTGATGAATCCGCCGTCGGCCGGAATGTTCTCCATTCCGCTCCAGTCCCGCTTGAACAGAACGACCAGCGGCGGTTTTGCGATGACCGCCGCCAGGCGGTACCAGAAGCCGATTCTGCGGCGGGACACTCGGACACCTTCCTCTGTGGACCCCGGCCAGGCCTCTGCGACCCGGGGGAACTGACCCTGCGTGGCTGCTGGGGGAAAGTGTCGCCCCAGGCCCCTGGTCTGTCGAGAACACCGTACGCCCCGGTCCGCGCACCAGCCGTCCGGGCGGGTGACAATGAAGCCCGCCGCCGCCCGGCCGACCCGGGGCGGCGCCCGGACGGAGGGGACGCCACGAACACCGCCACAGCTGCCCGCTGGTCCCTCGTCATCCCCCTGAAGCCCTTGGCGCTGGGCAAGAGCAGGCTGACGGCCGCCGTCGGCGAGGCGCTGCGGCCACGGCTGGCCCTGGCGTTCGCGCTGGACACGGTGGCGGCCGCGCTCGCCTGTCCCGCGGTGCGCGGTGTGGCGGTCGTCACGGACGATCCGCTGGCCGGTGCGCGGCTGGCCGCGCTCGGGGCGCGCATCGTGCCCGACTCCCCCGGCGCGGGCCTCAACGCGGCGCTGGCGCACGGGGCGTACCGGATGCGTTCGCGGCGCGCGGGGCTCGCGGTGGCCGCCCTCAACGCGGATCTGCCCGCGCTGCGCCCCGCGGAACTCGGCCGGGTGCTCGCCGCGGCCGGCGCATTTCCGCGCGCTTTTCTCGCGGATGCGGCGGGAATCGGCACGACTTTCCTTTCAGCGGCACCCGGCGCCGATTTGAACCCGGTTTTCGGCGGTCCTTCACGGGCCGCCCACCGTGCCTCGGGGGCGGCCGAAATCCTGCTCGACGGGGTGGACTCGGTCCGCCGGGACGTCGACACGGGAGCCGATCTGCGGGCCGCGCTGTCCCTGGGCGTGGGCCCCGCCACCGCCGCGCTGCGGGGCGCCCTCGACCCCGTACCGGGGCACTAGGCTGGCGGTATGCAGGCGACCGCGTACACATACGACTCCGAGACCCGCAGCGGCAGTGTGCTGCTCGACGACGGCACCCCGGTGGACTTCGGGGCACCGGCCTTCGACGCGGGCGGTCTGCGGCTGCTGCGGCCGGGCCAGCGGGTGCGCATCGAGACCGAGGGGTCGGGCGCCGGTCTGCGCATCACGCTGGTGACGCTCCAGACGTTCTGAGGGCGCGCTCACCTGGCCGGAAACGGCCGCGGGCCGGGTCTCCCCGAGGGGAGCCCGGCCCGGCGCTTGAGCCTTGCCGCTGGTGACTACTTCTTGCGAGCGGTCGTCTTCTTGGCGGTGGTCTTGCGCGCCGTGGTCTTCTTCGCGGGCGCCTTCTTCGCGACGGCCTTCTTGGCCGGCGCGGTCTTCTTCGCGGTGGCCTTCTTGGCGGTGGCGGCCTTCTTCGCCGGCGCGGCCTTCTTGGCGGTGGCCGTCGTCTTCTTGGCGGTCGCCTTCTTCGCGGTGGTCTTCTTGGCCGTCGTGGTCTTCGCGGCGGTGGTCTTCTTCACCGCCGCGGTCTTCTTGGCGGTGGCCTTCTTGGCGGTCGTGGCCTTCTTTGCCGCGGCCTTCTTGACGGTCGTGCGGGTGGAAGTACCGCCCGAGAGGCTGCCCTTGGGGGCCTTCTTGACGGCCACGTCGTTCTTCGGGAGCTTCTTCGAGCCCGCGACGAGGTCCTTGAAGCCCTGACCCGCGCGGAAGCGCGGAACCGAGGTCTTCTTGACCCGGACGCGCTCACCCGTCTGCGGGTTGCGGGCGTACCGGGCCGGGCGGTCGACCTTCTCGAACGAGCCGAAACCGGTGACCGAGACGCGGTCGCCGGCGACGACCGCACGGACGATCGCGTCCAGAACCGCGTCCACCGCGTCCGCGGCCTGCTGACGGCCGCCGACCTTGTCGGCAATCGCTTCTACGAGCTGCGCCTTGTTCACGTCTTCCCCTTCGGAGACATTGCCTGAGCGAAAGTGTCCAGGCCTTTTCGCACGTTAGGCAGATATATACCGCAAATCAAACACGAAACGGGCTAATCACCCTAGTGCCGCAACGAAGTCGGCTCGCACCGAGTTCCTTACGGCTCAGTCGCCTTCGGGGAATCGGCCCTCGTCGAGGTCCTTCATCAACCGGTCCAGACGCCTTGCCGCATCGGCGAGATCGTGTTTGGCAGCCGCTGTTATGACCAGCAGCTTCCGGGACAGCGCCATCCGTACGCCCTCCGGGACTTGCAGTTCGCGCACCCTTGTGTGCGCTTCTTTCAGTTGGTCCGCCACCAGCCCGTAGAGCTCGAGTTGGCTGTCGCGTTCCATGCGTCGATTGTGCCATCTGAGGCGAGTTGTCACCTCCGGCGGGGGCAACTGAGCGAATCAGGCGTCTCGTGGACGTCCGTACGATGCTCCGATCGCGCAAGCGAGTATCCGGCCATCTGCCCTGCCCACAAGGCTAGTTGACGTCACCCCCGGAGCCCAAAACGCGACGCGCCCCCCGCCCGGAAATCAATCCGGAAAACAGGGGGCGCGATGCAGCCGAAGGGGGGTCAATAGGCGGTTCAGGCCTGGATCGTGCTCGGCTTGAAGGCGGGTCGGCGGGCCTCGTAGGCGGCGATCTCGGGCTCGTTCTGGAGCGTGATCGAGATGTCGTCCAGGCCGTTCAGGAGCCGCCAGCGGGCGTTCTCGTCGAGTTCGAAGTCGGCGGTGACGCCTTCCGCCCGAACTTGGCGATCCTGCAGGTCAACGGTGATTTCGGCCTGGGGATCGCGCTCGGTGAGCTCCCACAGCGCGTCCACGACCTTCTGGTCGAGAACGACGGTGAGCAGCCCGTTCTTCAGCGAGTTGCCGCGGAAGATGTCGGCGAAGCGGGACGAGATCACGGCCTTGAAGCCGTAGTTCTGCAGGGCCCACACCGCGTGCTCGCGGGAGGAGCCGGTGCCGAAGTCCGGTCCGGCCACCAGCACCGTGGCGCCCTTGCGCTCGGGCTTGTTCAGGACGAACTCGGAGTCCTTGCGCCAGGCCTCGAAGAGCCCGTCCTCGAAGCCGTCCCGGGTGACCTTCTTCAGCCAGTGGGCCGGGATGATCTGGTCGGTGTCGACGTTGGAACGGCGCAGCGGTACGGCCCGGCCGGTGTGCGCGGTGAAAGCTTCCATGGTTCTCAGGCCTCCACGGGGGTGCGGGCGTCGGACAGGTCGGCGGGGGCGGCTAGATGGCCGAGAACCGCGGTCGCGGCGGCGACCTGGGGCGAAACCAGGTGGGTGCGGCCGCCCTTGCCCTGCCTGCCCTCGAAGTTGCGGTTGGAGGTGGACGCGGAGCGCTCACCGGGGGCCAGCTGGTCGGGGTTCATGCCCAGGCACATCGAGCAGCCCGCGTGCCGCCATTCGGCGCCGGCGGCGGTGAACACCTTGTCCAGGCCCTCGTCGATGGCCTGCAGGGCGACCCGGACCGAGCCCGGGACGACCAGCATCCGTACGCCGTCGGCGACTTTGCGGCCCTCGATGACGGCCGCCGCGTTGCGCAGGTCCTCGATCCGGCCGTTGGTGCACGAACCTACGAAGACGGTGTCGACGGTGATGTCGCGCAGCGGCTGCCCGGCGGTCAACCCCATGTATTCCAGGGCCTTTTCGGCGGCCAGGCGCTCCGAAGCGTCTTCGTACGAAGCCGGGTCGGGGACGGACGCCGAAAGCGGCGCACCCTGGCCGGGGTTGGTGCCCCAGGTGACGAACGGCGAGAGCTCGTCGGCCTTGATGACGACCTCGGCGTCGAAGACCGCGTCCTCGTCCGTCTTCAGGGTCTTCCAGTACGCGACCGCCGCGTCCCAGTCCTCGCCCTGGGGGGCGTGCGCGCGGCCCTCCAGGTAGTCGAAGGTGGTCCGGTCGGGGGCGATCATGCCCGCGCGGGCACCGGCCTCGATCGACATGTTGCAGATGGTCATGCGGGCTTCCATCGACAGCTTCTCGATGGCGGAGCCGCGGTATTCCAGGACGTAGCCCTGGCCGCCGCCGGTGCCGATCCGCGCGATGATGGCGAGGATCAGGTCCTTGGCGGTGACGCCCTCGGGCAGTTCGCCGTCGACGGTGATGGCCATCGTCTTGAACGGGGCCAGCGGCAGCGTCTGGGTGGCGAGCACGTGCTCGACCTGCGAGGTGCCGATGCCGAAGGCCAGCGCGCCGAAGGCGCCGTGGGTGGAGGTGTGCGAGTCGCCGCAGACCACGGTGGTGCCGGGCTGGGTCAGGCCCAGCTGCGGTCCCACTACGTGGACAACACCCTGCTCGACGTCGCCCAGCGGGTGCAGGCGCACCCCGAACTCGGCGCAGTTCTTGCGCAGCGTCTCCAGCTGGACCCGGGAGACCGGGTCCGCGATCGGCTTGTCGATGTCGATGGTGGGGGTGTTGTGGTCCTCGGTGGCGATGGTGAGGTCGAGGCGCCGCACCTGGCGACCGTTCTTGCGCAGTCCGTCGAAGGCCTGCGGGCTGGTCACCTCGTGCAACAGGTGCAGATCGATGAAGAGGAGGTCGGGCTCGCCCTCGGCTCGCCTGACGACATGGTCGTCCCAGACCTTCTCCGCGAGTGTCCTACCCATCGCCTTCCCTCCGGCCGGCGTCGTCGCCGGCACTACTAGAGATCGATTGCCCGTACCCGTACCGCACGCCCCGGGCGAGGGCCGCGCTCCGTTGTACGGATCGCCAGTACAGCTTGACGACTTCCGGAGAAAATTGAACTTGCGTTTCACAGAGTGAGACGCGAATATCGTTGCATGGACAACTCTAGCGGCGTAGGCGTTCTGGACAAGGCTGCCCTTGTCTTGAGCGCTCTGGAGTCCGGTCCGGCCACCCTCGCAGGTCTGGTCGCGGCCACTGGGCTCGCACGACCCACGGCACACCGCCTCGCCGTGGCACTGGAACACCACCGGATGGTGGCGCGCGACATGCAGGGCCGTTTCATTCTCGGCCCGCGTCTGGCCGAGCTCGCGGCGGCGGCCGGCGAGGACCGCCTGCTGGCCACGGCAGGCCCGGTCCTGACGCATCTGCGGGACGTCACCGGCGAGAGCGCCCAGCTCTACCGCCGGCAGGGCGACATGCGGATCTGCGTGGCCGCCGCCGAGCGCCTCTCCGGCCTGCGCGACACCGTCCCGGTCGGCTCCACGCTGACCATGAAGGCCGGCTCGTCCGCCCAGATCCTGATGGCCTGGGAGGAGCCCGAGCGCCTGCACCGCGGCCTCCAGGGCGCCCGCTTCACGGCGACGGCCCTTTCCGGGGTGCGCCGCAGGGGCTGGGCCCAGTCGATCGGCGAGCGCGAGCCGGGCGTCGCCTCGGTCTCGGCGCCGGTGCGCGGACCGTCGAACCGGGTGGTGGCCGCCGTCTCGGTCTCCGGACCGATCGAGCGCCTGACCCGGCACCCGGGCCGGATGCACGCCCAGGCGGTCATCGACGCCGCCGCGCGACTGTCCGAGGCGCTGCGCCGCAACGGCTGACCTCTCCCCTGCTGCCACTTTCCCGGCCCACCGCTTCAACGCCGCAGCGGTGGGCCGGAGGTGTGTCCGGGCCGGTTCAACGGGCCGGGCGGGCTGGGAGATTGGCAGCAGGGACGCCCAACTCACTTGCTCAGCAATGAAGTTGAGCCCCCAACGGAGCCAGGGCGCGAGGGCGGCAGGATGCGGTTCCGGGCAAACGAACAGGCCCTCCGCAAGATGCGAAGGGCCTGTTCTCTGTGCGTACCCCCGACCGGATTCGAACCGGCGCTACCGCCTTGAGAGGGCGGCGTGCTAGGCCGCTACACAACGGGGGCCTGCCTGCATATTCGGACCTTCGAAGAAGATCCAGGATCTTGAAATGATCCGCTGGGCTACCAGGACTCGAACCTAGAATGACGGTACCAGAAACCGTAGTGTTGCCAATTACACCATAGCCCATGGTGGTTTAGACCAGTACCCCCGACCGGATTCGAACCGGCGCTACCGCCTTGAGAGGGCGGCGTGCTAGGCCGCTACACAACGGGGGCCCTAGCGATCCTGCATCGAGTTCACCGGGTGCGACCCTGGTGATCCCGCGGGAAGGATCTGTACCCCCGACCGGATTCGAACCGGCGCTACCGCCTTGAGAGGGCGGCGTGCTAGGCCGCTACACAACGGGGGCCTTGCAGATAAAGCTCTGCGAGCTGGGCTACCAGGACTCGAACCTAGACTAACGGAACCAGAAACCGTCGTGCTGCCAATTACACCATAGCCCACCAAAACGCAACTCCTGTGGGGAGTTTTGCTTGGCTTGCGCTTTCGGTTCCGGGCTTTTCTTCCCGTTCCCCTCGGCGCAGGAAGAACATTACCCGAAGGTGTCCGGCGCTCCAAAACGGGTATCGAGCCGCAGGAGGTCGGGGAGCTGGTCGAGTCCCGTGATGCGGACGAGCTCGGGTCGCCCGCCGGTCCCGGACCGGTCCAGCCAGACTCCCTTGAGCCCCGCCTCCACCGCTCCGCGCGCATCGATGTCCGGCTGGTCGCCCACGTAGACGACCTCCTCGGGCGGCAGTCCGAGCGCCTCGCAGCCCGCGTGGAAGGCGGCCGCTTCCGGCTTGGCGATGCCGAGTTCGGCCGCGCACAGCAGCGCCTCGAAGCGCTCCCGTACGCCCAGGATCGTGAGCTTCCGCTCCTGGTTGGGGAGGGAGGAGTTGGAGAGGATGGCGTGCCGGTAGTCCCCGGCCAGCAGGTCGAGGACGGGCAGTGCGTCCGGGAAGAGACTCCAGGCCGCTTCGTAGTGGGCGATGTGCCGGTCGAACCAGGCGTCGGCGATCTCGTCGCTCACCTGCTCCCCCACGAACGCCCGCACCCGGTCCCGCCGCTGCCCGTGCCAGTCGATCTCACCCGCCGCGAACCGCGCCCAGTGGTAGGCGGTGACCTCGTCCCAGCGGTCCAGGGCGCGCTCCACGGATTCGTACGCGTCGGGCAGGCCCTCCAGCCCGAGGTGCGTACGCATACCGGAGCGGGAGGCCGTGGAGTAGTCGAAGATCGTGTCGTCGATGTCCCACAGGACCGCGCGGATGGGCATGCTCCGAGCTTAGGTCCTGCGTCCGGATCGCGGACGGCGTTCCGGCACATGCGGTCGGGACCGCGGGGTCAGGACACCAGGGCGTCGACGGGAACGACGAAGAAGTCGGTGACGAAGCAGGTGATCGCGCCCGCCTCGTCGCGCCCTATCCACGTGGGGTACGCGCCGTCGCCCCAGCCCGAGGTGAAGGCGATCAGGTTGTGGCCGGTGGCGGGGTCGGTCACGGTGTGCGGCCCGGGAGTGGGCGGAACGGTGTCGAAGGCGTCCCAGAGCGGGCCCTCGTCACCCTCGCAGTCGGGGAAGGAGCCGTCGGACCCGGCGTCGTAGAAGCAGCCCGTGCCCGCGTCGACCCCGTATCCGAAGAACTCCTCGTCGTCGAGCTCGGCGAGGTCCTGGCCGGGCTGGAGCGCCAGCTCCCACGAGACGGTGGGGGCGTCCTTGATGACGAGCCGCGCGGCGGCCACCCGCAGATGCGGGGTGTCCGGCTCCGGCTCCCCCGGCCGCACGAGCGTGGCCACCGCCGCGTCCACCCGGTACCGCCCCGGCTCGACCCGCGCCGTGAACGGCTCGGCCTCGCCGGCCCCGAGCGAGACGAACGGATCACAGGCGATGACCCGCCCGGTGTGCAGCCAGAGCCGCCCCCCGGGCACGACGCTCAGCGTGCCGGTGCTGCCCGACTCCTCGGTGAACGTGTTGCCCGGGGTGAAGTGCCAGGAGAAGTCGGGGGCGGGCATGGGCATGAGGATCTCCCGGTGAGGCGTGGCGGCGCGGATCGCAGCGGTTGTCTGCACTGCCAGAAACATAACTCGGGGCACTGACAACGGGATCGGGTCCGGCGGCACCCCCGGGGTCACATCTGTCCCGGATACAACTTCCTTGCCTCTGGGGCGCGTTGTTAGGGTCTGCGAACAAGTCTGAGCGCACAGGGTTACGAGATGGGGGGGCGGCGTGCAGGGCAATCCCGATCTCAAGGAGCCGGATGACGACGGCTTGACGAAACTGGCCGACGACCTCGAAGACATGAGGCGGCACCTGGACAATCAGGTCCGCCGCATGGACGGGATCGTCGACCGGATCCAGACCGGCTGGCAGGGCGCCACAGGCTCCGCCTACCGCGATCTGCACAGAGGAGCCGCCAAGGACGCCGTACGCATCCGCGAGACGCTCCGGGTCGTACAGGAAGCGGTCCTCATGAGCCGGGACGGCTTCACGGAGCGGGAGCTGGATGTCCTCGCGGCCCTGCGCAACGTCCAGTCCCACGTCGACGTGGAGCACGAGGCCACCACCCTCCAGGCTCCTCCCAGCGAGCGCAGCAGCCTCGACGACTTGTAGGAACGTACCCGGGGGGAGTCGGAAGCATGACCGACGATGGCCGCATAGCCGTCGATTTCGCCGACCTGCGCCATCTCGCGGGCGAACTCGAGGACATCCTCAAGCAGCTCAACCAAGCACTCAGCACGCTGTACGACCGCACGGAAAAGGTCGTCCTCACCTGGCACGGCGAGGCCCGCGAGGCGTTCATCGACGAACTCGACCGCTGGGACCGTGACATGCGGGACCTCCAGGCCCGCCAGGCCTGGCTGCACGAGGTGGTTACGACGGGCCACGCGAACTACGCGGCCGCCCATCGGGCCGTACTGCGGGGCTGGGGCGCTCTCTGATGTCCACGCCTTCCCCCTCGCCTTCAGCCTCTCCACCCGCCCCCGCCGGCGGGGGCACGGCTCGCCCCAACGGCTCGGGCCCGACTCCCTCGCCCTCGCCGGGTTCCCTCAAGGACCCGCGGGGCAATGACATCTCCCGCGACGACACGGCGTCGGCACGCCGGCGACGGAACGACGAGGTGGCGGCCCTCAAGCCCGCCGCACCACCCGACCCGGGCAGCGGGTTCGACGTCAGTCCGCCGCACCTCTACTACACGTCGTACATCCTGCGGAACCAGCAGTACGACTTCTCCGACGGCGCCGTACGGCTCTTGGCCGCGCTGGACCCCCACGCCCACGCGGGCGGTCGCGGCAGTGGCCCCGAGGCCTTCGCGGCGGCCTATGCGCAGGTCGCGAAACGCTTCATAGAGGTCTGGGCCAAAGCAGTGGTCGGAGTCGGCGGCGCCTCGGTCGGGCTGACGGTCACCGCGAACAACTACGTGCGGGCCGAGTACCTTTCCGACCCGAAACAGGCCCCGGCGCTCCAGCTCAAGCCCGAGCCCGACGTGATCCGGACCGCGTCCTCCTATTGGCCGGCCGCGGAACTGGGGTGGGGCCACGGCTCGCGGGACACGTTCGGTGACCGCGTCATCAGCGATGTGCTGGCGGTCGCGGGTTCCTTCGGGGAGTCCGTACTGCTGCCCGCGCTGCGGGACGTCCTGCGGCACGGCAAGGTCGGTGACATCACGCCGGGCGGCGACGATCTCGTACTCCCGGAGATCGCAGCGGCCTGGACTGCCGCTGCCAAGGACGCCAAGGCGGCCGGCGGCGCCTTCGACGGCGCCATCTCCTACATCACCAACCCTGCGTCCGGCCACAGCGAGTGGCAGGACGCGATGAAGCAGTTCTGTAGCAGCATCTGGGGCACGACCGCCTGGGGCCAGGACAGGCTGGGCCAGAAATGGAACCACTCCGGGGGCCAGAAGCCCGCACTGGGCGTCCTGGAGGACACCGCCCGCTCACTGGCCGAGGCGTGTACTCATTTCGGGACAGCCGTGGCGAAGGTCCGCTCGGAGATCACCGATGTCTACCGCGAGTCCGCCTACAAGACGCTGAAGGTCAAGGACTTCGGAGACGTCCTCGAAACGCTGCTCGGCGGCGCGTTCGAGCTCGCTGTCGAGTTCATCAACAACCTGGACACGGGGCGGTTGGACTCGGCGGTCGACACCTACAACAGCACGGTGAGCGCGCTGGCCGGCGACCTGCCCAAGCTGATGGCCCCGCTGGACGAGGCCCATGCCAGCATTCCTGCCTACGCTGCGGAGGAGGCGCGGGCCGAAGCCGTCGGCGCCAGGTCGCTGAACGATTTCAGTGAGAACTCTGGCTACACCGTGGCCGACGAGCACAAGGACAACCATTTCTATCCGATCGATCTCGCGAACCAGGAAGGGATTCACAACAGCCATGTGATCGACAAGCACATAGGGCAAACAGACGACCAGCTTCTTCAGCGACTGAGGGATCAGCCGTCCATTAGAGCGGCTTCCACTTTCACAGATCTCGCCACGGCCCAGAGGGCGACCCAGGACACTCTCGACTACATAGGCCCGGATGCGAACAATCCAGCGAACGCAGGAATGCCGAATGCAGGTGTCAACAACCCCCAGAAGATAGAGAACTGGCTGTCCCGGCCTCGCGGTGACGGATCGATTCTCAGCCTGGATCCGGTGCAATTCGACCATGCGGCCGGCAGGTCAATCCCAGCGGGGTCCACAACAGCCGTCGACGCGCATGCCGTGAAAGTGGTCCTGAAATACAAGAATGGCATCGATCCGCCATTCGTCGTCTACACTTCCATGCCGACGCAGCCGTAGAAACCCGAAGGGTCTGCAGATGACAGCCGATCTCCCCTCTTACATCTCGGCCCGTGCGGCGTCCGGCGAGTACTTCATCCAGGTGTCCCACCGCCTCGCGCTGGACTGGCGGTGTGACGTCGCTGACGCCATCCGAAATCCGCAAGGAATCGGAGTCGACCCGGCGGAAATGTTCGCAGACATGTCCGTCGCTCGCCTCGAGGAAAGCCTCGCGCCTGTCACACGCCGCGGAGCCGAAGATCTCCTGAAGCTGATCGTGGTGGGATCGTTGTTCGACGGACCGGATCTGCGGCTCATCGAATCGGACCACCTGCTGGACCAGTCAATTCAAGAGCTTTTGGCTCCCTTTGGTCCAGGCGCAGAATATTTCACCAACCACGGCCACGCCGAAGACGGTGACGATGCGCAGTTCCTCGTTACCGCCTTCCACTACAATTCCATGGCCGTGACTTTGTACGACATCTGCCTCATCGCCACCAATCCCGATCGGATCCTTGTCGCCTGGAGATTCGAGGATGCCTGATCACAGGATCGTGCGGTGGAGGCGCGGATGACGACGAACAGCACGGAGAACGGCATGCCGACGCGGAACCGCGCCGCCACCTACCCCGACCGGGAAACCGCCCAATGGGCGACCCAGCAGGTCGTGACGGCCAATGAGCAGGTCATTCATCGGTGGCTCGCGCAGTCAACACGGGCGCGGCTCGTCATCGAGGCCGCCTGGCCCGCACGGGAGGAGCCCGTGGGGCGGGTGCTGATCCAGTCGATGACGCTGGCCGGGCGGGGCGCGGTCGAGGTGCGGGCGGCTCGGGTGGTGTTGCGGCGCAGCGAGGCCGGCCCACACGGGTTCACCGTGCATGCCACCTTCCCGATCTACCTCTGAGGGCGCCCGATGTCCCTGACGCCTCTACAACACGACGCACGTTACGGCGAGTTGGACCACCTCATGCGGGCCTACCTCGGGCAGGCCGCGGATGACACCCCCGGACAGCGCAGCTTCGCTCTCGACGCGTATGTCCGGCACACCTGGCACACCCGCCCCTGGGCCCTGGCCGTCGCCGAGAGCCAGTTGCGGGAGTACGCCCGGCACCCTCCGGGGAGGCTGCGGCGGCGGCTCGGGGAGTTCTGGCCCGTTCCGGACGTGGGGCTCGGCGATGCCGAGATCCAGGGGTGGCTCACCGTGCTCGCCGATCACCTCCGGCGCACCGTCGAGGAGGGAGAGGTGCCGGCGCCCGCCGCTCCCCTGACCCACTGGGAGTGGCACGCCCGCTTCCCGGAGCTCGGCCAGTTGCTCGGCGGATGGTTCTCACAGGACATGCCGGACGAGTTCGACGACCACGATGCGGCGATCGCGGACTATCGCGGGACGACCCACCCCTCGCTCATCGCCAGGGCGGTCGGGGAACTGTACGAGCTGATCGCCCTCGACCTCGACGAGCCCGCGTACGCCCTGGCCGTCGCCGAGTTGGGCATGGAGGTCGACCCGCCCCTCCCGTACTCCCCCGGGGCCTGGCTCGGGCTGCTCGCCCAGCGGTTGCGCTAGGAACGCCCGAGGGGCGGCAGCCGTTTGGCTGTCGCCCCTCGGGGTTGTGTCGCCGGCGACTACGCCGCCAGCTTCGCCAGGGCCGCGTCGATGCGGTTCAGGGTCTTCTCCTTGCCCAGGATCTCCAGGGACTCGAAGAGGGGGAGGCCGACCGTGCGGCCGGTCACGGCCACGCGGACCGGGGCCTGGGCCTTGCCCAGCTTCAGGCCGTGCTCCTCGCCCGCCGCCAGGACCGCGTTCTTGAGGGACTCGGGGGACGTCCAGTCCGCCGCGTCCAGCTTCTCGCGGGCCGTGCGCAGCAGCGCGTCCGAGCCCTCCTTCATCGCCTTCGTCCAGGACGCCTCGTCCTCGACCGGCTGGTCGAGGAAGAGGAAGTCGACGTTGGCGGTGATGTCGGAGAGGACGGTGACGCGGGTCTGGGCGTGCGGGGCGATCGCCTGCCAGGCCTTCTCGTCGAAGTTCTCGGGAGCCCAGTTCGCGTGCGGGGCGCGCAGCCACGGCTCGCAGGCCGCCGCGAAGGCCTTCTCGTCCAGCATGCGGATGTGGTCCGCGTTGATGGACTCGGCCTTCTTCAGGTCGAAGCGGGCCGGGTTGGCGTTGACGTCCGCGATGTCGAACTTCGCGACCATGTCCTGGATCGAGAAGACGTCCTGGTCCGCGGAGAAAGACCAGCCGAGCAGGGAGAGGTAGTTCAGGAGGCCCTCGGGCAGGAAGCCGCGCTCGCGGTACACGTTCAGGGACGCCTGCGGGTCGCGCTTGGAGAGCTTCTTGTTGCCCTCGCCCATGACGTACGGCAGGTGGCCGAACTGCGGGATCGCCTTGGCGATGCCCAGCTCGATCAGCGCCTTGTAGAGCGCGATCTGGCGGGGCGTGGAGGAGAGCAGGTCCTCGCCGCGCAGGACGTGGGTGATCTCCATCAGGGCGTCGTCGACCGGGTTGACCAGCGTGTAGAGCGGGGCCCCGTTGGCGCGGACGATGCCGTAGTCGGTGACGTTCTCGGCCTGGACGGTGATCTCGCCGCGGACCAGGTCCGTGAAGGTGGTCGCCTCGTCGGGCATCCGGAAGCGGACGACGTGGCTGCGGCCCTCGGCCTCGTACGCCTGCCGCCGCTCGGCGCTCAGGTCGCGGCAGTGGCCGTCGTAGCCGGACGGCCTGCCGGCGGCGCGGGCCTCCTCGCGGCGCGCGTCGAGCTCCTCGGTGGTGCAGTAGCAGTTGTAGGCGTGGCCCCCGGCGAGCAGCTTGTCCGCGACGTCCCGGTAGATGTCCATGCGCTGCGACTGGCGGTACGGCGCGTGCGGGCCGCCCACCTCCGGGCCCTCGTCCCAGTCGAAGCCCAGCCAGCGCAGCGAGTCCAGGAGCTGGTCGTACGACTCCTCGGAGTCGCGGGCCGCGTCGGTGTCCTCGATGCGGAAGACGAACGTACCGCCGTGGTGCCGGGCGAAGGCCCAGTTGAACAGGGCGGTGCGGACCAGGCCCACGTGGGGGTTGCCGGTCGGGGAGGGACAGAAACGTACGCGGATCGCGTTAGCCACGCTTGATCACCTTGTTGGTGAGAGTGCCGATGCCTTCGATGGTGACGGCGACTTCGTCGCCGACGTTGAGGGGGCCGACCCCGGCCGGAGTGCCGGTGAGGATGACGTCGCCCGGGAGCAGCGTCATGGCCTCGGTGATGTGGACGACCAGGTCCTCGATGGAGCGGATCATGTCGGCGGTGCGCCCGAGCTGGCGCTGCTCGCCGTTGACCGTCGCCTGGATGGTGAGGTCCGCCGGGTCCAGGTCCGTCTCCACCCACGGGCCCAGCGGGCACGAGGTGTCGAAGCCCTTGGCGCGGGCCCACTGCTTCTCGCGCTGCTGCACGTCGCGGGCGGTGACGTCGTTGGCGCAGGTGTAGCCGAAGACGACGTCCTTGACGCGCTCGCGCGGGACCTCGCGGCACATGCGGCCGATGACGACGGCGAGCTCGGCCTCGTGGTGCAGCTCGTTGGAGAAGGAGGGGTACTCGATGGCGTCGCCGGGGCCGATCACCGAGGTGGTCGGCTTGAAGAAGGCGACGGGCACCTCGGGCACCTCGTTGCCCAGCTCCTTGGCGTGGTCCGCGTAGTTGCGGCCGATGGCCACCACCTTGTTGGGGAGCACGGGCGGCAGGAGGCGGACCTTGCTCAGCGGGACCTTGGTTCCGCTGAGTTCGAAGTCGCCGTACGGGATGCCCTTGATGATGTCGAGTACGAGACCGTCGGGGCCTTCGCCCTCGAGGGCTCCGAAGGCGACATTGCCGTCGATGGAGAACCTGGCGATGCGCACGAGTGCTGTCGCCCCTCACTTCGCTTGAGCTGGTACTGGCTGGAGTCTGACGCTCCAGGCTAACGCGGGCGAGGGCACCGGACGTGCGATCGCTCCGCGGCGCGACGGGCCGCGGACGGTGCGGATCGGCGGGCTCAGCCGGCGGCGGCGGCGCTCTGGGCGGGGGCCTTCATCAGGATGGTGCGGCGGGGGTTGGCCGTCTGGGTGGGGAGGTCGACGGTGTGCTCCGGCTGCGCCGCCCGCTGCAGCTCCTCGGCGTCCGCGAGGTGCGCCAGGGTGGTGCGGCGCGGGTTGGCTATGTTGCGGATGATCATCGTCGTCTTCATCTCTGCTACGAACCCTGTCGGTACGGGCGCCGCGGCGGCGCCGGTTGTCGGATTGGCCATCCCTGTAAAGCGCCAGGCTAAACATTCGAATTCCCGGCAAAGGGTCGTAGAGACGACGATCAACATGTGAGTTTGCTCACGAATCAAGCCGCAAAAGGGATATAAGGGTCCGTCAACCAGCCGCCCAGGAACGGACATTCCGGTATTGAACCCTTCATTCCGCTCCTGATCATGGCGACTGGGACACCCCCCACCCGTAAGCGACTCGTACGCATTGGTCCGCTTTCTCCGTGATCACTTTCTACGTCTTGTGACGCACCCTGCACAATGTGTCACTCAGGTCACGGCCCGGTACGCGGGCCTTGTTGGAGATCCGGCACTGTGCTGGAATTCCACGCACCGCCGCGGGTCACTGACCGGCGCGCAGGGGCGCAACGCAGCGCCGGGTGAGCGGCGGGAGGGGGAGCAGGACAAGCGCCGGTCACTCAGACCACACAGGGGGCGCGCAGTGCCCCCCATGACGCCGACACCGTCCCATCCGCCTGTGCGGAGGGACGCCTGGTCCAGAGGTTGCGACGCTAGTGCAGGGACGTTTCAAGAGGGATGGCAGCGCTGCGGCGGAGCAGGAGCCGCAGGGCGGGACTGGCCCCAAGACGGCCAGTTCCTCGCCCCAGCACGCCCAGAACCCCCGGGGCCCCGAGAACCCCTCCGCCTCGCCGGCCGGCGAGGCGGGCGGACAGACGGCGCGCACCGGCGGGCCCTCGGGTCCCTCCGGCGGTGACCCGAGCGGCGCCGACCGCAAGCCGACGGGACCCGTCGACACGGGTTCCCGAATAGCCCTGCGCAACTGGCGCATCTCGACCCGTCTGGTCGCCCTGCTCGCCCTCCCCGTGGTCGCCGCGACCACCCTGGGCGGCCTGCGCATCAACCAGTCGATGAACGACATGCAGCAGCTCGACCACATGCAGCTGCTGACCGACATGACCAAGCAGGCGACCGAGCTCGCCGCCGCGCTCCAGACCGAGCGCGACGACTCGGCGGGCCCGCTCTCCACCGGCACCTCCGACGCCCGCGTGCAGACCGACCGCAGCGCCACCGACCTGGTCAAGAAGTCGTTCATCAACGCGACCCAGGACGTCAGCGGCACGGAGAACGACGACGCCCTGGAGTCGATCCGGCGCAACGTCACCAACATCGCGATCCAGCTCCAGGACCTGGAGAGCATCCGCAAGACCGCCTACCAGGGGAACGGCTCCACCGACTCGCAGACCGTCGAGTCCTACAGCCGCCTCATCCGCGGTCTGCTGAGCCTCTCGCAGGACATGGCGCAGGCCACCTCCAACCCGGAGATGATCAAGCGGACCCGTGCCCTGGCGGCCTTCTCCTCAGCCAAGGAGTACGCCTCGGTCCAGCGCGCGATCATCGCCGCGGCGCTGCCGCCCACGAAGGACAAGCCGGGCAACCTCCTGGAGCCCGACCGCCTCTACGCCAAGGCCGCCCAGGACGGCGAGCGCCAGGCCCTCGCCTCGTTCCAGAACGTGTACGAGGCCAACGGCGGCAACTCCACCGAGCTGATGGCCCCGCTCGACAAGGGCAACTCGGAGATCACCGCCGCCAACGCGTACTCCCAGCGCGTGCTCAAGAACCCGGGCGGCATCGAGCAGGAGCAGAAGCGCTCCTACCTCGACTGGTACGACCAGGACTCCAACAAGATCAACCAGATGAAGACCATCGAGCAGACCCTGCTCGGCGAGATGGAGCAGAAGGCGCGCGAGCTGCGCGACTCCTCGCAGCGCGACGCGATCCTCAACGGTGCGCTGATCCTCGTCGTCCTCGGTGTCTCGCTCGTCGGCGCCTTCGTCGTGGCCCGCTCCATGATCCGCTCGCTGCGTCGGCTCCAGGACACCGCGACCCGGGTCGCCCAGGACCGTCTGCCCGAGCTCGTCAAGCAGCTCTCGGAGTCGGACCCGCAGGACGTCGACACCTCCGTGGAGTCGGTCGGCGTGCACTCCCGGGACGAGATCGGCCAGGTGGCCGCGGCCTTCGACGACGTGCACCGCGAGGCCGTGCGACTCGCCGCCGAGCAGGCCCTCCTGCGAGGAAACGTCAACGCGATGTTCACCAACCTCTCGCGCCGCTCCCAGGGTCTGATCCAGCGTCAGCTCTCGCTCATCTCCGAGCTGGAGTCCCGCGAGGCCGACCCGGACCAGCTGTCCTCGCTGTTCAAGCTGGACCACCTCGCGACCCGTATGCGCCGTAACGGCGAAAACCTCCTCGTCCTCGCGGGCGAGGAGCCCGGCCGCCGCTGGACCCGCCCGGTCCCGCTGGTCGACGTGCTCCGCGCCGCCGCCTCCGAGGTGGAGCAGTACGAGCGCATCGAGCTGGCCGCCGTGCCCGCGACCGAGGTCGCCGGCCGCGTGGTCAACGACCTCGTGCACCTGCTCGCCGAGCTCCTGGAGAACGCCACCTCGTTCTCCTCGCCGCAGACCAAGGTCCGCGTCACCGGTCACGCGCTGCCCGACGGCCGCGTCCTGGTCGAGATCCACGACACCGGCATCGGCCTCTCCCCCGAGGACCTCGCCGCGATCAACGAGCGGCTGGCGTCGCCGCCCACCGTGGACGTCTCGGTCTCGCGCCGCATGGGTCTGTTCGTGGTCGGCCGCCTGTCCCTGCGACACGGCATCCGCATCCAGCTGCGCCCCTCCGACTCCGGCGGTACGACCGCGCTCGTCATGCTGCCCGTGGACGTCGCCCAGGGCGGCAAGAAGATGCCCGGCAAGCCCGGCGCCGGACAGCCGCCGCAGGCTCCCGCCGGCCAGGGCGGCCGTCCCGGTCTCGCGGGCGGCCCGCCCTCGCGTGCCGGTCTGGCCGCGGGCCCGCTCAGCGGCGGTGGCCCGGGCGCTCCCGGCGGCCGGCTGGCCGCGGGCGCTCCGCGCGGCCAGGTCGCCGGTGGCCAGGGCCCGCGCGCGGCACTGCCGCCCCGCAACGGCGGCCCCCAGCAGGGTCAGCCCCCGCAGCAGCAGGGTCAGCAGTCGGCGTTCGGCAGCGGCCCGGCCGCTCCCCCGGCCGCCCCCCGCCGCGGCGACCGTCCGATCACCCCGCCGCCCGGCGCCCCGCGGGCCGAGCTGCCCGGCGGCAACCCGCAGGCGCAGCAGCCCGCCCGGCCGCAGGCCGCGAGCTGGGGCGCCGACCCCTCCTCGGCCCTGGACGCGCCGCGCGGCCACGAGGAGCCGGAGCAGCACACCGGCCAGTACCCGCGCCCCGCGCTGGACGACCACCAGGGTCCCGGCGCGACCGCCGAGTTCGCCCGCCCGGACTTCGACGGGCCGCCGCCCGGCAGCCAGCAGGACCAGGCCTCGGGCACCGGCACGTTCGTACGCCCCGACGTGTTCGGCACCCCGGCCGCGCAGGACCCGGTGCAGACCGGCCAGTTCGAGCGGCCGGGCGCGTACAACGGGTACGGCGACCAGTCCGCCGCCACCGGGCAGTACGCGCGTCCGGAGCAGCAGGACCCGTCCGCCACCGGCTCGTTCGCGCGCCCGGACCAGGACCCGTCCGCCACCGGCCAGTTCGCCCGGCCCGGTCAGGACACCGGCTCCTACCCGCGTCCCGCCGACGACCGCCAGAACCCGGCGGCGACCTCCGAGTTCGCCCGCCCGGACTTCAACGCGCCGCGGCCCCCCGCGCCGCAGCCGGTCCAGCCGCAGCAGTACCAGCAGCAGGCGCCCCAGCAGGGCCAGGACTTCGGTCAGGGCGCCCCGCGCCGGCGCCGGGACGGCAACGACTTCGCCGGGCCGCGCCGCCCGGCCGCGAGCCTGCCCGCGCAGCCGCAGCACGAGGCCCTGCCGCCGGCCGGAGCCGGTGACGGGCGCACCCCGCTGTTCGACACGCTGGAGACCAACTGGTTCCAGCAGCAGGGTCAGCAGGGCGGCCAGCCCCAGCAGCCCGCGGCTCAGGCGCCCCAGGCACCCCAGGCCCCGCAGCAGTCGGCGCCCGAGCGCCGCCCGGTCCGCGGGACCGGCGCAGCGAACGGCTCCGGCGCCGCGGACGCGGGCACCAACGGCAGCGGCGCCTGGCGCAGTTCGCCCAACGACGATCTGGTCCGCCAGGCCGAGCGGGCCCGCAAGCCCGCCGCCGGTGGCGTGACCACGTCCGGTCTTCCCAAGCGGGTCCCGCGCGCCAACCTGGTGCCGGGCACCGCACAGCAGCAGAACCACCAGGCAGGACCCCAGGTCTCCCGGGCGCCCGACGACGTGCGCGGCCGGCTGACCAATCTCCGCCGGGGCATCCAGCAGGGCCGGCAGGCCGGCAACGGCTCCACCGGCAGCTTCCACGTGGACCCCACTCACCAGCAGGAGCGTTAGTTGAGTCCGATGAGCCAGGCGGCACAGAACCTGAACTGGTTGATCACCAACTTTGTGGACAACACCCCCGGGGTGTCCCACACGGTGGTGGTCTCCGCCGACGGCCTGCTCCTCGCCATGTCCGAAGGCTTCCCGCGCGACCGCGCCGACCAGCTGGCCGCCGTGGCGTCGGGGCTGACCTCGCTGACCGCGGGGGCCTCCCGGATCTTCGAGGGCGGCAGCGTCGCCCAGACCGTGGTGGAGATGGAGCGCGGCTTCCTCTTCCTGATGTCCGTGTCCGACGGTTCCTCTTTGGCCGTGCTCGCGCACCCGGAGTGCGACATCGGCCTGGTGGGCTACGAGATGGCCCTCCTGGTCGACCGCGCAGGCACCGTCCTCACGCCGGACCTGCGCGCCGAGCTCCAGGGCAGCCTGCTCCACTGACCGCAAACCCCCCGGCCGAGCCGCTCGCGAGGCCGGGGGTCGGGAGCCACCGGCGCCGCCCCCTCCGGCGCGGACGGCCCCCGCACGTTGCAGATATCCGTCCCGGCCGCACCACTCCCCCCACCGGCCCTGCCCGACGGCTTGCAGATGGCTTGCTGTCCCCGCCCGGAGGAACCAATGACCCCGCCACCCGCCTCACACGATTCGTACGGCGCGCTGCACGACGCGGCGTACGACGGTGAAGGCGACCAGCCGCTGGTCCGTCCGTACGCCATGACCGGCGGCCGGACCAGGCCGCGCTACCAGCTCGCCATCGAGGCGCTGGTCAGCACCACCGCAGACCCGGCGCACCTTGCCACGCTTCTTCCCGAGCACCAGCGGATCTGCCACCTCTGCCGTGAGGTCAAGTCGGTGGCGGAGGTCTCCGCGCTGCTCCAGATGCCGCTCGGTGTCGCCCGGATCCTCGTCGCCGACCTGGCGGAGGCCGGCATGGTGGCGATCCACCAGCCGGGCAATGGAGAGACCGGCGGCACGCCGGACGTAACGCTGCTCGAGAGGGTGCTCAGTGGACTTCGCAAGCTCTAGCGGCGGCGCCGCCCGCTCCACCACGTCGGCGAAGATCGTGGTGGCGGGCGGATTCGGCGTGGGCAAGACCACGTTCGTCGGCGCGGTCTCGGAGATCAACCCGCTGCGCACCGAGGCCGTGATGACGTCCGCGAGCGCGGGCATCGACGACCTGACCCACACCGGGGACAAGACGACCACCACGGTCGCCATGGACTTCGGCCGCATCACCCTCGACCAGGACCTGATCCTGTACCTGTTCGGCACCCCCGGCCAGGACCGCTTCTGGTTCATGTGGGACGACCTCGTACGCGGCGCCATCGGCGCCGTCGTCCTCGTCGACACCCGCCGCCTCGCCGACTGCTTCCCCGCCGTCGACTACTTCGAGAACAGCGGCCTCCCCTTCGTCATCGCCCTCAACGGCTTCGACGGACACCAGCCCTACACCCCCGACGAAGTACGCGAAGCCCTCCAGATCGGACCCGACACCCCGATCATCGTCACCGACGCCCGCCACCGCGCCGACGCCAAGAGCGCCCTCATCACCCTCGTCGAACACGCCCTCATGGCCCGACTCAAGTAGGCGGTGCCATACGGCAGTTGTCGTAGGCGAAACGGGGGCGGACTGTGTCCTTTGACACGATCCGCCCCTGTGTTCATAACGTTTCGACAGAGAATTCTCGTGTCACCGCAACCCGCCGCGTTCATTCGGTGTCGCTGCGCTCACATCAGCCCCGCCATTTGGCGGGGCTCGCTCTTTATGCCCGTTTTATCTGAGGCTTTGGCCACTCGGAACCGCAGATTCCAGACGTTTGGATGGCGGCCGTCCCACGTGCTGGAATTCGACGAACTCCCGAGTAGTACGGCCCCGAGAAGTACGGCTCTGAAACACACAGCGGCACGCCCCACGGGTGCCGGCTCCGAGAGGTTGTTGGTCGAGTGAAGCGAAGCAGGACGAGCTCCGCGACGCAGCAGGCGCGGGGCAACTTCACCCCGCCGCAGCGCACGGCGGTGGCACAGCCCGCGCCCCAGACCTCTGCCCCGGATCCCGGCAAGGACACCCCGGGCAGCAGCAGCCGCTTCTCCCCGCGCAACTGGCGCGTGGCCACCCGGCTGAACGCGATCCTCCTCATCCCCGTGCTCGTCGGCCTCGTCATGGGCGGCTTCGAGGTGAAGGGGTCCATAGCCACCTGGCGCGACGCCCGCAACGCGGAGAAGGTCGCGAACATCGTGCGCGCCGCCTCCGACTACGGCCAGGCGCTGCTCAACGAGCGTGACCTCACCGCTCAGCCGCTGCTCCAGAACAAGCGCGACAGCGACGACGTCAGCAAGGCGTACGCGACCTCGGACGCGGCCCGCGCCAAGTTCGACGACGCCGTCAAGGGCATGCCGGACACCCCGAGCCTCAAGCGCCGCCTGGCCAAGGTCCGCGACGCCGAGAAGACCCTCGACGACCTGCGCAAGACCGCGTACGCCAAGGGCGTCGAGGCCAAGAACCCGGTGCTGACCGAAGAGGGCTACACCGCGATCCCGCACTACCTGAGCACGTTCTCCAACGAGCTCGGCCTGGGCACCGGCAACATCACCAGCTACGGCCGCATGGTGTACGCGGTCGACCTCGCCAAGTCCGCGGAGTCGCTCCAGCGCTCCATCGGCCTGCACCTCCTGCTGCGGCCGAGCGACGACCCCAAGACCTTCCAGATGCAGGTCAAGGCGTTCAACTCGTACAACTACCTGGAGTTCATCGCCCTCGGCGAGTTCGACGCCGGTGGTACGGACGCCGACAGCCAGCACCTCAAGGAGGTCATGGCCACCAAGGCCGCGAAGGTCGCCCAGGACTTCCCGGGAGCCAAGCAGCAGGCGGACAACGGCCCGCACATCGGTGCCGCCCCGGCCGCCGACGGCTCGATCTACAACGGCATGGCCGCAGCGATCGGCGAGGGCCAGACGGCCAAGCAGCTCAAGGCCCAGGGCATCACGCCCGAGTCCTGGATGGCCGCGGCCACCTCGAAGTTCGACGGCTACAGCGAGGTCGAGGACGAGCTCGTGAGCCGGGCCGTGACCGAGGCCGGCCAGATCGCCGACGACGCCAAGACCACCGCGTACATCAACGGCGCGATCGTCGTGGTCGCCCTGCTCGCCGCCTTCATCCTGGCCGGCATGGTGGCCCGCCAGATGAGCCGCTCGATGCGCCGGCTGCGCAACGCCGCCTTCGACGTGGCCGAGCAGCGCCTGCCGATGCTCGTCGACCAGCTCTCGCGCACCGAGCCCGGCCGGGTCGACACCCGGGTCGAGCCGATCCCGATCGACTCCACGGACGAGATCGGCGAGGTCGCCCGCGCCTTCGACCAGGTGCACCGCGAGGCGGTCCGGCTCGCCGCCGAGCAGGCCCTCCTGCGGGGCAACGTCAACGCGATCTTCACCAACCTCTCGCGCCGCAACCAGTCCCTGATCGAGGGCCAGCTGACCCTCATCACCGACCTGGAGAACAACGAGGCCGACCCGGACCAGCTGGAGAGCCTCTTCAAGCTGGACCACCTCGCGACCCGCATGCGCCGCAACGGCGAGAACCTCCTGGTCCTCGCGGGCGAGGAGCCGGGCCGCCGCTGGGACCAGCCGGTCCCGCTGGTCGACGTGCTGCGCGCCGCCTCCTCCGAGGTGGAGTCCTACGAGCGCATCGAGCTGTCCGGCGTCCCGGAGGCCGAGATCCACGGCCGCGCCGTGACCGACCTCGTGCACCTGCTCGCCGAGCTCCTGGAGAACGCCACCACGTTCTCCTCGCCGCAGACCAAGGTCCGCGTCACCGCGACCCGTCTCCCCGACGGCCGCGTGATGATCGAGATCCACGACAAGGGCATCGGCCTGACCGCCGAGGACTTCGCGGACATCAACCACCGCCTGGCCAACCCGCCGACCGTGGACGCCGCCGTCTCCCAGCGCATGGGCCTGTTCGTGGTCGGCCGGCTGTCCGACCGGCACGGCATCCGCGTCCAGCTGCGCCCCTCGGGCGAGCAGGCCGGCACCACGTCCCTGGTCATGCTCCCGGACCCGATCACCCACGGTGGCGGTGGCGAGAGCGCCCCGCTGGGCGACGACTTCACGGTGTCCTCGATCATCCCCGAACAGCACAAGCAGCAGGCGTACGAGGCCGCTCCCGCCCCGATGCGGACGGCGGCCGAGCTCGGCTTCGACGACTCGCGGTACGAGAGCGCCGACCCGTCCGACCCGCGCGAACTCGACCCGGTCAACCGGTCGTTGATGCGCGAGGAGCGCCGCGCGGCCCTGGAGGCCCAGGCGCACGGCGGCGAACGCCCGCTGTTCCGGGACGAGTTGGAGCCCCAGCAGTCCCCGGCGTACGACGGCTCGTACGAGGGCCAGCAGCAGTACGCCACGCAGGAGCAGTCCTACGAGGGCTCCTACGAGCCTCAGCAAGCGGGCGGCGGCTACGACGGCTCGTACCAGAACCAGCAGTACGCCCCCGAGCACACCGGTGCCTACGCGCAGGACTCCTACGCGCCCCAGAACGGCTACCAGGAGTCCGGCTATGCGGAAGGCTCCTACGGGGGCCCCACGGCCGACCAGGGCCCTTACGAGGCCCCGTACGCCACCCAGGCGCCGCAAGGCGATTGGCAGCAGGAGAACGCCTACCAGGAGCCGTACGCGGCCCCCTTCCAGCCGGAAGCGGAATCCGTCGAGGAGTCCCGGGGCGTTCCCGAGGGCGCCGCGGACCGCGTAGGCTTCGACCGTCCGGGCCCCACCCCGACCAACGGTCACGGGCTGACCGACGCGGGTCTGCCGCGGCGCGGCAGCCAGCAGAGCCGGCCGGCCGAGCCCGAGCAGGAGCAGTCCGCGACTCCGGACGGACCGGCAGGCGACTGGCGCTCGACCAATGACGAGCGCTGGACGCGGGCCGAGAAGCTCCGTGAGCCCAAGGCCGGCGGGGTCACTCCCTCCGGTCTCCCCCGGCGGGTGCCCAAGGCCAATCTGGTCGAGGGCGCGGCCGAGCAGACCCCGCAGGGCGGCCCCCAGGTCTCCCGCGCTCCGGAGGACGTGCGCGGCAGGTTGAGCAACCTGCGCCGCGGTGTCCAGCAGGGCCGTAACGCGGGGTCGGACACAAGTAACACCTACAACCAGGAGCGTTAGTGTGAGCCCGATGAGCCAGGCGGCGCAGAATCTGAACTGGTTGATCACCAACTTCGTGGACAACACCCCCGGGGTGTCCCACACGGTGGTGGTCTCCGCCGACGGACTCCTGCTGGCGATGTCCGAAGGCTTCCCCCGGGACCGGGCCGATCAGCTGGCGGCCGTGGCCTCCGGCCTGACGTCCCTCACCGCGGGCGCCTCCCGGATCTTCGAAGGCGGTGCCGTCAACCAGACGGTGGTGGAGATGGAGCGCGGCTTCCTCTTCATCATGTCGGTCTCCGACGGTTCCTCCCTCGCCGTCCTCGCGCACCCGGAGGCCGACATCGGCCTGGTGGGTTACGAGATGGCCCTGCTCGTGGACCGTGCCGGGAGCGTGCTGACTCCCGACCTGCGCGCGGAACTTCAGGGAAGCCTTCTTAACTAGTTACCGATCAGTTCTCAATCAGCAGACAGGCCGTGCGTTTCTCGCCACCGCCCCATAAGGTGCGGTGGCGCGGCCCCAATGGGACGGGCACCGGTAGTCGGAGGAGGAAACGTGACAACACCCCCAGGCGGGCACCCTTACAGCGGTGGACAGCAGTCTCCGGGTGAGCACGGGCAGAACCGCTTCAACTTCCCCTCCACGCCGAGCAGACACGGTCAGGGACAGGGCGGCCAGTACCAGGGGCCCTACCAGCAGCCGAACCGTCAGCCGAGCCCGTACGACCAGCCGCCGCAGCCCCGGATCGAACCGGTGCAGCCGAGGCAGACCCCCCAGCCTTCCCCGGCGGGCGGCGCGCACAACCCCCTTGTGCGGCCGTACGCCATGACCGGCGGCCGCACCCGGCCGCGCTACCAGCTCGCCATCGAGGCGCTGGTGCACACCACGGCGGAACCGGCAAGGCTGCAAGGGCAGTTGCCCGAGCACCAGCGGATCTGCCACCTGTGCCGCGAGATCAAGTCGGTCGCCGAGATCTCGGCACTCCTCTCCATCCCCCTCGGCGTTGCCCGGATCCTCGTCGCCGACCTGGCGGAGGCCGGACTTGTCGCCATCCACCAGCCCGGCGGCGACGAGTCCGCCGGCGGACAGCCAGACGTGACACTGCTCGAAAGGGTGCTCAGTGGACTTCGCAAGCTCTAGCGGCGGTGCTGCCCGCTCCACTACTTCCGCGAAGATCGTGGTGGCGGGCGGTTTCGGCGTGGGCAAGACCACGTTCGTCGGCGCGGTCTCGGAGATCAACCCGCTGCGTACGGAAGCCGTGATGACCTCGGCGTCGGCAGGCATCGACGACCTCACGCACACGGGTGACAAGACCACGACGACCGTGGCGATGGACTTCGGCCGCATCACCCTCGACCAGGACCTGATCCTGTACCTGTTCGGCACCCCCGGCCAGGACCGCTTCTGGTTCATGTGGGACGACCTCGTACGCGGCGCCATCGGCGCCGTCGTCCTCGTCGACACCCGCCGCCTCGCCGACTGCTTCCCCGCCGTCGACTACTTCGAGAACAGCGGCCTCCCCTTCGTCATCGCCCTCAACGGCTTCGACGGACACCAGCCCTACACCCCCGACGAAGTACGCGAAGCCCTCCAGATCGGACCCGACACCCCGATCATCGTCACCGACGCCCGCCACCGCGCCGACGCCAAGAGCGCCCTCATCACCCTCGTCGAACACGCCCTCATGGCCCGACTCCGGTAGTACGGCTGGTACGGCGACAGACGAGAAGGCCCCGCGTTCCCTCCAGGGAACCCGGGGCCTTCGTCGTTATGCGGGCGCATTCCGGCCAGGCCCGCTCAGCCCAGCAACTCGCCCAGTTTCAGGGCGAATTGGGCAGGGTGCGTCACCACTCCCACGTGCCCGCCGGGGAACTCCGCGAGCTCGGTCCCGTACCGCTCCGCGAGCTTCGCGGCCGGCCGGTACAGCCGCAATCCGTGCGACGCCCACCCCGCCGCGGGCACCAACTTGCCCGCGTGTGCGTCGAGTTGGGCGAGGTCCGGCGCATGGCCGCTGAACGGGCCCAGGATCCGCCCCAGGAAGAACGCCGCGTTGCCGGCCACCCGCCCGAACGTCTCGGTCATCCGCGGCGAGAGCCCGGAGAGGTCCGGCTTCTCACCCCGCTCCTCGCCGCACCCCGCACCCATCTCGGCCATCGCCGCCGCGACCCCCGCGCGGTGGTAGGTCGCGACGACCGAGGCGAAGAAGGCGTGCTGCTCGGCCGCGTCGGGCAGCAGGTCGACGAGGACCGGCTCGTGCGCGACCACCCGCGCGAGGCGTTCCGGGTGCCGGATGAGCAGTTCCACCGCGACGATGGCGCCCGAGCTGGTGCCGAAGACGTAGGCGGGCGCGCCGTCGGGCGCGACGTGGTCGAGCAGCCGGTACGCGTCGTCGGCCTGCTCCTCGACGCGCTGGTCCGCCTCCGGCCCGTCGAGCGGGCTGCGGGAGTGGCCGCGCGGGTCGTAGGTCACCACGGTGAAGCGGTCGGCGAGCGCGTCGGCGACCGGTTCGAAGATCCCGGCGTCCCCGCCGCCGCCCGGGATGAGCAGCAGGACGGGCCCGGAGCCGCGCACCTCGTGGCGCAGCGTCGCCCCGGGCACCTTCAGGGTGGCGACGGCGGGTTCAGTCATCGTTCTTCTCCTCGCTCCGGGGCCAGTGCTCCAGCGCGATGTGCAGCGCCTCGACCCCGCGCTCCCACGACCTGCGCACCTCGCGGGGGTGGCCGAATCCGCCCTCCGCTTCGAGGGTGATGTAGCCGTGGAAGGTGCTGCGCAGCAGGCGTACGGCATCGGTGAGGTCGGGTTCGGTGAGGCCGTAGGCGCGGAGCATGCCGTACGTCGTGTCCGCGGTGCGCGCCATGACGGTCGAGCCGGCCGCGAGTTCGGGGTCGACCCGGAGCTGGGTGGCGGCGTACCGGCCGGGGTGGGCCAGCGCGTAGCCGCGGTAGGCGTCCGCGAAGGCCACCAGGGCGTCCTTGCCGGCCCGGCCCGCGACGGCCGCCGCGATGGAGTCGATGAACTCCCCCGCCGTGTACAGCGCGACCCGCTGGCGCAGCTCGCGGAGGTTCTTGACGTGCGAGTACAGGCTCGCGTCCTTGACCGCGAAGCGCCGGGCGAGCGCGGACAGCGTGATGCCCTCGAACCCGACCTCGTCCGCCAGCTCGGCGGCCGCCACAGTGAGCCGCTCGGCCGTCAGCCCCGCTCGGGCCATCCGCGTCACCTCCGCACCACAGAACCTAGCCCCTCTAGGTTAACGCCTAATATACATAGGCATCATGCCCCTGAACAGCGAAGAGCCCCCGCCGGTAGGGGCGGGGGCTCTTCACGGGGCGATCCTGGGCGGGATCAGCCCTGCCAGGAGTGGGGGGCGCGGAAGCCGGGGGTGCGCTCCAGGCGGCGCCAGCCCGCGGTGGAGCGGCCGCGCTTGGCGGCGGGTGCGGGCTGGGCGGCGGCCCGGGCCAGCAGGACCGCGGTGATCGCGGCCAGCTCCTCGGGGGCGGCGTCGCCCTTCTCCACGCGGAGCAGGGACTCGGACGAGGTGGAATTCGGGGTGCTCAAGTTCGTCTCCTCTTACTGAGGCGGGTTGCCGTGCTTGCGGGACGGCAGGTCTGCGTGCTTGGTGCGGAGCATCGCCAGGGAGGCGATCAGGACGGACCGGGTCTCGGCGGGGTCGATGACGTCGTCGACCAGACCCCGCTCGGCGGCGTAGTACGGGTGCATCAGCTCGGCCTTGTACTCCTTGACCATCCGGGCCCGCATCGCCTCCGGGTCCTCGGCGTCCGCGATCTGCCGACGGAAGATGACGTTGGCGGCGCCCTCGGCGCCCATCACCGCGATCTCGTTGGTGGGCCAGGCGTAGGTGAGGTCGGCGCCGATGGACTGGGAGTCCATGACGATGTAGGCACCGCCATAGGCCTTGCGCAGGATCAGCGAGATCCGCGGCACCGTCGCGTTGCAGTACGCGTACAGGAGCTTCGCGCCGTGCCGGATGATCCCACCGTGCTCCTGGGCCACGCCCGGCAGGAACCCGGGGACGTCCAACAGAGTGACGATCGGGATGTTGAACGCGTCGCACATCTGGACGAAGCGGGCCGCCTTCTCCGACGCCTCGATGTCCAGCACGCCCGCCAGCGACTGCGGCTGGTTCGCCACTATGCCGACGACCTGGCCGTCCAGACGGGCCAGCGCGCAGATGATGTTCCGCGCCCACCGCTCGTGGACCTCGAGGAAGTCGCCGTCGTCGACGAGCTCCTCGATCACCTTGTGCATGTCGTAGGGGCGGTTGCCGTCCGCCGGAACGAGATCGAGGAGGGTCTCCGAGCGGCGGTCGGCCGGGTCGTCGCTCGGGTGGACCGGCGGGTTCTCCCGGTTGTTCGACGGCAGCATCGAGATCAGGTAGCGGACCTCGGCCAGGCACGTCTCCTCGTCGTCGTACGCGAAGTGCGCGACGCCCGAGGTCTCGGCGTGCACGTCCGCGCCGCCGAGCCCGTTCTGCGAGATCTCCTCGCCCGTCACCGCGCGGACCACGTCGGGGCCGGTGATGAACATCTGCGAGGTTTCCCGGACCATGAAGACGAAGTCCGTAAGCGCCGGGCTGTAGGCGGCGCCGCCCGCGCACGGGCCCAGCATCACCGAGATCTGCGGGATCACCCCCGACGCCCTGGTGTTGCGCTGGAAGATGCCGCCGTATCCGGCGAGCGCCGAGACGCCCTCCTGGATGCGGGCGCCCGCGCCGTCGTTCAGGGAGACCAGCGGAGCACCGGCCGCGATGGCCATGTCCATGATCTTGTGGATCTTCGTGGCGTGCGCCTCGCCCAGCGCGCCGCCGAAGATCCGGAAGTCGTGGGCGTACACGAAGACCGTGCGGCCCTCCACCGTGCCCCAGCCGGTGACCACACCGTCCGTGTACGGCTTCTTCGCCTCCAGGCCGAAACCCACCGCCCGGTGCCGACGCAACTGCTCCACCTCGTGGAACGAGTACGCGTCGAGCAGCAGGTCGATGCGCTCGCGCGCGGTCAGCTTGCCCTTCGCGTGCTGCGCCTCGGTCGCACGCTCACTCGGTCCACGACGCGCTTCCGCGCGCAGGGCAAGAAGTTCTGCCACACGTCCACGCGTATCGCTCGGCTCACCCGGGGTCTCGTCCACAACGGTCATGTATCGACCCTACGAAAGCGACCAAGGATTTCCTCCGTCGACTCTGCACAGTCTCGGGACCGCTTTCCTAGTGGGGGCTGACAGTAGAACTGCACCAACAGCCCGACTCGACAGCTCAGAGGGCCCGAGATCTGTGGGGTCTCGACAACGACCGCGGGAACGTGCCGTCGACCGGGCGACAGCGCTCTGTCAGCCCCGCGTCAGCCGAGGACGAGTTCCGTACGCAGCGTGCGGCAGGCGGTGCCCGGCGAGAAGCGCAGCCGCAGCGAGCTGCCGGTGGCGAGAACCTCCACCCCCGGGTCCCGCGAGGCCACCGAGCGTACCGGCCGCTCCCAGGTCACCTCGACCGGAGCGCCGGTGCGCTCGGGGGCGGCGAGCGACAGGGTCGCCGTGTGGGGTGCCGTGCGGACCAGGACGCTCGCCGGGCCGTCGGCGCTCAGACCGTCCACCGCGCCCGCCGTCCAGAAATTGGCGGCGAGGAGTCCGATGCGGGGTGCCGAAATGGCGTGCAGAGAGGCCGAGTTGGCGCGGATGCGCACCTGGTCGCGGTCGGCGGCGCGGCCCGCGGTCTCCAGCTGCCGGGCCCCTGGCAGCAGGACGTAGGCGTACGAGGCGTCGGCGGGGTCGGTGCCGTGGTCGAACCAGAGCGTGAGGTAGCGGCGGGTGACCGGGTCGGCGGTGCCCCCGGTGTTGATGGCCTTCCAGGTGCCGGTGCGCTCCTCGCGCAGCGCCTGTACGGGGGCGCCGCCGGGGAAGACGTAGCCGCCGTGGCCGGCGAGGTGCGCCCAGCGGGCCCGCGGGAAGGTGTCGTGTCGGCCGAGGGTGGTGGGCAGGCGGCGGCCGTCGACGGTGAGGGCGTTGGTGCCGGTGGCGCCGAGGTTGCGCTGGTCGACGACGGTCTCGACGGGGACGTGGTCGGCGGCGGTGATCCCGGCGCCCAGGCAGACGATCTCGTCGCCCACGAAGAACCACGACTTGCGGGCGGCGAGGGTGGAGGAGAGCCCCTTGAGGTGCTGGCCGACGGCGGCGTACGTACCGTCGCTCGCGCCGCCCACCCAGGTCACGGCGGGTCTGGCCGCGCCCCACGCCCCGCCTTCGCCGTCGGCGAGCGGCTTGCGCGCGACGGTGGTGCCGGGCATGCGGTACGGGTCGGCGGTGGGCCAGAAACCGTCGCTGTACTGGTCGCCCGCGAAGCCGTCGCCCCACCAGGCGAGCATTCCGGAGCCGGTGTGCCAGCCGTGCAGGTTCTCGCCGTTGCCGTTCTCGTAGTACGCGATCCGGCTGGAGGCCATGCTCAAGGAGGCGGCGAAGCGGGTCCCCCGGTGCACCGCGCGGTCCATGGCGGGGAACAGGTGCGGGCCGGTGGGGGCGGGGGCGGCCGCGGGCGCGGCGTCGACGGCCGCCCGCAGCAGGGCGAGGTTGGCGACGGAGAGGCGCTGGTCGGTGAGGACCGGGGTGGTCTGGGCGCGGTCCACCCAGCCCTTGATCAGCGCGCGCCAGCGGTCGCGTTCGGCGGCGGAGGCCCCGAGGGCCAGCATGGCGATGTGGGCCATGATCGTGCGGCCCATGAGCTGGTCGTCGGTGGTCTGGCGGGAGATCGCACGGCCGTTGACGCAGTCCATCATCAGGCCGTCGTGGATGAAAGGCGCGTAGCTGCGCTCGACGGAGTCGAGGATGATCTGCCGGTTCGGGTCGGTGACCGCCCAGGTGGAACCGGCGAGCAGCGCGAAGAGCCGGGACAGGCCGTCGATCTGGACCTCGCCGTAGGAGCCGGTGTACGCGATCCAGGTGTGCTGGATGAACGATCCGTCGGCGTACAGGCCGTCGCCGGAGGTGACGTAGGGGAAGACGGGCGACAGCGCGTCCCGGGCCAGCGCGATCTTCGCGGCGTTCCGGCCGAGCACCCCGCGCGTGGCGAGCACCCGGCAGAGGTCGGTGCGGTTGGCGCCGGTGGAGGTGCCGCTGTAGATGGCGACCGCGCTGTCCGGGACGAAGTGGTCGATCGCGGCGGTGTAGTGGCCGAGCTGCTCCGCGGTGAGGGTGTCGTGGGCGATGACGGCGGTGTCGAGGAGGAGGCGGGAGCTGCCGATCTGCCAGTCCCACCAGTTGCCGAAGGGCTTGGTGGTCTCGTTGTAGATCTGGGTGTAGAGGTGGTCGAGCCCCCGGCCCACCGCGGCGATCAGGGCGCCGTCGCCGGTGGATCCGGTGCCCGGCTGCGCCCAGGCCTGGGCCATGGTGTTGAGCCGGCCGTAACTGGCGCTCATGTTCGCGGAGCCGGTGGCGGGGTTGGTCAGCGGCTGGTCCGGCCAGAGCGAGCCGGTCGTGGGTGCCATGGTGGCGAGGGCGGCGCGGGCCGCCGTGCCGAGCGCGGCCAGTTTGGTGGCGTAGGGCTCGGCGCTCGCGTCGAAGCCGGAGCCGAGCGTGAGCTCGCGCCACCGGAGCCGCAGGGTGTCGAACTCGTCGGTGGCCGGGGCGGGTTGGGACGCCCCGGCCGGTGCGGTGTTCAGCGTGAGGCCGAGCGCGACGGCGGCGGCGCCGGTGCCGGACGCGGCGAGGAAGGTGCGGCGTGAACTGCCCTGGGCGGATGGCATGGTGGCGGGACCTCCGGAGCGAAAGCGAACGAGGAGGGGCACGGGTGGGCGGCGCGGGGCCCGGGGACGAGCGAGGCGCGATGGAGCGGTTTCTCTCATGACATCGAAAGAACGCGCAATACTTCGCACATTCATCAAGGAAATTGATCGTTCGCGCAGAATCGTGCACGAACGATCCAACGGGGGTTACGCTCCTGGTCAGCGGTTGACGACGCCCGGCGGGAGCCGGTGGGGAGGGGCGGGTTCACGTGCACGCGGAGGACAGGCACCAGGCGATACTGCGCAGGCTGCGCGAGCGCGGCTCGCTCCGAGTGACCGACTTCGCCGAGGAGTTGAAGGTCTCCGCGGTGACCGTGCGCCGGGACGTGGAGGCGCTCGCCGAACGCGGTCTGGTGACCCGGGTGCACGGCGGCGCGCTGCTTCCCGAGACGGCGTCGGCCGCCGCCTCCGCGCTCCGGCCGACCGGTGCACCGCCCGGTCCGGGCCTGGTCTTCGGCCTCGTCGTGCCCGCGGCGGACTACTACTACCCCGAGGTCATCAAGGGTGCGAGGGAAGCGGCCGCCGCCCGCGGCATCCGGCTCGTGCTCGGCATCTCGCAGTACCGCCTCGACGAGGAGCGGGCCCAGGTGCGCCAGTTGCTCGGCCACGGGATCGACGGGCTGCTCATCGCGCCCTGCGGCCCGGCCGGAGACCAGGACTGGCTGGCGGGCCTCGGCGTGCCCTTCGCCCTGGTGGAGCGGCGTTCCGGGGACGACGTCCCGGGCGCGGAGCGGGTGGTGACCGACCACGCCCACGGCGCCCGGCTCGCCGTACGCCACCTCGCCCGCTCCGGCCGCGAGCGGATCGGGCTGCTGCTGCGCGCGGACAGTCCGCACAGCGCGCTGGTCGAGGAGGGCTACCTCGGCGGGCTCGCCTCGCTCGGCCTGCCCGCGCCGGGGTCGCTGCGCTTCACCATCACGGCGCCGGAGGCCGACCCGGTGCGCCGGGACGCCCAACTCGACGGGTTCACGGGGGCGGTGGGGGCGGGGCTCCTGGACGCGGTCCTGGTCCACAACGACCACGACGCGATCGTGCTGCTCCCCCGGCTGCGGGCCCGCGGCCTGTCCGTGCCGGGGGACCTCGCGATCGTGGCGTACGACGACGAGGTCGCGGCGCTGGCCGACATCCCGCTCACGGCGGTGGCACCGCCGAAGCGGGCGGTGGGGGTGGCGGCGGTGGACCTCCTGGCCCTGCGCGTCGCCGACCCCGGGCGGCCGCGCCACCACCTCTCCATCCTCCCAGAACTGAAAGTCCGCGCCTCCACTCCGTGACCCCTTGGCAGTACTGGTGCGGGCCACCCTGCGGGTGCGGGCTCCCCGCGGTCCCCTTCGCCCGCGGACCGTGCTCGCTTCTCGCGCAGTTCCCCGCGCCCCTTGGTAGCACTGGTGCGGGCCACCCTGCGGGTGCGGGCGCTCTCCGTGGGCTCTTCGCCCGCCCACCGTGCGTGGCTGGTCGCGCAGTTCCCCGCGCCCCTAGCAGGGTCGTGCTGGTCGGCATGGGCATCTTCAGCCCGTCCGGCGATTGAGGACGAGCGCCGTTCAGGCGCGAACGGGGGTCTGGGGGCGGAGCCCCCAGGAGCCCTTCAACCCCCGGCGGGTTTAGGGAAGGGGCGGGGTGGGGCCCTCCGGGGTCTGGGGCGGAGCCCCAGGTGGGCCCCGGGCTGGGGCGCGGCGGGGGGTGTCAGCGGTGGGCCTGCCAGTGGGTCTCGCCCCGCAGGCCCGCCGCGATCCGGGGATCCCGAACGGACGGCGTCGGATCGGCGACCCGGACCGTCAGGTCATGAGTACCCCGCCCAAGCCCCAACCCCCACACGGGCACCGCCGTCCACCCCGCGTACCGCCGCAGCTCCCGCCCGTCCAGATACCACCGCACCGTCAGCTGCCGAGCACCGACCAGCCGCGGCACGGACACCCGCGCGGTGTCGTACGGCCGCAGCGTACGAGCCGTGGAGACGGCAGGCGTCGCGATCGACGCGTGCCGGTAGAAGCCCGCGATCATCGCCTCCACCCCCGGCAGGTTGAACGGCTTGCCCAGGATGCGCATGATCGAGCCGTCAGTGGGCCGGTTGAGCCCGGTGACGTAGTAGCCCCCGCCCTCGTACGCCCCGACCGTGCCCCCGTCCGGCGAGGTCTCGCCGAGCCAGCGGTACCACTTGGTGCGGTCGGCGGCCATCTCGTCGGCGGTCAGGATTGAGATGTTCGACTGCTCGGCCTCGGGTCCCGAGTAGTGCTCGTAGCCCGGGGTGCCCGGGTAGGAGTACTCGTCGGCCAGCTTGCCGAGCGAGTGCCCGGTCTCGTGGATGGCGACCTGGCCGGACTTGGCGTTCTGGGCGGACGCGGTGGATATGCCTTCGTAACCCAGCGTCCTGGACGGCTCGTTGTAGCCCGCCCCGCCGTACTTGGCGCTGTTGGCGAGGACGATGACGAGGTCGGCCTGGGGCGCCTTCGCCACGTACGAGTCGACCTTGTTCTGGTCGACGCAGAGCAGCCGTTCGATGCCGTCGCACCAGAAGTAGGAGCCGAGCGCGGTGTTCTTCACGTCCCCCTGCCCGGGGTCGCCGGAGACGCCGCTCTGCGCGGAGACCGCGTCCACGGTCCAGACGTTGAAGAGGTTCTGGTAGGTCGTGTACGGCTCGACGCCGGTGATCTCGCCCCACTTCTCCTTGGCGTCGGCGTGGAACTGGTCCAGCTGGTCGGCGGTGTAGCCGTCGCCCACCACGACGATGTCCAGGCGGTCCGCGGTGGAGCCGTTGTCGATCACCTTGGTGACCTGGCCGTCGGCGGCGGCCGCGGACGCCGAGAGGTGCGGCGCGGGCGCGCCCCGCCCGCTCACGGGGACCAGGGTGTGGCCGGAGCCCGCGGGGGTCTGCCCCGCGCCGGACTCCGGGCCGGGTATCTCGACCTGGACCCGCGGGGGCGGCGGCGCCGGATCGGCGGCGGCCGCGACGCCGGGCGCCGCGGTGAGCGCGGCCGCGACCGCGGTGGCGAGCGCGGCGGTGACGATGCCTCTGCGCAGGGGTGAGCGCATGAAGTCCTCTCCCTGTAACGGAAGTTAAGCGATCGGGTAAACGCGTTGAACGGCCTGCTTAAATTAGGGGGCGCACGGGGCGTGCGCAATGCCCTGGACCCAAGGGGACGCCATGGATGAACCTGCCGTGATCGGCCGCCGAGTTCAGCGACTGCGCGCCCAACTGGGCCTGACACAGCGCCAGTTGGCGGAACCCGCGTACACCCCCGCCTATGTCTCGACGCTGGAGTCCGGCAAGGTCCGCCCGTCCGACGCGGCGCTTCGCCATCTCGCGGAGCGGCTGGGCACGACGTACGAGGAGCTGGCCACCGGGCGCCCGGCGCGGCTCGTCACCGAGCTGCGGCTCGGTCTCACCGACGCCCAGCGGGCGCTCGCGACCGGCGAGGCCGACGAGGCGGCCGTCCGCTACCGCCGGCTCCTCACCGAGGCCGAGCTGCACCACCTCGACGAGGAACGCGCCGAGGCGCTCCTCGGCCTCGGCGACTGCGCCCTGGAAACCGGGGAACTGGAGGACGCGGTCCGGCACTTCGAGGCGAGCGAGCGGATCCTGGCCGCCGAGCCGCTGCCCCGCCGGGCGCGGGCGGTCCGGGGCCGCGCGGTCGCCCACATCCTGGCGGGCGAGCTGCGGTACGCCTGCTACCTCCTCGAGTCGACCATCGACGAGCTGGGCACCAGCGGACTCGGCGACCCGGAGGCGCTCGTGCTCCTGTACGCCGCGGTCATCGGCCCGTATCTCGACATGGGCGCCCAGGCCCGCGCGGCGCGCGCCGCCGAGCTCGCGCTCGCGCTGGCCCCGCAGGTCTCGGACCCCGCCCTGGTCGCCGGGATGCACCGCCAGGTCGCCAGGACCTTCCTGGCCGAGGGACGGCTCGCCGACGCGGACGCCTCGCTCGCCAAGGCGCAGTCGATCTACCGCCAGCTGCGACTGCGCACCGACCTCGCACACTGCCACTGGATGCGCGGCTACGTGTACGCCCAGGACGGTGAACTCGAGCTCGCCGAGCGGGAGTTGCGCGCGGCGCGGGACATGCTCGCGGCCAAGCGGGCCGCGCTGTTCACCGCGCAGGTGGAGGTGGAGCTGGCGGATGTGCTGCGGCGGCGGGGGCGGCACGAGGAGGCGATGGCGCTCCTGACGCCGCTCACCGAGCTCGGCGACCAGCACGGCGCCGTGCACGCGGGCGGCGCGCACCGGCTGCTCGGCCTGATCCGCGAGGAGCGGGGCGAGAGCGAGGCCGCGGAGGAGCACTACGTCACCGCGCTCGGGCTCCTGGAGCACAGCGGGGCCAGCGGCGACCTGGCCGACCTGTGCCTGCTGCTCGGCGACCTGCTGCGGCGTACGGGTCGGACCGAAGCCGCCCTGGACGCCTACCGCACCGGACTCGGCCACCGCGCCGCCCCGGGCACGACGACCCTGGGCCCGGCCCCGCTGCCGCCCCGCGCCTGACAGCGCCGACGGGGTTCTCATCGGGGCTCGGGCACCGACCTGAATCGAAGTAGTTGAAAACCGAACGGAATAGGTCTACCGTGAATCTCGTTGAAAGTTAAACCGCTTCGGCGTACGGCCGGAGCGCGTCCCCCAAGGAGCAGGTCATGGGTCTCTTCGGCCGCAAGAACACCGACACCGCCACCACGCCCGCCGCCGTCGAGGTCGACCCGGCGCTGGCCGCGCTGAGCGGCACGTACACGATCGACCCGGCGCACAGCAGCATCGGCTTCACGGTCCGGCACGCCATGGTCACCAACGTGCGCGGCTCCTTCGCCGAGCACGAGGGCACCCTGACCCTCGACGGCGCGAACCCGGCCGCATCCGCCGCGACGATCGACGTCAAGATCGCCAGTGTCGACACCGGCATCGCCGACCGCGACGCCCACCTGCGCAGCGGCGACTTCTTCGACGCCGAGCAGTTCCCCACCATGACCTTCCGCTCGACCGAGGCCATGGCGCTCGGCGGCGACAAGTACCGGATGATCGGCGACCTGACGATCAAGGACGTCACCCGGCCGCTCGCCATCGACCTGGAGTTCAACGGCACGGCCACCGACCCCTACGGCAACCAGCGCGTCGGCTTCGAGGGCGGCGCCGAGATCCTGCGCTCGGACTGGGGCCTGACCTGGAACGCCGCGCTCGAGACTGGCGGCGTCATGGTCAGCGACAAGGTGAAGCTCACCTTCGACATCTCCGCGATCAAGGCGGCGTGACCCCGGCGGGTACCCGCGCAAAATGCGTTGCCGGACCGGCCCGGTGCACGAGGCTGCCCGCATGTCCGAGAACGCGGCCACCGGCCGATCCTCCGTCGGCGCCCTCTTCACCCAGGGGCGCCTGACCGCGATCCCCCGCAGGACCGCCCGCCGTGAGCAGCTGCTCGCCCACCTCGCCGAGACGCTCTTCGAGCGGGAGCGGGACTACGGCGAGCGCGAGGTGAACGACGCGCTGCTCACCGTGCACGACGACTTCCCGGCGCTGCGCCGCTTCCTGGTGACCGGCGGCCACCTCACCCGCACCCGGGACGGCGGCAGTTACCGCCGCGCCAGGTAGGCGGCGAACGACACGAGCGCGACGGCGACCAGGCCGAGCACCACGGCCGCGGTCGCCTTCTCGCGCAGGGTGTACGGAGGGACCTGCGGCAGCGTGGGGAACGCGATGTAGGGCGACGGCACCGGCGGCGAGGCCGGGGTGCGGCCGAGCGCCCGGCGGCGGGCCGCGCGCAGCGCTCCGTACAGCAGCGGGAACAGCGCCGGTCCGAGCAGCGCGGGCAGCGCCGCCGCCACCGGCAGGTGCAGGGCGGCCACGGCGAGCAGCCAGCCCGCGAACCACAGCCAGCAGGCCGACCCCGCCGTGAGCGGCGCCCGTACCAGGAGCCGCAGCGGAGCTGGGGCGGGACGGGCGAGCGCGGTGAGGGTCTCGGCGAGGACGGCGGTCCGGTCGTCGGCGGGGTGCGCCTGGGCCTGGGCCCAGGCCTGCTGGGCCGCGCCGGCCGGGTGCCCCACGACGGCGAGCACGAGGCGCGCGTCGTGGCGCTGCACCCTCGCCGAAGGCTCCGACCGCGCCGGCTCGGGTCCGCAGGCGGCGGCGTAGGCCGCGAGGAGCACCGGGTCGTCGGGGAAGGTGGCGAGGCCCTCGCGGAAGACCGCCTCGGCGCGCTCCGCGTGCTCCTCGCCGCCGTCGGCGGCGTGCGCGCGGCCGAGCAGGGCGTAGAGGCGGGGGTCGGGCCCGTCCGTGTACAGCGCGGCCCGCGCGGCCTTGCGGGCGTCGCTGGTGCGGCCCGCCCGCAGCAGTGCCTCCGCGTCGGCGCAGACCGCCATGACGTCTTCGTGCCCGGCTTGCAATGTGTCCCCAAAACCCTGGATGTGCGGCTCGCAACTATCACCCGCTGGAACGGGGCGGGTCAACAGCCGATCGGCAGGTCAGCCGGGGTCACCAGTCGCCGCCGCCGAATCCGCCGCCGTCACCGCCGCCCCCGTCGCCCCAGCCGCCGCCGAAGTCGGAGGAGTTGAAGTCGGCGCCCGACACGTCGCCGCCCTCGAAACCGGAGCCCGCGTCGTAGGAACCGGCGCCGTAGTCGGCCGCGTACGCCGGGCTCGACAGCATCGAGCCGAGCATCGTGCCCATCAGCAGGCCGGGCAGCATGCCGCCGCCGAAGTAGCCGCCCGCCCAGGGGCCGTAGGCCGGGCCCGCGTCGTAGTACGGGCGGCGGCCCTGGTCGGTGTCGACCTCGCGGACCATCGGGTCCTGGCCGTCGCGCAGCCGGGTGGCGTCCGCCCGGCACACCGGGACCTGGCGCGGCGCGCCGCCGGCCGGGGTCCAGGTGGCGTCCTCGACGGAGGGGCCGTGACGCGGGTCGAAGAAGCAGGGGGCGCGGCGCTCGGGCAGCGGTCTGTGCTCGCGGCGGGCGGCGAGCGTGGCGAGCGAGAACCGGCCGTCCTCCAGGGCCTGGGTCACCGCCGTCACATCGGCGGGCCGCTCGGCCTTCGCCATCAGCGACTTGGCGGTCTCGTACGCGTCGAGGGCGCGCTCGTAGTCGGCGCGCATCGCGTCGTCGGCGCCCGCCTCGGCGGGGTGGAAGTCGAGCCGGTCGAGCTCCTCGCCGAAGGCGGTGATGTCCTCGTCGACGACGACCTGGAGGCGCTGGAGCGCGGCCCGCTCCTCCTCGGCCTTCTTCCTGCGGTTGCGCCGGACCAGGGCGTAGGCACCGGCGCCGCCCGCCACCACCACCGCGCCGACACCGACGAGCGCGCCGGTGTTCACGCCGCCTCCGGAGCCGGAGCCGCCACCCCACGAGGCCGGGGCGTGGCCCTTCATCTGCGGGAGCGCTCCGTCGACGAACGCGTTGAGCTGGGTCGCCGCGTCGCCGCCGGTGCCGGGGGCGCGCACGGCGCTGTTCAGGTTCTGCACGGCCTGCCTGGACATGACCTTGCTGTCGGCGCCGGAGGTGAAGGCGTCGCCGAGGCGGATCGCGTACAGGCCGGTGACGCCGGTGTCCGTGCGCAGGTTCCGCAGGATCGAGTCCTTGGGGAACGCGGCGCTGTTGGGGAGCACGGCCACGAACAGCGGCTTGTCGGCGTCCTTGATCTTCTTGGCCAGGGCGTCCGCCTGGGCCGGGCTGAGCTGGTTCGCGGCCCCCGGATCCACGTAGACCGGGCTCTTCTTGAGCTGGTCGGCCACGTCGGACGCGCCGGTGGCCGCCATGGCGGGGCCCGCCGTGACCAGCGCGGCGAGCGCTACGGCGGAGAGTGCGGTCAAAACCCTGAGCCTCATGGCCCCGACGCTACCCGAGGCCGCTCGGAAACGGACATACGGGGTGGAGCGCTCGGGGCGCCGCGTGCTCCGCCGTGGCCGGTCCCCGGGGGAGCGCCGAACCCGCTCCCCCGGCGCGCGGTCAGCGCTGCGGCTGGGTTCCGGCGCGGAGCAGGCCGTAGGTGTAGGCGTCCTGGAGTGCCTCCCAGGAGGCGGCGATGACGTTGGGGCCGGCGCCGACCGTCGTCCACTCGCCCGTGCCGTCCGTGGTGGTGATCAGGACGCGGGTGGTGGAGGCGGTGCCGTGCTTGCCCTCCAGGGTGCGGACCTTGTAGTCCACCAGCTCGAACTTGGCGACCTGCGGGTAGAACCGCTCCAGGCCCTGGAGCAGCGCGGAGTCCATCGCGTTGACCGGGCCGTTGCCCTCGGCGGTGACGATGATGCGCTCGCCGCCGACCCAGAACTTCACGGTGGCGCCGTTGGCGTGGGTGCCGTCCTTGAGCGTCTCGATGATCGCCTGGTACGACTCGATGCGGAAGTAGTCGCGCGGGCCGCCCTCGACCTCGTCGCGCAGCAGCAGCTCGAAGGAGGCGTCGGCGGCCTCGTAGGTGTAGCCCTGGAGTTCGCGGGCCTTGACGCGCTCCACGACCCGGGCGACGACCTCGCGGTCGTCGCCGAGGTCGACGCCGAGTTCCTTGCCCTTGAGCTCGATGGAGGCGCGCCCGGCCATGTCGGAGACCAGCATCCGGATGTGGTTGCCGACCAGGCCCGGGTCGATGTGCTGGTAGAGGTCCGGGTCGACCTTGATCGCGGAGGCGTGCAGGCCCGCCTTGTGGGCGAAGGCGGAGACGCCGACGTACGGCTGGTGCGTGGAGGGCGCGAGGTTGACCACCTCGGCGATGGCGTGCGAGATCCGGGTCATCTCGGCGAGGGCGCCCTTGGGCAGCACGCTCTTGCCGTACTTGAGCTCCAGGGCGGCGACGACGGGGAACAGGTTGGCGTTGCCGACGCGCTCGCCGTAGCCGTTGGCGGTGCACTGGACGTGGGTGGCGCCCGCGTCGACCGCGGCCAGCGTGTTGGCGACCGCGCACCCCGTGTCGTCCTGGGCGTGGATGCCGAGCCGGGCGCCGGTGTCGGCGAGCACGGTGGAGACGACGGCCTGGATCTGGGCGGGGAGCATGCCGCCGTTGGTGTCGCACAGGATGACGACGTCGGCGCCGGACTCGCTCGCGGCCCGCACGACGGCCTTGGCGTACTCGGGGTTCGCCTTGTACCCGTCGAAGAAGTGCTCGCAGTCCACGAAGACCCGGCGGCCCTGCTCACGCAGGTGCGTGACGGTGTCGCGGACCATCTCCAGGTTCTCGTCCAGGGTGGTGCGCAGCGCCAGTTCCACGTGCCGGTCGTGCGCCTTGGCGACCAGCGTGATGACCGGGGCGCCGGATTCGAGCAGGGCGCGCACCTGCGGGTCCTCGGCGGCTCTGCCGCCCGCGCGACGGGTCGCGCCGAAGGCCACGAGCTGGGCGTTCTTGAAGCTGATCTCCTGACGGGCCCGGGCGAAGAACTCCGTGTCGCGGGGGTTGGCGCCGGGCCAGCCGCCCTCGATGAAGCCCACCCCGAACTCGTCCAGGTGCCGGGCGATCGTCAGCTTGTCCGCGACCGTGAGGTTGATGCCCTCGCGCTGCGCGCCGTCGCGCAGCGTGGTGTCGAAGACGTGGAAGCTGTCGTCGACCGGGAGGCCGGCGAGCAGACTCTCCCCGGCGGCTTCGTTCGCCTCGTTGCTCGTCATGCTGATCTGACTCCTGTCGGGTGAGTGGCTCCGAACTCATGGCTCCACTTGCCCCCGTCGCCGCGCTCCTCGCCCCGGCCCGGGTGGGGCCGGTAAACGAAAAGACCCCTCGCGGGTGCGAGAGGTCTGCGCGCGGGTCTGGGGCACGATGAGGGCTGCCGCGGGTGGTTCCACGGTTCAGCGATCACTGCGGACCGGCGCGCTGCTGTCCATAATCATGTCGGAAGCGAGCACGCTGGCAGTCTGCCACATGGGTCCAGGACCCGGAGGTGGGGTCTCACCATCCGGGCGCCTCCCGCGACCTGCGCTAATTCGAGGGAACCGGCTGGACCCGGTCCGCCGGGGGCGCGTCCTTGACCCGGTTGAGATCGATGTCGCGCGTCTCGCGCATGGTCACGTAGACGACCAGGGACACCGCGGCGCAGCCGGCGACGTACCAGTAGAAGCCGGACTCGATGCCCGCCTGCTTGAACCAGAGCGCCACGTACTCGGCCGTCCCGCCGAACAGGGCGTTGGCGATGGCGTACGGCAGCGCGACGCCCAGGGCGCGGATGCCGGTCGGGAAGAGCTCGGCCTTCACGCAGGCGTTGATCGAGGTGTAGCCGGTGACCACGACCAGGGCGAGCAGGGCCAGGCCGAAGGCCGGCCAGAAGGTGCCCGCGTGCTTGAGCATCGTCATGATCGGCACGGTCAGGAAGGTGGAGCCGACCGCGAAGGTGATCAGGAGCGGGCGGCGCCCGATCCGGTCGGACAGCGCGCCCGCCGCCGGTTGCAGGCACATGAAGACGAACAGCGCGCAGAAGCTGACGAGGGAGGCGGTCGACTTGTCCATGCCCGCGCTCTTGGAGAGGAACTTCGTCAGGTAGGTCGTGTACGTGTAGTACGCCACCGTGCCGCCCATGGTGAGCGCCATGACCAGGAGCGCCTCGCGCTTGTGCGCCCACAGCGCCTTCAGGGTGCCCCGGTCCGCGTCCCGGGCCGCGCCGGATTCCTCGTACACCTCGGTCTCCAGCATGGAGCGGCGCAGGTAGAAGACGACGGCGGCGCCGAGCGCGCCCACGATGAAGGGGACGCGCCAGCCCCAGCTGTGCAGGGCCGCGTCCGAGAGGTTGCGCTGCATGACGATCTGGAGGCCGAGGCCGAGGAGCTGGCCCGCGGTCATCGACACGTACTGGAAGCTGGAGGCGAAGCCGCGCTTCGCCGGGTCGGACGCCTCGGTGAGATAGGTCGCGCTGGCCGCGTACTCGCCGCCGACGGAGAGCCCTTGCAGGAGCCGGGCCACCAGGAGGACGGCCACTCCCCCGTACCCGGCGACCGCGTAGGTCGGGGCGATCGCGATCAGGATCGCGGAGGCGGACATGAGGGTGACGGTCAGGGTGAGCGCCGCCTTGCGGCCCTTGCGGTCGCCGATCCGGCCGAGCAGCCAGCCGCCGACCGGCCGCATGAAGAAGCCGACCGCGAAGATCCCCATGGTGTTCATGAGGTTGGCGGTCTCGTTGCCCTTCGGGAAGAACGCGTCCGCGAAGTACACGGCGAACGTGGCGTACACGAACCAGTCGAACCACTCGACCATGTTGCCGGCCGAACCGACCCAGATCTTCTTCCAGTGCTCTCGTCCCATGGACGCTCACGTTGGCGCAGGGCCGCGCGACCGACAAGGCGTGCGGGCGCAACGATCGGGCCTACTTACGTGCGTTGCGTTCCCCGCATGAGGGACTCGTCCACGAACTCCCTCACATGGTCCAGCACTTGGGCCCGCCCGGTGCCGGGCAGGCCGACCGCCACGTGCACGCTGAAGCCGTCGAGCAGGGCGCGCAGCCGGGTCGCGAAGCGGTCGGCGTCCACCGGGCGGAACTCGCCGCGCGAGACGCCCTCGGCGACTATCGCGACCAGGTCGCGGTGCCAGGCGCCCTCGATGGCGGCCTGCCGTGCGCGGGCGGTGACGTCGGCGTTCTGCGAGCGGTTCCAGACCTCCAGCCACAGGATCCAGTGCGGGTCGCGGGGCCCGTCGGGGACGTAGAGGTCGGTGTAGGCGTCCAGGCGCTCGCGGACGGTGCCGGGCCGGGCGAGCAGCGCGCGCCGCTCGTCCCCGAGCCGCCCCTCGCTCCACTCCAGGGTCTGGAGCAGCAGCTCGTCCTTGGAGCGGAAGTAGTAGAGCAGGTGCCCGCTGGACATCCCGACCTCCCGCCCGAGACCGGCCATGGTGAGCCCGTCGAGCCCGCGCTCGGCGATGGTGCCCATGGCGGCGACGAGCACCTCCTCGCGGGGCGGGGCGGTGTTACGGCGGCGGGGTGCGTTCACCCGTATGTTCTACCCGATCCGCCGCCCTGCCCCGGACCACCCGGCCCGGCCCCGAGGAGCGGGCTGCGGCCACCACGCCGGGATTCGCGATGCCGCGCGGCTCGGCGAGTCCTGTCTCCGCTGCGCCAGCGAAGGCGCGGCCACCAAGGTCAGCGGCGCCGAACAGCTGAGTGGGCCGGGGTCTAAACCCTCGGCTGCTGCTGGGTGATGCAGTGGATTCCGCCGCCGCCCGCGAAGATCGTGCGGGCGTCGACCAGGGTCACCGTGCGGTCGGGGAACAGGCGGCGGAAGATGCCCGCCGCGTTCTCGTCGCGCGGGTCGTCGAAGGCGCACAGCACCACGCCGCCGTTGCACAGGTAGTGGTTGATGTACGAGTAGTCCACCCAGCCCTCCTCGTCCGCGACCACCGTCGGCGCGGGGATCTCCACGACGTCCAGGGAGCGGCCGCGGGCGTCGGTCTGGGAGCGGAGCAGGGCCACGTTCTCCTTGCAGAGCGCGTGGTCGGGGTGGGCCGGGTCGGGCTGGGTGTGGGCGACCACGACGCCGGGCCGGGCGAAGGCCGCCACGATGTCCACGTGGCCCAGCGTGCCGTAGCCGTGCGGCGGGTAGTCCGCGGTGAGGCCGCGCCGCAGCCAGATGGCCTTGCGGGTGCCGAGCATGGCGTGGATCTCGGTCTCGACCTCCTCGCGCGTCCAGTCGGGGTTGCGCTCGGGGCCCAGCTGGACGGTCTCGGTGAGCAGCACCGTGCCCTCGCCGTCCACGTGGATCGCGCCGCCCTCGTTGACCAGGCGCGAGGTGTACGTCCGTGCCCCGGCCAGGTCCGAGACGTGCGCGCCGATCTTCGCGTCGTGCTCCCAGGTCGCCCAGTCCTGCGCGCCCCAGCCGTTGAACGTCCAGTCCACGGCGGCCAGTTGGCCCTTGCCGTCGGTGAGGAAGGTGGGGCCGATGTCCCGCATCCAGGCGTCGTCGAGTTCGCGCTCGACGAGTTCGACGTCGGGGCCGAGCAGCGCGCGGGCCCCCTCGGCCTGGCCGGGTCCGACCACCATGGTGACCGGCTCGAAGCGGCGTACCGCGCGGGCGACCGAGGCCCAGGCGGCGCGGGACCGGGCGAGCTCGGCGTCGTTCGGGAAGGTGACGTTGGGGCCCGGCCAGGCCATCCAGGTCCGCTCGTGCGGGGCCCACTCGGCGGGCATGCGGAAGCCGTCGGCGGCAGCAGACATCAGGGTGGTCCTTACAGGAAGTAGAGGCGGTTGAGGGAGACGGAGTCGGCCGGTTCGGAGCGCAGCGGGTCCCCGTCGAGGGTGACGAGCCCGGTGCGGCCGTCCACGCCGACCGATCCGGTACGGGAGTTGAGCAGCAGGTCGGCCGGGCCGATGCCCCGGGTGCCGCGGACGGCGACCCGGCGGCGGCGGGTGGGCAGCTGGTCGCCGCCCTGGTCGAGGGCGGCCCGGGCGACGAAGGCCACGGACAGCTCGGCCGGGGTGGCGCCGTGGGCGCCGAACAGCGGGCCGAGCACGAGGGGTTCGCAGGTGTCGGTGGCCGCGTTGGGGTCGCCCGTGACGCCCCACGCGGGGAAGCCCGACTTGAGGACCATCTGCGGCTTGGCGCCGAAGTAGGCCGGCCGCCACAGCACGATGTCGGCCATCTTGCCGACCTCGATGGAGCCGATCTCGTGCGAGAGCCCGTGCGCGATGGCCGGGTTGATGGTCAGCTTCGCCATGTAGCGCAGGACGCGCGCGTTGTCGTCGTCGGGGCCGTCGCCCTCCAGGGGGCCGAGTTCGGCCTTCATCTTCCCGGCCATCGCGAAGGTGCGGCGTACGGTCTCGCCCGCGCGGCCCATGCCCTGCGCGTCGGACGAGGTGATGCCGATGGCGCCCAGGTCGTGCAGCACGTCCTCGGCACCCATCGTCCCGGCCCGGATGCGGTCGCGGGCCATGGCCGCGTCGCCCGGCAGGTCGGTCTTGAGGTCGTGGACCGAGACGATCATTCCGTAGTGTTCGGCGACCGCGTCCCGGCCGAAGGGCAGCGTGGGGTTGGTGGACGAGCCGATGACGTTCGGGACGCCCGCCATCTTCAGGACGTTGGGCACGTGGCCGCCGCCGCAGCCCTCGATGTGGAAGGCGTGGATGGTGCGGCCTTCGAGCACCTTGAGGGTGTCCTCGACGGTGAGGCACTCGTTCAGCCCGTCGCTGTGCAGGGCGACCTGGACGTCGTGCTCCTCGGCGACGCGCAGCGCCGTGTCCAGCGCCCGGGTGTGCGCGCCCATGTCCTCGTGGACCTTGAACCCGCAGGCCCCGCCCTCGGCGAGCGCCTCCACCAGCGGCGCCCCGTCGGAGGACGAACCCCGGCCCAGGAAGCCGATGTTGACCGGCCAGGCGTCGAACGCGGCGAACGCGTTCCGCAGCGCCCAGGGCGAGTTGACGCCGACCCCCCACACCGGGCCGAACTCCTGGCCGATGATCGTGGTGACGCCCGAGGCGAGCGAGGCCTCCATGATGCGCGGCGACAGCAGGTGTACGTGGGTGTCGACGGCTCCGGCGGTGGCGATCAGCCCCTCGCCGGAGACGATGGAGGTACCGGTGCCCACGACCACGTCCACGCCGTCGAGGGTGTCGGGGTTCCCGGCCCGGCCGATGGAGCAGATCCGCCCTTCGCGGATGCCGATGGACACCTTGCGGATGCCCTGCACCGCGTCGATCACGACGACGTTGCTGATGACGACGTCGCAGGTCTCACGGACCGCGGCCGCCTTCAGGTGCAGTCCGTCGCGGGCCGTCTTGCCGAAGCCCGCCAGGAACTCGTCGCCGGGCCGCTGGGCGTCCGACTCGACCCGGACGGTCAGGCCCGAGTCCCCGAGCCGGACGCGGTCACCGGTGCGGGGGCCGTGCACGGAGGCGTACTCGTACGGGTCCATCACTTCTCTCCCTCGCTCGGGCCGGCTCCCAGGTATCCGCAGGCGGCGGCCCTGCGCAGGGCCTCCTCGCGCGCGCCGGGCGCGTCCAGCGGGCCGTCGACGAGACCCGCGAAACCGATCGCGATCCGGTCGCCTCCGATGGGGACGAGGCCGACCTCGGCGCTCTCGCCCGGCCCGAACCGCACCGAGGACCCGGCGGGCACGCACAGCCGCATGCCGTAGGCGGCCGCGCGGTCGAAGGCGAGCCGCGGGTTGGCCTCGAAGAAGTGGAAGTGCGAGGTGACCGAGACGGGCACGGCGGCGGTGTTGGTCACGGTGAGCCGCGCCGCGGGGTCGGCCTCCGCGTAGCCCTCGCCGGGCAGCAGCGCGCCGGGCGCCCGCGGCCCCGCCGTGCCGCCGATCGGATCGGAGACCACCGCGAGCCGGGAGCCGTCGTCGAAGACGGCCTCCACATGCACCTCGGTGACCACGTCGGACACGCCGGGCAGCACGTCGTCGGGCCCGAGCACGGCGCGGGCCGCCTCGATGGCCTCGGCGAGCCGCCGGCCGTCGCGGGCCGCCTCGCAGACGGTGTCCGCGATCAGCGCGGTCGCCTCGGGCACGTTCAAGCGGAGCCCGCGGGCCCTGCGGGCCCGGGCCAGTTCCGCGGCGCCGAACAGCAGCAGCCGGTCACGCTCCGTCGGGGTCAGTCGCACGCCACCACACCTCCTGTTTGAACGCCACTCTAACCAGAGATTTCTGAGACGGGAAGCATTGACGGCACGGCTTGGCATGGGTCACATTGAGCGCCACTCAAACCCCCCGAGAGTGAGAGGCACCCGCATGCCCATAGAACAGCGCGGAGTCGACACGATCCCGGAAGCGGAACGCACCAGCGGGCCGCGCGATCTCGTCTCGATCCTGCTCGGCTCCAACCTCTGCCTCGGCGTGATCGTGTTCGGCTGGCTGCCGGTCTCCTTCGGCCTCGGCTGGTGGGCCTCGGTCGGCGCGGTCGTGGCGGGCACGGCGGTCGGCACCCTCCTGACGGCCCCGCTCGCCCTCGTCTCGCTGCGCACGGCGACCAACCTGTCCACGTCGTCGGGCGCCCAATTCGGCGTGCGCGGACGGCTGGTGGGCTCGGTCGTGGGGTTGCTGCTCTCCCTCGGCTACACCGCGCTGACCGTGTGGATCGGCGGGGACGCGATGACGGGCGTCCTGCACCGCCTGTTCGGCCTGCCGACCGGCGGCGTCTCGTACTCGATCGTGTACGCCCTGCTCGCCGGGGCCACCGTCGTGGGCGCGGTCTACGGCTACCGGGTGCTGCTGCGCCTCTCGCGCGTCCTGGCCGTGGTGATGACGGCGCTGCTCGCTCTCGGAGTCGCCGCCTACGCCCCGCACTTCACCACCGCGGCGCTGCCCGGCGCGGGCGGCTATCTGCTCGGCTCGTTCTGGCCGACCTGGCTGCTCGCGCTCGTCGCGGCCGGACTGAGCGGCCCGATCGCCTTCATCACGCTGCTCGGCGACTACACGCGCTACATCTCACCGTCCCGGCACCGCCCGCGCCGCGTCCTGCACGCCACCTGGCTCGGACTGACGGCGGGCCTGCTGGTCCCCCAGCTCTTCGGCACGTTCACGGCGTACGCGGCCCGGGCGGCCACCGACTACGCGGGCCCGCTGGTCGCCGCGGCCCCCGGCTGGTACCTGGTGCCGCTGCTGCTCGCGGCCTCCACCGGTTCGGTGGGCAACGCGGGCCTGATGCTGTACTCGATGGGCCTCGACCTGGACGCCATCCTGCCGCGGGCCTCGCGCACCCAGGCCACGTTCGCGGTGGCCGCCGTCGCGACGGTGTGCGTCTTCGCGGGCCACTTCGCCTGGGACGCGCAGGCCGCGATGACCTCGTTCGTCCTGCTGCTCACGGCGATCGGTACCCCCTGGGCGGTGATCACCCTGATCGGCTTCGTGCGCTGTCGCGGCGTGTACGACGCCGACGCCCTCCAGGTCTTCAACCGCCGTTCGCGGGGCGGCGTCTACTGGTACCGGGCGGGCTGGAACCCGCGCGCCGCGGGCTCCTGGGCGCTCGGCGCGGGCGTGGGGCTGCTCGCCGTCTCGCTGCCCGACTACCAGGGCCCGCTGCTCAGTTGGACCGGCGGGGTCGATTGCAGCTTCCTGCTGTCGGGCGTGGTGGGAGGCCTGGCGTACCTGGCGCTCACGGCACTGCCCCGGGCCGCCGAAAGGGCCACCCCGGACGTGGAGTCCGAGGCGGCCCTGGCCGAGAGCTGAGCACCGTGCGGCGCCAACGCCCCTCGGGGGCGCGGGAAACCGCGCGACCAGTCATGGACGGCCCGCGGGTGAGGACCGACCAGCCCCTGTGGGTGCGAGGAACGGGGGGCTCGGGGGCGGCCCCCCAAAAAACCTAGCCCAGCGGGTGCATCCAGCCGTGCGGGTCCGGGGCGACCCCGGTCTGAAGCTCCAGCAGCGCCTTGCGGAGCTTCATCGTGACCTCGCCCGGCTCGCCGTCGCCCTGCGTCCAGTTGGCGCGGGCCGACTTCACCGAGCCAACCGGGGTGATCACCGCGGCGGTGCCGCAGGCGAAGACCTCGGTGAGCGTGCCGTTCTCGTTGTCGCGCTTCCAGTCGTCCGTGGAGATGCGGCCCTCGACGGCCTCGTACCCGAGGTCACGGGCGATCTTCAGGAGGGAGTCGCGGGTGATGCCGGGCAGGAGCGAGCCGGTCAGCTCGGGGGTGACGATCTTGTCGCCGTACACGAAGTACAGGTTCATGCCCCCCATCTCCTCGATCCAGCGGTGCTCCACGGCGTCCAGCCAGACCACCTGGTCGCAGCCGTGCTGGGCGGCCTCGGCCTGGGCGACCAGGGAGGCCGCGTAGTTGCCGCCGGTCTTGGCCGCGCCGGTGCCGCCCTTGACCGCGCGGACGTACTCCTCGGACAGCCACACCGAGACGGGCTTCACGCCGCCCGGGAAGTAGGCGCCGGCCGGGGAGGCGATCACGATGAACAGGTACTCGTTCGCCGGGCGCACCCCGAGTCCGACCTCGGTCGCGATCATGAAGGGGCGCAGGTAGAGGGAGGCCTCGCCGGTGGCCGGGACCCACGCCTTGTCCTGCTGGACCAGGGCGTCGCAGGCCGCGATGAACAGGTCGACCGGCACCTCGGGCATCGCGATGCGGCGGGCCGAGTTCTGGAAGCGCTCGGCGTTGGCCTCGGGGCGGAAGGTGGCGACCGTGCCGTCGGGCTGGCGGTAGGCCTTGAGACCCTCGAAGATCGTCTGCGCGTAGTGCAGCGTCATGTTGGCCGGGTCCATGGACAGCGGGGCGTACGGCACGAGCTGGGCGTCGTGCCAGCCGCGGCCCTCGGTCCAGCGGACCGTCACCATGTTGTCGGTGAAGTGGCGGCCGAAACCGGGGCTGGCCAGGATCGCCTCGCGCTCCGCGTCGGACAGCGGGTGCGAGGTGGGCTTGAGCTCGATCGTGGGCGTCGTCATGAGTGCTGTGTCCTTCACCGGTGGATAGTGACGGACCGCGCTCACGCCGCTGCCTGTGCCTGGACGTCCGAGCTGCTCCGCATGCCGCGGCCCACGTTCGATTATCGCTCTTGGTGGGGCCTTGGACACAACGGCGTGATGTGCGGTCCGGGGTCGATGGTGTCACCCGGTGGCCGCATGCGAAAAGCCGCCGGGGGCGAAAGCGAACCCGGCGGCTGTTTCGTGAGGGAGCCGCGGGGTCAGCCGGCTACCCGTACGGCGAGCGCGTCGCCGATCTCGTCCGTGCTGCGGACCGAGTCGCCGCGGGCCGCGAGGTCCTCGGAGACGGCGGCCTCGATGCGGGCGGCCTCGGCCTCGTACCCGAGGTGGCGCAGCAGCAGCGCGACGGAGAGGACCGTGGCCGTGGGGTCGGCCTTGCCCTGCCCCGCGATGTCCGGCGCGGAGCCGTGCACCGGCTCGAACATCGACGGGAACTCGCCGCTCGGGTTGATGTTGCCGGAGGCCGCGACGCCGATGCCGCCGGAGACGGCCGCGGCGAGGTCGGTGATGATGTCGCCGAAGAGGTTGTCGGTGACGATCACGTCGAACCGCGCCGGGTCGGTGACGAGGAAGATCGTCGCCGCGTCCACGTGCAGGTAGTCGGTGGTGACCTCGGGGAACTCCTCGGCCACCTTGTTGAAGATGTTGGTCCACAGGTGTCCCGCGTGGGCGAGGACGTTGTTCTTGTGGACCAGCGTCAGCTTCTTGCGCGGGCGGGCCTGGGCGCGGGCGAAGGCGTCCCGGACCACGCGCTCGACCCCGAAGGCGGTGTTGACCGAGACCTCGGTGGCGACCTCGTGCGGCGTGCCGGTGCGGATCGAGCCGCCGTTGCCGGTGTACGGGCCCTCGGTGCCCTCCCGCACGACGACGAAGTCGATCTCGGGCTGTCCGGCGAGCGGGGTGGCGACGCCGGGGAGCAGCCTGCTGGGGCGGAGGTTGACGTGGTGGTCGAAGAGGAAGCGGAGCTTCAGCAGGAAGCCGCGCTCCAGGACGCCGGACGGGACCGAGGGGTCGCCGATCGCGCCGAGCAGGATCGCGTCGTGCTGCTTGAGGGCCTCGACGTCGGCGTCGGTGAGCGTCTCACCGGTGGCGTGGTAGCGCCGCGCGCCGAAGTCGAACTCCCTGGTCTCCAGCTTCACATCCTGCGGGAGGACGGCGCTGAGGACCTTGAGGCCCTGGGCCACGACCTCCTGGCCGATGCCGTCACCGGGGATCACTGCGAGATTGATGCTGCGAGAACTTGCCGACATGGGGGAACCCTACTCGCCGTCCCAGCCATTGACACCCGATGTCCATGATGTGGACGCGCCTCGCCACTTCGGTGCGTCGCGTGGCCAGTTGTACGCCTCGCGTTCACCGCTCCGTGAGAATCGCGTCGACTCGAAGGAGGACGTTTCCGTCATGGACATCCCGAGATTCGGCATCCCCGACCGGCTCGCCGAGCGCATGAGCATGGCCGAGCAGCACGAGTACCTGCGCACCAGGCTGACCCGGCGCGGAGTGCTGCGCACCACCGCCGCCACCGCCGTGGTCGCCGGCGCCGGTGTCGCGACGACCGGGGCCGCCTCGCCCGCGTTCGCGGCGCCGACCGCCCTCACCGCCAACTCCCGCACCAGGGTGGACGGTTCGCTGGCCGCGCCGTTCGGCCGCCACCTCGCGTACGGGGCCGACCCCAAGACGCAGATGCGCGTCTCCTGGCAGGTCCCCTTCGCGGTGCGCAAGCCGTACATCCGGATCGGCACGAGCCCGTGGTCGCTGAGCCGGCGGATCGACGCGGAGGTGCGCCACCTGACGACGCCCGCCCTGAACGGCGGGAAGATCGCGGCGGCCGAGCAGTTCTACGTGCACGCGGGCCTGGACCGGCTGCGGCCGGGCCAGACGTACTACTACGGGGTCGGCCACGACGGCTTCGACCCGGCGGACCGCCGCAACCTCGGCACGCTCGGCACCTTCACCACGGCTCCCGCGCACGCCGAGAACTTCACCTTCACGGCCTTCGGCGACCAGGGCGTCAGCTACCACGCGCTGGGCAACGACCAGGTGATCCTGGGTCAGAACCCGGCGTTCCACCTGCACGCGGGCGACATCTGCTACGCCGACCCGTCGGGCTCGGGCCAGTCGTCGGACCAGTACGACGCGCGCACCTGGGACCAGTTCCTGGCGCAGACCGAGTCGGTGGCCAAGACCGTGCCGTGGATGGTGACGACCGGCAACCACGACATGGAGGCCTGGTACTCGCCGCAGGGCTACGGCGGCCAGAACGCCCGCTGGTCGCTGCCGGCCAACGGACCCGACCCGGTGAACCAGCCCGGCGTGTACTCGTTCGTGCACGGCAACGTCGGCGTGGTGGCGCTCGACGCGAACGACGTCTCGTACGAGATCCCGGCCAACTTCGGCATCAGCGGCGGCGGTCAGACCCGGTGGCTGGACCGGCGCCTGGGCGAACTGCGCGCCGACCGCGCCGTCGACTTCATCGTGGTCTTCTTCCACCACTGCGCGTTCTCGACGACCAGCTCGCACGCCTCGGAGGGCGGGGTGCGCGACGCGTGGGTGCCGCTGTTCGAGAAGCACCAGGTGGACCTGGTGATCAACGGACACAACCACGTGTACGAGCGCACGGACGCCATCAAGGGGAACAAGGTCGGCCGCAGGGTCGCGATCGGCGAGCGCACCGACCCGACCCGGGACGGCATCGTGTACGTCACGGCCGGCGCGGCGGGCCGCTCGCTGTACAGCTTCCCGGTGCCCGACTCGTACGAGGGCCATGTCGCGGACCGCGACAGCGTGAACACCTACCACTGGGCCAAGGGCGGCGCGAAGGTCACCGAGACCGTTGAGTGGTCCCGGGTCCGTTACACCAACTACTCGTTCCTCGCGGTGGAGGTCGAGACCGGCCACCGCCCGAGGATGAAGGTCAGCGCGCTCGCCGAGACGGGCGAGCGCATCGACCACTTCGAGATCCAGCGCGGACGCTGATCACCGGCTCAGTGCCCGGTGGCGCCGCCGTTGTCCCTGCGGTCCAGCGCACGCTGGAGGGCGGCGGCGGCGTTCTTGCGGTCGGACTCGCTGCTGCGCGAAGAGTGACGGACTCGGCGGGCGGGCTGCTTGACCATGGGGATTCGACTCCTCTGCTGAGAGGTCCGGGGGCAGGCCCCGGCGGATGCAGTGAGGTGCCGGAAGGGGCGGGGAGCGCTGCCGCAGGGGTTGCCTGCCAAGGGGCACCGCGCTCACGACCGCCGTTCGCTGGATCTGCGAGTCGTTCGGCTCCTACAAAGCTAAGCCTTGCGCTGGAGTCTGTCTCCACAATTACTCGGGCTTCCTACTATCTGAGACGGACGGCCCGTCGACGCGATGCGCGGGGGCGGCTACGCGAGCCGGGTACGCACGGCGTCACCAGCGCCCCGGTGCAGCCGCAGCGCGCCCAGCGCGGGGATCAGGCACACCGCTCCGAGCAGGCAGAACGCCACCGCGTAGGCGGCCGAAGGGGTGTCGGCGAGCCCGCTGCCCAGGCGCAGCGCGACGGTCGCGACGGCCACCCCGAGCCCGGCCGCGAGCTGGTTGGCGGTCGCCGACAGCGCGTTGGCGTCGCGCAGCCGTTCGGGGGCCATCTCGCTGAAGGCGATGGTCGAGTAGCAGGTCAGGCCGAGCGAGCGGGCGGCCCCGCCGAGCATGACGAGGGCGGCGGTCACGGCGACGGGGGTGGCGTCGGTGAGCAGGGCGCAGCCCGCCACGGCGACGGCCAGGCCGGTGGTGGAGACGAGGAGCAGCGGACGGAACCCGAAGCGGTTGAGGAGGCGGGTGGTCGCGGGCTTGATCCCGATGTTGCCGACGAAGACGAAGAGCACCACCGCACCGGACTTCACCGCGCCCCACCCGAACACCTCCTGGAAGAGCAGCGGCAGCAGGAAGGGCATGGCGCCGACCACCATCCAGAAGAGCGAGCCACCCGTCACGGCGGCCCGGAACGACGCCACGTCGAGGGTGCGCAGGTTGATCAACGGGTGGGCGGTGCGCAGCAGATGGCGCCCGGCCGCGCCGAGCGCGAGGGCGGCGAGCGCGGTGACGGCGGCGACCGGCGGCCAGGCGCTGCCGGTGTCGGCGACCAGATGGGTGGCCCAGGCGAGGGCGGCGAGCCCGGTGCAGCCGAGCAGCACGCCGGGGACGTCCAGCGGCGGCGGGGTGGCGGTCGGCCCGGCCACCACCAGGCGCCGGGCGACCAGGTACGCGGCCGCGCCGATCGGAAGGTTGACCAGGAACATCCAGTGCCAACTGGCGTACGTGGCCAGCAGTCCACCGAGCAGCGGGGCGACGACGGGGGCGAGCAGCCCCGGCCACACGATGTAGGCCATGACCTTCGGCAGGTCGGTCTTGGCGGCGCCGGCCAGCACCAGGAGCCGGCCGACCGGGACCATCATCGCCCCGCCCGCGCCCTGGAGCACGCGCATGGCTATGAGGAGGCCGAGGCTGCCGCTGGCCGCGCAGCCCGCCGAGGCGAGGGTGAACACCGCGATGGCGGTGAGGAAGATCCGCCGCGCGCCGTAGCGGGCGGTGAGCCAGCCGCTGAGCGGTATGAGGACGGCGAGGGTCAGCAGATAGGTGGTGATCACCAGGCCGACGGAGGCGGGCGTGGTGTGGAGGGAGGCCGCCATCCGCGGGGTGGCGGTGGCCACGATGGTGCCGTCGAGCATCTCCATGAAGAAGCAGCCGGCGACGAGGAGGGCGGTGGCGCGCTGTCGGGGTTCGAGCATGGGGCCCAGCTTGGCCGGACCCACTGCTGCACACAAGGTCCGTCTGATCAACCGAGGCTTGCACACCATGCACGAGTCGGCGTGAGCGAGCCATAATCGGGCCATGCCACAGCTGCCGGACATGAATCTGCTGCCCTCCCTCGACGCCCTGCTGCGGGCCGGGAGCGTGGCGGGGGCCGCCGCCGAGATGCGGATCTCGCCGTCCGCGATGAGCCGGACCCTGGGGCGGCTGCGCCGGGTGGTGGGCGACGACCTGCTCGTGCCGTCGGGGCGCGGGCTGACGCTGACGCCGCGCGCCCGGGAGCTCCAGCCGCGCGTCGAGGCGGCGCTCGCGGCCGCCCTGGCCGCCCTGCGCCCGCCACCCGAGCTCGAACTCGCCACGCTGCGACGGGAGTTCACCATCCGGGCCAATGACAGCGTGGCGGTGATCTTCGGGGCGCCGCTGACCGAGCGGGTGATGCGCGAGGCGCCCGGGGTGCGGCTGCGGATGCTGCCCGAGGGCGACGAGGACCCGACCGATCTGCGGGACCGGATCGACCTGGAGGTCGGCCAGATGGGCGACCTGCCGCACGACGTCCGCAGCAGCCCGCTGGCCGAGTACCGCTACGCGGCCGTGGTGCGCGCCGACGGGCCGTACGCCGCCGAGCGGTTGACCCCCGAGCGGTTCGCCGCGCTCCCGCACATCACGGTCACCCGGCGCGGCCGGGTGCGCAGCGTGGTGGACGAGCGCCTGGCCGAACTCGGCCTGACCCGGGACGTGCTGGCGACCGCGCCGACCTATTCGGCGGCCTGCTTCCTCGCGCTCCGCTCGGACGCGCTGGCGCTGGTGCCGTCGCATTTCGCGGTCGAGGCGGCCCGGGCGATGCCGCTCGCGGTGCTCGACATCCCCCTCGACCTGCCGGCCACCCCCTTCGTGCAGGCCTGGCACATCAGAGTGGACGCGGACCCGGCGCACCGCTGGCTGCGGGGCGCGCTCGCGGAGACCGTGACGGGGCTCGACGCGGCAGACCGGCCGGGTGCGGCGCCGTCGTCCGGGCCGGGATCGGGGCCCCGCTCGCCGCGCGGGGAACGGCCGACTACGGGCGCAGCGCCCGCAGTTCCCTGATCAGTCCGCGGACGGCGACGGAGCCGGCGAGTTCGGGGGTGGTCACATAGCCGACGGAGCGCGTCGGGCGCTCCGGTCCGAGATCGGTGATCTCGACCGAGAGCGGCGCTCCGATCAGCGACAGCTCCGGCATGATGGCCATGCCGAAACCACTGCTCACCATCGAGAGCACCGCTCCGTCGTCCTCGGCCCGCACCGTCGCCGCCGGAATCCACGCCTGCTCGGACCACCAACGGCGGGTGTACGACGTGCAGTTCTCGTCCCAGTCGACCAGCGGAAGCGAGCGCGGCGCGGCATGCCCCGCCGGGTGGACCAGCGCGTACCCCTCCTCCAGGAGGACGTCGCCGACCAGCCCGGGCGGGACGGGCGAGGTGGTGCCGATCGTCGCGATGCCGAGGTCGGCGCGCCCCGCCGCGACCTCCCCGGCCGTGCCCGCGCCGATCTCCCGCACCAGGCGCACCTCCGGCACGATCCCGGGGTGGCGGGCGGTGAGCCGTTCCAGGGCCGCGGGCAGCAACCGCAGGGCGGCGCTGCGGAAGGCGGCGATCCGCAGCGGCCCCTCGACGGTGTCGTCGGCCGGGTCGGGAGCGGCGCCGCGTGCCTCCGCGGCCAGGGTGTCGAGCAGCCGCAGCACCCGGCGCGCGTGGGCGACCGCGCGGGCTCCGGCCGGGGTCGGCGTCGCGCCCCGGCGGCCGCGCTCGAACAGCACCGCGCCTATCTTGGCCTCGCTGGAGCGCACCGAGTGCGAGACCGCGGACTGGGCCATGCCGAGCTTCTGCGCGGCGGCGGAGAAGCCGCGCTCGCGCTCCACGGCCACCAGGACGCGCAGTTCATGCGGGGCGAGGTCGCTGGGCATCGGGGCTCCCACCTGTAGGTATGAGGAGAATTGATGGTTCGGACGGTGCCATCGACGCAACCCCCTGCCACCGGTGCGCATTCCCTCCTAACGTCCTGGCCCATGACGACCTCGATCACCGTTCAGCAGACCGCCCGCCCCGTCGGGCGCCCGGTGCCGGCCGACTTCGCACTGGTCCGGGCCCAGGTGCCGGACCCGGCCCCCGGCACCGCCCTCGTGGAGAACCTCTACCTCTCCGTGGACCCGTACCACCGCGAGGTGATGGACGCGGGCCCCCTCCACACACCGCTTGAGGGCCGTGCGCTCGGCCGGGTGCTCGCCTCGCGCGATCCGGGGCTCGCGGAGGGCGATCTGGTCTTCCACCGGCAGGGCTGGCGCACCCACGCGCTGGTCACCCTGGGCGCCGACGGGGTACGGAAGATCACGGCGCACGACGGCGTCCCGCTCTCCGCGCACCTCGGCATCCTCGGCGGCACCGGGCTCACCGCCTACGTGGCGCTCACCCGGACGCTGCGCCTCCAGCCCGGCGAGGACCTGTTCGTCACGGCGGCCGCCGGGGGCGTCGGCACGGCGGCCGGACGCATCGCACGGCTGCTCGGGGCGGGCCGGATCATCGGCAGCGCGGGGTCGCCGAACAAGGTCACCTACCTTACGGAGACGGTTGGTTACGACGCCGCCTTCGACTACCACGACGGCCCGGTCGGCGAGCTGCTGGCCCAAGCGGCCCCGGACGGCGTCGACGCGGTCGTCGAGAACGTGGGCGGCGCCCACTTGGAGGGCGCGATCTCGGGCCTGCGCGCCCACGGCCGGATCGCCTGGGTGGGCGCGGTCGCCCAGTACGACACCCTCACCGCGCCGCCCGCCGCGCCCCGCAACCTCTACGAGGTGATCAGCAGGAGCCTGCGCCTGGAGGGCGTGCTGGTACGCAACTACCGTGACGTACAGGGTGAGTTGGAGGAGTTCCTGGTCCCGCATCTGCGGTCGGGGCGGGTGCGTTCGGACGAGACGGTGGTGGACGGGTTCGAGGGGATCGTGGACGGGTTCATCGGGATGCTGGGCGGAGCCAACACGGGGAAGCTCCTGGTGCGCGTCGCCGACTGAAGGCCCGCCCGTCGCGCGCGACAGGCCCGGGGGGCGACATGGCCAACTAGATTGCATTCCTACCTAGGTGGTGGTGGAATACACGCATGGCCGCAGACCGCAGATCCAGCTGGCTCAAGGGCGTCCTCGACCTCCTCGTCCTGTCCTGCCTCACCGACGGTGAGAGCTACGGGTACGAGATCTCCAAGGCGCTCACCGCCGCCGGCCTCGGCGAGATCAAGGGCGGGACGCTCTATCCCGTGCTCAACCGCCTCGAAGAAGCGGGCCTCGCCGTGGGCGAGTTCCGGGCCGCCGAGCGCGGGCCGGGCCGCCGCTACTACCGGCTGACCGACGACGGCCGCCGGGCCCTGGCCGAACAGGGCGCTTCCTGGCGGGAGTTCCACTCGGCCGTCACCACCATGCTCACCGGCACTGTTCCAGGGGGACCAGCGTGAACACCGAATACTTCGCCGAGCTCGGCCGGCTGCTCGCGGCGCGCGGCATGCCGGAGCAGGAGGTGTCGGCGACCGTGGCCGACCTGACCGGTTACCTCGCGGAGTCCGGATCGGCCGACGCCCGCGAGGAGTTCGGGGCGCCGGAGGCCTTCGCGGACCGGCTCACCCAGGGGCGTACCGCCGAGCCGCCCGAGGCGGGGGCCGAGACCTGGAGGTGGACCGCCGACATCTACACCGACCGGCTCCTCCTCAACCAGTACGGGGCCGAGGGGTGGGAGGTCGAGGGGATCGACTTCGTCGGCCGCTTCGTGTGCCGCCGGCCGGACGCCGCGATGCGCTGGGAGTACCGCCGCGAGACCGCGCACGGCGCGCAGGGACGCGAGGCACTGCGCGCCGCGCTGGAACCGGACGGCTGGGAGCCGTGCGGCCGCTGGCTCCACATGACGTACTTCAAGCGCCCGGCCGCCGCCAGCGCGGGCCCGGCCGCCGAACTGGCCACGACCCCGGTGAGGCCTGCCCGGCACGTGTTCCTCAGCGCCAAGTACCGGGGCCTGATCGCCGTGTTCGCCCTCTCGGTGGCGCTGCTGGTGCTCGGCTTCGGTTCCGGTGTGGTCGATCCGGCCCGGCCCGGCGTATGCCTCGGCATGCTGGCCGCGCTTCCCGTGGGGGCGCTGCTCGGCTGGTACGGGGTCAAGCGGGACATCGCCCGGGGCGTCGAGAGCCGCTGAGGGGGTCGGCGCGGCGGTTCGGCGGCCGGTCCGGATTCTCCCCGCTTCGGCCATGCCGTCCCTCATCGGACCTTAAGAAACCCCGCCGTTGACCGAGAGTTCATAAATCTCTCCCTGTAGAGGTCTAGCTTCATACCTTTGGCTGCCGCCACTCTTGCGCTCGATGTGCCGCTGGGGCACAGGGGACCGAAGAGGCGGGCGGATGACACCGATCAGTCGAAGAGGATTCGTGGCGCTCGGCGCGGGTGCGGCAGCCGGAGCCGTGCTGCCCGCGGGGGCGGCACGGGCCGCCGGTCCGGCGGTCACGAGCACGGCGGCCGCCTCGGCGACCGGCACCATCAAAGACGTCAAGCACGTGGTGATCCTGATGCAGGAGAACCGCAGCTTCGACCACTACTTCGGCCGCCTCAAGGGCGTCCGGGGCTTCGGTGACCGCAGCGGCATCCTCCTCGCGGGCGGGCAGCCCGTCTTCAACCAGCCCAACGGCACCGGCCGCCAGTACCCGTGGAAGCTGAGCGCCACCCCGGCGGCGGGCGGCGCCGACGGCGAGACCCTCGCCCAGTGCGACGGCGACCTGCCGCACAGCTGGACCTCGCAGCACGCGGCCTGGAACAAGGGCCGCATGGACAGCTGGGTCTCCGGCGTCGGCAACGTCCGCTCGCTGGGCTACCTCGAACGCGGCGACATCCCGTTCCACTACGCGCTCGCCGACAACTACACCATCTGCGACGCCTACTTCAGCTCCACCCTCAGCGCGACCGGCCCCAACCGCACCTACCTGTGGAGCGGCAGGATCGACGGCACCAGCTACGACGGCGGCGACGAGTCGGGCCTGACCTGGGAGACGTACGCCGAGGCCCTCCAGCGGGCCGGGGTCAGCTGGAAGGTCTACCAGAACGCGAACGACAACTACGGCGACAACGGCCTGGCCTACTTCGCGAAGTTCGCCGCCGCGGGGCCCGGCGACCCGCTGCACGACCGCGGCATGGGCTCCGTCCCGGCCGTCAAGGGCTCCACGCCCGACGACATCGCCGCCGCCATCAAGGCGGACGCGCTGGGCGGGACGCTCCCCCAGGTCTCCTGGGTGGTCGCCAACCAGGCCTTCTCCGAGCACCCCTACGCCCCGCCCGGCGACGGCGCGCACTTCGTCGACCTCGTGTACCGCGCGCTCGCCGCGGCGCCCGACGTCTTCGACTCGACCGTCCTGTTCCTCAACTACGACGAGAACGACGGCTTCTTCGACCACGTGCCCCCGCCCTCGCCCCCCGCGGGGACGCCGGGCGAGTTCCTCGGCGGCGTCCCGTACGGACTCGGCTTCCGGGTGCCGATGCTGGTCATGTCGCCCTGGACACGCGGAGGTTGGGTTTCCTCCGAGGTCTTCGACCACACCTCCGTGCTGCGCTTCCTGGAGACGTGGACGGCGGCGCTCGGCACCCCGGCGGCCTGCCCGAACATCAGCGACTGGCGCCGCAAGGTCACCGGCGACCTGACGGGCGTCTTCGACTTCTCCTCGCCGGTGTACGGCATGCCCTCCGGGCTGCCCGCGACCTCGGTCATCGGCATCGGCACCTGCGGCCCGCTGCCCAACCCAGCGCCCCAGACCAACGCGCTGCCCGCGCAGGAGTCCGGCACCCGCCCGGCCCGCGCGCTGCCCTACCAGCCGAACGGCAACCTCGACCGGTTCGAGTTCCAGGCCGGCGGGCAGATCCTGGCCTGGTTCGGCATGGCCAACCAGGGCGCCCCCGCGACCAGTGCCGCGCACTTCTCCATCCACCCCAACGCCTACCGCGACACCACGCCCTGGCAGTACACGGTCGACCCGGGCGGCACCGCCGCCGACTTCTTCCAGATCGGTCCGGGCGCGGGCGCGGGCAAGTACGACTTCACCATGGTCGGCCCCAACCGCTTCCAGCGCCGCTTCATCGGCGACGCCACGAAGGCGGGCAAGTCCGTCGAGGTGGCGGCGCGCTACGCGGTCGAGTCCGGCACGGGCCAGTTGGCGGTGTGGTTCAAGATGACCAACTCCTCCACGGCGGCCGTCAAGTTCACCATCACCTCGAACCACTACCGCGGCGACGGCCCCTGGACGTACACGGTCCCGGCGGGCGGCTCGACCGAGGACTTCTTCAACGCGGTGGCGTACCAGAAGGGCTGGTACGACTTCACGATCACGGCCGACTGCGACGCGTCGTGGTCACGCCGGTACACCGGGCACCTGGAGACGGGCGCGACGTCAGTCAGCGGCTGACAGCGGTCAACCGCTGACCGTCACCGATGGACCGACAGATCCTGGAGGCCCAAGGCTTCCGCCGGCACGGGACGCGGGCGCGCTGTGGGCGGCCGCCGCTACAGCACGTCCCCGTCGCGCCAGTCGAAGGTCAACGGCGCGGTGGCGGGCGGGGCTTGGCCCCACACGTAGGTGGTGCCCTCCTCCTCGGGCAACCGCGCCACCCCGGCGGGCCCGAGCACCTCGATCCGCCCGTCCCACGGCCGCCAGCCGCGAGCCCGGTACAGCGGGGCGCCCGTGTCGCTCGCCGCCAGCGCGCCGAAGGCGTACGCACCCTCGATCACCCGCTCCAGGGACGCCATGACGAGGCCGCCGAGGCCGCGGCGCCGCAGGTCGGCGCGGACGGCGACGCCCTCCACGTACCCGATGCGGTACGAACGCCCGGCGTGCAGCACCCGCCGCATGACGACGCTGCCGTGCGCGACGAGCTCGCCGCCCCGGTGGACGAGGACGTGCATCCCGCCGAGCCCGTGGTCCCAGTCCTCGTCGCTGAAGTCCCCGTCGAAGGCGGCATCGAGAAGGACCCGGATCCCGGCCAGCTCGGCGGGGCCCAGCCCACTGGTGTGCACGGTGCGCTGCCTCACATCCATGCCCCCATCCTCCCAGGCACGTGCCTCGCGCCCTTCCTGGGGCCTTTCAAGTCAGGTACGGGTCAAGCCACTTGGAGCCGCGGGCGGCGCGGCGCGAGACTCGGGGCATGTCCTCACCCACTGAACAGCACTGGACCCCCGTGCACGGCGAGCCCTACCGGCCCGTCCCCTACCGGCCGGCCCGGATGGCGAGTGCCGAGACGCTGGCGCGGGCCGCCGAGTTGCGCGAGCGCATGGACGAGCGCCGTACCGTGCGGCGTTTCTCGCCCGACCCCGTACCCGAGCAGGCCGTCCGGGACGCGGTGGCCTGCGCCGCGACCGCGCCGTCCGGGGCGCACCAGCAGCCGTGGACGTTCGTCCTGGTCAAGGACGCGGACGTACGGCGCCGGATTCGCGAGGCGGCCGAGGAGGAGGAGCGGATCTCCTACGACGGGCGGCTCGGCGAGGAGTGGCTGGCGGCGCTGCGGCCGATCGGCACGGACGCGGTGAAGACGCACCTGACCGACGCACCCGTGCTGCTCGTGGTCTTCCAGCAGCGTTACTGGCTCGCCGAGGACGGCACCAAGCACAAGCACTACTACGTCGACGAGTCGGTGGGCATCGCGGTGGGCCTGCTGCTGTCCGCCCTCCACCAGAGCGGCCTCTCGGCGCTCGTGCACACCCCGAGCCCGATGCGCTTCCTGTCCGAGGTCCTCGAGCGGCCCGCGAACGAGAAGGCGTTCGCGGTGATCCCGGTCGGCTACCCCGCCGACGACTGCGAGGTCCCCGACCTGGTCCGCAAATCGCTCGACCAGGTCCTCGTCGAGGTCTGAGCCCGGGCTGCCCGGCACGCCCGGCACCATGGAAACCGCCCCCGTCCTCGGTTGGGGGACCAAGGACGGGGGCGGGGTTCGGGTGCGACTACAGGTCAGCCCATGTGGGGGTAGGTGTAGTCCGTCGGCGGGACCAGCGTCTCCTTGATGGCGCGGGTCAGCGTCCAGCGCATCAGGTTCTGCGGGGCGCCCGCCTTGTCGTTGGTGCCGGACGCGCGGCCGCCGCCGAAGGGCTGCTGGCCGACGACGGCGCCGGTCGACTTGTCGTTGATGTAGAAGTTGCCCGCGGCGTAGCGGAGCTTCTCCATCGTGTGGGCGGCCGCGGCGCGGTCGTTGGAGATGACGGCGCCGGTCAGCGCGTAGTCGGAGGCCGACTCCATCTGCTCCAGCATCGCGTCGTACTGGTCGTCCTCGTAGACGTGGATCGCGAGGATCGGGCCGAAGTACTCGGTCGTGAAGACCTCGTTCGCCGGGTCGGTGCACTCGATGACGGTCGGGCGGACGAAGTAGCCGACCGAGTCGTCGTAGGTGCCGCCCGCGACGATCGTGCAGGACGCGTCGGCCTTCGCACGGTCGATCGCGGCCTTGTTCTTGGCGAAGGAGCGCTCGTCGATGACCGCGCCGATGAAGTTCGACAGGTCGGTGACGTCACCCATGGAGATGCCCTCGACCTCGGCCGCGAACTCCTCCTTGAAGCCGTCGTTCCAGATGGAGGCCGGGATGTACGCACGCGAGGACGCGGAGCACTTCTGGCCCTGGAACTCGAAGGAGCCGCGGGTCAGCGCGGTCTTCAGGACGGCGCGGTCGGCGCTCGGGTGCGCGACCACGAAGTCCTTGCCGCCGGTCTCGCCGACCAGGCGCGGGTAGGTGCGGTACTTCTCGATGTTCGTGCCGACGGTCTTCCACAGGTGCTGGAAGGTCTTGGTCGAACCCGTGAAGTGGATGCCCGCCAGGTCGCGGTGGTTCAGGGCGACCTCGGAGACGGCCAGGCCGTCACCGGTGACCAGGTTGATGACGCCCTTGGGCAGCCCGGCCTCCTCCAGGAGCTGCATCAGCAGCACGGCGGCGTGCGTCTGGGTCGGGGACGGCTTCCACACCACGACGTTGCCCATCAGGGCCGGGGCGGTCGGCAGGTTGCCCGCGATGGCCGTGAAGTTGAACGGCGTGATCGCGTAGACGAAGCCCTCCAGCGGGCGGTGGTCCATGCGGTTCCACACGCCCGGAGAGTTCGCCGGGGGCTGCTCGGCGAGCAGGTTGCGGGCGTAGTGGACGTTGAAGCGCCAGAAGTCGACGAGCTCGCACGGGGTGTCGATCTCGGCCTGCTGGGCGGTCTTCGACTGGCCGAGCATCGTGGAGGCGGCCAGCGTCTCGCGCCAGGGGCCCGCGAGCAGCTCGGCGGCGCGCAGGATGATCGCGGCGCGGTCGTCGAAGGACATCGCGCGCCAGGCCGGGGCGGCGGCGAGCGCGGCGTCGATCGCGTCCTGGGCGTCCTGCTCGGTGGCGTTGGCGTAGGTGCCGATGACGGCGCGGTGGTTGTGCGGCTGCACGACGTCGAAGCGCTCGCCACCGCCCATCCGCTTCTCACCGTTGATGGTCATCGGCAGGTCGACGGGGTTCTCCGCCAGTTCCTTGAGCTTGGCTTCCAGACGGGCGCGCTCCGGGGAACCAGGGGCGTAGCCGTGCACCGGCTCGTTGACCGGGGCGGGGACCTGGGTCACAGCGTCCATGATTCCTTGACTCCTTTGTGAGGGGTGTTCGGTTGAACGGAGGCTCTGGGCCTGTCCGAAAATCTAGTTCTTGGTGATCATCGAGCGGAGGAAGAACAGCAGGTTGGCCGGCTTCTCCGCGAGGCGCCGCATGAAGTAGCCGTACCAGTCGGTGCCGTACGCGGTGTAGACGCGCATCCGGTGGCCCTCGGCGGCCAGCCGCAGGTGCTCCTCGCCGCGGATCCCGTACAGCATCTGGAACTCGTACTCGTCCAGCTTGCGCCCGGCGCGCCGCGCGAGCTCCTGCCCGATGGCTATCAGGCGCGGGTCGTGGGACCCGATCATCGGGTAGCCCTCGCCCTCCATCAGGATCTTGAGGATCCGGACGTACGCCTTGTCGATCTCGCTCTTGTCCTGGTACGCGACCTCGGCGGGCTCCTTGTAGGCGCCCTTCACGATACGCACCCGGCTGCCGTTCGCGGCGAGGCGGCGGGCGTCGGCCTCGGTGCGGAACAGGTAGGCCTGGATGACGCAGCCGGTCTGCGGGAAGTCCTTCCGCAGCTCCTCGTGGATGGCGAACATCGAGTCAAGAGTGGTGTGGTCCTCGGCGTCCAGGGTGACCGTGGTGCCGATCGCGGCGGCGGCCTCGACGACCGGGCGCACGTTGGCGAGGGCCAGCTCGTGGCCGCCCTCCAGCGCCTGGCCGAACATGGAGAGCTTCACCGACATCTCGGCCTTGGTGCCGTGGCCGAGCTCCTTGAGGCGCTCGATGAGCTCCAGGTAGGCGTCCCGGGCGTGGGCGGCCTGCTCGGGGGTGGTGATGTCCTCGCCCACCACGTCCAGGGTCAGCTCCAGGCCCTTGCCGACGGTCTCCTCGACGATCGGCACGATCTGGTCGACGGTCTCACCGGGGATGAACCGGTTCACCACGGGCTTGGTCACCGGGGCGGCCGAAACAATCTTGCGCATCTTGTCGCTGCGCGAAGCGGCGAGGATCACGGGACCCAGCACGGGGCACCTCCACGGAAAGAACTAGACGAGGGCCGTGACCGGGGCCGTGGGGACGATGGACGTCTTTCGGGCGAACCGGTAACGGCACGGAGAACCACCGTGAAACCTAAGGATCTCCCCGATCCTCTGCCATCGACAGCTGTCACGCATCCGTGGCCCAGATCTCATACACCTGTCTGAAGCGCCTCCCGGGATGAGCGAGAATGGCTGGCGTGAAGGGCGACTACCAGGATCTGGTCGATGAAATCTCGGCGCTGCTCGGCGCCCCGGCGACGCTGGAGAACCGCGACTTCGGGCTCATCGCCTTCGGCGCCCACGACTCCGACGACGACACGGCCATGGACCCGGTGCGCACCCGCTCGATCCTGACCCGCAAGTCGACGCCCGCCGTCCGGGCCTGGTTCGAGGGGTTCGGCATCACCCGCGCCACCGGCCCGGTCCGCATCCCGGCCGCGCCCGACGCGGGGGTCTTCCGCGGCCGGATCTGCCTCCCGGTACGCCACCGGGGCGTCGCCCTCGGATACGTCTGGCTGCTCGACGCCGAGCCCGGCCCGGCCGAGGACAAGCTCGCCGCGGCGATGGAGGTGGCCGCCAGGATCGGGGTGCTCCTCGCGGACGAGGCGCAGGCCGGCGCCGACCTCTCGCGCGAGTTCCGGGCGGCGCTGACCGCCGGGGGCGGCTGGCAGCGCGACACCGCGACGGCCGCGCTGCAAACGGCGCTCGGCCCGGACGCGGAGGGGCTGCACGCCCTGGTGTGCGTGGCCCCCTGGCCCGCGAAGGACGCCCCCTCGGCCCGTACGGTGCCGGGCGCGGCGGCGGTGTGCACGGTGCCCTGGGGCCCGGCGGACTCCGGCGCCGAGGGGCTCGCCGCCCTGGTGCGGCTGCGCTCGGCCGAGGCGCTCGCCCCGGCCAGCACTGCGGCGGAACGGCTGCGCGGGGACGCCGGGAGCGGTGCGGCCGCCGGGGTGGCGGTGGCCCGCCGCGGTCTCGGCGATCTCGCCCTCGCCCTGAGGGAGGCAACCGCCGCCGTGCGTGCGGCACTTGCCGAACCCCGGCTCGGCCCGGTCGCCCAGTGGTCGGACATCGGCCCGTACCGCCTGCTGACCGCCCTGCCGTCAGGCCTTGGTCAAGACCCGTGCGTACGGGCCCTGTTGACCCCGGCCCACACCGAACTCGCCCGCACCGCCGAGGTGTTCCTCGACCACGCGGGGCAGGCGGGCCGCGCGGCGGCGGCCCTCGGCGTCCACCGCCAGACGCTCTACTACCGGCTGTCCCGGGTCGAGCACCTCACCGGCCTCGACCTGGACCAGGGTGAGGACCGGCTGCTGCTGCACATGGCCCTGAAGGCCGCGCGCCTGTGACGGTCGACTCCCGGGTCAGTAGCGGGCTTTGACCGGCCAACCCCACACCCTTGAGACCCGCCGCCGCAGGGCCTTGTCCCGCTGCCCTGCCGACCCGGGCCGGGTCGCGGGGCCTTGGCCCTCAGCCCCGCTCCCCTTCGCCGTCCAGCCCCATGACGATCTTCAGGCCCTCCGTCAGGTCCTTCGCCGACGGCGCCGTTTCCGGGTCGACCATCCACTGGACCATCACTCCGGCCAGCAGCGCCTGGTAGAAGGTCCCGGCGAGCCGGGCCCGCTCCGGGTCGGCCTCCTCGTCGATGCCGAGGAAGCCCTCCGCGAGGCCCTTGCGCCCCTCCAGCTGCGGCCCCGCGAGCGCCTTCTGGAGCTCGGGGTCGCTGTCGATGCGGGAGACGATCTCCATCTGGAGCTTCCAGACCGGGCGGCTCTGTTCGTAGGAGTCGATGACCTGGGCCCAGCCCCGCTCGAAGCGTTCCAGCGGGGGCAGTTCCTCGCGCGCGCCGTCGCCCTGCCGGGCCTCGGCGACCGCATCCCCCCACTCCTCGGTCAGCTTCAGGAAGGCCAGGTTGAGCAGGGCCTCCTTGGAGCCGTAGTGGTAGCCGATGGAGGCCAGGTTGGTGCCGGACTCGGCGACGATGTCGCGCGCGGTGGTGCGGGCGTAGCCCTTCTCCAGCAGGCAGCGCTTGGCGCCTTCGAGCAGATCCTCACGGTGTCCCATGACAGCAGCGTACCCGGCATGCAGACATCCGTCTAAGACAAGCGTCTACGGATGTCCGCGGGCCGGGTACGGGAGCCGCGGGACCTCGGGGGCTCGGCCCCGGATCAGTCGGCCAGGTTCACCGAGCGGGCCGAGTTGGCGCCGATCTCCTCGGCCACCTCGGTCAGCACGTTCTGCGGGATGGTGTCGTCCACGGTCAGCACGGCGAGCGCCTCGCCGCCCTCCTCCGCGCGGGAGACCTGCATCCCGGCGATGTTGAGCCCGGCCTCGCCGAGCACCCGGCCCACCGCGCCGACCACGCCGGGGCGGTCCTCGTAGCGCAGCACGATCATGTGGTCCGCGAGCGCCAGGTCCACGTCGAACTCGCCGATCGCGACGACCTTCTGGAGGTGCTTGGGACCGGCCAGGGTGCCGGAGACCGAGACCTCCTCGCCGCCCGACAGGGTGCCGCGCACCGTCACCACGTTGCGGTGGTTGGGCGACTCGCTCGACGTGGTGAGGCGGACCTCGACGCCGCGCTCCTGCGCGAAGAGCGGCGCGTTGACGTAGGACACCGTCTCGTCCACCACGTCCTCGAACACGCCCTTGAGCGCGCTGAGTTCGAGCACCTTGACGTCGTGCTGGGTGAGCTCGCCGTACACCTCGACGTCGAGGCGGACCGCGACCTCGCCCGCGAGCGCGGTGAAGATCCGGCCCAGGCGCTCGGCGAGCGGCAGGCCCGGCTTGACGTCCTCGGCGATCACGCCGCCCTGGACGTTGACCGCGTCCGGCACCAGCTCGCCCGCGAGCGCGAGGCGTACGGACTTGGCGACGGCGATGCCCGCCTTCTCCTGGGCCTCGTCGGTGGACGCGCCCAGGTGCGGGGTGCAGACGACCTGGTCGAGCTCGAAGAGCGGGGAGTCCGTGCAGGGCTCCTTCGCGTACACGTCCAGACCGGCGCCCGCGACGCGGCCCTCCTTGAGGGCGGAGTACAGCGCGGCCTCGTCCACGATGCCGCCGCGCGCCGCGTTCACGATCCGCACGTGCGGCTGCACCTTGTGCAGCGCCTCGTCGCCGATCAGGCCGAGCGTCTCGGGGGTCTTGGGCAGGTGCACGGTGATGAAGTCGGAGACTTCGAGCAGCTCGTCGAGGGAGAGGAGCTTGACGCCCATCTGGGCGGCCCGGGCGGGCTGCACATAGGGGTCGTACGCGACGATCTTCATGCCGAAGGCCGACATGCGCTGCGCGACCAGGACACCGATGCGGCCGAGGCCGACGACGCCGAGGGTCTTCTCGCTGAGCTCGACGCCGGTGTACTTGTTCCGCTTCCACTCGCCGTTCTTGAGCGCGGTGTTGGCCTGCGGGATGTTGCGCGCGGTGGCGACCAGGAGGCCGCAGGCGAGCTCGGCGGCGGTGACGATGTTGGAGGTCGGGGCGTTCACGACCATCACGCCGGCCTTGGTGGCGGCCGACACGTCGACGTTGTCGAGGCCAACTCCCGCGCGGGCGACGACCTTCAGCTTCCTGGCGGCGGCGATGGCCTCGGCGTCGACCTTGGTGGCCGAGCGGATGAGGATCGCGTCGACGTCGGCGATGGCAGGCAGAAGTTCCGCGCGGTCGGCTCCGTTGCAGTGCCGGATCTCGAAGTCCGGCCCGAGGGCGTCGACGGTGGCGGGCGACAGCTCTTCAGCGATGAGTACGACGGGTTTGCGGGTGGTCGCAGTGCTCACGTGGGTCCTCACTGAATCCTTTGCGGACGGCCGTCCCGACGGCCGCAGGCGGTGGAGGGGGCTACCGCGTGGAAGACGCACGACGCTGTGGGCCTGACGCGTTGGTGTTGCCGAGCAGTCTAGTGCTGCTCCCCCGATGGTTTTCCGCCACGAAGGCAGGATCACCCGATGGGGGTTGGACGTGGTGTCCATGGTGGTGCGGGGGCCGGCGGGGCCGGTCACGAAGAGTGTGCCCGGCCCCGCTGCCACACGGCTTACGCCTCGTCGTTCTGCACCCAGCTCATGAGCTTGCGCAGCTCCTTGCCGGTGGTCTCCAGGAGGTGCTCGGAGTCCTGCGTCTTGTACTCGTTGTACTTCTTCAGGCCACCGTGGTACTCGTCCATCCAGTTCTTGGCGAACGTGCCGTCCTGGATCTCCGCGAGGACCTTCTTCATCTCGGCCTTGGTGTCGGCGGTGATGATGCGCGGACCGGTGACGTAGTCGCCCCACTCCGCGGTCTCCGAGATCGACCAGCGCATCTTCTCCAGACCGCCCTCGTACATGAGGTCCACGATCAGCTTCAGCTCGTGCAGGCACTCGAAGTAGGCGATCTCCGGCTGGTAGCCGGCCTCGGTCAGCGTCTCGAAGCCCGCCTTGACCAGCGCCGCGGTACCACCGCACAGCACGGCCTGCTCACCGAACAGGTCGGTCTCGGTCTCCTCGGTGAACGTCGTCTTGATGACGCCCGCCCGGGTGCCGCCGATGCCCTTGGCGTACGAGAGCGCCAGCGCCAGGCCGTTGCCCTGCGGGTCCTGCTCGACGGCCACGATGCACGGAACGCCGCGGCCCTCCTCGTACTGGCGGCGCACCAGGTGACCGGGGCCCTTGGGCGCGACCATCGCGACGGTCACGTTGGCCGGGGGCTTGATGAAGCCGAAGCGGATGTTCAGGCCGTGGCCGAAGAACAGCGCGTCGCCGTCCTTCAGGTTGTCCTTGATGGACTCCTCGTAGACCTGGGCCTGGATCGGGTCCGGGACCAGGATCATGATGACGTCGGCCTCGGCCGCGGCCTCGGACGGCGTCACCACGCGCAGGCCCTGCTCCTCGGCCTTCGCCTTGGACTTGGAGCCCTCGTGCAGACCGACGCGGACGTCGACACCCGAGTCACGGAGCGACAGCGCGTGGGCGTGGCCCTGGCTGCCGTAACCGATCACCGCGACCTTGCGGCCCTGGATGATGGACAGGTCGGCATCGTCGTCGTAGAACAGCTCGGCCACTGGGATATCTCCTTGGTGTGCTGGTGTTGCGTCCACCGTATCGGTGGGGGTGAGTGAGGAATGGGTGAGTCTCGCGATACGGGCGGGTCAGGCCCGTGTCGCCGGGGCTCAGGCGCTGCGGTCCAGGGCGCGCAGCGATCGGTCCGTGATGGACCGGGCGCCGCGCCCTATGGCGATCGTGCCGGACTGGACGAGTTCCTTGATGCCGAACTGCTCCAGCATCTTCAGCATGGCCTCCAGCTTGTCGGCGCCGCCGGTGGCCTCGATGGTCACGGCCTCGGGCGAGACGTCCACGGTCTTGGCGCGGAACAGCTGGACGATCTCGACGATCTGGGAGCGCGTTTCGTTGTCGGCACGCACCTTCACCAGGACGAGCTCGCGCTGGATCGCAGCGCCGGGCTCGAGTTCGACGATCTTCAGGACGTTGACGAGCTTGTTGAGCTGCTTGGTCACCTGCTCCAGGGGCAGGTCCTCGACATTGACCACGATGGTGATGCGGGAGATGTCGGGGTGCTCGGTGACACCGACCGCGAGCGAGTCGATGTTGAAGCCGCGGCGGGAGAACAGGGCGGCGATCCGGGCGAGGATGCCGGGGGTGTTCTCGACCAGGACCGAGAGCGTGTGCTTGGTGGACATGAGCCTCTTACCTCTTCCTACAGCTCTCAGTCGTCTTCGTTGTCGCCGAAGTCGGGGCGGACGCCGCGGGCGGCCATGACCTCGTCGTTGGAGGTGCCGGCGGCGACCATCGGCCACACCTGCGCGTCCTCGTGGACGATGAAGTCGATCACGACCGGGCGGTCGTTGATCGAGTTCGCCTCCTCGATGACCTTGTCCAGGTCCTCGGGACGCTCACAGCGGATCGCGTAGCAGCCCATCGCCTCGGACAGCTTGACGAAGTCGGGGACCCGGGTGCCGCCGCTCGGCTTGCCCTCGGTGGCGACGCCGTCCTCCGGACCGGAGTGCAGCACCGTGTTGGAGTAGCGCTGGTTGTAGAACAGGGTCTGCCACTGGCGGACCATCCCGAGCGCGCCGTTGTTGATGATGGCGACCTTGATGGGGATGTTGTTCAGCGCGCAGGTGGTCAGTTCCTGGTTGGTCATCTGGAAGCAGCCGTCGCCGTCGATCGCCCAGACCATCCGGTCCGGCTGGCCGGCCTTGGCGCCCATCGCGGCCGGGACCGCGTAGCCCATGGTCCCGGCGCCGCCCGAGTTCAGCCAGGTGGCGGGCAGTTCGTAGTTCACGAAGTGCGCGGCCCACATCTGGTGCTGGCCGACCCCGGCCGCGTAGATGGTGTCCGCGTCCGCCAGCTCACCGATGCGCTGGATGACGCGCTGCGGCGAGAGCGTGCCGTCGTTCGGCTCGTCGTAGCCCAGCGGGTACGTCTCGCGCCACCGGTTGAGGTCCTTCCACCAGGCGCTGTAGTCGCCCTTGTGGCCCTCGGAGTACTCGGCCTGGACTGCCTGGACCAGGTCGGCGATGACCTCGCGGGCGTCGCCCACGATCGGGACGTCGACCTCGCGGTTCTTGCCGATCTCGGCCGGGTCGATGTCCGCGTGGATGACCTTGGCGAACGGCGCGAAGCTGTCCAGCTTGCCGGTGACGCGGTCGTCGAAGCGGGTGCCGAGCGCGATGAGCAGGTCCGACTTCTGCAGAGCGGTGACGGCGGTGACCGCACCGTGCATGCCAGGCATTCCCACGTGCAGCGGGTGGCTGTCGGGGAAGGCGCCGAGCGCCATCAGGGTGGTGGTGACGGGCGCTCCGGTGAGCTCCGCGAGGACCTTCAGCTCGGCGGTCGCGCCGGCCTTCAGGACGCCGCCGCCGACGTACAGGACCGGGCGCTTGGCCGCCACGATCAGCTTGGCGGCCTCGCGGATCTGCTTGGCGTGCGGCTTGGTGACCGGCCGGTAGCCCGGCAGGTCGGTCTGGGGCGGCCAGGCGAAGGTGGTCTGCGCCTGGAGGGCGTCCTTGGCGATGTCGACCAGGACCGGGCCCGGACGGCCGGTCGAGGCGATGTGGAACGCCTCGGCGATGGTCCGCGGGATGTCCTCGGCCTTGGTGACCAGGAAGTTGTGCTTGGTGATCGGCATCGTGATGCCGACGATGTCCGCCTCCTGGAAGGCGTCCGTGCCGATCGCCTTGGACGAGACCTGACCGGTGATCGCGACCAGCGGCACCGAGTCCATGTGCGCGTCGGCGATCGGTGTCACCAGGTTGGTGGCGCCCGGCCCCGACGTCGCCATGCACACGCCGACCTTGCCGGTGGCCTGGGCGTACCCGGTGGCCGCGTGGCCCGCGCCCTGCTCGTGCCGCACCAGCACGTGACGCACCCGGGTCGAGTCCATCATCGGGTCGTATGCCGGCAGGATGGCGCCGCCCGGAATCCCGAACACGACCTCCGCCCCGACTTCCTCGAGCGAACGGATGAGGGACTTCGCGCCCGTGACGTGCTCAACGGTCGCGGACTGGTGTCCGCCGTTACGGGGCCGCGGCTGCGGATGGTGGGCCCCGGTGGCCTGCTCGGTCATCGGCATTCTCTTCTCGAAGCTGAGGGTTTTTGCGGGGGTTTGGTCGAGATCGCTGTGGTGCTTGAGGGGTGCCAGTGCAACAAAAAACCCCTCGTGCCGTGAGGCAAGCGAGGGGAGCGCGTCGGGTGCGGTCTGCGGAGCCTGCATGGGGCTCCGCTTCAGCCGACGCGCTTTCCAAGTACGAGAATTCGGGTGCGCATGGCATTGACCCTCCCCCCGGCGCGCAGGTGGTGTCAAGTAGGTGGGACGGGCGTCTCATTATTTGAGCCGAGCAGCGGCCGGCTCCGGCCACTGAGCACGGGCAGCGCGGCCCCGCCCGGTACCGGGTACTCGCCACGGAGCAGCGCCCTGCGCAGCCGATACTCGTCCAGCGGACCGGAGAACGCCATGCCCTGTCCGTGCGTGCACCCCATGGCGCGCAGGGCCAGGACCTGCTCCGGCACGTCCACCCCGTCGGCCACCGACTGCATGCCGAGATCGCAGGCGATCCGGAGCAGCCCTGCGGTGATCTTGTGCAGGCGGGCCGACTCGACCACGCCCTCGACGAGGCCCCTGTCCAGTTTCAGTACGTCGATGGGGAGCCGGCGCAGGGCGTTGATCGCCGCGTAGCCGCTGCCGAAGCCGTCCAGCGCGATCCGTACGCCGAGCCTGCGCAGGCCCACCAGGCGCCGCTCCAGCTCGTCGAAGGAGATCCTCGGGTCGCTGTCGGCGAGCTCGATGATCAGCGCGCCCGAGGGCAGCCCGTGCCTGGTCAGAAGGGCTTCCACGGAGCCGAGCGGCATCGACTTGTCGAGCAGCCGCCGGGCCGGGAGGCGGACCGAGACGGGTGCGTCGTGGCCCGCCCGCATGCGGTCGGCGGCCTGCTCGACGGCCTCTTCGAGCAGCCAGCGGCTCAGCTCCGCGGCACGCTCGTTCTCGTCGGCGACCCGCAGGAATTCGGCCGGGGTGAACAGGATGCCCTGGGCTGATCTCCACCGGGCCTGGGCGGCCACCGCGGTGACCTCGCCGGTGGTGAGGTCGACGACGGGCTCGTGCAGCACCGCGAACTCGCCCTCGTTCAGCGCCGCGCGCAGCCGGGCCGCGAGCTCGGTCTTGCGCACGACCTCGGCCTGCATCTGCGGGGCGTACAGCTCGACCCGGTTCTTGCCGCCCTTCTTGGCGCGGTACATCGCGAGGTCGGCGTTGCGCAGCAGCTCGCCCGCGGTGACGCCCGGCTCGGCGAAGGCCACGCCGATGGAGGCGGCGACCCGGACATCGTTGCCGTCGATCTGGTACGGCTGCGACAGGGTGAGGCGCAGTCTGTCGGCGATCTCCCTGACGTGGTACTCGCGGGCCGCGCGGTCGCGGGTGCCGTCGCCCAGGATCAGCGCGGCGAACTCGTCGCCGCCGAGCCGGGCCGCGGTGTCGCCCGCCCGCACCGACTCCTGGAGCCTGCGGGCGGCCTGGATGAGCAGTTCGTCGCCCGCCTGGTGGCCGATGGTGTCGTTGACCTGCTTGAAGCCGTCGAGGTCGATGAAGAGCACGGCGGTGCCGGGGTCGGAGTTGCGCCGCCCGCCGAGCGCCTTGCGCACCCGCTTGGTGAACAGGGCGCGGTTGGGCAGGTCGGTGAGCGGGTCGTGTTCGGCGTTGTGTTCCAACTGCGCCTGGAGGCGCACCCGTTCGGTGACGTCGCGGCTGTTGAGGATGAGCCCGCCCTGGTGGCGGTTGACGGTGGACTCCACGTTGAGCCACTCGCCGGTCCCCGACTTGAAGCGGCACTCGATCCGCGTCGTGGGCTCCTCGGCGGGCGGCGCCGCCAGAAACCGGCGCACCTCGTGCACCACCCGGCCCAGGTCCTCGGGGTGGATGAGCGAGGCGAGCTCGGAGCCCACCAGCTCCTCCGCGTCCCGCCCGTAGACGCCGGCCGCGGCCGGGCTCACGTACCGCAGCATCCCGGTGGGGGCGGCGATCATGATGACGTCACTGGAGCCCTGCACCAGGGAGCGGAAGTGGTTCTCCTTCTGGGCCAGTTCGTGGGTGAGCGCGATGTTGTCGAGCAGCATGATCCCCTGGCGGACGACCAGGGCGAGCACCACGGTGCAGCCGGTGAACACGACCATGCGGTCGACCCGGTGGCCCTCGATGACGTTGTAGAGGATGCCCAGGGTGCACACGGCGGCCGCGAGGTACGGGGTGAGCGCGGCCAGCGAGCTGGCGAGCGGCCGCGTCACCGGCAGGGCGTTCGGGCGGACGCGGCCGGGGGCCGGGCGGGCGGCCCGCGGGGCGGCCGTCGGCAGCCGGGGCGGCGCGGCGGGAACCCGGCGGGCCCCCCAGGGGGCGTACGCGAGCAGCAGGGATCCGGCGAACCAGCCGGCGTCCAGGAGCTGGCCCGAGCGGTAGTGCTCGCGCAGCAGCGGCGAGGTGAACAGGGCGTCGCACAGCACGGTGAGGGCGAGCGCCGCGATCGCGGTGTTCACCGCGGACCGGTTGGCCGACGAGCGCCGGAAGTGCAGCGCGAGCACCATGCTGACCAGCACGATGTCGAGCAGCGGATAGGCGAGCGTGAGGGTGGCGTGCGCGACGCCCTCGCCCTCCCCCTCGTGGGCCGTGCGCGCGAGGGCGAGGCTCCAGGACAGGGTGAGCAGCGAGCCGCCGATGAGCCAGGAGTCGAGGGCCAGGCAGACCCAACCGGCCCTGGTGACAGGGCGCTTGGCGAGGACGAGCAGGCCCACGATGGCGGGCGGCGCGAAGCAGAGGAAGAAGAAGTCGGCGGGCGAGGGGGTGGGCACGCCGCGCCTGAGCACGACCTCGTACCAGCCCCAGACGCCGTTGCCGCAGGCGGCCATGGCGGAGGAGAAGGAGAACAGCAGCCAGGCCGGCCGGAAGCTGTTCTCGCTCTCGGTGGCCCCGCTCCGGGCGTACCGGAAGCAGGAGACCGCCGCGATCATGGCCGCGCCGGAGAGGCCGAAGTCACCCATGAACAGGGCGAGTTGCGCGGAGCCCCAGCCGAAGAATGCGCCGGTGGCATATCCGGCGCAGATCAGCGCCAGCACCAGCTGGGACACCATGCCGGCTCCGCCCCCCGTGGCCATGGGCGGCCGCGTCAGGATCGCTCCGGGCGCGCTCACCGGACCGCTCCGCGCCACCGGGCCGACTCCGGGGCCCCTCCCGGTCGGAGCCGGGAGCCGGTATCGCCGCGCCGGGAGCCGTGCTCCTGGGCGCGGTGGGTCGTTGTGCCGTTTATCGCCTCGGCGGCCGCCGCTCCACCGCGGTGCATCGTTGCGCGATGCGCGCGGGGTTGCCGCAGGCGGCTCCACCGCGTCGGATCGTTCGTCCATTGGCCGTGCATCGCCCGTCGCCCCCCTCGCAGTGATCGCTCCCCCGCGCCGTAGACGCACGGCGCCGGCCCCCGGTCGGGACGATACACCAGTCTCGTCACTCAGGGACATAGCCCTTATACGCTCAGTGACAGCCCGGAGTCATGCGGGCACCGGGTGCACCCGAATCGCTCCGGAGCGTTACTGATCCGTCGTCAGAACCACGTTGGCGAGCGGTTCTTGGGCCGCGAAGCGGGTGAGCTGAGCGACCAGCAGACGCTTGGCGCGGGGCAGGAAAGCGGAGCTCGAACCGCCCACATGCGGGCTGATGAGGACATTCGGCGCATGCCACAGCGGGTGCCCCACGGGCAACGGCTCGGGGTCCGTGACATCCAGTGCCGCGTGCAGGCGCCCGGACTCCACTTCGGTGAGCAGCGCCGAGGTGTCGACCACCGGACCGCGCGCCACGTTCACCAGCAGCGCCCCGTCCTTGAGCCGCGCCAGGAACTCGGCGTCCACCAGGCCCTTCGTGCTCTCGGTGAGCGGTGTGGAGACGATGACGACGTCCGCTTCCGGGAGCAGAGCGGGCAGATCGGTCCATCCGTGCACTTCGCCGCGCTCCGTTGTACGCCAGGAGCGCGCGACGCGCGCCACCCGCGCGCACTCAAAGGGTGCGAGCCGGTCCTCGATGGCGGCGCCGATCGACCCGTACCCCACGATCAGGACCGACTTGTCGGCGAGCGCCGGATAGAAGCCCGACCGCCACTCCTGCCGCTCCTGTCCCCGGACGAAGCCCGGAATCCCGCGCAGCGAGGCGAGGACGAGCGTCAGGGCGAGCTCCGCGGTGGACGCCTCGTGCACCCCGCGGGCGTTGCACAGCCGCACCCCCGGCGGCAGCAGGCCGATGCCGGGCTGCACGTGGTCGATCCCCGCGGTCAGCGTCTGCACGACGCGCAGGCCCGTCATGGCGGCGAGCGGGCGGACCGCGATCTCGGAGGGCTTCATGTACGGGACCACGTAGACGGCGCAGTCCGCCGGGTCGGCCGGGTAGTCGGGGCCGCCGTCCCAGAACCGGTAGTCGAGGGAGGCGGGAAGACCCGGGATCCCGGCCGGGTCGAAGGGGAGCCACACGTTCGCAGTCATGGTCAGGAGGCTATGCGAAGCGTGCCCGGGGCCAGAGGTTAGTTTGGGGAGCGACGAGGGAGGGATCCGGCCAGGTGGAGCGCAGGACAATCGGGGCGGGGGCCCTGCGGGCGGGTGCGATAGGGCTCGGCTGCATGCCGATGAGCTGGGGCTACAGCCGCTCGCAGCAGGACCTGGAGCGCTCGCTGCGGGCCGTGCACGCCGCCCTCGACACCGGCGCGAACCTGCTGGACACCGCCGACATGTACGGCCCGTTCACCAACGAGCTGCTGATCGGGCGGGTGCTGAAGGAACGCCGGGACGAGGCGTTCGTGGCCACCAAGTGCGGGCTGCTCGTGGGCGTCGACCAGCACGTGGTCGCCAACGGCCGCCCGGGGTACGTGCGTCGGGCCTGCGACGCCTCGCTCCGCCGGCTCGGGACCGACGTCATCGACCTCTACCTGCTGCACCGCGCCGACCCCGAGGTCCCCGTCGAGGAGACCTGGGGTGCCATGGCGGAGCTGGTGACGGCCGGGAAGTTACGGGCGCTCGGGCTGAGCGCGATGGGCGCGCGGGCGGTGCGCCGGGCGGCGCCGGGGGCCGGGGTGCACGGGCTGGACGTCGGCCGGTACGAGCAGACGGTGGGGCTGCTCGACCGCGTGCAGCAGGTGTTCCCGGTGAGCGCCGTGCAGGCGGAGCTGTCCCTCTGGTCGCGGGAGGCGCTGGACGCGCTGCTGCCGTGGTGCGCGGTCCGGGGCGTGGGCCTGCTCGCCGCGATGCCGCTGGGCAACGGGTTCCTGACGGGCACGCTCACCCCGGGCCAGGGCTTCGAGCCGGACGACATCCGGGCCCGCCACCCCCGCTTCACCGCGGAGATGATGGCCGCGAACCAGCCCCTGGTCGTGGGCCTGCGCCGGGTGGGCGCCCGGCACGGGGCGACCCCGGGACAGGTGGCGCTGGCCTGGCTGCTGCGTCTGGGGCACCAGGTGATCCCCGTGCCGGGGGCCAAGCGGGAGGAGTGGGTGCGGGAGAACGCCCGCGCGGCGGAGCTGTCCCTGACCCCGCTGGACCTGGCGGAACTGGCCGCGCTGCCGCCGGCCCGGGACTGAGCGCCGGCGCCCTCGGCAGCGGATGGGCGTGCCCGGGCTCGCGAAGGAGCATCGCGCGGCGCGGAGTTGGAGCGGGCGGTCCGGGGGTGCTGCCCGCAGAATGAACCCGGCACACCGACCCCCGTCGAAGGGAACCCGAACCGTGCGACGAACCACCGCGGCCACCGCCCTGGCCGCAGCCGCGCTCGTGCTCGCGGCGGGCTGCTCCTCACCGGGCACGCAGCCGCGGGGCCAGGGCGCGCCCTCCGCGACCGGGGCCTCCTCGTCCGCCACGCCCGGCGCCCAACTCCCGCCCGCCAAGGGCTCGGTGAAGGTGACCAGGACCGTCGCCACGGACCTGAAGTCGCCCTGGGGCATCGCCCCGCTTCCCGAGGGCGGGCTCCTGGTCGGCTCCCGTGACGACGGCTCGGTCGTCCTCGTCGACGCCGCGAGCGGCAGGAAGACGAACGTGGGCAGCGTGCCCGGCGTCGCCCACCAGGGCGAGGGCGGCCTGCTGGGCCTGGCCCTGTCGCCCTCGTACGCCTCGGACCATCTGGTCTACGCGTACTTCACCACCGAGTCCGACAACCGCATCGCCCGGATGATCTACGACCCGCAGCGGCCGGAGGGCCAGCAGCTCGGGGCGCCGGACACCATCCTTCGCGGCATCCCCAAGGGCGACAACCACAACGGCGGCCGGATCGCGTTCGGGCCGGACCGGATGCTCTACGCGGGGACCGGCGAGACCGGCGACCGGGGGCTCGCCCAGGACAGGAAGTCGCTCGGCGGGAAGATCCTGCGGATGACGCCGGACGGGCAGCCCGCGTACGGCAACCCGGAGGCGGACTCGCTCGTCTACTCCTACGGGCACCGCAATGTGCAGGGGCTCGCCTGGGACGGCGAGAACCGGCTGTGGGCCTCCGAGTTCGGCCAGGACACCTGGGACGAGCTGAACCTCATCGAGCCCGGCAAGAACTACGGCTGGCCCGTGGTGGAGGGCCGGGGGAACAAGCCCGGGTACGTCGATCCCGTCGTCCAGTGGAAGCCGTCGGAGGCCTCGCCCAGCGGGATCGCGTTCGCGGGCGGCTGCGTGTGGATCGCCTCGCTCAGGGGCGAGCGGCTGTGGCGCGTCCCGCTCGACGCGACCAAGCCGCTCGCCGACCCCGAGGCCTTCCTGACCGGGCAGTACGGACGGCTGCGCACCGTCCTGCCGACCGGGACCGCGGGCAAGCTCTGGCTGCTCACCAACAACACCGACTCGCGCGGCAAGCCGAAGCCCGGCGACGACCGCATCCTGGAGCTGGACGTCACCTAGCCGTCACGAGGCGGGGTCCGCCACCGCCCGGCCCGGGAACAGGTTGATGCGGTGGGCCAGCGCGGCCGCCTCGCCCCGGCCCGAAACCCCCAGCTTGGCCAGGATGTTGGAGACGTGCACGCTCGCCGTCTTCGGGGAGATGTAGAGCTCCTCGGCTATCTGGCGGTTGCTGTGGCCCGCCGCGACCAGGCGGAGGACGTCCCGTTCACGGCTGGTGAGCCCGAGCGCGTCCGCCGGGTCGACCGGTTCCTCGGACGCGGCTCGATCCGGCCCGGTCAGCGGCAGCCGGGCCCGGCGGGCAAGGAGCTCCAGCTGTTCGCGCAGGGGGCGGGCGCCCAGGCGTACGGACTCGGCGTGGGCCTGGCGCAGCAGCGAGGCGACCCGCTCGCGGTCGCCGCCCTCGGCGAGGAGGGCCGCGGCCCAGCGGTGGCAGACCACGGCCAGCTCATGGGGGCGTTCGAGGGGCCTGAGCGCGTGGGCGGCCGCTTCCCAGCGGGCCGCCGCGTCCCCGCCCTCGGCGCGGGCCAGTTCGGCGCCGACGACGAGGGAGAACGCCTCGCACACGGCGACGCCCGTCGGGAGCCGCTTGGCCGCCACCCGGATGAGGTCGAGGGCGGCGGCCCGGCCGGGCTCCGCCGAGGGCAGGCCCCGTACGTCGGCCTCCATCGCGGCGGCGCAGGCGAGCAGCGGCCAGGCGTAGCGCTGGGTGCCGGGCGGGAAGCCGGGCTCCACGGCGCGGGCCAGTTCGGCGCGGGCCTCCTCGACGCGGCCGCGGGCGGCCGCGATGCCGAGGGCGAGGCGGGCCAGCGGGATGGCGTGCTGGGCCATCGGGTCGTACTTGCCGAAGGCGCCGTGGGCCTCGGCGAGTGAGGCCGCAGCGACCTCCAACTCGCCCTGCAGCAGTGCGAGGTCGGCGCGCCGCATGAGGACGCTGCCGAGCGGCTTGTTGCTGACCGCGGTGCGCTGGACCCGCTCGATGCACTCGACGGTCTCCTCCCAGCGCCCGAGGTGGAAGAGGGACTCGGCCCGGTTGGCCTGCACCCAGGCCTCGTTGTCGAGCAGCCCGTACTTCTGGGCGAGGCGCACCCCGGCGTCCGCCAGGAGCACCGCGTCCGCCGAGCGGCCGATGGCCTCCAGGCTGGAGCAGAGGTTCACATGGCCGCGGCCCGCCTCGCCGACCAGGCCCAGTTCGAGGGAGCGGTCGATCACCGAGCGCATGGTGGCGAGGCCGTCCTCGACCGCGCCGGAGTCGACCATGAGGCTGCCGAGGGTGAGCCGTACGTTGAGCTCGATCTCCTCGGTGCGCACCAACCGGGCGTAGGCGACGGCCTGTTCGGCCTCGGCCAGGGACTCGGGGCCCGGCCTGTGCAGCATGCTCCAGCCGGCCGCGGTGGCCATGACCTCGGCGTGCACGGGGGACGGCGGCAGCCCGCGCACCAGGTCCTGGGCGGTGGCGATCTCCTCCCAGCCGTCGCCGCGCCCCAGGTTCTGCACCAGGCGGGAGCGCTGGATCCAGAACCAGGCGGCGCGCAGCGGGTCGCTCCCGGAGGAGGCCCGGTCGTTCTCGGCGATGAGCCGCAGGGCCCGCTTGGCCAGCTTCAGGGCGCGTTCGCGCTCGCCGCAGAAGCGGGCCGCCTCGACGGCCTCGGCGAGCAGGTCGAGGTAGCGCAGCGGCGCCGTGCTCTCGGGGGCGCGGCCGCAGGCCGGGTAGGAGCCCGCGTGGTCCAGCGGCCGCAGTCCGTCGCGCACCTCCTCGGGTACGGAGTCCCACAGCTCCATCGCCCGGGACAGGAGCCCCAGTTGCTCGGAGTAGGCGTGCCGGCGGCGGGCCTCGACGGCGGCGCGCAGCACCACGGGCAGCGCCTTCGCCGCGTCGTGCGCGTGGTACCAGTAGGTGGCGAGCCGGGTGGTCTGCTCGTCGGCCCGGACCAGCGCGGGATCGGCCTCCAGCGCTTCGGCGTAGCGGCGGTTCAGGCGCGAGCACTCGCCGGGCAGCAGGTCGTCGCTGACGGCCTCGCGGACCAGGGAGTGGCGGAAGCGGTAGCCGTCGCCGTCCGCCGCGGGCAGCAGGATGTTCGCGCCGACCGCGGCCCGCAACGCCTCGATGAGCTTGTCCTCGGGGAGCCGGGCGACGGCGGCGAGCAGGGGGTACTCGACGGTGGAGCCGCCCTCGGCGGCGATCCGCACCACCCGCTGGGCGTCCTCGGGCAGGCTCTCGACGCGGACGAGCAGGAGGTCGCGCAGCGAGTCGCTGAGGTCGGGGCAGGTTCCGTCGGAGTCGCGGCCTACGACGAGTTCCTCCACGAAGAAGGCGTTGCCGTCGGACCGCTCGAATATCTCGTCCACCAGGCGCTGTTCGGGCTCGGCCGCGAGGATTCCGGCGAGCTGGTGCCGGACCTCGGACCGGGTGAAGCGGGGCAGTTCGATGCGCCGCACACTGCGCAGCCGGTCGAGCTCGGCGAGCAGCGGGCGCAGCGGGTGGCGGCGGTGGATGTCGTCGGCGCGGTAGGTGGCCACGACGACGAGCCGGCCGCGCCGCAGGGTGCGGAAGAGGTAGGAGAGCAGGTGGCGGGTGGAGGCGTCCGCCCAGTGCAGGTCTTCGAGGACGAGGACGACGGTGCGCTCGGCGGCGATCCGCTCCAGCATCCGGACGGTCAGCTCGAAGAGGCGCGCGGTGCCGTCCTCGCGCGCGAGGGGGCTGCCGGTCCTGGCCAGCTCGGGCAGGAGCAGGGCGAGCTCCTCCTCCTGGCCGTCGGCGGCGGCGGCGAGCTCGTCGGGCAGTTGGCGGCGCAGCGCGCGCAGCGCGGCCGAGAAGGGGGCGAACGGCAGCCCGTCGGCGCCGACCTCGACGCAGCCGCCGATGGCGATCACGGCGCCGGCCGCGCGGGCCGCGTCGGTGAACTCCTCGACGAGCCGGCTCTTGCCGACGCCCGCCTCGCCGCCCACGAGCAGCGCCTGCGGCTCTCCCCCGGGCTCCGTGGCGGATGCGGCCCGGGCGCAGGCGAGTGCTTCGTTCAATGCGCGCAACTCGGCGGCGCGGCCGACGAACACGGGGCTGACTGACCTGGTCTCCACGGTGCCGAGCATCGCACAGGCGTCCGGCAGCGCGGGACCGGACGGTCCGTCCCCGGCTGGGGAGGCGGCCCCGGAGGAGGTCGGGGCCACGGCCGGGGACGGCGTCCGGTCGGTGGGAGCGGGGTGGGGCGGGGTGGTCGTCATCGCGGGCGGCCGGATCTCAGGCGGCCCGGACGAACCGGCTGCGCGGTGAACTCACCTGCCCCTCCGCTCCGTTGCCGCCACTGCGGCGGCCGAAGCGGCGCAGGGCGCGGCGGGCCTGGCCCACCAGGCGCTCGTGGTCGGCGCGGCGCAGCAGCTCGGCCTCGTGGATCTTGTGCATCTCGTAGTCGAACATCTCGTACTCCTGGGTCGATGGGGTTGCGGTGGTCGCTCGGCCCCGGTGGTGTTCCGGGTTCCTTGCGATGCCTCAACTCTCGTCTCCCAGGGGCCCCTCCCACATCGGGCGAGTGCCGCATCTGTGAGGAGGCGCTGCCTTAGGCGGCCCGGATACCGGACGTGAGCCGCCTAAGGCAGAGGGGCGGGCGCCTTAGGAGCGCCCCGGGGGCCTCAGCCCTTGGTGCTGGGCAGGGCCGCGAACAGGTCGAGGTACATGCCCGCCGAGATCAGCAGGCCGATCGCGCCGAGGACGACTCCGGCCAGCGCGACGGCCCTGACCCACACCGGCTGCTCGGCGCGGCCCGGCGTGCCGAAGGCGGGCCGGGCGAGCACGACGGCGCCGACGATCAGGGCGAGCAGCGCGAAGACGCCGTTGACCAGGGCGGTGGTGTGCCAGGAGTTGCCGTAGATCTCCTGGATCTGCTGGGTGGCGGTCCCGCTCTGGGAGGTCTTGATCTGCCCGATGAGGGTGGCCCGCTCGGAGAGCGTCTTGCCCATCCAGGTGCCGCTGAGCGACACCGCGCCCAGGGCGGTGGCGACGACGGCGCCGGCGCCCGCTCCGAAGGCCGCGCGGGCGGGGGCCGCGTCCTCGGCGTCGTCGGAGAGTGCGTCGTCCTCGTCGAGGGCGTCTTCGGACCCGGCGTCCGGGGTCGTGGGGGTGTCCGTCGCTTCGGCGGCCCCGGGGGCCGGTTCCGCGGCTGCTCCCCCAGGGGTGGACGTGGCCTCGGTCTCGGTCTCGGCGGCCTTCTCGGTCTCGGCGTCGGTCTTGGTCGTGGCGGGGGTGGCGTTCATGCCGGGCACGCTAGGTGCCGTTTCTGAGAGCCCGCTGAGAGCTTCCTCAACGGCCCCGCCCGCGCCCGCCCGGCGCCCGGCCCGGACCGTTCTCCACGCCGGGCGTGTCGGAGTCAGCGCCCCGCTCGCGCCGCCCGCCAGTCGTCGGCGAGGACCGACCAGACCTCGCTGTCGTGGCGCACCCCGCGGTAGAGGTGGCTCTGCCTGAGCACCCCGTCCCTGACCATGCCGAGCCGCTTGGCCACGTTGATGCTGGCCGTGTTCTCGGCCGATGCCACCCACTCGACGCGGTGCATGCCCCGTACGCCGACGGCCCAGTCGATCAGCAGCGTGGCGGCCCGGGTGACCAGGCCGCGGCCGACCGCCGCCTCCTCCAGCCAGCAGCCGACCTCGCAGGTGCCCTGCGCCGCGTCGAAGGTCCGGAACAGCACTCCGCCGACGAGGGTGTCCTCGTGCCAGATGCCGTACAGACGCCCGGCGTCCGCGGCCTGCTTGTCGGCGTACCCCTGAAGGTAGGCGCGGGCGGAGGCCAGGTCGGTGGCGTGGTCGGGCAGGGCGATGTGGGTGCCGATGAAGGCGCGGCTCCGGTCGATGTGGGCGAGGAACTCCGCGGCCTGCCACGGCTCCAGGGGGCGCAGTTCGGCCCCGTCGTCGCCCAGGGGCACAGCGAACATCCCGGCTCCTCCACCTTCGTAGGCCATGGTCGTCACGGTACGAGCTGCCCGGCCGGTTCGGCCGCCTGCTGCTCCGGGATCTTCGCACGGCGGCCTTCGGGCGCTTCGATGCTGATCCGCGGCAGCCGCCGGTCCAGCCAGCCGGGCAGCCACCAGTTGGCGCCGCCGAGCAGATGCATGAGGGCGGGGACGAGGAGGGTGCGCAGGACGAACGCGTCCAGGGCGACGGCCGCCGCGAGCGCGATGCCGAACATGGCGATCACGCGGTCGCCGCTGAGCACGAAGGCCCCGAAGACCGAAATCATGATCACGGCGGCCGAGTTGATCACCCGGCTGGTCTCGGCGAGGCCGACCCGGACCGCCCGCCGGTTGTCGCCGGTCTCCAGCCACTCCTCGTACATGCGGCTGACCAGGAACACCTGGTAGTCCATGGACAGGCCGAAGAGCACCGAGACCATGATCACGGGCAGGAACGGCTCGATGGGTCCGGACCGGCCGAGCCCCATGAGCTCACTGCCCCAGCCCCACTGGAAGACCGCGACGACGATGCCGAACGCGGAGGCCACGGCCGCCACGTTCATCACGGCCGCCTTGAGCGGAATGCCGACCGAGCGGAAGGCGAGCAGCAGCAGGACGCAGCCCAGGGTGATCACCACGCCGACGAACAGCGGGAGTTTGCCGACGATGATCGCCGCGAAGTCGTCGTAGCTGGCCGTCACGCCGCCGACGTACGCCTGGAGCGAGCTGCCCCGCTCGGCGGCCGGGAGCACCTCGTGGCGCAGCCGGTCGACGAGTTCGCTGGTGCGCTGCGACTGCGGGGCCGAGTCCGGTACGACGGTCAGGACGGCGGTGCTGCCGCTGCCGTTGTACGTCACCGGGCTCACCGAGGCGACGCCCCCGGCGGCGCGCAGCACGTCGGGCAGCCGGTTCATCGCGAGCCGGTCGCCGGGGCCCGCCAGTTCGGCGACCACGGTGAGCGGCCCGTTCACGCCGGGCCCGAAGCCGTCGGCGAGCAGGTCGTAGGCCTGGCGCGTGGTCGACTTCGCGGGGTTGTTGCCCTGGTCGGAGGTGCCGAGGTGGAGGGAGAGCGCGGGCAGGGCGAGCACCAGCATCACCACGGCGGCGACCGCGCCGAGCAGCTTGGGGTGGCGCTCCACGAAGGCGGCCCAGCGGGCGGCGAACCCGGCCGGCGGCTCGGGCCGCGGCCCGTGTTCGGCGAGCCGGCGCCGTTCGCGGCGGCTGAGCGCCCGCGTCCCGATGTACGAGAGCAGCGCGGGCAGCAGCGTGACGGACGCGGCCACGGTCAGCACGACGGTGAGGGAGGCGGCGACGGCGACGCCGTTGAGGAAGCCGAGGCGCAGGGTCAGCATGCCGAGCAGGGCGATGCACACGGTGGCGCCCGCGAAGACGACGGCCCGGCCGGTGGTGGCGACGGCGGTGCGGGCCGCCTCCTCGACGCTCAGGCCCCGGCGCAGCCCGCGTCGGTGCCTGGTGACGATGAACAGGGCATAGTCGATGCCGACGCCGAGCCCGATGAGCATGCCGAGCATGGGCGCGAAGTCGGCGACGGTCATGACGTGGCCGAGCAGTCCGATGCCCGCGTACGCGGTGCCGACGCCGACCAGCGCGGTGGCGATCGGCAGCAGACTGGCGGCGAACGAGCCGAAGGCGAGGAACAGCACGACGGCCGCGACGACCACGCCGACGGCCTCGGAGAGGTGCGCGGACGGCGCCTCGGTCAGCCCGACCGCGCTGCCTCCGAGTTCGACGTCGAGGGAGGCGGACGCCGCGGCCCTGGCCGTGTCGACGACCGCTTGGGCCCGCGCCTTGGGGATGTCGTCGGCCTGTTCGTCGAAGGTGACCGTCGCATAGGCGGTGCGGCCGTCGGCGCTGATCCGCGCCGCCCCGTCGGGCCCGTACGGGCTGGTCACCGAGGCCACGCCGGGAAGCTTCGCGATCTGCCCGAGCGTCGCTTGCATCGTCTGCCGTACGTCGCCGTCCCGGACCGATCCGGACGCGGTGTGCCAGACGACGGAGTCGGTGTCGCCGCCCCGGCCGTGGAAGCCCGCGTCGATCAGGGCGCTCGCGTGGCCGGACTCGGTGCCGGGGGCCTCGTAGTCGTTGGAGTAGGCCGAACCCGCGACGGCCGCGGCGGCGGTGGTGGCGCCGAGCGCGAGGAGCCAGAGCAGTACGGCGACGAGGCGGTGCCTGACACACCAGCGCGCGAGGGCGGCCAACAGAGTGCTCCCGGTTGATCTTGTTGCTCTGACCGGGAACAGCCCGGGAAGAGCCGGGAACAGCCCGCGAAGAACGGCGGTGCGCAGGATGCGCGTCAGCCACTCTGGCAGTCAATAGAGATCGTTTGCCCCTTTCGTGGCCTTACTCACAGGGCCCGTCCCCCAGTTGGGGCGAAGGGCCCGGGCTCAGCGCCGAAGGGCATCCGCGGGTTCGATGCGGGCGGCGCGCAGCGCGGGGTAGGCGCCGGCGAGCAGCCCGGTGAGGGTGCCGATCAGCGGGGCGGGCAGGGTGGTCCAGGGGTCGAGGATGGCGGTCCAGTGGTGGGCGAGGGCCACCGACAGCGTGACCAGGACGCTGACGGCGGTGCCGAGCAGGCCGCCGAGGGTGCCGAGCGCCGCGGACTCGGTGAGGAACTGGGCGGCGATGTGCCGGGGCCGGGCGCCCAGCGAGCGGCGCAGGCCGATCTCCCCGGTGCGTTCCAGGACGGAGACGAGCGTGGTGTTGGCGATGCCGACGGTGCCGATCACCAGGGTGATGCCCGCGAGCAGCAGGAACAACGAGTCGAGGCTGCCGGTGACGCTGTCCTGGAGCGCGTGGGGCGTGGGCGGCGGCACGGCCTGGAGGTGGTCGGGCCGGTCGGGCCGCAGCGCGAGCGGGGCCTGGCGCGCGATGAGCGGGGCGGCGCCGACCCGGGTCTCGATGAGCATGGTGGCGGCGTAGTCGGGCGCGGGGTCCCCGTAGTCGGCGCGGGCCGTGCGGTCCGGGATGATCACCGAGAGCAGCAGGTTGGGGACGCGCTCGACGTTCTCCAGGATGCCGACGACCGTGTACGGGGTGCCGTTGATGAAGACGGCGGGCTGGGCGGCGAGGTTGCTGATGCCGAGGTGGCGGGCGACGGCCGAGCCGATGACGGCGACGTGCATCCGCCGGGCGGCGTGGAAGGTGCTGTAGAGCGTGCCGCCGCCGAGGGTGGGGCCGACGGCCCGGAGGAGGCCGGGGCTGGCCGCGTACACCGTGAGCCCCTCGGCGCCCGTGGCCGCCGCGGTGGCGGGTCCCGAGCGGGTGGAGACGGCGGGCGGGGTCTTGAAGACCTGCCAGTACGTTCCGGCGTGGACGGCGCCGCGCAGCCGCTCGATCCGCTGGTCGGCGTCGTCGGGGAAGTCGTAGCGGGTGGCGGTGGCCGCCTGCTGCGCGGGGTCGGGCGCGCCGACGTCCTTGACGGTGACCTGGGTGGCGGCGAGCACCGTGAAGTCGGAGCTGATCTGGCCCCGGGCGGTGGCCGTGAGCCCGAGGATGGCCACGAACGCGCCGACGCCGAGCAGGGTGCCGAGCACGGTCAGGGCGGTGCGGGCGGGGCGTTGCAGGATGCCCGCGACGGATTCCGCCGCGAGGTCCCTGAGGGCGAGCCGGGTGCGGGGAAGGTCCGGGTGGCGCGGGCGCCGCGCGCATCGCCTCACACCGGGCCCCTCTCCGCCGAGGCGCCGCTGTCCTGGGCGAGTTCGCCGTCGCGGATGGTGAGGGTGCGGCGGGCGCGGGCGGCGACGGCCGGGTCGTGGGTGATGACGACCAGCGTGATGCCGCCGCCGTTGAGGGCGTCGAGCGTGTTCATGACCCGCCCGGCGGAGGCGGAGTCCAGATTGCCGGTGGGCTCGTCGCACAGCAGCAGGCTGGGCCGGTTGACCAGGGCGCGGGCGATGGCCACGCGCTGGCGTTCGCCGCCGGACATCGCGGAGGGCAGCGCGTCGAGCCGGTGCCCGAGCCCGACCGCGAGCAGCGCGTCCACCGCTTCGGTGCGCCGCCGGGCACGCGGGGTGGCGAGGTAGACCTGGGCGAGCATGACGTTCTCGGTGGCGGTGCGGTAGGGCAGCAGGTGGAAGGCCTGGAAGACCAGGCCGATGCGGTGCCCGCGCAGGGCGGTGCGCTCGGCCTCGGGCAGCCCGCCGGTGTCGATGCCGTCGAGCCGGTAGTGGCCGCCGGTGGGCCGGTCGACGAGGCCCACGACGTTGAGCAGCGTCGACTTCCCCGACCCCGAGGGCCCGACCACCGCGATGTACTCGGCGCGCCGCACCGTGAGGTCGGTGGGCCGCAGCGCGTGCACGGGCGGCGGCCCGGGGTAGGTGCGCGCGGCGCCGGCCAGCTCGATGACGGCGGGTACGCGGGCGGTGTCGGCGGGCGTCGGCCCGTCCGCCTCCGCGGCCCCCGTGGCGGGGCCCGCCGCATCACGCGGGCGCCACGGCACTCTCACTGGCCCACCACCACGGCGTCCCCGGCCGCGAGCCGGTGTCCCGGGGCCGCGGTGACGGCCACGTAGCCGTCGGCGTCCATGCCCGCGGTGACCGGGACGCGCTGCTGGGCGCCCGACGCGGCCCGTACGGACACCGAGGTGTTCCCGTCGGCACCCGCGTTGACGGCGCTGGCCGGGACGACGAGCACCGGGCCGTCGCTGGACGCCGCGGTCACGGTGACCCGCACGTCGAGGCCGAGCCAGGGCGCGGGGAGTTCGGTGGCCGGGGTGACGGTGAGCGGGTAGCCGGCGCGTGCCTGCGGGCCGGATCCGCCGCCGTCCTGGCCGCCGCCGGACGAGCCGTTCTGCCCGCCCGCCCCCGAACTCCCGCCGCGCTGACCGGGGTTGGAGGTGCCGGTGGTGTACGCGCCGATCGCGGTGATGGCACCCTTGGCCTCCTGGCCGAGCACTTCGGCGGACAGCTGGACCTTCATGCCTTCGCGCAGGGAGGTCTTCTGGTCCTGGGTGAGGACGGTGGTCACCACCGGGCGCCCCGAGTCGATGGTGAGCAGCGGCGCGGTGACGGCCGAGCCCACGGCCGCGTTGACGGCCGAGAGGCGGGCGGGGAAGGCGGGCACGAAGGTGAACTCGGCGAGCGGGAGCATCACGCCGGTGTGCGCGACGAGGTCGTCGAGGGCCTTCCGGGCGGTGGCTAAGTCCTGTTCCGCATAGCCGAGTTGGGTGGTGGCGGCCGAGATCGCGGCGGCCCCCTTGGCGCCGTCGCGGGCGGCCCGGGCGGCGGTGACGGCCCGCTGAGCGGTGGTGACGGCCTGGTGGGCCGCGCCGAGCGCCTGCTGGTCGGACGCGCCGTGCGGGCCGCCGGTGTTCGGCGGGTCGTAGCCACGGTCGGCGTACAGCGCGGCGACGGCCGCCTTGGTCGCCGCGCCGAAGGTGCCCGCCGGGTCCCCGTCCGGGTAGCCGAGGCGGCGCAGCGCGTTCTGGAGCTCGGCCACGTCCTTGCCGGTGTCGCCCGGCTTGAGGTCGCGGTAGGCCGGGACCGGCCCGGCCAGGGCGATGACGGGCCGCCCGGAGACCTCCACCAGGACGTCGCCCGGCGCCACGCCGCTCCCGGCCTTCTTGCGGATCCCGGTCAGGAGCGGCGCGCCGGCCGCCGCCCCCTGGGACTGCCCCTGGACGGGTGTGAAGGTGACGCTGCCGCCCGCGGTGACGGTGCCGCGCAGGATCACCGACTTGGTGAGGACGCGCTGCTGCACGGCGGCGGTGAGTACGGTCGGCTCGGGGGCCTGCCGCCCGGCCGCGTCCTGGGCGGGGGAACGGACGAAGACGGAGGCGACGAGCCCGCCGATGGACAGCAGCGCGGCGCCCGCGGTGACGACCAGCAGCATGCGCTGACGCCTGATCAGGGACGAGACGTGCGGCGGGAGTTCGGGCTCCAGGGGCTGAGTCAGAAGGTCCTGACGGGTGTCCGCGTCGGGTTCACCGGAGTCCAGGGCAATCGGAATACCCGATTCGGGCCTGGAGCTGTCTGCCATTCGGTCCGCCTGCCAGGTAGCCGCCCGGTCCGATCGCGGGATCGGGCGCCAGCCTGATGTCCCGGCCGGGCCGCGTCAAGAGGGGAATTCCGGGGCGGTTGAGACCCAGTGTGGCCGAATCACGGCCCGTGTGAAGGGACCGCGCCGGAGGGGCGCCCGAGTGCGCGATCTTTACCAACCCTTTTCAACAGCACTTCCCCGTCGTGCAATTGGTTGGTCCGGACCGGATGTTCACACACGCCGTCACGGAATTCCGGCCATGATGGCGGCTCATCACGTTTCTCTGGCGTTCCTCCCATCCCATGGAGCCAGGGAGTCCGTAATCTCTCCATTGACCGGACAGAACGGCACCACTTACGGTTCTCCTGCCCTGGGAGACGTCCCGGGACTCAGCGGTCTCCGGCCGGAACCGTGCACCAAGAGAGCACGAAAGCTCGGCCTCACGTCATTTCCCAGGAAACTGAAGGAGATTCGCTGTGAGATCCAGATACGCGTTGGCCGTGGCCGGTGTGACCGTGGCGGCGCTGGCCGGTCTCGCCACGCCCGCCTCGGCCGCTCCGGCCGCCGCCTCGGCCCACCTCGGCCCGGCCGCCACCGTCATCGGCATCGAGTTCGTCGACGCGAACTACCAGGGCGCCACGTACACCGTCACGGGCGGCACCTGCACCGCGACCACCTCGGACGTCGACTACTACATCAACTCCATGCCGAGCGGCTGGAACGATGTCATCTCGTCGTTCCGCAGCTATGCCAACTGCTTCACCAAGCTGTATGAGAACAGCAACCGCTGGGGCTCGACCTACGGCTTCGTCGGCGACTCCAGCTACGTCGGGGACGCGATGAACGACCGGGCCAGCTCCATCGAGTGGAGCTGACCGGATCCCACTCGGCTGCCGCCGCGGACCGGGGCACGGTCCGCGGCGGCGGTCGGCCGGCGAACCGGCGGCTCCCCACCCCTCACCGTGCGGGCAGGAAGTGCGAAAGGCGGCCATGACAGCGCGAGTTGCACGAGGAGGGCGCCCGGGTGCGGGAGCCCTCAGGATATCGGGCCCGGTGGCCGCCCTGGCCGGCGCCGTGGCCCTGCTGGCCGCGGCGGGCTGTTCGGGCTCCTCCCAGCAGCCCGCCCAGCCGAAGACCGGCGCCGTTCCGAAGATCACCGAAGCCTCCCAGATCAAAGCGCTGCCGCTGGACGCGTACACCCTCAATCAGCAGCAGTACCTGGACACGCTCAACGCCCAGCGCGTTCTCGCCCGGCGCTGCATGACGCAGTACGGAATCGACTGGCACGGCAGCGACGTGGTCGACCCCGCGCCCGTCGGGCAGAAACTCGACACGCTGTTCCTGATCATCGACGAGAACCGCGCCGCGCAGTACGGATACCACTCACCCGACGATCATTCGAAGAGCGGCGGGAAATCCTCAGCGGGAAACGACCCGACCCCGGTCGAGAAGTCGGTCTTCACCGGCACCTACAAAGGCCCCCAGATCAATGGGCATTCCGTTCCCAAAGGCGGGTGCAGCGCCGTGGTGGAAGCGGAGCTGACCAAAGGCGGCGCCCCCGGAGTAGGCGTCTTCGACGCGGCGAACGTCATGCTCGGCCCTTACCAGCAGTCGAAGTCGGACAGCCGGGTCCTGGACGCGTTCAGTGCCTGGAGTACGTGCATGAAAGGCAAGGGATACACCTACAAAACGCCCGACGACGCCGTCAACGACCCCGCCTGGCGGGCCCCGCAGCCGACCCCCACGGAGATCGCGACGGCCCGCGCGGACGTCGCCTGCAAACAGCAGACCAATGTCGTCGGCACGTGGTGGGCGGTGCTCACGGCGTACGAGAACAAGTACATCGACGAGCACGCCGAGGACCTCACCAAGGTGAAGCGGCAGGTCGACGCCACGCTGCGCAACTCGGCGACGATCCTGGCGACGGGAAGCTGACGTGACGTCAAGGGGTCTGTTTGCAGGCGTTGTTGGCCGTACGCTCCTCGCCCTCGCGGCGCTCGTCGCGTCGGCGGGACGCGCGGGCTGCAACGACGACTCGTCGCCGCAGCCCGCCACGACCACCCAGGGCGCCTCCCCCGGCCGAGCCGGGGCCCGGGTCAGCCGGAGACGCTCGGGCGGCCGTTCTCGATGTGACCCATCAGGCGCCTGCGGAACGTGCCGCCGCCGTCCGCGGTCACTTCGAGGTCGTACCAGCCGTGCGCGTCCGCGGCGGAGTGCACCACGGTGCGGCTGCGCCCGGGCTTGACCGTGACGCTCCGCCTCCAGTCCCTGAGGTCGGCCTCGTCGGCGTAACCGAGCGGCCGGACGACGAACGTGACGGGCGCGCTGCCGCGGTTGCGGAGCGTCAGATGGACGTCGCGGTCGTGGTGGTCGAGGTAGGTGGTCACCTCGGCCGCGTCCACGCCCGCGGCCCCCTCGAACTCCCGCCGGAACCCGTTCGGCCCGGTGACGGTGAACCTGTAGGCGCCGTTCGCCCCACGGGTGAGGGGCACGCTCCATTGCGCCTTGCCCCGCACGTCCTTGTGCTGCGGCGCGGCGAACTCCTTGGCGTACGGGTAGAGCGCGAAGTGGACGCTGGCCTGGCCGTTGTTGCTGAGCTGCACCTGGAGCGCGCCGTCGGCGATCCGCGCGTAGGCGTCCGGCTGGTACGGAAGCGGCCGGGCGGGACGGGTGCCCTCCTCCTGCACGGGCATGTGCTGCTGGGCGGGTGGCACGGGACGCCAGCGTCCGCTCAGCGGCGGGATGGGTCCCGGGTGGGCCACGGCGGGCTGGGGCCTGCCCCGCTTGAAGTCGAAGGCACTGGTCAGATCGCCGGTGACGGTACGCCGCCAGGCGCTGATGTTGGGCTCGCGCACCCCGGTCCACCGCTCCAGGAAGCGGATCACCGAGGTGTGGTCGAAGACCTCGGAGCAGACGTACCCGCCGACGCTCCACGGCGAGACGACGAGCAGCGGCACCCGTGCACCGAGCCCCGTGGGCTTGCCCTCCCACTGCTCCTCGGTCACCTCGGGCGGGGCGACGGGCGGCGGGACGTGGTCGAAGAAGCCGTCGTTCTCGTCGTAGTTGATGAGGACGACCGTGTGCCGCCAGACGTCGGGGTGCTTGCCGAGCTCGTCGAGGACCTTGTAGACGATGGTGGCGCTGTGCACCGGCGAGGACACGCTCGGGTGCTCGGAGTCGAGCGCGGAGGGCACCAGGTAGGAGACCTCGGGCAGGGTGCCGGTGGCGACGTCCTTGCCGAAGGCCTCGGCGAGGGTGCCGGTCGGCACCCGCCTCAACCCCCGCTCGAACAGGCTGCGTTCGGCCTTGGTGAGGGTGGCCGCGCCCTGGTCGAGCAGGCCGAGGAGCCGCTGGCGCTCGGCGTCGTTGGGGGCGTCGCGCACCGCGGAGTAGAAGGACTCCATGAACGTGTGCCCACCGGTCCTGGCGAGCGCCTTGCGGGCGATGGCCTTGAAGGTGGTGAAGAACTCGATCTGGTTGTCGGTGAAGTTCTCCCACTCGGTGTACGTCTTCCAGCTGCGCCCGGCCTTCTCCAGCCGCTCGGCGTAGGTGCCCCAGCCGTACCCGGGGTGGGTGCCCTCGTCGTACGCGTCGTTGCCGACGGCCCGCTTGCCGTTCGCCTCGTACCCCGTCTTCCCGCTCCACAGGTGGTTGCGGTTCGGGCTGGTGGAGCTGTGGATGGAGGAGTGGTAGGCGTCGCAGACGGTGAAGGTGTCGGCGAGTTCGTAGTGCAGCGGGATGTCCTGGCGGTCGTAGTAGGCCATCGTCGCCGAGGTCTTGGCGGACACCCAGTTGTCCATCCAGCCGCCGTTCCAGGCCTTGGCGCCGCCGCTCCAGGAGTGGTCGAGGGCGCCTATGTACTGGAGGTCCTTGTGCTGGGCGGCGGCCGCGCCGCGCACGGGGAAGGGCAGCACGGTGGTGCCGAGCGGCCCGGGCTGCTCGAACACGGGCCTGCCGCCGGGGAGTTGGAGGGCGTTGCGGTCCCCGAAGCCGCGTACGCCGCGCAGGCTGCCGAAGTAGTGGTCGAAGGACCGGTTCTCCTGCATCAGGATCACGACGTGCTTGACCGCGCCCAGCCCACCGGCGGGCGGGCCCGCGGCCATCGCCGTCTGCAGCGAGGGCGGCAGCAGCGACCCGGCGGCCGCGACGCCGAGCGCGCCGCCGCCGAGCGCGAACAGGCGTCGCCGTGAGATGTCCGTGATCAAGAGGTCCTCCCGAGCCGTGCGTGTGAGGTGCTACGCGGGGAACGGTAGTGACCCCGGGTGTCCGCCAGAAGGCCCCGCCCCGGCCCCGGGGTGAACGTCCAAGCCCCCACCCCCGAAAGTCCAACGCCCTCGCGGGCGGGGGTGCTTGGCATCGCGCCCCCTGAACCCCCTTTCGATCTGCGGACCGTGCTCGCTTCTCGCGCAGTTCCCCGCGCCCCTATCAGTACTGGTGCGGACCCGTGCTGGGGTCTTCAGCCCGTCCGGCGTTTGAGGACGAGCGCCGTTCAGGCGCGAACGGGGGTCTGGGGGCGGAGCCCCCAGGGGCACCTTCACCCCCGGAGGCCACGCGGCGGAGCCGCAGAGTGTCACAGCGGGAAGGGGCGGGGTGGGGCCTACCGGGGTCTGGGGCGGAGCCCCAGGAAGGGGGGCGCGGCATGCGGAAGGGGCGGCTCCCGCCGGGCTAATCGCCGGTGGGAGCCGCCCCTCGGAGCGGGAGGAACTAGCCCTCGACGCCCAGCCGCTCCAGGATCAGCGACTTGACGCGCGCCGCGTCGGCCTGACCGCGCGTGGTCTTCATGACCGCCCCGACCAGCGCCCCGACGGCCGCGACCTTGCCACCCCGGATCTTGTCCGCGATGGCCGCGTTGGAGGCGATCGCCTCGTCCACGGCCGCACCCAGCGCACCCTCGTCGGAGACGACCTTCAGGCCGCGCTTCTCGACGACCGCGTCCGGGTCGCCCTCGCCCGCGAGGACACCCTCGATGACCTGGCGCGCCAGCTTGTCGTTGAGGTCACCCGCGGCGACGAGCGCCGCGACCCGGGCGACCTGCGCCGGGGTGACGGGCAGCTCGTCGAGCGCGACGCCCTGCTCGTTGGCGTTGCGGGCCAGCTCGCCCATCCACCACTTGCGGGCGGCCGCCGCGTCCGCACCGGCCTCGATCGTCGCGACGATCGGGTCGACGGCGCCGGCGTTGAGCATCGACTGCATGTCGTGCTCGGTGACGCCCCACTCCTCGCGGAGCCGGTTGCGCCGCACCCGGGGCATCTCCGGGAGGGCGGCCCGCAGTTCCTCGACCCACGCGCGCGCGGGAGCCACCGGCACCAGGTCCGGCTCGGGGAAGTAGCGGTAGTCCTCGGCGTTGTCCTTGATGCGGCCCGAGGTGGTGGAGCCGTCGTCCTCGTGGAAGTGCCGGGTCTCCTGCACGATCGTGCCGCCCGAGGACAGCACGGCCGCGTGCCGCTGGATCTCGAAGCGGGCGGCCCGCTCGACCGAACGCAGCGAGTTGACGTTCTTGGTCTCCGAGCGCGTGCCGAACTTCTCGACGCCGTGCGGACGCAGCGACAGGTTCACGTCGCAGCGCATCTGGCCCTTGTCCATCCGGGCCTCGGAGACGCCGAGCGCCTTGATGACCTCGCGCAGCTCGGCCACGTACGCCTTGGCGACCTCGGGGGCGCGCTCGCCCGCTCCCTCGATCGGCTTGGTGACGATCTCGATGAGCGGGATGCCCGCGCGGTTGTAGTCCAGGAGCGAGTGCGAGGCGCCGTGGATGCGGCCCGTCGCGCCACCGACGTGCGTCGACTTGCCGGTGTCCTCCTCCATGTGGGCGCGCTCGATCTCCACGCGGAAGATCTCGCCGTCCTCCAGCTGGACGTCCAGATAGCCGTTGAAGGCGATCGGCTCGTCGTACTGCGAGGTCTGGAAGTTCTTCGGCATGTCCGGATAGAAGTAGTTCTTCCGGGCGAAGCGGCACCACTCGGCGATCTCGCAGTTCAGCGCGAGGCCGATCTTGACGGCCGACTCGACGCCGATCGCGTTGACGACCGGCAGCGAGCCGGGCAGGCCGAGACAGGTGGGGCAGGTCTGCGAGTTGGGCGCGGCGCCCAACTCGGTGGAACAGCCGCAGAACATCTTGGTCTTGGTGCCGAGTTCGACATGGACCTCCAGGCCCATGACGGGGTCGTACGACGCGAGGGCGTCCTCGTACGAGACCAGATCAGTAACGGTCACGGTGAAAAACTTCCCTCTCAGCCCAGCAGGACGTCGTCGTCCCCGATGCGCTTGAGCTCGCGCAGCAGGATGGCGACACCGGTGGCGATGGCGGCGGCGGAGACGACGGCGTCGAGCAGCTTCAGCGTGTCGTGGTCGGTGCGGGCCTTCTTGGCCTGCTTGACCACGCTGATCGCGCCGAACGCGGTGGTGCCGATGGACAGGTACGTACCGGCCTTGGACTTCTTGAATCCCTTGGCCTTGGTCAGTGCACTCACAGCGACGGAGCCTCCTCAAGCAGCGGGTGACCCCACTTTTCCACGAAGGCGGCCTCGACAGCGGCTCCCACCTTGTACAGGCGGTCGTCCTTCATGGCGGGGGCGATGATCTGCAGCCCGACCGGCAGGCCGTCCTCCGGCGCGAGGCCGCAGGGCAGCGACATGGCGGCGTTGCCCGCCATGTTGGTCGGGATGGTGCACAGGTCCGCGAGGTACATCGCCATCGGGTCGTCGGCGCGCTCGCCGATCGGGAAGGCGGTGGTGGGCGTCGTCGGCGAGACGATCACGTCGACCTGCTCGAAGGCCTTCTCGAAGTCGCGCGTGATGAGGGTGCGGACCTTCTGGGCCGAGCCGTAGTACGCGTCGTAGTAGCCGGAGCTCAGCGCGTACGTACCGAGGATGATGCGGCGCTTGACCTCGTCGCCGAAGCCGGCCTCGCGGGTCAGCGCGGTGACGTCCTCGGCGGACTTCGTGCCGTCGTCGCCGACCCGCAGGCCGTAGCGCATGGCGTCGAAGCGGGCCAGGTTGGAGGAGCACTCCGACGGGGCGATCAGGTAGTACGCGGAGAGCGCCAGGTCGAAGGACGGGCAGTCCAGCTCGACGATCTCGGCGCCGAGCGACTTGAGCAGTTCGACCGACTCGTTGAAGCGCTGGACGACACCGGCCTGGTAGCCCTCGCCCGCGAACTGCTTGACGACGCCGACGCGCATGCCCGAGACGCTGCCGTTGCGGGCGGCCTCGACGACCGGCGGGACCGGCGCGTCGATGGACGTCGAGTCGAGCGGGTCGTGCCCGGCGATGACCTCGTGCAGGAGTGCCGCGTCCAGGACCGTACGGGCGCAGGGCCCGCCCTGGTCGAGGGAGGACGAGAAGGCGACCATGCCGTAGCGCGAGACCGCGCCGTAGGTCGGCTTGACGCCGACGGTGCCGGTGACGGCGGCGGGCTGGCGGATGGAGCCGCCGGTGTCCGTGCCGATGGCGAGCGGGGCCTCGTAGGAGGCGAGGGCCGCGCTCGAACCGCCGCCGGAGCCGCCCGGGATGCGGGTCAGGTCCCACGGGTTGCCCGTCGGCCCGTACGCGCTGTTCTCGGTGGAGGACCCCATGGCGAACTCGTCCATGTTGGTCTTGCCGAGGATGACGACGTCGGCGTCCTTGAGGCGCTTGGTGAGCGTCGCGTCGTAGGGCGGGATCCAGCCTTCGAGGATCTTCGAACCGACGGTGGTCGGGATGCCCTCGGTGGTGAAGATGTCCTTCAGCGCCAGGGGCACACCGGCCAGCGGGCCGAGCTTCTCGCCCGCCGCGCGCTTGGCGTCGACGGCGCGGGCCTGCGCGAGCGCGCCCTCGCGGTCGACGTGCAGGAAGGCGTGGACCTTCTCGTCCACGGCCTCGATGCGGGCCAGGTGGGCCTCGGTGACCTCGACGGCCGTGAGCTCGCCGGACGCGATCTTCGAGGCGATCTCGGCGGCGGTGAGCTTGATGATGTCCGTCATGTGATTAGTCCTCCCCCAGGATCTGCGGCACCTTGAAACGCTGCTGCTCCTGGGCCGGGGCGCCGGAGAGCGCCTGCGCGGGGGTGAGCGACGGACGGACCTCGTCCGCGCGCATGACGTTGGTCAGCGGCAGCGGGTGGGAGGTCGGGGGTACGTCTTGGTCGGCGACCTCGGAGACGCGGGCGACCGCGCCGATGATGTCGTCGAGCTGACCGGCGAAGTGATCGAGCTCTTCGCCCTTCAGCTCCAGACGCGCCAGCCGGGCGAGGTGGGCGACCTCCTCGCGCGTAATGCCAGGCATGCAGCGATCCTCAGGGGTGAGTGTGTGTGGTGTGGGCCCAATCCTATGGGGCGCACCGCCCTCACCACGAAACGGATATCTCCCTCACCCTCGGTCACCAGCCCGTCATGGGGTCCCCCTGGCCCCCAAGGCCTTGGGGAAGCCCGAGGCCGAAGGCCGTTCAGGCCCGGACGGGGCCTGGGACGGCGGCCTCAGCAGCCCCGCCGCTTTCGGGTGCGGACCACGCATGGCTGATCTCGCAGTTCCCCGCGCCCCTGACGACTCGGCGCCGGGCCCCAGCGTCTTGGACCTTGGCCTCTTTCCTGCCCCCGGCGGGTTTCGGGAAGGGGTGGGGTGGGGGCTCTCGGGGTCTGGGGCGGAGCCCCGGCGGCCCCGGGAGGCCGTCGGGTGCGGACCATGCGTGGCTGATCGCGCAGTTCCTCGCGCCCCTGGTAGGGCACCCGGCACGCCAGGCCGCCCGCGGCGGAGCCGCGTGTGGGGAACGGCCCCGTGGCGACAGGGGGGTGTGCTCGGGGCGGTTACTGGACGGGCTGGCCCGAGGCGCGGGCCGCCTCCGCCTCCGCCCGCGCGGCCGCGGCCGCGGCTATCTCCGCGGGCCGGTGCCACCCGGAATCCCCCCGCGCGAGCAGCCACGCCGTCGCCTCGGCGGGCGGCATCGCCGCGGCCACCAGCCATCCCTGCACGGCGTCGCACCCCAGGTCCCGCAGCCGCTCCCACGTCTCGTCGTCCTCGACGCCCTCCGCGACCACCAGCAGGCCCAGCGAGTGGGCGAGATCGACGGTGCAGCGGACGATCTCGGCGTCCTCGTTGTCGATGGCCAGCCGCGCCACGAACGACCGGTCGATCTTCAACTCGCTGACCGGCAGCCGCCGCAGGTGCACCAGCGACGAGTACCCCGTACCGAAGTCGTCGAGGGACATCTTCACGCCGTGGCCGGTCAGCCCGGCCAGGGTGTCGGCGGCGCGCTGCGGGTCCTCCAGCAGGACGTGTTCCGTTATCTCCAGCTGGAGCGCACCGGCCGGCACCCCGTGCCGGGCGAGCCGGGCGGCGACGGCCCCGGCGAAGCCCGGGGTGTGCACGTCGCGCGGGGACACGTTGACGGCGACCGGGACCTTGAGGCCCTGGGCCCGCCACCGCGCCACCTGGGCGAGCGCGGTCTCCAGGACGTATTCGGTGAGGTGCGGCATCAGCCCGCTGGACTCGGCGATGGCGATGAACTCGTCGGGCGAGACCCGCCCGCGCTCCGGATGCACCCAGCGCACCAGCGCCTCAAGTCCCGCCACCTGGCCGTCGAACTGGACCTTCGGCTGGTAGTGCAGCTCCACGTCGCCCGCGTCGAGCGCGCGCCGCAGATCACCCAACAGGCCCAGCCGGTCGGGGGTGTTGGAGTCCCGCTTGGACTCGTAGACCTCCACGCCCGTACGGTCCCGCTTGGCCTGGTACATCGCGACGTCGGCCCGGCGCAGCAGGCCTTCGGCGTCCAGCGCGTGGTCGGGGAAGAGGGCGACGCCCGCGCTCGCCTCCAGGACCAGCGTCAGCCCGTCCAGGTCGAGCGGCGAGGACAGCTCGGCGACCAGGCCCCGGGCTATCCGCATGGCGCTCGTCGCGGAGTCGCAGACCGGCAGCAGCACGGCGAACTCGTCGCCGCCGAGCCGGGCCGCCTCCGCGCCGCGCGGCAGAGCGGTCTTGAGGCGTTCGGCTATCTGGAGGAGGAGGCGGTCTCCGGCGAGGTGGCCGAGGGTGTCGTTGACCGAACGGAAGCGGTCGAGGTCGATCAGGACGAGCGCGGCGCGGTTGCCGCTGTCCTCCGCCTCCTCCAGGGCCGACCAGGTGCGCTCCAGGAGCCACTGGCGGTTGGGGAGGCCGGTGAGCGGGTCGCGCAGCTGCTCCTCGGCGCGGGCCCGGGCGATCCACAGGGTCGAGTCGAGGGCGACGAGCGGCACCGCGAACAGCGGGAGCAGCACGGGCACCGACATGGCCACCACACAGATCAGCGGCGCGATGCCGAGCAGCGCGACCGCCACGAGACCCTGTCTGACCAGGGCCGTCCGGGCGACCGTGGGCAGCCCGCCGCCGCGGGGCGCGAGCGCGTACCAGAGCAGCATCCTGGTGAGCAGCAGATAGGTGCCGGCGGCCAGGACGATCTCGGGGACGGTGGTGATGCCCCACTGGCTGGGCCACCACGGGTGGGCCACGCCCGGCACGACGTCGAACGCGGCCATGACCAGGCCCGCGGCGCCTATCCCCAGGACGTCCACCGCGCCGTGCAGCACTCCTTGGCGCCAGCGGTTGCGTCGCGCCGCGCCGACCAGGACGACCACGGCCAGGCTGACCAGCGCGGCCGGCAGCCAGCCGTAGAGGAGCAGCACGGCGATGGTGAGCGCGGCGCCGGAGCCGGTGCCGCCCCACCAGCGCTCGCGGCCGAGCGCGACGAGGTGGCCGACGATGATGCCGGTGAGGACCGCGACGGACCAGCCCGTGGTCCCGCCGGGGAACAGCGCGTCGCCCTCCTGGACGGCCCGGTAGAAGCCGGTGGCGAGGACCACGCCCGCGAGGCCGGTGACGACGGCCGTCAGCCTGGACGAAAAGCCCGTGAACCCGCGCAGCCTCACGGCCGGGGCGGTGCTCTCGGTCGGTTTCATTCCCGTCCCTCTCACAGCCGGCGGTGCACGTGCACGCGATGGCCCCGATGTCATGCCACCACGACTGGTGTTCCACCCCAAGCGCTCCACGAGCAGGGGCCATCAGCCGTGCACGACAGGCGCACATCTCAACAGTAGGCCGCAGAAGGCTCTGTCGGGCAGCGGTCTACAGCTCTTGCCCGAATGCGACCCAGCCACCCACATCGGTCTGCTATGCGCCGAACGGGTGACTCCGCGCAGCCTCCAGGCCCCCTGTTACTACCCTTGTTTGTGTCTCATTCCCCCTCCGGGGCGGTCGGCATCGCGGCTTCTCTCGCGGCGTCGGGCCCTTGTTCCAGCAGGACGGCGAACCCGTCCTCGTCGAGAACCGGAACCTTCAGCTGCATCGCCTTGTCGTATTTGGAACCGGGGCTGTCGCCGACGACAACGAAGGATGTCTTCTTGGAAACGGAACCGGTGACCTTGGCGCCGCGGCTCTGCAGGGCCTCTTTCGCGCCATCTCTGGTGTGCCGCTCAAGAGTTCCGGTCACGACGACGGTGAGGCCTTCCAGCGGGCGCGGCCCCTCGTCCTCGCCGGTGCTCTCGTCCTCCATGCGGACGCCGGCGGCCTTCCACTTGCGCAGGATCTCCTGGTGCCACTCCTCGGCGAACCACTGCTTGAGGGAGGCGGCGATGATCCCGCCCACGCCCTCCACCGCGGCGAGTTCCTCCTCGGTGGCCTGCTGGATGCGGTCGATGGAGCGGAATGCGCGGGCCAGCGCCTCGGCGGCGACCGGCCCGACGTGCCGGATGGAGAGCCCGGTGAGGATGCGGGCGAGCGGGCGCTCCTTGGCCGCGGCGATGTTCTCCAGCATCGACACGGCGTTCTTGCGCGGCTCCCCGTTCATGTTGGCGAAGACCAGAGCGGTCTTCTCCTCGCCGGTCTTGGGGTCGCGCTTGGGCAGCCCGCTGTCCTGATCGAGGACGTACGCCTTGATGGGCAGGAGCTGATCCATCGTCAGGTCGAAGAGGCCGCCCTCGTCGAGCAGCGGCGGGGTGGCCGGTTCGAGGGGTTTGGTGAGCGCGGCCGCCGCCACGTATCCGAAGTTCTCGATGTCGAGGCTCTTGCGTCCCGCCAGGTAGAACAGCCGCTCCCTCAACTGGGCCGGGCAGGACCGGGCGTTGGGGCAGCGCAGGTCGATGTCGCCCTCCTTCATCGGACGCAGCGCGGTCCCGCACTCGGGGCACTCCGCGGGCATCTCGAAGGGGTATTCGCTGCCGTCCCGCAGGTCGGCGACGGGGCCGAGGATCTCCGGGATGACGTCGCCCGCCTTGCGCAGCACCACCGTGTCGCCGATGAGGACGCCCTTGGCCTTCACCACCTCCTGGTTGTGGAGGGTGGCGAACTCGACCTCGGACCCGGCCACGGTGACCGGCTCGACCTGCGCGTAGGGGGTGACGCGGCCGGTGCGGCCCACGCCGACGCGGATGTTGACGAGTTTGGTGTTGACCTCTTCGGGCGCGTACTTCCAGGCGATGGCCCAGCGCGGGGCGCGCGCGGTGGAGCCGAGCCTGCCCTGGAGCGGGATCTCGTCGAGCTTGACGACCACGCCGTCGATCTCGTGCTCCACCACCGAGTGCCGGTTCTCGCCCATGTACGTGATGAACCGCCGCACGTCTTCGAGGGAGTCGACCACCTCGTTGTGCTCGGCGGTCGGCAGGCCCCATTCGCGCAGCAGGCCGTACGCCTGCGAGAGCCGGTCGATGTCGAAGCCCTCGCGGGCGCCGATGCCGTGCACCACCATGTGCAGCGGCCTGGTCGCGGTGACCTTCGGGTCCTTCTGGCGCAGCGAACCCGCCGCCGCGTTGCGCGGGTTGGCGAACGGCTTGTCGCCCGCTTCGACCAGGCGCGCGTTGAGGCCCTCGAAGGCCTCCATCGGGAAGTAGACCTCGCCCCGGATCTCGACGAGCGCGGGGATGCGGTCGCCCTTGAGGCGGTCCGGGATGTCGGCGATGGTGCGGACGTTGGGCGTGATGTCCTCGCCGGTGCGGCCGTCGCCGCGGGTGGCGGCGCGGGTCAGCCTGCCGTGCTCGTACGTCAGGTTCACGGCCAGGCCGTCGACCTTCAGCTCGCACAGGAAGTGGTACTCGGCGGTGCCCACGTCCTTGGCGACGCGCTCGGCCCAGGCCGCCAGTTCCTCGTCGTCGAAGGCGTTGTCCAGGGACAGCATCCGCTCGCGGTGCTGGACCGAGGCGAAGTCCGTCTCGTAGGCGCCCGCGACCTTCTGCGTCGGCGAGTCGGGCGTGCGCAGCTCGGGGTACTCGTCCTCCAGGGCCTCCAGCGAGCGGAGCAGCTTGTCGAAGTCGCCGTCGCTGATGACCGGTTGGTCCCTCACGTAGTACCGGAAGCGGTGCTCCTCGATCTGCTCGGCGAGGAGCGCGTGCTTCTCCCGTGCCTCGGCGGGCACCGCTGCGTTCTGTTCGCCAGCCACCGTCATGTCCTCCCGTTTCCCGTCTTCCCCGTCACTCAGGGTTGTCCGCGAGCGATCTCGCCGCCCGGACGCAGTGGGCGAGCGCGGCCCGCGCGTAGGCCGGGGACGCGCCCGCCATGCCGCATGCCGGAGTGATCACCACGGACTCGCCCAGAGTCCCCGGATTCAGCCCCAGCCTGCGCCACAGCGTCCTGACACCCATGACGCTACCGGCAGGGTCTGACAATGGGCCGTCGGTGGCGGGCACCACTCCGGCGAACAGCTTGACGCCGCTCTCGGCGGCTTCGCCGATCTGCTCGTCATCACGCTCGGTGAGCAGGGAGAAATCGAACGACACCGCGGCGGCTCCGGCCCGCCGCAGCAGGGCGAACGGGACGTCGGGGGCGCAGGAGTGGACGACGACGGGGCCGTCGTGCACGGCGACGACGTCGCGCAGGGCGCCCTCCACGACCTGCCGGTCGACGGCCCGGTGGGTGCGGTATCCGCTGGCGGTCCGGATGCGTCCGCGCAGCACGGAGGTGAGGGAGGGCTCGTCGAGCTGGAGCACGAGCCGGGCGCCGGGCACCCGGCGGCGTACCTCGGCGAGGTGGTCGCGCAGGCCCTCGGCGAGCGATCCGGCCAGGTCGCGGCAGGCGCCGGGGTCGCCGAGCGAGAGCTCGCCGCCCCGGAGCTCCAGGGCGGCGGCCAGCGTCCACGGCCCGACGGCCTGCACCTTCAGCGGGCCGGTGTAGCCCTGGGTGAACTCCTCCAGGGCGTCGAGGTCCTCGCCGAGCCAGGACCGGGCCCGGCGGGTGTCCCGGCCGGGCCGGTCGCTGACGCGCCAGCCGCTGGGCTCCACATGTCCGTACATCTCGACGAGGAGCCCGATGGTCCGCCCGATCATGTCGGCGCCGGGGCCGCGCGCGGGCAGCTCCGCGAGGTGCGGGAAGTCGCCGCTCGCCCCCTCGGCGCCGATCAGCGATCCGGTGACGGTCTTGGCGGTCTCCCGCGCGTCGCCGCCCGGCATCGAACCGACCCCGGTGGCGGGCCCCCAGGGGAAATTGCTCTGTTCGCTCACCCCGGAAGCGTACGCAACCGGGCGCGGGAGCCCGTTCGGGGCTACTGGCCGGGGCGCACGGTGAGGTCGTTGACCTCGGCGTCGGCCGGCAGGTCGATGGCCATGACGATGGTGGTGGCCACCGACTCGGGGTCGATGAACCTCGCCGGGTCGTACTCCTTGCCCTCCTGCGAGTGCACCTTGGCCTGCATGGGGCTGGCGGTGCGGCCCGGGTAGACCGAGGTCACGCGCACGCCGTTGGCGTGCTCCTCGTGGCGCAGCGAGTCGGCGAGCGCCTTGAGGCCGTGCTTGGAGGCGGCGTACGCGCCCCATTCGGCGTGGGCGGCCAGACCGGCGCCGGAGTTCACGAAGACCACGTGGCCGCGCGAGGCGCGGAGTTGGGGCAGCAGGTGGCGGGTGATCTCGGCGGGCGCGATCAGGTTGACGTTGAGCTGCTGGTGCCAGGTCTTGGGGCGCAGCTCGCCGACCGGGCCGAGGTCGACGATGCCCGCGATGTGCAGCAGCGAGTCGAGCTGCTCCGGCATGGGCTGCTTGTCGAAGGCCCAGGACAGGCGGTCGGGGTCGGCGAGGTCGCCGACGAGGGTGCGGGCGCCCGGGTACCGCCCGGCGAGTTCCTTGGCGCGCCCGGCGTCGCGCGCGAGCAGGATGAGCTCGTCGCCGCGCTCGTGCAGGCGGCGCGCGACGGCCGCGCCGATGCCGGATCCGGCGCCGGTGATCAGGTGAGTAGCCATACGGGACATGCTCGCACTACTGGATGCCGAGGGACTCCTCCAGGTAGGCGAGGGCCGCGACGCCGTCCTCGGCGAAGAAGACCAGCTCGGTGAGGGGGACGGGCAGGAAGCCCTCGTCCTCCATGCGGCGGAACTGCTCCTTGAGGCCGTCGTAGAAGCCCTCGGTGTTCAGCAGGACGACCGGCTTGGTGGTCTTCCCGTGCTTCTTCAGCTCCAGGATCTCGGTGGCCTCGTCCAGGGTGCCGGTCCCGCCCACCATGATCACGACGGCGTCCGACTTGGCGAGCAGCAGCGCCTTGCGCTCGGCGAGGTCCTTGGCGATGACCATCTCGTCGGCGTTCTGCCGGGCCTTGGCCGCCAAGAAGTCGACCGAGACGCCCACGAGCCTGCCGCCCGCCTGCTGCACGCCGTCGGCGACGACCTTCATGAGGCCGCTCTCGGAGCCGCCCCACACCAGGGTGTGCCCACCCTTGCCGAGGAGTTCGGCGAACTCGCGGGCGGGGCGCGTGTAGCGCTCGTCGAGGTCGGCGGCGGAGAGGAAGACGCAGATGTTCATGCGGCCACGATACGAGGGGCGCCGGGGAAGAAGCGCGGCCCGGGAAGCGCTGCACCTCTTATGACGACACAGCCGACAGGACACAGCATCACCGTCGAGCGGGGCAGCGAGCACGTGCGGGTCGTGCACGGCGGGCAGGTGCTCGCCGAGAGCCGCCGTCCGCTGCTGCTGCGCGAGACCGGCCTCCCCGTCCGCTACTACCTTCCGCCCGAGGACGTCCGCACGGACCTGCTGACCCCGTCCCCGACCCAGACGTACTGCCCGTTCAAGGGCACGGCCTCCTACTGGTCGCTGCCGGACGCGCCCGACCTCGTCTGGTACTACCCGGACCCGAAGCCGGACGTGGCCGAGATCAAGGACCACCTCTGCTTCTACGAGGTGGAGACCGTCACCGAGTAGCGCGGCCGGGCTCAGGCCCGCGCGGTGACCTGGAAGGTGCGCCGGTAGGCGACCGGAGAGACGCCGAGCACGGAACGCATGTGCTGGCGCAGCGAGTTGGCGGTGCCGAAGCCGGCCCGGTGGGCGACCAGGTCCACCGGCAGGTCGCTGGACTCCAGGAGCTGGCGGGCCAGTTCCAGGCGCTGGGCGGTGAGCCAGTTGCCCGGCGTCATGCCCGCCTCCTCGCGGAAGCGGCGGGTGAAGGTGCGCAGGCTCATCCGCGCGTGGGCGGCCATCTCGCCCAGCGAGAGCGGCTCCTGGAGGCGCTCCAGGGCCCAGGCGCGGGTGGCCGCCGTGCTGGCCACGGTCGGCTCCGGGACCGGGCGTTCGATGTACTGGGCCTGGCCTCCGTCGCGCCACGGGGGGACGACGCAGTGCCGGGCGGCCCGGTTGGCGACCGCGCTGCCGTGGTCGCGGCGTACGAGGTGCAGACACAGGTCGATGCCGGCGGCGGCGCCCGCCGAGGTCAGCACGTCTCCGTCGTCGACGAACAGGACGCCCGGATCCACCTCCACGCCCGGGAAGGTGCGGGCGAAGGCGGCCGCGTCGCACCAGTGCGTGGTGGCGGGCCGCCCGTCCAGCAGCCCGGCGGCGGCCAGGACGTAGGACGCCGTGCAGATGGACACCATGCGGGTGCCGGGCCGGATCCGTTCGAAGGCGCGGGCCACGGGCTCGGGCAGCGGGCCGCCCTCGGCCATCGCACCGAGGGTGTGGGTCGGCGGGATCACCACGGTGTCGGCCGCGGCGAGCGCCTCGGGGCCGTGCTCGACGGCGACCGAGAATCCGGCCTCGGTGCGCACCGGCCGCCCGTCCACGGTGCAGACGGTCACCTCGTAGAGCCGCTCACCGCCCGGACCCCGGGCGCTGTCGAAGATCCGGGACGGGATGCCCAGCTCGAAGGAGACCACCCCGTCCAGGGCGAGCACCGCCACCTGATGCGTTCTCTGCCGTACAGCCATGGCCAGATCCTGTCACATCCTGGCCAAACGGCCAGCACCACGGAAGGGCCCCAGAGGGCAGGCTGGTGCTCCCACCAGCGGAAACACCCCGAAAAGGATCAGACATGTCCCAGACCATGCGTGCCATCAGCCTCACCCGGCTGGGCGGCCCCGAGGTGCTCGCCGAGATCGAGACCGAGCGCCCCGAGCCCGGCCCCACCGAGATCCTGGTCCGGGTGCACGCGGCCGGCGTCAACCCGGCCGACTGGAAGATCCGGACGCACGGCGGCTTCGGCCCCATGGGCACCCCGACCATCCTCGGCTTCGACGTGTCCGGCACGGTCGAGGCGGTGGGCCTGGGCGTGACGCTGTACCGGCCCGGCGACGAGGTCTTCGGCATGCCGCTCTTCCCGCGCCAGGCGGGCGCGTACGCGGAGTACGTCACCGCCCCCGCCCGGCACTTCGCGCCCAAGCCCGCCGGGATCGACCACATCCAGGCGGCGGCGCTGCCGCTGGCGGCGCTGACCGCCTGGCAGGCGCTCGTCGACACGGCCCGACTGGCCGCCGGGGAGCGGGTGTTGATCCATGCCGCTGCGGGCGGCGTGGGTCACCTGGCCGTGCAGATCGCCAAGGCGCGGGGGGCGTACGTCATCGGCACGGCGAGCGCCGCCAAGCACGACTTCGTGCGCGGCCTGGGCGCGGACGAGGTCGTCGACTACACCGAGGCCGACTTCACCGAGGCGGTCAAGGACGTGGACGTGGTCCTCGACTCCATCGGCGGCGACTACGCCACCCGCTCCCTGAAGGTGCTGCGCCCCGGCGGCCGGATGGTCTCGATCGCCGAGCCGGACGAGCCGGAGGTGCTCGCCGAGGCGGCGGCCCGCGGCGTGACGGCGGGCTTCACCCTGGTCGAGCCGGACCAGGTGGGCATGCGCGCGGTCACCGACCTGGTCGAGCGGGGCCTGCTGCGCGCGGAGGTCGACTCGGTCTTCGACCTCGCGGACGCGGCCGAGGCACACGTGCACAGCGAGCGCGGCCGCACCCGCGGCAAGATCGTCCTGCGGGTCGTCTGACCGGGCCGTCCGGCCGCGCGGGTCAGACCGCCGCGGTCGCCCGCTCGGTCGTCGCGATCGTCGCCGAGCCCACCACGCGGGTGCCGTCGTACAGGACGATCGCCTGGCCGGGGGCGACACCGCGGACGGGCTCGGCGAAGCGCACCCGCAGCTCGCCGTCGACCAGCTCGGCCGTCACCTCGGTCTCGCCGCCGTGGGCGCGCAGCTGCGCGGTGTACGTGCCGGGCCCCTCGGGGGCGGTGCCGCACCAGCGGGGCTTGATCGCGCCGAGGGCGGTGACGTCGAGGGCCTCGACGGGGCCGACGGTGACCGTGTTGTTCACCGGGGAGATGTCGAGGACGTAGCGGGGCTTACCGTCGGCGGCCGGGTGGCCGATGCGCAGGCCCTTGCGCTGGCCGATGGTGAAGCCGAAGGCACCCTCGTGGCTGCCGATCTTGGTACCGGACTCGTCGACGATGTCGCCCTCCGCCTTGCCGAGGCGCTTGGCGAGGAAGCCCTGGGTGTCGCCGTCGGCGATGAAGCAGATGTCGTGGCTGTCGGGCTTCTTGGCGACCGCGAGGCCCCGGCGCTCGGCCTCGGCGCGGATCTCGTCCTTGGTGGTGAGGGTGTCGCCGAGCGGGAACATCGCGTGGGCGAGCTGGCGCTCGTCGAGCACGCCGAGGACGTACGACTGGTCCTTGGCCATGTCGGAGGCGCGGTGCAGCTCGCGGGTGCCGTCCTCGTTGAGGACGACGGTGGCGTAGTGGCCGGTGCACACGGCGTCGAAGCCGAGCGCGAGGGCCTTGTCGAGCAGCGCCGCGAACTTGATCTTCTCGTTGCAGCGCAGGCACGGGTTGGGCGTGCGGCCCGCCTCGTACTCGGCGACGAAGTCCTCGACGACGTCCTCGCGGAAGCGTTCCGCCAGGTCCCAGACGTAGAAGGGGATGCCGATGACGTCCGCGGCGCGGCGCGCGTCCCGGGAGTCCTCGATGGTGCAGCAGCCGCGGGCCCCGGTGCGGAAGGACTGCGGGTTCGCGGAGAGCGCCAGGTGCACGCCCGTGACGTCGTGCCCCGCCTCGGCGGCCCGGGCGGCGGCGACGGCGGAGTCCACACCGCCGGACATGGCGGCGAGGACGCGCAGGGGACGCGGGGAGGTCATCGGCGAGGGCTGCGGCGGAGTCTGAGTCATAGCACTCGTAAGGGTACGTGGGATCGGGAACCCGGGGCGCGGGAGTATCCGTTGTGCCTGTCGAAGGGGGTCCGATCCGGGATTCCACGGGCCCGCGGGGTGCGGCGGGGCCCACCGGGGAGCGGTACGGGGAGCGACGGGGGCGGGGCGTATGGCGACCAGCCGCAGGGGGCTGCTGATCGGGGGCGCGGTGGTGGTGGTCGGCACCATCGGATATCTGAAGGCCCCGCAGGCGCGGCCGCACAAGCCGCGCAAGGCCGGGGCGCTGGACTACGCGGGCGCCCAGTGGGTGGCGGCGGACCCGGCGAACTGGCGGATGGCGGACCGGCCGGACGACTACCCGGTGGACCGGGTGGTGATCCATGTCGTGCAGGGCAGCTTCGACAGCGCCCTGAAAACGTTCCAGGACCCGGAGAACAAGGCGGCCGCCCACTACGTGGTGCGCAGGGACGGCCACATAGCGCAGACCGTGCGGGAGCTGGACGTGGCCTTCCACGCGGGCAACCGGACGTACAACGAGCGCAGCGTCGGCATAGAGCACGAGGGGTACGTCGAGGAGGCGTCGTCCTTCACGGACGCCATGTACGCGTCGTCCGCGCGGCTGACGGCCACGGTGTGCGCCCGCTATCGCATACCCGTCGACCGTACGCACATCATCGGGCACGTCGAGGTGCCGGGCACCGACCACACCGACCCGGGGCCGTACTGGGACTGGGCGCGCTACATCCGGCTGGTCGGCGCGGCCCGCCCGGCCTGAGCGGCTGGGGCGGGCCAGGGGGCTGCCGGGGTCAGACGAGCCCTGCGGTGCGGGCCCGCTCGACCGCGGGCCCGATGGCGTCGGCGACCGCACGGACGTCGGCCTCGGTGGAGGTGTGGCCGAGCGAGAAGCGCAGGGTGCCGCGGGCCAGGTCGGGGTCGGTGCCGGTGGCGAGCAGGACGTGGCTGGGCTGGGCGACGCCCGCGGTGCAGGCGGAGCCGGTGGAGCATTCGATGCCCTGCGCGTCGAGCAGCAGAAGCAGGGAGTCGCCTTCGCAGCCGGGGAAGGTGAAGTGGGCGTTGGCGGGCAGGCGGCCGGCCGGGTCCGGGTCGCCGCCGAGGATCGCGTCGGGCACGGCCTTGAGCACGGCCTCCACGAGCCGGCCGCGCAGGCCCCCGATGTCCTGGACGAACGCGCCGCGCCGTTCGGCGGCGAGCCGTCCGGCGACCGCGAAGGAGGCGATGGCGGGGACGTCGAGGGTGCCGGAGCGCACGTGCCGCTCCTGGCCGCCGCCGTGCAGCACGGGGACGGGGGTGTACTCGCGGCCCAGGAGCAGGGCCCCGATGCCGTACGGGCCGCCGACCTTGTGGCCGGAGACGGTCATGGCGGCGAGTCCGGACGCGGCGAAGTCCACGTCGAGCTGGCCGAAGGCCTGGACGGCGTCGGCGTGCAGCGGCACGTCGAACTCCCGGGCCACCGCGGCCAGTTCGGTGACCGGCATGATGGTGCCGATCTCGTTGTTGGCCCACATGACGGTGGCCAGGGCGACGTCGTCGGGGTTGCGCCCGATGGCGTCGCGCAGGGCCTCGGGGCGCACCCTGCCGTACGCGTCGACGGGCAGGTACTCGACGGTGGCGCCCTCGTGCTCGGCGAGCCAGTCGACCGCGTCGAGCACGGCGTGGTGCTCGACGGGGCTGGCCAGGACGCGGGTCCGGCGCGGGTCGGCGTCCCGGCGGGCCCAGTACAGGCCCTTGACGGCGAGGTTGTCGGCCTCGGTGCCGCCCGCGGTGAAGACGACCTCGCTGGGGCGGGCGCCGAGCGCTTCGGCGAGTTCCTCGCGGGCCTCCTCCGCGGTGCGGCGGGCCCGCCGCCCGGCGGCGTGCAGCGAGGACGCGTTGCCGGTGGCGGTCAGCTGGGCGGTCATCGCCTGGACCGCCTCCGGAAGCATCGGAGTGGTCGCGGCGTGGTCGAGGTAAGCCATGGTGGGCCCGATTCTACGAGCCGCACCGGGCGGGCCGTGCCGCAGTTCCGGCCAGCGGCTGGGCGGGCTTTCAGCCGCCGAGGCCCCAGGAGACCGTGTGGTCCGCCATGACGAGGGCGACCAGGACCACGAGGTCGGCCACGCCCAGGGCGAGTCCGAGGTAGGCACGGCCGCGGCGCTTGGTCCCGTAGAGGAGGGAGAGCGAGGACAGCACGATGGCGATCGGTCCGAGGACGACGTTCATCACGAGCAGGCCGAGCAGGCCGAGGACGAAGGCGGCGATGGCCATCCCGTCGGCGTCTCGGTCCCTGGTGCGGCGTCGGATCGCGGTGAGTTCCATGGTCAGCCCTTTCGGTGCGAGAGGCGTTCGCGGGCGGCGAAGACGAGCAGCCAGACGCCGATGACACCGGCGACGGCCAGGGTGACCGGGAGCGGGAGGTGCGCCGCTGAGCCCAGCACGACCCCCAGCAGGAGGAGGGCTGCGACGAGGAAAAGCATGGGATCCCTTTCTCTGTGCGGCGGAACGGGCGATGCGTCCCGCCTGGGTCAACCAGCCTTGGGAGTACGACTGTTCACTGACTGATGAGTCTAGTCTTCCCAACTTCAGCGAACACATGTTTACTGAGTGGTATGAGCCACACTCTCGGAATCCGGCAGGCCCAGAAGCAGAAGACCCGCCAGGCCCTCATGGACTCGGCGCTCCAGCTCCTGGAGCACCAGAGCCTGAGCAGCCTCGGGCTCCGCGAGGTCACCCGGGCCGTGGGGGTCGCGCCGGCCGCGTTCTACCGGCACTTCAAGGACACCGCCGACCTCGGCGTCGCGCTGGTCGAGCAGGCGCTGGGCAGCCTGCACGACACGATCCGCGCGGCGATCGTCACCACCGGGTCGAGCGACGAACGCATCGACCGGGCGGTCGCGCTCATCGCCGCCCACGTGCGTACGCACCCCGCGCACGTCCGCTTCATCGCCCGCGAGCGGCACGGCGGGGTCGCCCCGGTCCGCGAGGCGATCGGCGTACAACTGCGCCGCTTCGCCGACGAGGTGGCCGAGGCGCTGGGCGCCGACCCGCAGTCGGCGGGCTGGACCCCGCAGGACCTGCGCATGCTGGCCGGGGTGTACGTCGACCACATGGTGATGACGGCGTCCGCCCTGCTGGAGGGCGACGAGGCCCCGGTCCTCACCACGGCCCGAGCCCAGCTCCGCCTGGTGACGCTGGGGCGCCGCCACTGGCTGGAGTAGGGGGTGCGGGCTGCCCTGCGGGGCCGGGGCCGAGGAGCGCGCCGGGCGGGTTCCACTCCTGGCTGCCTACGAGGCGTAGAGGCGGCTGATCTCCGACGCGGCTTCGGCGAGGACGTCGCGGGCCGCGCGGGGCTGGAGGATCTCGACGTGGGCACCGAAGCTCAGGAACTGGCGTACGGCGCGCAGTTCGCTGACCGCGAGTTCCACCGCGGTCCACTCCCCCGCCGCCTCCGGCTCCGGCGCGGCGGTGAGCTGCGCTCCGTGCAGGCGGAGGAAGAGGTCGAGCCGGTCGTTGCGCACCCTGGCCTTGACCAGTACTTCCGCCGGTCGGCGCTGGACCTCGCGGCGCAACTGCTCCCACACGTCGGCGAGTTCGACGCCGGGCCGACGGCGCACCGGCTCGTCGGTGAGCCGGGCGGAGCGGACCCGCTCGGCGCGGAACAGCCGGGGCGCGGCCCGGTGATCGGCGACGAGGTACCAGACCCCGGCCTTCACGACGAGCCCGTACGGGTCGACGGTGTACGTCTTCGGCCGGGCGGCGCCGCTGTGCCGGTAGCTCAGCCGGAGCCGGCGGTCGGCGAAGACGGCGGTGTTGAGGACGTCCAGGTCGACGGCGGGGGCGGCCGTACGCATCCAGCGCTCCGGGTCGACCAGGATGCGGCGGCTGGTCAACTCGGCGGCGGGCCGGTGCGGTTCGGGCAGCGCGGCCATGACCTTGCGCAGGGCCGAGCCGAGCGCGTCGTCGAGACCGAGGGCGGTGTGCGCGCCCTGGGCCGCGAGCACGAACAGGGCGCGGGACTCGTCGGCGGTGAGCCCGGTGACGTCCGTGCGATATCCGGCGAGCAGGGCGATGCCGCCGTGCCGCCCGCGCTCGGTGTAGACCGGCACGCCGGATGCCGAGAGCGCCTCGACGTCGCGGTAGATGGTCCGCACGGACACGTCGAGCCGTTCGGCGAGGTCGGTGGCGGGGACGAGGCCGCGGGTCTGGAGCAGGAGGAGGATGGAGAGCAGCCGGTCGGATTTCACCCGCCCAGAATCCCCCACCCCGCTCCTCCCCGAGACCTTCCGGGGGCTGCCGACCGAACCATTGACCGCGGGCCACACGTGACCGATCGCGCCGTTCCCCGCGCCCCTGGGCAGGATGCAGTGCCGCGACGGGGCGTACCCGAGGTCAGGTTCGGGGGGCGCGGGCCAGTTGGCGGGACTGGGCCACCAGGCGGTCCGCCGAGTCCCAGACCTCCGCGTCCTCCTCCAGGAACCCCCCGGCCAGGTTCCGCGTGGTGATGGACACCCGCAGCGGACCCGGTGCCGGGCGGCAGCGGATGTGGGTGGTGAGCTCGACCGTCGGGGTCCAGCCCTTCAGGCCCAGCTCGAAGGAGGTCGGCGGCAGGGCGTCGACGGTGAGCAGCAGCGAGATGGGGTCCGCGTCGCGCCCGTCCGCGAGTCCGAACCACGCCCGCATCTCGCCCTTCCCGGAGGGCGCGCCCACCGCCCAGCCGAGCGTGGTCGGGTCGAGCTTCAGCATCAGCCGGTCGGTGATCGCCGAACTGCCGGGGATCGGGGGCCGGGTGCCGTCGGGGGCGTCCGTCGCGCCGATGCAGTGCGAGAGGGGCGGGATCGCGGGGGGCAGGGCGGTGGTGCGCACCTCGTCGGTGAGCGCGTCGAGGTCCCCGTACGAGGCGAGGACCCGGATGCGTTCGACCTCCGCGCCGTTCTCGTCGTACTGGAAGAGCGAGGCCTGCCCGGTGGAGAGGGTGCGGCCGGTGCGCACGACCTGGGTGCGGATGACCGCGGGCCCGGGCACGGACGGCGTGAGGTAGTGCGCGGAGACGGTGAACGGGTCCGGGTGCGGCAGCGCGTCGCCGAGCGCCCGCCCGAGCAGCGCGAGCAGATAGCCGCCGTTGACGGCGTGGATGATGGTCCAGCCCGCCGAGAGCTCCGCGTCGTAGACCCCCGCTTCCCGCAGGGTGACCGCGGTGTCGCGGTCGAACTCGCTGTCCCCGATCGCGGCGGGGAGTACCTGTGACGATGCCTGTGCCATGCGCAGCACCGTACACCGATAAATTACTGAGCGGTAGCTTTTTCGCGTGCGCTCCTCGGACCCGCCCCCGGCACCCCCTCACGCCTCCTCCAGCGTCGAACTCCGCCGGTTCCAGGCCCGCGGTGCCCGCCAGTGGTACTTCAGCGCGGCGATGCGCAGCAGGAACGCGGTGATCACCGCGAGCCCGCTGGTCCCCGCGTTCAGCAGGTCGAAGCGGATGAACAGCACGATCATGGTGGCCCCGACGATCGCGGGCACCGCGTACAGGTCGCGGTCCCAACGCAGCAGCGAGGGAACCTCGTTGGCGAGGACGTCGCGCAGCACGCCGCCGCCCACCGCCGTCGCGAGCCCCAGGGCCGCCGAGGAGGTGAGCCCGAGACCGTAGTCGTACGCCTTCGTCGTGCCCGTCACACAGAACAGGCCGAGCCCCGCCGCGTCGAAGACGTTGACCGCGGTCTGGGTGCGCTCGACCTCGGGGTGGAGGAAGAAGACGAGGACGGCGGCGAGCAGCGGGGTCACGAAGTACCCGAGGTCGGAGAAGGCGGCCGGCGGGACCGCCCCGATGATGAGGTCGCGGAACAGCCCTCCGCCCAGCGCGGTGACCTCGGCGAGCACCGCGATGCCGAACACGTCGAAGTTCTTGCGCACGGCGAGCAGGGCGCCGGAGATCGCGAAGACGAAGATTCCGACGAGGTCCAGCGCATGCTGGACGGAGGGGCTGAACAGTTCGTGAAGCACCCCGCATTTTTACTCATCCCGGGGTGCCCCTCGGCACAGGCCGGGCTCAGAGCGCGGGCTTGCCCGTGTCGTAGATCCACTTCTGGAACAGGCCGTCGAGCGACTGGCCCGAGACCTCCTCGGCGAGCTGGATGAAGTCCTCGGTGTCGGCGTTGTGGTAGCGGTGCAGCTTCGTCCAGGCCGGGAGCAGTTTGAAGAAGGCCTGGTCACCGATGCGCTCGCGCAGCGCCTGGAGCATCATCGCGCCGCGCTGATAGACCGCGGAGGCGAACATCGTGTCGCGCTGCGGGTCGGCCACCTCGATCTTCCAGAAGTCGGAGGAGGCCGGGATCGAGTTGTACCTGTTGAGGAAGGAGGTGTGGGCCGTCGCGGTGCCGCGGTGCTCGGCCCACAGCCATTGGGCGTAGGTCGCGAAGCCCTCGTTGAGCCAGATGTCGTCCCAGTGCGCGACCGAGACGGAGTCGCCGAACCACTGGTGGGCGAGCTCGTGCACGATGGTCGACTCGTTGCGGACGGCCGAATAGCTCGGCTTGGTCTGCGTCTCCAGGGAGAACCCGGCCTGCGGCATGTCGTCGACGACCGCGCCGGTCTCCTCGAAGGGGTACGGGCCGAAGAGCTTGGACCAGTAGTCGGTGGCCTCGGCGGTCACCGCGTACACGTCGACCGTGTTCTGGTTGGCCAGGGTCGGGTCGATGGCCACGTAGATGGGGGTGCCCGCGGGCGTCCGGCCCGTCTTCACGTCGAACTTCCCTATGGACGCGGTGGCGAGGTAGGTCGCCATCGGCTTGGACTCGCGCCAGTGGAAGTACGAACGGCCGCCGCTGTCATGGGAGTCCACGAGGCGGCCGTTGGACACCCCGGTGAGGCCCTTGGGCGCGTCGATGCGGATGTCGTACGTCGCCTTGTCCGAGGGATGGTCGCTGGACGGGAACCAGGTGGAGGCGGCGTTGGGTTCGCAGGCGACGAACACGCCGTCCTTGGTCTTCATCCAGCCGTAGTCGGACCCGAAGACGATGGGTCCGCTCAGCGGCTGGGGCACTCCGCCGTAGACGACCGTGACCTCGAACTCCTCGCCCCTGCGCAGCCGGTGGCGCGGCGTGATCACGATCTCGTCGCCGGTTCTGGTGAAGTCGGCGGGCCTGCCGTTCACCCGGATCGAGTCGACGGTGAGCTTCTGGAGGTCCAGGTCGAAGCTGGAGAGGTTCTGGGTGGCCCGGGCGGTGAGGGTGGTGCGCCCGTCCAGGCGCCCGGAATCGGGGTTGTAGCTGACGCCGAGGTCGTAATGGAGGGCGTCGAAGCCGCCGTTGCCCAGGTTGGGGAAGTACGGATCGCCGATGCCCGGGGCGCCGGGTGAGGCGGCGGGCGCTGCGGCGATGGTGAACCCGGCGGCCACCGCGGTGGCGAGGGCGACCAGCCGGGAGGTACGACGTGCCGAACGGGAGAGTGCCATGAGTCTGCCCTTCGAACGCATGCCGTTGGTACGGACACGCAGACTCTGCACTCTCCCGCTTCGGCATGAACATGACTTTGCCGAACTGTCATGCCCTACTTGTCGGTTGACTCCTGAACGGTGTCGTCCGGTCCGGTTTCTCCGGCCTTGCCATCCCCGGCGGCCTTCGCGGACTCCGCATCCTTCGCGGGCTTCACGGACTTCGGTGCGGAGGGGGCCGCGGGGGCGGGCTCCGAGGGGGCGTCGGGCGCCTCCCCGGACTCGGGCGTCCCGGAGGCTCCGTCCACCTCGGTGGCCTCGGGCGCCTCCGCCGCATCTGTCGTCCCGGACGCCTCGGCCGCCTCAGGCACCTCCGTCGGCTCCGCCGCCTCGGATGCCCCGGACACCTCAGGCACCTCGGACGCCTCAGCCGACTCCGCCTCGCCGATCGTCACGAGCTCGATCGACTCCCTGGCCTCCGGCAGGACCGTCTCGCCCGGGGCCTGGTCCGGCGCGTTCTCCGGGTGGTGGCAGGCCACCCGCTGGCCGGGCTTCAGCTCCACGAGCACCGGCTCCTGCGCCTTGCAGATCTCCGTCGCCTTCCAGCAACGGGTGTGGAACCGGCAGCCGCTGGGCGGCGAGATCGGCGAGGGGACGTCGCCCTTCAGCAGGATCCGCTCGCTCTTCATGCCGCGCCGCTTGGGGTCGGGCACCGGCACCGCCGACATCAGCGCCTTGGTGTACGGGTGCATCGGCGCCGCGTACAGCGACTTGCGGTCGGCCAGCTCCACGATCTTGCCCAGGTACATGACCGCGATCCGGTCCGAGACGTGCCGGATCACCGACAGGTCGTGGGCGATGATCACGTACGTGAGCCCGAGCTCCTGCTGGAGGTCGTCGAGGAGGTTGACCACCTGGGCCTGGATCGACACGTCGAGCGCCGAGACCGGCTCGTCCGCCACGACCAGCTTCGGGTTGAGCGCGAGCGCGCGGGCGATGCCGATGCGCTGGCGCTGACCGCCGGAGAACTCGTGCGGATAGCGGTTGTAGTGCTCGGGGTTGAGGCCCACGACCTCCAGGAGGCGCTGGACCTCCTTCTTGATCCCGCCCTCCGGGCTGACGCCCTGCAGCTTGAAGGGGGCGGAGATGATGCCGCCGACCGTGTGCCGCGGGTTCAGCGAGGAGTACGGGTCCTGGAAGATCATCTGGACGTCGCGGCGCATCGGGCGCATGCCGCGCACCCCGAGGTGGGTGATGTCCCGGCCCTCGAACTCGACGGTGCCGCCGGTCGGTTCGAGCAGCCGGGTGATGAGGCGGCCCATCGTCGACTTGCCGCAGCCGGACTCGCCGACCACGCCGAGCGTCTCGCCGGAGCGCACGTCGAAGTCGATGCCGTCGACGGCCTTGACCGAGCCGGTCTGCCGCTTCAGCACACCGCTGCGGATCGGGAAGTGCTTCTGCAGACCGCTGACCTTGAGCAGGACCTCGCCGGGGGCCGCGTCCTTCGTGGTCGTGACCGCTCCCTTGCTCTGCGCGGGAATCGTCACGTCGTTGTCCGTCACGCCTTTGTCCTCGCTCACAGCTTGGGCGCAATCTCTTCGGTCCAGATGCGCTCCCGCTCGTCCGGCGTCATGTGGCAGGCGGTCCAGTGACCGCTGCCGCCGTCGGCCAGCTCGGGGCGTACGGTCCGGGTGATGTTGTCCTTGGGCACGTCCGCGTACGGGCAGCGCGGGTTGAAGGCGCAGCCCGACGGGATGTTGATCAGGGACGGCGGGGAGCCCTTCACCGGGATGAGGCGCTCGGTCTCCTCCCGGTCGATGCGCGGCATCGAGCCGAGCAGACCCCAGGTGTAGGGGTGGCGGGGCTGGTAGAAGACCTTCTCGGCGGGTCCGCGCTCCACGCACCGGCCGCCGTACATCACCAGGATGTCGTCGGCGAGCTCGGCGACGACGCCCAGGTCGTGGGTGATGATGATGACCGCGGAGCCGAACTCCTTCTGCAGGTCCCGGATCAGGTCGAGGATCTGCGCCTGCACGGTGACGTCCAGGGCGGTGGTCGGCTCGTCCGCGATCAGCAGATCGGGGTTGTTCACCAGCGACATCGCGATCATCGCGCGCTGGCGCATGCCGCCCGAGAACTCGTGTGGGTAGGAGTCCACGCGCTTGTCGGGCTGCGGGATGCCGACCCGGTCGAGCATCTCGATCGCCCGGGTGCGGGCGGCCTTCTTGTCGACGTCGTGGTGGACCCGGTACGCCTCGATGATCTGCTTGCCGATGGTGAAGTACGGGTGCAGCGCGGACAGCGGGTCCTGGAAGATCATCGCCATGTCGCGGCCGCGCAGCTTGCGCACGTCATCGGGGTCGGCGGAGAGCAACTCCTTGCCGTTCAGCCAGATTTCGCCGGAGATCTGCGCCTTGCGCTTGCCGTACTGGCCGGCCGTGTGCAGGCCCATGATGCCCATCGAGGTGACGGACTTGCCGGAGCCGGACTCGCCCACGATGCCGAGGGTCTTGCCCTTCTCCAGGGAGAAGCTGAGCCCGTCGACGGACTTGACCAGGCCGTCGTCGGTCGGGAAGTGGACCTTCAGGTCGCGTACGTCGAGGAACGCGTCCGAGGGCCGCTCCGCCGCGACCGGCTCGCCGACCGCGGCTCCGGTCTTGTTCAGGTCGGTCATGCGAGCCTCACTCGGGGGTCGATCACGGCGTACAGGAGGTCCACGACGAGGTTCGCGAAGATCACCGCCGCCGAGGTGATCAGCGTGACGCCGAGGATCACCGGAAGGTCGCGCTCGCCGATCGCGCGCAGCACCGCCTGGCCAAGGCCCGGGATGCTGTAGGTGGTCTCGGTGAGGATCGCGCCGCCGATGAGGGCGCCGATGTCCATGCCGAGCACCGTGAGGATCGGCGCCATGGTGGAGCGCATGGCGTGCTTGCCGATGACGGTGGATTCGCTCAGGCCCTTGGCCCGTGCGGTTCTGACGTAGTCCTCGCCCATCACTTCGAGCATGGTCGCTCTGGTGAGGCGGGCGTACATCGCCGCCTGGAGGAAGGCCAGCGTGATCCAGGGCAGGATCAGACCGCTGAACCACCCGCCCGGCGAGTCGCTGAAGGACACGTACTGTCCGTCGATCCAATGCAGGCCGTAGGTGAAGATCGCCAGCGAGAGCAGACCGGTGAAGTAGATCGGCAGCGAGACGCCGGCCAGGGCCACGGTCATGGAGAACCGGTCCCACAGCGAGCCGCGCTTGAGGGCGGACACCACGCCGGTGAGCACACCGAAGACGACCCACAGGATGGCCGCGCCGATGACCAGCGACAGCGTGACCGGGAAGCGCTCCTTGAGCACCGGCCAGATGGCCTGCTCGTTGCGGAACGAGTAGCCGAAGCACGGCGCGTCGCAGTGGATCGTGGAGCCGCCGCCGGTGTAGTCGCGGCCGGCCAGGATGCCCTTCACGAAGTCGAAGAGCTGCACGAAGATCGGGTCGCCGAGACCCAGCTTCTCGCGGACCGCTTCGAGGGCGGCGGAGTCGGACTGCTTGCCGACGTACATCGTGGCCGGGTCGACGCCCGTCCACTTGGGGATCAGGAAGAAGATGCCGAACGTCACCAGCATGACGATCAGCAGCATCACGATGGCGGCGAACAGCCGCCTGATGAGATATGCGAGCACTGCTCTCGGCCCGGCGGCGGGCCGGGGGCACCGGATTGCGGTACCCCCGACCCGTCACACGACGGCCTTCACCTGCCCTTCGTGCCTAGCGGCGGGTGCGCCGGCGGAGCGATTGGACGACGGTCACTTCTCGACGCCGAGCGAGGCGTAGTCGTAGAAACCGTTGTTGTTGGTCGTCGTGTAGACGTTGGTGAGCCGGGAGCTGCGCCACTTGACGTTCTTCTCGAAGACGAACGGCAGGTAGACGGCGTGCTCGGAGACCTTCTGGTTGATCTGCTTGTAGATACCGGCCGCCTCTTCGGGGGTGCCGGCCGCGATGGCCTGGTCGAAGAGGGTGTCGATCGCCGGGTCCTTCAGCATCGAGTAGTTGTTGTTGCCGTTCGGCAGGATGAACTTGGAGTCGACCAGCGGGAGCAGGAAGCCCTGGCCGGACGCGAAGTCCGGGCCCCAGCCCATGATGATGATTCCGTAGTTCTTCTTCTTGACGACCTCGGGGTTGCCGATGATGCCGGTCGTCTGCGAGCCGTCGTACTGGTCGATGTCGGCCTTGATGTTGACCTTGGCCAGCGCGGCCTGCATCGACTGGGCGGTGGCGACCTCGGCCGGCTTGTTGTTGCGGACCGCGATGGTGGTCGAGAAGCCGTCGGGCTTGCCGCAGAGGCCGAGCTCTTCCTTGGCCTTGGCGATGTTCTGCGCGCCGTCGTTCTGGGTCGCGCCGTAGGGGTCGAACTTCGGGTCCGAACCGCTGATGATGGGCGGCAGCATGTTGGTGGCGATGTCACCACCGGCCTGCGGGCCACCGCGGGCGGTCTGCAGCGACTTGTGGTCGGAGCCGTAGATGACGGCCTTGCGGCAGTGCTCGTTGTCCATCGGCGCGACCGTCTGCGGGAAGACCGCGTAACGGATGTAGCCGGTGTCCGGGTTGTCGACGTTGCCCTTGTACTGCTGGAGCGCCTTGGTACGGCCGGCCGGGCTGAGGCCGGTGCCGTTGAGGTCGACGTCGTAGTCACCGTTGATGAGACGGCTGTCCATGTCGTCGGCGCTGGTCAGCAGGGTGAGGCTGATCTTGTCCGGCAGGGCCTTGCGGACGTCGTCCGTCTTCTGGTCCCAGTTCTCGTTGCGGACGAGGACCATCGACTTGTTGGGCTCGTAGGACTGCCACTTGTACGGGCCGAGCGAGAAGGGCTTCAGACCGTACTTCGACTGGGTGTCCTTGTCCTGGCGGACCGGGCTGCCCGACGGCATGGCCAGCATCTGCTGGAAGTCGACGTTGGGCGCCGGCAGCTTGAAGACGATGGTCTTGTCGTCCGGCGTCTCGATCGCCTTCAGGCCCAGCTTGTCGGCAGAGGTGTCCTTGTAGGGACCCTTGTACTCACCGGTCGGGTCGAGGACGTCCTTCAGGTAGACGGGGCCGCCGGAGATGACGTCCTGCGCCCAGATGCGCTCGATGCCGTACTTGACGTCCTTGGAGGTGACGGGCTTGCCGTCCTCCCACTTGACGCCGTCCTTCAGGTGGTACGTGTACGTCTTCTTGTCCGCCGAGACGTCCGCGAGACCCGTCGCGATGTCCGGGACGAGCGTCTCGCTCTCCTTGCCCGGGGCGGGCTTGTAGGTGATCAGCGTGCGCGTGTAGTAGCGCGCGTAGTCCCACATGAAGCCGTAGTAACCGCGCTGCGGGTCCCAGGAGTCGGCGTCCTGGGTGCCGACGAACTTGAGCTCCCCGCCCTTCTTCGTCGACGCGTTCGCGAGCTTGCTGTTGGCCGCGTTGAAGCCGGGGGCCTTGCCGCCCTTGCCGTCGCTGCTGCCGCCTCCGCCGCAGGCCGCGGTGGACAGCAGAGCCGCAACGACGATGGCCGCGCCGGCGGCCGTCTTTCGCCTCGATGAACCTAGGGTTGTCACGATCTCGCTTCCTCCGTAGTGGGCGTCTTGGGTGTCGCGGCCCGTGCGGTGCGCCGGGCCGGAGTCTTCGAATTCCCGCATCAGCGGGTGCCCTTCGGGTCGAAGGCGTCGCGGACGCCGTCGCCGAAGAGGTTGAACGCCATCACGGTGATGAAGATCGCCAGACCCGGGATGATCATGAACATCGGATCGGACTGGTAGGTCGCGATAGCCGTCGACAGCATCTGCCCCCAGGAGGCCGTGGGCGGCTTGACGCCCGCCCCCAGGAAGCTGAGCGCCGCCTCGGTGAGGATGTTCGTCGGGATCATCAGCGTCATGTAGACGGTGATCGGCGCGATCAGGTTGGGCAGCAGCTCCTTGAACAGGATGTAGCCGCGGCCCGCGCCGAGGCTGCGCGCCGCCTCGACGTACTCGCGCTCGCGCAGTGACAGCGTCTGGCCGCGCACGATGCGCCCGACGTACGGCCATCCGAAGAAGCCGATGACCAGGATCATCACGAGCAGCCGGACCCCGGTGCCGCTGAGCCCGAAGAGCTGGGTGGGCACCACGGAGATCAGCGCGATGATGAAGAGCAGCTGCGGGAAGGAGAGCAGCATGTCCATCACGCGGCTGATGATGGCGTCGAGCCAGCCGCCGAAGTAGCCGGCGATCACGCCGAGCACGGTGCCGACGAGCACCGCGAAGACCGCCGCGAGGAAGCCGACGAGCAGCGAGATCCGCGCTCCGTAGACGATCCGGCTGAACACGTCGCGGCCGTTGACCGGCTCAACTCCCAGCAGGAAGTGCGAGTTGATGCCGCCCCAGCTCCCGATCGGCGTGGAGAGCAGCGGGTCGATCTGGTCCTCGTGGAAGTCGTCCGGCGGGTGGCCGAACGCGTCGACGATCAACGGCGCGAAGATCGCGACGAGGACCAGGAACACGACAACGATGCCACCGGTGAGGGCGAGCTTGTCCTTCTTCAGCCGGTTCCAGGCGATACGGCCCAGCGACCGCCCCTCGACCGTTCTGGTCTCGCCGCTGGGCGTGACGCTGACGTCCGCGGTCGGGTCCGCGTCGGCGGGTGTGTCGTGCAATGGTGCCGTCATCGTGGCAAGGACCCCTCTCAACCGGCGGTGACCGGCCCGCACTTGCCGCTGTAGCGGCGCGTTCCCATCAGCAGTGCGAGCGGAGGGCGACACCGGGCAGCGGGTCGAGCTGCTCGCACAAGGGCCCGAACGGCCCTGCATGCCGGGAGTCTTCAATGGCCTCGCGATCACCCGCCAGACCTGGCGGCGAATGTATGCGTAAACGTGATGCGGAGAGAGGGTTTCCGTTATCCGGACGCCTGTGAACCAGGGGCGGACATGGGGAAGTTGGGGCGCAAGTGACGCGGTGCCCTATTGCGGTCTTCGCCCCACCAGAACGGACATTCCCGTTACGCGCTGGGGAAGTTGACGGGTTCTGTCCCGGTTGGTGTGCCGCGCCGGGAGGGATTCAGTACGTGCGCGGGGCGGCCGGCGGGTAGCCGTACCCGGCGGTACCCGGCGCCGGGGCGGCGGGCGCCTCGCGGTCGTAGAACGGGCGGGCCCCGGCCTTGAGCCACATGGCGACCGGGTCGTACTCGTCGGACATCGCGACCGTGGACACCGCGAGCCCGTCCGGCACCGCGGCGATGGACTGCTGCATCATCGCCCGCACCGCGTCGACCGACCGCGGGCCGGTGTCGTAGAGGTCGAGCCCGATCGCGAGGTACGGGGTGCCGAGCGCGGGCTGCACCCAGGCCCGGCGCAGCGAGCGCACCGCGGGGGTGCGGTGCGCGTGCTGCGCGAGCAGGGCGTAGAACTGCGGGATCTCCACGGCCGGTTCGGAGAGCCGGAGCGGCCCCGCGGGCATCCGGTCGAGGCCGGTGGCGATCCGGCGCAGATCGGTCCACGGGATGCCGACGCCGCCGCCGGGGGCGTGCGGATTGAGCCAGATCCCGTACCGGTCGGGGTAGAGGGCGCGGGCCACTTCCAGGGCGCCCGCCACTTCGTGCGCCCGGTTCCAGCCGCTGGCGGCGAGCTCCTGGGCGGAGGTCACACAGGGCGCGTAGGCGACGCCGTCGACCTCCATGTTTCCGTACTGGGCGTCCGGGGAGCCGGGCCGGCCGTTCCACAGCAGCATCCAGACCTGGCCGGTGGCGGGGTCCGCGAGCGCGTGCAGCAGCGCCTCGTACACGTCGTAGCGCCCGGGCGTCACCTGGCGCAGCATGTGCTCGACCTGCCCGGCCGCCGCGGTGCCTGACGCGCTCACCCTGGGTCCCGCCCCTCTTCGATCCACCGTGCCGACGCCTGCGCCGCCACGCAGCCCCGGGCACACGCGTGCGGCTGCGGGGATGCAAGGGTCATGAAACCAGGTTAAGCCGCCGCACAGACACCGCCATGACCCGGCGGGACCGGCCGCGACCGACCCGGCGGCCGCTACTGGGCCCGCGTGTAGAAGGGCCGCACCCGCTCGCGCATCCAGGTGGCGACCGGATCCTGGGTCACGTCGAGCAGGACCAGGTTGACCGGCCAGCCCACCGGGACCCGGCCAAGAGCCCGGCCCAGCGCCTCCATGGGGGCGTTGCGGCCCGCCCCGTCCCAGGTGGAGAACTCCACGCCGATGAAGAGCGTGGGCGAATCGCCCTCGATGGAGGCGAGCGCGCGGCGGGCGCTGAGCACCACGCCGGTCGCCTCGAACTCCTCGGACGCGGCCGCCAGGAAGTCGACCGGGTCCTCCTGCCAGTCCGGCTCGAAGAGACGTACCCGGGCACCGGACGCGGGTCCGTCGAGCGCGGTACGCCCCGTACGGCACAGCTCGGCGACGGCGGGCGGGGGCAGTGGCACCCCGACCGCGCCCTCGGGGTTGACCACGATGCCGAGCTGCGGCGGCAGACCTCGGGCGAACTCGACGGCGGGGGCCACGGCGAACGACATGTGGGAGCCGACGCACTGAAGGAACTGCTGCTCGGAGCTGTACACCGGGACGTAGGGGGCGCCCCCGAGCTCCATGGTGGGCAGGTCGAGGTCGGCGCTGTCCTGGCCGCCGCCGTTGGGCAGCGGCACCCACACCGCGTTGCGGCCGAGCACCTCTATCAGCCTGGGTCCCGCGTCGGGGTGGCCGAGCGCGGCCGCCAGGGCCTCTTCGAGCTCGTTGCCCGGCCAGCCTCCGCCGCCGTGCGGGTGCGCGAACGCGTGCTCCGGAAAGTTCATGTGCCGTCCTTCTCCCCCGACTGCTGTCGTGCCCCACGACCCTAGCGCCGCACCCGTCGCCCGGGGAAAGGTGCCAGGTGGGCGCCGGGGCCGCTACTCGGCGAAGCCGATCCGTCGCAGCACGTCGGCCGACGCGCGGTCGAGCAGGACCGCCGAGGCGCAGCCGGTCGGCAGCCGCCCGGCCTCCACCTGGGCTATGAGCCTGCGGGCGGCGCCGCGGTGCCGGGCGAAGGCGTACTTCGACACCCAGCGGCCCCGGCTGGCCTGGCCCTCCAGGGCGGTGCCGGGCGGCACGTCGAGCACGACGAGCCGCAGCGCGCGTCCCCTGCGCCGCGCCCCGCGCCCCAGCCAGTGCCGCACCCACGCCTGGGTGCCGCAGTCGTGCACGACGAGGCTGTCCCCGGAGCGCAGCGCCCACCAGGTCCTGGCGAAGTGCGCGGTCCGGGTCAGCGGTCGGTACAGGGCGTACGGAATGCCGGGCAGTCGGCGCTGCCAGGCGCGGCGGGTGTCCTGCGAGTCGATCCGGCGGTCCGTGACGGTGCGGCGCATCAGCGTCGTCTTGCCGCTGCCCGGCAGGCCCGACACCACCACGACGTCGCCCGCGTCGAAGAGCAGCTCGGGCGGTGTGTGCCCGGGCCTGCCGCGCAGGTCGCGGACCGCCTCGCCCACCACCGGCCGGGCGCGCGGCGGGGGCGCCCCGCGGCCCGGCCCCGGTGGCGCGGCCGCCTCCCGCACCTGGCCCGTGTTGTGTCCAACCGTCATGGCACTCCCCCCTGTTCGGGTCCCGCGACCTCTGCCCACGAAGTGTAAAGAGACGGTAATAGGTCGCCAACGATTTGCCGCTTCCGGGATGCGTGCAATGATGTGCGCGCCAACTGCATACCGGCCGTTCGAATCCGCGCGGGAGAGTCCTCAGCAGCTGTGAGCTGGGGCGCCGAAGGAGCAAGTTCCTCCCTTGAATCTCTCAGGCCCCGTACCGCGCGGACGAGGCAGATCTGAAAAGCGGGCCGTCCCCTGCCGGGCGTCCCCACCCAAGGTGCAAGCCGTGCCGCGCAGCGCGCGCCGGTGAACCTCTCAGGTTCCGATGACAGATGGGGAGGATGTCCTCGACCGTCATGCCCCGGGACCTTGGAGCACCATCCATGAGCAACGCCCCCCGCCTCACCTCCCTCGATGCCCTGCATCGTTCGCTGGGCGCCACGATGACCGACTTCGCGGGCTGGGACATGCCGCTGCGGTACGGGAGCGAGCGAGACGAGCACAACGCCGTACGCACCCGCGCCGGGCTCTTCGACCTGTCCCACATGGGCGAGATCACGGTCACGGGACCCGAGGCCATGAAGGCCCTGAACTACGCGCTCGTCGGCAACATCGCCACCATCGGCCCGGGCCGCGCCCGGTACACGATGATCTGCCAGGAGGACGGCGGGATCGTCGACGACCTGATCGTCTACCGCCTGGGCGAGGCGGAGACCCCCGAGTACATGGTGGTCGCCAACGCGGGCAACGCGCAGATCGTGCTCGACGCGATCACCGAGCGTGCCGCCGGGTTCGACGCCGAGGTCCGCGACGACCGCGACGCCTACGCGCTGATCGCCGTCCAGGGCCCCGAGTCCTCCGGCATCCTGAAGTCCGTCACCGACGCCGACCTAGACGGCCTCAAGTACTACGCGGGGCTGCCCGGCACGGTCGCCGGTGTCCCCGCCCTCATCGCCCGCACCGGCTACACCGGCGAGGACGGCTTCGAGCTGTTCGTGGCCCCGGACCACGCCGAGCAGCTGTGGCGCGCGCTGACCGAGGCCGGCCAGGGCGCGGGCCTGGTGCCCTGCGGGCTGTCCTGCCGCGACACGCTGCGCCTTGAGGCGGGCATGCCGCTGTACGGGCACGAGCTGACCACCGCGCTCACCCCGTTCGACGCCGGTCTCGGCCGGGTCGTGAAGTTCGAGAAGGACGGCGACTTCGTGGGCCGTACGGCTCTGGAGGCCGCCGCCGAGAAGGCCGCCGCGAACCCGCCGCGCAAGCTGGTCGGGCTGATCGCCGAGGGCCGCCGGGTGCCGCGCGCCGGGTTCTCCGTGGTCGCGGACGGCGAGGTCGTCGGCGAGGTCACCTCCGGCGCCCCGTCCCCGACGCTGGGCAAGCCGATCGCCATCGCGTACGTGGACGCCGCGCACGCCGCGCCGGGCACCGCCGGGGTCGGCATCGACATCCGCGGTACGCACGAGGCCTACGAGGTCGTCGCGCTCCCCTTCTACAAGCGCGAGAAGTGACCTTCCCGTCCCCCTCGCACCACCCCTCTCGTCCCACTGTGCGAGACACACGGCGAGACCCCGTCAGCAGCACTCCCCCGCGTACAGGAGAATCCAGGTCATGAGCAACCCGCAGCAGCTGCGCTACAGCAAGGAGCACGAGTGGCTGTCGGCCGCCGAGGACGGCGTGTCGACGGTCGGCATCACGGAGCACGCGGCCAACGCGCTCGGTGACGTCGTGTACGTACAGCTTCCGGAGGTGGGCGACACGGTGACCGCGGGCGAGACCTGCGGCGAACTGGAGTCCACCAAGTCGGTCAGCGACCTGTACTCCCCGGTCACCGGCAAGGTCGTCGAGGCCAACCAGGACGTCGTGGACGACCCTTCTCTCGTCAACTCGGCCCCGTTCGAGGGCGGTTGGCTGTTCAAGGTGAAGGTCACGGACGAGCCGGGCGACCTGCTCTCCGCCGACGAGTACACCGACTTCGCCAGCTGACCTAGAGACCACAGGGATCGTCTGATGTCGCTTCTGAACCAGCCCCTCCACGAGCTGGACCCGGACGTCGCCGCCGCCGTCGACGCCGAGCTCCACCGTCAGCAGTCCACCCTCGAGATGATCGCCTCGGAGAACTTCGCTCCGGTCGCGGTCATGGAGGCCCAGGGCTCGGTCCTCACCAACAAGTACGCCGAGGGCTACCCGGGTCGCCGCTACTACGGCGGCTGCGAGCACGTCGACGTGGTCGAGCAGATCGCGATCGACCGCATCAAGGCGCTCTTCGGCGCCGAGGCCGCCAACGTGCAGCCGCACTCGGGCGCCCAGGCGAACGCGGCCGCGATGTTCGCGCTGCTCAAGCCGGGCGACACGATCATGGGTCTGAACCTGGCCCACGGCGGCCACCTGACCCACGGCATGAAGATCAACTTCTCCGGCAAGCTCTACAACGTGGTCCCGTACCACGTCGACGAGACCGGCGAGGTCGACATGGCCGAGGTCGAGCGCCTGGCCAAGGAGTCGAAGCCGCAGCTGATCGTGGCCGGCTGGTCCGCGTACCCGCGCCAGCTGGACTTCGCCGCGTTCCGCCGGATCGCGGACGAGGTCGGCGCCTACCTGATGGTCGACATGGCCCACTTCGCGGGCCTGGTCGCCGCGGGGCTGCACCCCAACCCGGTGCCGCACGCCCACGTCGTGACCACCACCACGCACAAGACCCTCGGCGGTCCGCGCGGCGGTGTCATCCTGTCGACGCAGGAGCTCGCCAAGAAGATCAACTCCGCGGTCTTCCCGGGTCAGCAGGGCGGCCCCCTGGAGCACGTGATCGCGGCCAAGGCGGTCTCGTTCAAGGTCGCGGCCTCGCCGGAGTTCAAGGAGCGCCAGCAGCGCACCCTGGACGGCGCCCGGATCCTGGCCGAGCGCCTGGTCCAGGACGACGTGAAGGCCGTCGGCGTCGACGTCCTGACCGGCGGTACCGACGTGCACCTGGTCCTGGTGGACCTGCGCAACTCGGAGCTCGACGGCCAGCAGGCCGAGGACCGCCTCCACGAGGTCGGCATCACGGTCAACCGCAACGCCATCCCGAACGACCCGCGGCCGCCGATGGTCACCTCGGGTCTGCGGATCGGCACCCCGGCGCTCGCCACCCGCGGCTTCGGCGACGACGACTTCCGCGAGGTCGCCGACATCATCGCCGAGGCCCTGAAGCCGGACTTCGACAAGGACGCCCTGGCCGCCCGGGTGTCCGCTCTGGCCGCCAAGCACCCGCTGTACCCCGGCCTGAAGTAGTTTCGTACGCTTTAGTTCTCGGTTCATTCCGTACGAAGCCCCGGGGCACCGCGCACACTGGGTAGTGAGCGCGGTGCCCCATTCCATGCTGTGCCTGCTTTGCTCTGCACCACCCCGGCAGACAACGGCGTCTACCAGACCCCCCAAGGAGTCCCCGTGGCCATCTCGGTCTTCGACCTGTTCTCGATCGGCATCGGCCCGTCCAGCTCCCACACCGTCGGCCCGATGCGGGCGGCCCGGATGTTCGCGGCCCGGCTGAAGAACGAGGGCCTGATCGCGCACACCGCGCGGATACGCGCGGAGCTGTACGGCTCGCTCGGCGCCACCGGCCACGGCCACGGCACGCCGAAGGCGGTGCTGCTCGGCCTGGAGGGCGCCTCCCCGCGCACGGTCGACGTGGAGACCGCCGACGACCGGGTGGCGCAGATCAAGGACTCGGGGCGGCTCAACGTGCTGGGCATGCACGAGATCGACTTCTCCTACGACGACGACCTCGTCCTGCACCGCCGCAAGGCGCTGCCCTACCACGCCAACGGCATGACGGTCTTCGCCTACGACCTCGACGGCACGCTGGTCCTGGAGAAGACGTACTACTCGGTCGGCGGCGGCTTCGTGGTCGACGAGGACGCCGTGGCGGGCGAGAGTCCGATCGTGCCGGACGACACCGTCCTCAAGCACCCCTTCCGCACCGGCGACGAGCTGCTGCGGCTCGCCCGGGACACCGGCCTGTCGATCTCCGCCCTGATGCTGGAGAACGAGAAGGCCTGGCGCACCGAGGACGAGATCCGCTCCGGGCTGCTCGACATCTGGCGGGTCATGCAGGCCTGTGTCTCGCGCGGCATGTCCCGCGAGGGCATCCTGCCCGGCGGCCTCAAGGTCCGCCGCCGCGCCGCCACCACCGCCCGCCAGCTGCGCGCGGAGGGCAACCCGGAGGCGCACGCCATGGAGTGGGCGACGCTGTACGCGATGGCCGTCAACGAGGAGAACGCGGCGGGCGGCCGCGTCGTGACCGCGCCCACCAACGGCGCCGCGGGCATCATCCCGGCGGTGCTGCACTACTACATGAACTTCGTGCCCGGCGCGGACGAGGACGGCATCGTCCGGTTCCTGCTCGCCGCGGGTGCGATCGGCATGCTGTTCAAGGAGAACGCCTCGATCTCCGGCGCCGAGGTCGGCTGCCAGGGCGAGGTCGGCTCCGCCTGCTCGATGGCGGCGGGCGCGCTCGCCGAGGTGCTCGGCGGCACCCCGGAGCAGGTGGAGAACGCGGCCGAGATCGGCATGGAGCACAACCTGGGGCTGACCTGCGACCCGGTCGGCGGTCTGGTCCAGATCCCGTGCATCGAGCGCAACGGCATGGCCGCCGTGAAGGCCGTCACCGCCGCCAAGATGGCGATGCGCGGTGACGGCAGCCACAAGGTGTCCCTGGACAAGGTCATCAAGACGATGAAGGAGACGGGGGCCGACATGAGCGTCAAGTACAAGGAGACCGCCCGCGGCGGCCTCGCCGTCAACATCATCGAGTGCTAGTCGCTCCGCGGGAAACGGAGCGCTTCGACCGCGGGACCGGCCGTGGCCGGTCCCGCGGTTCCTCGCGCACCTGCCGGGCGCTGAACGGCCCCGGCTCCGCTCAGGCGGAGTGCGCCGCCGGGCGCTCCCTGGGCGCCGCCGCCAGGGCCGCGGTGACCTCCGCGACGCCGCCGCGCAGCCCGTAGACGGGGGTGGCGGGCTGCTGGCGCCAGGAGTCGTCGATGCCGCCCGCGTCCACGGTGTCGAAGCCCAGCTCGTCGACGAGCTCGCGGACCAGCTGCTTGGCCGCCGCGTCGTCGCCCGCCACGGGCAGCGCGATCCGCTCGGGGTCGCCCTGGGGGCGCGGGCGGTCCAGCAGGTCCTGCGCGTAGGTGCCGTTGAAGGCCTTGATCACCGGGTGGCCGATGTGCTGCTCGGTCCAGCGGCTCTCCGGCAGGCCGTCCTCGATCGCGTCGATCCGGCCGTCGCGCTCCTTCGGGTAGTAGTTCCCGGTGTCGATGACGGCGAAGCCGTCGGCCGCGCCGTCGAGGAAGCCCTTGGGCAGGTCGGGGACGTGCTTGAGCGGGATGGTGACCACGACGACCTGGGCGCCGTCGGCCGCCTCGGCGACGGTGACCGGCGTGGCGCCGGTCTCCTCGGCGAGGGCGGAAAGCGTGTGCGGGCCACGGGAGTTGGCGACCGATACGTCGTGGCCGAGCGCGGTGAGGCGGCGGGTGAGGTTGCCGCCGATGTTGCCCGCGCCGATGATGCCGATCTTCATGAGCTGGCCTTCCGGAGTTGGTGCGTTGGCACGCTCCGGCAACCGACGGGTCCGGGGTGTTATTCCGGTCCGGCCCCGGTGGCGTGTCCGCGCGAGCGGGCGCACGCCACCGGGCCGATCGGGGTCACTTGTTCAGCGACGCCCAGAACTCCTCGAAGGAGAGCTTGCCGTCGCCGTTGGCATCCTTGGCCTTGATGATGGCCTGGGCCACCGTCTCGGTGACGTGGAAGTCGCCCAGCTGCGCCATGACCGCCTTGTACTCGCTCGCGGTGACGCGTCCGTCGCCGTCGATGTCGAGCTTCGCGAACGCCTTGCGCGCCTCTTCGATGTCCGCCACTGGGTCCACCCCTTTGTTGGTGCTACTGCTTTGTGCGTTTCTGACGCGGGTCAGATTAGCCGCCGACCCGGGCGCGCAGTGCGGCGGCCGTGCTCGGGGCGGACATCGCCGATCATGGAGTCGGGTGGCCGGTTTCCCGTGGGTGCAGACCCCGGGGCGCTCGGCGGACCGGACAGGAACACGGAAGAACGGAAACGGGGACATGGCACATCGCACGGACAGCGGGCTCGGCGACATTCTGGCGGCCGCCGCACGGGGGCAGTTCCCGCCGGCAAACGGCGGGACGACGGTGGTGGCCCAGCCGGGTCACCGGGACGCGGGCGTGCTCGCGTTCACCGCACACTCGGTGATCTTCCTGGACGAGGACGAGGAGTGGCTCAGAACCGCCCTGGCACGGACGGACGCCGACCCCCTGGGCGCCTCGATGAACCCCGGGTTCCTGGCCGCGCTGATGGCCCGCACCGGCCGCTCGATGAACTGCGTCGACCTCCTGACCTGCGCGACCGCCCTGCCGGGCGAGCCCGGATTGGCGCTGAGGGAGATCGAGGACCAGGAGCACCCCCGGGTGGCCCGGGCCCTGAAGTACCGCGACGAGGTGCGGGTGTGGGCGGCGGACGGCGGCGTCCTGGTACTCGGCCGCGGAGTCGCGGGCCGCTGGGAGGTCGCGGTCGAGCTGGACGAATCCGCGCGCGGCCGGGGCCTGGGCGTCCAACTCGCCACCGCGGCCCGTCACTTGGTGCCTGACCAGGTGCTCTGGGCACAGCAGTCGCCGGGGAACGCGCGCAGTGTGCGCACCTTCCAGGCCGCGGGCTTCCGGCCGGTCGGCTCGGAGGCGCTGCTGGTCGCGCACTGATAACGGGTCCGGACCGAAGGCCCCGGGACCCTGACTGTTAGAAACACGGAAAGAACGGTTTTCCGCCGCACGAAGAGGAGTTCGCGCCAACTTCATCCCGCCGCTTCCTCACGCTCCGCCACTGCCGGATAACTTCTTGCTGTCGCCGCCACACCGGGTGCACAGGGCACCCAGGGACTAGCGGCGCTGGGGCGTTTACAGCTGTGACCATCACAACTGAAGCATTCACCGTGCAGCCCTTCACGCGAAGTTGCCACCACATATGGGACGAGGGCGATCACGTCCTCATCGGTGTGAGTCCGGGGAACAGCTACTTCAGCGCCGGCCGCATCACCGAACTCGTCCGCTGGGCTTCCGCACGGTTCTCCCGCATCGACATCGTGTACGCCGACCTCCACGTGGCCGAATTGTTCAGCGCGCTCGGCTACGACGAGGACCACGCGGCACGCCGCGCCTCGAAGGAACTCAAGGCGGTACGCCGCAGAATCCTGCGCGGCGTCGAGGAGGCCGGGCCGGACGTTCCGGCCGGGGTGCACGGCCTCTCGGAATTCGCCGGGAACCCGGTGTACGGGCTGCTGCACCGCCGGGTGCGGCACTTCCTCGCGACCGACCCGGTCTTCCGCGCCGGCTGCGAGGGCATGGCCGCGCACTTCCTCTCCACGAAGGTCGGCGAACCGGCCGCCGACGCGCGACAGCTCGCCGCCTGCCTCGACTACATCGCCGCGGAACTCCCCTTCTTCCTGGACACCCCGGCCATTCTCGGCGTCCCCTCCTCGGTCTCGGCCTACCACGCGCCGATCCCGCTGACCGAGCTCCTCTACGCGAAGGGCGGCGGACTGCGCGCCTCCCGCAATCAGGCCTACGCCGTGGTGCGCCCGGAAGGAATCGCCGCATGACGCCCGAGCCCGTACTCGACTTCCCGCTCTCGCGCCGCGCGGACGTGCTGCCCGAGGAGTGCGCCTGGCTGCGCGAGAAGCGGCCGGTGGCCCGGGTGCGCACGCTCACCGGCGACCACGCCTGGCTGGTGAGCAGCCACGCGCTGGCCAAACAGGTCCTGGAGGACGCCCGGTTCAGCCTCAAGGACACCGCCAACGCCGGGGCCCCCCGCCAGTACGCGCTGACGATCCCGCCCGAGGTCGTCAACAACATGGGCAACATCAACAGCGCGGGGCTGCGCTCCGCCGTGATGAAGTCCCTCAGCCCCCGCGCGGCCGGCCTCGCGGACCAACTACGGTCGCGGGCGGGCGAGTTCGTCGACGCGCTCCTCGCCGAGGGGCCGCCGGCCGACCTCCGGGCGGGGTTCGCCGACCCCTTCTCGGCGGCGCTGCACTGCCAGGTCGTCGGGGTGCCGTTCGCCGACTGGCGCCGGCTCATGTCGGGCCTGGACACCGCCTTCATGACCAGCGCGCACGCCTTCGAAGGCGCGGGGCTCAACTGGTACAAGGACCTCGGGTACATGGTGGAGCGCCTGAACGCGCCCGACGTGCCGGCGGACAGCCTGCTCGGCCGGCTCGGGGCGCTGCGCGAGGACAGCGAGTCCGCGCACCTGACCGACGAGATGCTGGCCACGGTCGCGGTCTCCATGTTCGGCGCGGGGGCGGTCTCCACCTCCTCGTTCCTGGTGCTCGCGGTCCTCGCGCTGCTCCAGCACCCGGAGCTCATCGGTTATCTGCGCGAGCGTCCGGAGCGCATGGGCCGGGCCGTGGACGAGCTGCTGCGCTGGAACCTGTCGATCGGCGACGGGCTGCCCCGGCTCGCCCTGGAGGACGTACGCCTGGGCGACGTGCTCGTCGAGAAGGGCGAGTTGGTGCTCGTCCTGGTGGAGGGTGCCAACTTCGACCCGGCGGTCTTCACCGACCCCGAGCGCCTCGACCTCGACCGGGAGCACAACCCGCACCTGTCGTTCGGCGCCGGGCGGCACTTCTGCCCGGCCACCGGGCTCGGCCGGCTGCACGCCGAGACGGCCCTGTCGGTCCTGGTGGACCGGATGCCGGGCCTGCGCCTGGCGGTCCCGGCCGAACAGCTGGTCTGGCGCACCGGGTTCATCAAGCGCCTGCCGGAGCGGCTGCCGGTGCTGTGGTGACCGCGGGGTGCCCCGGGGCCGGCGGACTCCGGGGCACCTCCGCGGCTCAGCGGAAGATGCCGGTGTGGCCGAGCGAGTACCGGCCCGGCTGCGGGTAGACGGCGAGGCCGTGCGGGCCCGAGCCGACCGGGATGCGGGCCAGCTCCTTGCCGGTGGCGGTGTCGATGGCGTACACCTCGGCGTTGTAGCGGCCGGACAGCCAGAGCACCTTGCCGTCGGCGGAGACGCCGCCCATGTCGGGGCTGCCGCCGTCGGGCAGCTCCCACTTCTTGGTCAGCTTGTTCTGGGTGAAGTCGAAGATGGAGATGGTGCCCTCGCCGCGGTTGGAGATGTACATCTCCTTGGAGTCGCGGCTGATGTAGAGGCCGTGGCAGCCCTTGCCGGTGGGCAGCAGGGTGGGCTTGCCGAACTTGTCGCCGTCCAGGACCCACATGCCGTGCGCCATCATGTCGGCGATGTAGAAGGTCTTGCCGTCCGGGGACATCTTCACGTCCTGCGGCATCGCCCCGTCGAAGGGGATCTTCTGCTGGCCGACGACCTGCATCTTCTCCGTGTCGACCTTGAGCAGCTCGCCGGAGAACTCGCAGGAGACGATGAAGTACCGGCCGTCCATGGAGAAGTCGGCGTGGTTGACGCCCGCGCAGGTCACCGGGACGGTCTTGACCCGGTTCATGGTGACCGGGTCGCGGAAGACGAGCTCGCGGTCCATCGAGGCCATCACGATGGCGTACTTGCCGTTCGGCGTGAAGTAGAGGTTGTACGGGTCCGAGACCTGGACGGTGCGCCCGGTCTTGCCGGTCGCCGGGTCGATGGCGGTGAGCGAGTCGCCGAGGTCGTTGTTGACCCAGAGCGTCTTCATGTCCCAGGACGGCACGACGTGCTGCGGCTGGTGGCCGACCGGGATGGTCTCGATGACCTTGTAGGTGGCCGGGTCGATCACGGAGACCGTGTTGGAGTTGGTGTTGGGCACGTAGACGCGCGGCAGGAAGTGCTTGACCGCGGGTTGCAGGGCGTTCGGCCGGTCCGCCGCGTAGGCGTCCTTGGGGTCGAGGACGGGCGGCATCCCGGGCAGGCCCTGCGGCACGGCCTTCTTGGCGGCGGCGGGCGGCGGGGCGGCCTTGGTGCCGAGTGCCTCGTCCTCCTTGTGGTCGGCGCCCGATCCGCAGCCGGCAAGGGCCGCGAGCAGGGCTGCCGCGATCAGCACGGTGGTCCTCTTCGTTACGGTCGGCATCAGATCAGCAGCTCCGTGGTCGTGACCGCGCGCAGTCGGCGGCGTTCCAGTTCGGCGAGTAGGGCGGGCAGCGCGGCGACCGTGTCCGCATAGCCGAAGTGCAGGCTCACCACCGATCCGTTGCGGATCTGCCCGGTGACGTTGCGGGTCACGGCCGAGGCGCCGGGCGAGGTGAAGTCGAGGGAGTCGACGTCGTAGGACAGGACGTGCGGGTACCCCGCGCGCCGGGCCAGTCTCTGCACGAGCGGCGTCGCGTCCTGGGCGCGGGAGGGCCTGAACCAGGTCCCGATGGAGCCGGTGAGCCGGCGCAGCCGGTCCGCGCAGCCGGTGATCTCGGCGTACGCCTCCGGCTCGTCCAGGGCGGAGATGTCGATGTGGTTCTGGGTGTGGTTACCGAGCTCGTGGCCGCCGTCCAGGATGCGGCGGGCCATGGCGGGCTGCTCGTCGAGCCAGCTGCCGACGGCGAGGACGGTGACCCGGGCACCGGCCTTCTCGGCTTCGGTGAGCAGAGACGTGGCGATCTTCGGGTCGCCCTGGCCGTGGAAGGTGAGCGCGACCTGGGGCCGGGCCCGGGGTCCGCTGCTGATCTGGACCGGCTGCCCGGGGAAGGACCGGGGGGCCGGTGCTGGACGGGGCGTGTGGGGGCGGGCGGGGGCAGCGGCCGCCGCGGAGGCGGACGGCGACGGTGTCGGGGAGTCGGACGGCTGCTCGCCGGCCTTGTCGTCCGAACAGCCTGCCGTGAACGCCCCCACGATGGCCGCGCCCGCCCCGGCCCGCAGGGCGCTGCGGCGGTCGACCGCACGGGGTGATGGATTCAGCACATGGACATTTAAGTGCTCCGGAGGGCGCTTGGTAACGATTGACCCATTTCAGGACCTCTGCGGGTCGCGCCGACCGAGGCCCTGAAGAGGTGATCGGATCGCCTATTCACTCAGCCGCTTCGATATTTATTCATGCTTTAGAAGGTGCGTGCTGTAGCTCACCTACGATTCACAGCTAAACTGTAATACTTCATCCGGTTATGTCCGGCTCGGGACTTTTGATGATGGGGCGCCCATCTGTCATAGTCGGAGCCACGACCCCCATTGACCCGGGCCAGGTCGTCTTCAGTCGCCGTGGATCACACCCCCCCAGATCCACGGCGCTCCACAGAAGCCCCCGCGGCGCCGCACCCGGCAGCCAGGGGGCTTCTGTGATGCGCGGGGCAATCCGTCCGTCGAGGGCCCGCGGCATCGGCTCAGCGGTCGGCGACCCGCATCTCGAACCAGGTGGTCTTGCCGCGCGGCAGCAGGTCCACGCCCCAGCGGTCGGAGAGCTTGTCGACCAGGAACAGGCCGCGGCCGCTGATGTCGAGCTCGTGCACCGGCATCAGACAGGGCAGGCCGCGCGAGGGATCGCGGACCTCGATGCGGATCCAGCCCCGGCGGCGCAGCATGCGCAGACCGAAGACCCGGGCCCCGGTGTGCCGGACCGCGTTGCCGACCAGCTCGGAGACGAGGAGCACGGCGTGCTCGGCGAGCGTCGGCGAGAGCGCCCACTGGCGCAGCACCACGGACTGGGTGATCCGGCGCGCGGTGGCGGCGGACTCCGGACGCGAGGGCAGCCGCACCTCCTCCTCCGTCGGATTCCCGAACAACTCCAGCGCCTTCAGCGCCAGTTCGTCGTCGGCGGACGGCATCCACCGTGCCGCGGTCGCACTCACGCGCTGCGCCGGTTGTTCCACACCCTCCAACCCCGCCATGGCACCATCATGGCGGCCCGGGGCGGCCTCCGGGGCCGTTCCAAAGGAATCGGGACTCCGGAACCTGACGTTCCGGAGTCCCGATTTGGCATATGACGGGGGCAGTCGATGTGCCACCACACCCACTCTGACCTGCGGTGACGTGATGCGTTTGCTTGATCACCAAGCGTTCTGAGAGGGTTCCTCTTAAGGTCGACTTAAGCCTGTGCTAATCCCCCCACAGGGTGTACACACCGCCCTCACATGTACAGCGCGCCGTTGACCGGCCCTCTCAACTCCGGCGCGCTCAGAGGAACTTGGCCTTGCCCGGGCCCTCCTCCACGAAGCTGCGCATGCCGCGCTCGCGGTCCTCGGTGGCGAACAGCCCCGCGAACCAGTTGCGTTCGACGGCGAGACCCGTGTCGATGTCGGTCTCCAGACCGGCGTCGATGGACTCCTTGGCGGCACGCAGCGCGATGGCCGGGCCCTGCGCGAGCCGCGCGGCCCAGGCCACGGCCCGCTCGTACACCTCGGCGGCCGGCACCACCTGGTCGACCAGGCCGATGGCGAGCGCCTCGTCGGCCTTCACCTGGCGGCCCGTGAAGATGAGGTCCTTGGCCTTGGACGGGCCCACGAGCCGCGCCAGGCGCTGGGTGCCGCCGGCGCCCGGGATGAGGCCGAGCAGGATCTCGGGCTGGCCCAGCTTGGCGTTGTCGCCCGCGATGCGGAAGTCGGCACAGAGCGCCAACTCGCAGCCGCCGCCCAGCGCGTAGCCGGTGACGGCCGCCACGACCGGCTTGGGGATCTTGGCGACGGCGGTGAAGGAGTCCTGCAGCGCCCGGCCGCGTACGACCATCGCCGCGTGGTCCATGGCCTGCATCTCCTTGATGTCCGCGCCCGCCGCGAACAGCTTCTCCCCGCCGTACAGGACCACGGCCCGCACGTCCGTGCGCCGGGCCGCCTCCTCGGCCAGCTCGCGCAGCCGGTCCTGGGTCGCGACGTCGAGGGCGTTCATCGGGGGGCGGTCCAGGCGGATGGTGCCGACGCCTTCGGAAACTTCGAGGTTCACAGTCATGAAGGCAGGTTAACGGCCACTAACGACAACGGACCCGGTGCTGTCGCTCACAGCCCGGGTCCGTCGGTCGGTCTCGTACGAGGCGCTACTTGGTCCACTCCGACCAGGAGAGGTTCCAGCCGTTGAGACCGTTGTCGGGCTGGATGACCTTGTCCTTGGAGTTCTTCACGACGACCACGTCACCGATGAGGGAGTTGTTGTAGAACCAGGCCGCGGGCGTGGACGGGTCGCCCGCGCCGCGCGCGTCGCGCAGGCCGACGCAGCCGTGGCTGGTGTTGGCCGAGCCGAACACCGACGGGTCGCCCCAGTAGTTGCCGTGGATGAAGGTGCCCGAGCTGGACAGGCGCATCGCGTGCGGCACGTCCTTGATGTCGTACTCGCCGCCGAAGCCGACCGTGGCCCCGTTCATCCGGGTCACCTCGTACTTCTCGCTGATGACCATCTGCCCGTTGTACGTGGTGTTCGCCGGGGAGCCCGCGCTGATCGGGATGGTCTTCAGGGGCTTGCCGTCGCGCTCCACCTTCATGGTGTGGGCGCTCGCGTCGACGGTGGAGATCTGGGAGCGGCCGATGGTGAAGTGGATGGTGCGGGTCTGCTTGCCGTAGACGCCGGGGCGGCCCTCGACGCCGTCGAGGTTGAACTTGACGGTGACCTTGGTGCCGGGCACCCAGTAGTGCTCGGGGCGGAAGTCGAGGCGGTCGTTGCCGAACCAGTGGCCCTCGACCGGGACGGACGGCTCGGCCGTCACGGTGATCGCCTTCTTCACCGCGTCCGGGTTGGTGATCCCGCGGCTGAAGTTGATGGAGACCGGCATGCCCACGCCGACGGTCTCGCCGTCCTCGGGCACGTACTGGCCGATGAAGGTGTTGGTCGGCACGAGGGTGGTGAAGGTGGTGTCCTTGGCGGACTCGCGGCCCTTGGCGTCCTTGGCGACCGCGTGGACCTTGTACTGCGTCGCGGAGGCGAGGTGCTGGTCCGGGGCCCAGCCGAGGCCGTCCGCGGATATCTTGCCGGCGACCGCGTTGCCCTTGCTGTCGGCCACGGTGACGGCGGACAGCTTGCCCTTGTCGGCGGATATCTTCAGCGCGCCGTTCGTGGCCACGTCCTTGGCGTTGTCCGCCGGCAGGATGGTGACGACGGCTTCGGAGGCCTTGGTGTCCTCGCCGCCGCCGCTGCCCGACTTGGCCTTGGAGCTCGAGCCGTCGCCCCCGCCGCACGCGGTGACCAGCAGCAGCATCGCGCCGAAGAGCAGGGCCAGCAGTGCGCCGCCCCGGCGTCCGCGCCGTCCGTCCCCGGCCGAAGCCCCCGAAATTGGCTGCCCGTTCAAGACTTTTTCTCCCCTCGCACGGCGTGGCCCCGCCACCGCCCGCACTCACTCACCCCCGCGCACGTCCTCGCGCACGCACGGCGCTAGATAATCACACCGGACGGGCCCCGACCTCCCCTCCCATGTCACCGTTCAGTCCCAACTTGTCCTGGAACCCTCAGGTAAAACACAGGAACCGTTCCCGGTTCGTTAACCGGGAACGGTCATGGTCCGTGCGTTCGAGGGGTGAGCCCGATTCAGGAGATCGCGGAGCCCGCCTTCCACTTCGCCCAGTCCAGGTTCCAGCCACTGAGCCCGTTGTCGGGCGCGACCTGGCGGTCGTGGGAGTTGACGACCTCGACCACGTCGCCGATGAGGGTGCGGTCGAAGAACCAGCCCGCCGGGGTGTCCGAGCTGCCGCCCTTCACGTCGCGCAGACCGACGCACCCATGGCTGGTGTTGGAGTTGCCGAAGGTGCTGGAGGGGGCCCAGTAGTTGCCGTGCAGGAAGGTGCCGGTGTTGGTCAGCCGGATGGCGTGCGGAACATCCGGAATGTCGTACTCCCCGCCGAAGCCGACGGTCTGGCTGTTCATCCGCGTCACGTCGTACATCTCGGTGACGACCATCTTCCCGTTGTACGTGGTGTTCTTCGGCGAGCCCGCCGAGATCGGCAGCGTGGACACCAGCTCGCCGCCCCGCCGCACCTCCATGGTGTGCGCCTCCGCGTCCACGAGGGACTCCTGGGCGCGCCCGACGGTGAAGCCCACCGTCTTGTCCTGGATGCCGTACACGCCGGGGGCCGCGACCACGTCGCGCAGGTGCATGTCGACGGTGACCTTGGTGCCGGGCGCCCAGTACTTCTCGGGCCGGAAGTCGAGCCGGTCCTTGCCGAACCAGTGGCCCCGCACGTCCACCGGGGGCTGCGAGGTGATCCTGATGGCGCGCTCGACGGCCGCCCGGTCCTTGATCGCCTGGTTGAAGTTGAACGAGACGATCATGCCGACGCCCACCGTGGAACGGTTCTCCGGCTTGAAGTAGCCGATGAACCGGTGCTCGGGGACGTAGGTGGTGAAGGTGGTGTGGCGGGCCTGGCGCCTGCCGTGGCCGTCCAGGGCGACGGTGTCCACCGTGTACAGCGCGGCCAGTTGCAGGGAGCCCGCGCTCGGTGTCCAGGTGAGCCCGTCCGCGGAGATCCTGCCCGGCACCTCCTCGGGCTGGGCGTCCTCCGTCTTCATCATCCTGACCCGCTCCAGGCGCCCGCCCGGCACCCGCACCTCCACCTTCCCGTCCGCCTTGACGCCCTTGGCCCCGTCGTCCGGAGTCACCAGGATGGCCTCCTGCGGCGTCAACGGCTTGCCCCCGATGTCGCCGATGTCCAGGGTGCCGCCCGAGCACCCGGTCAGCGCGGCCACCAGGACCGCCGTCAGTCCTGCCCATGCCAGGGCGGCGGCCGCGCCCGCCCCTGCCCGCTTCAGTACGTCTCTCACGCCCCGCCCAACGACCGGCCCCCGCCGGGGGAAACGTGAGTACGAGGGCTGTTGCGGGAAGAACAGGTGCAGGGACACGCATGGGGAGCCGCGGCCGGGACGCCGCGTGCTGCCCTGCGCCGAGCCGCGGGAGGCCGTCAGGTGTCGAGCGCAGCCGAGCAGGAGGCAGTGCGGGGTGCCGCGGGGTGCGCCCCCGGCCCGCGGGGGCACCGCGAGGTGAACGGCCACCGGGGCGAACCGGGGGCCCTGCGCCCCCCTGTCTGGCCGGGCGCGCCCACCCCGCTCGGCGCCCGCTTCCGGGTCGGTCCGGACGGCGTCGCGGGCACCAACTTCGCGCTGTGGGCGGGGGGCGCCGAATCCGTCGAGCTGTGCCTCTTCGACGCGGCGGGCACCGAGACCCGCCTCGCGCTCGCCGAACTGACCCACGAGATCTGGCACGGCTTCGTGCCGGGCGTACACCCCGGGCAGCGCTACGGATTCAGGGTGCACGGGCGCTGGGACCCGTGGACGGGGGCCCGCTGGAATCCGGCGAAGCTGCTCCTCGACCCGTACGCGCGGGCCGTGGACGGGGACTTCGCGCTGCCGCCCGAGGTGTACGGGCACGTGCGGGACTGGCCGCAGCAGCAGGTCGCCGACACCGTCCGCGACGACCGGGACTCGGCGCCGCACGTCCCCAAGGGCGTGGTGGTGCAGGACGACGACGACTGGGCGGACGACCGGCGCCCCAAGACGCCCTGGTCCGACTCCGTCATCTACGAGCTGCACGTACGCGGCTTCACCCGGCTGCACCCGGAGATCCCCGAGCGGCTGCGCGGCACGTACGCGGGGCTCGCGCATCCGGCGGCCGTGGACCACCTGGTGAGGCTGGGCGTGACGGCCGTCGAGCTGCTCCCCGTCCACCAGTTCGCGCACGAGGACCACCTGCTGCGGCGCGGCCTGCGCAACTACTGGGGCTACAACTCGATCGGCTACTTCGCCCCGCACGCCGCCTATTCCGCGTCCGGGACGGCCGGACAGCAGGTCGGCGAGTTCAAGCGGATGGTGCGGGCGCTGCACGCGGCCGGCATCGAGGTCATCCTCGACGTGGTGTACAACCACACCGCCGAGGCCGGGGAGCTGGGGCCGACGCTGTCCCTGCGCGGCATCGACAACCGCGGCTACTACCGCCTCCAGTCCGACGCGCGCCGCTACGCCGACTACACGGGCTGCGGCAACACCCTCCATGTGGTCCAGCCCCATGTGCTGCGCCTCATCACGGACTCGCTGCGCTACTGGGTGACCGAGATGGGGGTCGACGGCTTCCGGTTCGACCTGGCGGCGGCGCTGGCCCGCTCGATGCACGACGTCGACATGCTGTCGCCCTTTCTCGCCGTGATCGCCCAGGACCCGGTGCTGCGCCGCGTGAAGCTGATCGCGGAACCGTGGGACGTGGGCAACGGCGGCTACCAGGTGGGCTCCTTCCCCCCGCTGTGGACCGAGTGGAACGACCGCTACCGCGACGCCGTACGGGACTTCTGGCGCGGCGCGCTGCCGGACGTGCGCGACCTCGGCTACCGGCTCTCGGGCTCCAGCGACCTGTACGCCTGGGGCGGCCGGCGCCCGTACGCCTCCATCAACTTCGTGACCGCGCACGACGGTTTCACCCTGCGGGACCTGGTGTCCTACGAGCGCAAGCACAACGAGGCGAACGGGGAGGGCAACCGGGACGGCACCCACGACAACCGGGCCTGGAACTGCGGGGTGGAGGGCGAGACGGACGACCCCCGGGTCAACGCGCTGCGCCGCCGCCAGCTGCGGAACCTGCTCACCACCCTCCTGGTGTCGACCGGGGTGCCGATGCTGGTCGCGGGCGACGAGATGGGCCGCACCCAGGGCGGCAACAACAACGCCTACTGCCAGGACGGCGAGGTGAGCTGGGTCGACTGGTCGCTCCTGGAGAAGCCCGGGCCGCGCGGACTGCTCGAACTGGCCACGCGGCTGGTGGAGTTGAGGCACCGCCATCCGGTGCTGCGGCGCCGCGCCTTCTTCTCCGGCCGGGCGCAGGGCGCGGACGGGCTGCGGGACCTGGCCTGGTTCACCGCCCGGGGCGAGGAGATGACGGAGCAGGACTGGTACGCGCCCGCCGCGACGCTGGGCCTCTACCTGTCCGGCCGCGACATCCCGGGCCGTGACGCCCGGGGCGCCCCGGTGACCGACGACAGCTTCCTGATCCTGCTGCACTCGGCGGGCCGCCCGGTGAGCTGCGTGCTGCCGGGGCCGCCGTGGGCCGCGTCGTACGAGCTGATCGTGGACACCTCGGAGGAGGAACAGGCGACGGCGCCGGGGCGGGAGCACCGCGGCGGCGAGACCGTGACGCTCCCGGCCCGGTCGGTCCTGGTGCTGAAGGTGTCGGGGTAGGGGCGGGTCCGGGCGGGGCACCGGCCGAGTGGGCGCCGGGTGGAGGCGGGGCGCCGAAAGCTCCACCCCACGGTCCACCCTCGGGCCGATCCGCTCCACCCGCCCCGGCTGCGATCGTCGAACGTGCCGGAGCCATCGGCGCGCGACGAAGGAGTGGTGCGGCATGAGCGGCGACCTCGGTCTGGCCATCCAGATCACCCTCTACATGTGGTTGGCCTCTGAACTGTTCTTGCAGGTACGGCAGTTGACGAACAGCGCGCCCACCGAGCGCACCGAGTGGCGCAGCCTGCTGGCCCTGGTGGCGGCGGCCGTCGCGATCTCGTGGGCGGTCCACCCGCTGGCCCGCGCGACACCATCGCTCGACTACTCGACGTCCTCGGCCGCCGCGCGGCTCGCGGTGCTGCTCGCCGTGTGGGCCGGGGCAGGCCTGCGGCTGTGGGCCATCGTCACCCTGGGCCGCTTCTTCCGCGGCACGGTCCACGTCCAGCGGGACCACCGCGTGGTGCGGTCGGGCCCCTACCGCTGGGTGCGCCATCCCGCGTACAGCGGCATCGCGCTGGCGGGTCTCGCGCTCGGGGTGACCTTCGACAACGCGGCGGCGCTGCTCGTGTTCGCGGCGGGCGGCGCGCTGGCGCTCGGCTACCGCATCCGCGTCGAGGAGCGGCTCCTGTCGGAGGCGCTCGGCGCCGCCTACCGGGAGTACGCAGCCGAGACCCGCAGGCTCATACCCGGGCTCTGGTGAGGGCGGCGCGAGGGGCGGCGGCTAGCCGAGGATCTTGCGGTCGTACGCCACCGCCACCGCGGCCGCGCGGTCCTTGACGCCCAACTTGCCGTAGATGTGCGTCAGATGGGTCTTCACCGTGGCCTCGCTGATGAACAGGGCCCGGGCGATCTCCCGGTTGGAGGTGCCCTTGGAGACCAGTTCCAGGACCTCGCGTTCACGGCCCGAGAGCGGCTCACCGGCGGGAACGGCGGGCGTGCGCACGGCCGAGACCAACCGGGAGGCGACGGCCGGGGAGAGCACGGTGCGGCCCTCGGCGGCGGCCCGCACCGCGGTGAACAACTCCTCGCGCGGGGCGTCCTTGAGGAGGTAGCCGGTGGCGCCCGCCTCGATCGCGGGGAGGGTGTCGGAGTCCGTGTCGTACGTGGTGAGCACGAGGACCTTGGAGCGCAGTCCGCGCCGGGTGAGCTCGGCGATCGCCGCCACTCCCCCGCCGCCGGGCATCCGCAGGTCCATCAGGACGACGTCCGGGTCGAGCCGCTGGGCGAGGTCGACGCCCTCGACTCCGTCGGCGGCCTCGCCGAGGACCTCGAAGCCGTCGGCCGAGGCGAACATGCCGCGCAGGCCGTCCCGCACTACGGGGTGGTCGTCGCAGATCAGGAGGGTGATGGTGGCGTCAGTGCTCATGGGGGACCAACGGTACGCGGGCGGAGACCGCGGTGCCATGGCCGGGCTCCGATTCCACGGTGACGCTGCCCGCGATGCGTTCGGCGCGGGCGCGCATGCCGTCGAGGCCGAAGCCCCCGGCGCCGGTGCGTGCCGGAAGGCCCAGCGGGTCGAAGCCCCGGCCGTCGTCGCGGACGTCGAGGGAGACCTCGTCGCCCATGAAGGAGAGCGTGACGCCGACGCGGGAGGCGTGGGCGTGGCGGCCCGCGTTGGCGAGGGCCTCCTGGGCGATGCGGAGCAGCGTGGCCTCGATCTCGTCGTGGAGCTGCACGGCGGTGCCGGTCACCAGGAAGTCGGCGCGGATCCCGTGCCGGGTGCCCCATTCGGCGACGGTCTTCTTCAACGCCTCGTGCAGCGGGTCGTGTTCGAGGTCGAGGGGGCTGAGGTTCTGCACCGAGCGGCGGGCCTCGCCGAGGCTGTGCCGGGCCAGCGCCTGGGCGCTGGCGAGGTGTTCGCGGACGAGGTCCGGGTCGGGGCTGCTCGTGACCACCTGGAGCTGGGCGATGATCCCGGCCAGGCCCTGGGCGATGGTGTCGTGGATCTCGGCGGCGAGCCGGCGGCGCTCGTCGGCGACCCCCGCTTCTCGCGCCTGGAGCAGGAGTTGGGCGTGCAGGGCGGCGTTCTCGTCCAGGGCCTGCTGGAGCCGGGCGTTGGTGAGCTCCAGTTCGGTGATGGTCGCGGTCTGCACCCGGGCCCGCTCGTCCTCCTGGGCGGCGAGGTGGCTGAACACGGTGAGGAGGACGACGTTGACGGCGAGCACGGCGCCGAACACCACCCACCCTGTGGGTCCCTTCGGGGGCAGCCCGCCGGACTGGGAGCCGGCCATGGTGACCGCGGTCATGAACAGGCCGATCTTCAGCACCCGTCCGCGCAGCAGCGCCTGGGCGCCGAAGTAGCCGCAGACGGCGTAGAACGCGAAGAAGGGGTTGAGCCAGGTCAGCGCGAAGGCGAGACCCCAGCGCAGGAAGTAGTAGACGGCGCCCGCGGCGCTCGGACCCCGCCGGGTGCGGCGTAGCCGGCCCCAGCAGAGCTGGAGCAGCAGGGCGCCGCCGACCAGGGCGGCGGCGGCCCAGCGGTCGGCGGTGCTCATGATCAGGTCGGCGGTGACGGCGGAGGCGAGGCAGCCGATGAGGAGGAGTCCATAGGGTCCCCAGTGGTGGAACGTCTCCCACCGTTCCTCCACCGGATCCCGCTTCACCGTGCTCGCCCCGTCGCTCATGGCCCCAGTCTCGTCCACGCCCGGTCCGGCGTCGGGCCCGGCCCAGGAGGACGCGGCTGTCATTCCCACCGGAACCAGCGGGTGGCGGCCGCGGAGAGGACGACGGTCCACAGGACGAGGACCCCGAGGTGGTCCCAGCCGGGCCACCCTCCGGCCGCGGCCTCGTTGAGGGCCTGGGCGGCCGCGCCGAAGGGCAGGAGCTCGACGATGCGGCCCAGCGTGTCGGGCATCGCCTGGACGGGCAGCCAGACGCCCGCGCTGAACATCATCGGGAAGAACACCGCGGAGCCGATGGCGTTGGCGACCTTGGAGGTGCGGGAGAGGGCGGAGACCAGGGCGCCGAGGGCGAGCGCGCTCAGGACGGCGAGCAGCAGCGCGAAGGCGTATCCGAAGAGCTGGTGCGGCAGCGCCACCTGGAAGGCGAGGCGGCCCACCGTGATGGACAGGACGGCCGAGATCACGGCGGCCGCTCCGTGCAGCCCCATCTGGGCGCCGAGCAGCGCGGAGGGGCGGACGGGGGTGGCCGACATGCGGCGCAGGATGCCGCGCTCGCGGTATCCGGTGATGACCGGCGGCATGGCCTGGAGGCCCGCCATGATCATGGAGAGGAGTACGGCGACGGGGACGTAGGCGTCGACGAAGCGGATGCCGCCGAGCGCCTTGTCGGGGTCGCGGAAGCCGGGGATCGAGCCGAGGACGACCAGCAGGACGGTCGGGAACACCATGATCCAGAAGAGTCCGGCGGGCTCGCGGCGGAACAGCTTGGTCTCCGTCTTCAGTACGGCGACGGCGGCCGGGCGGGAGGTGCGGGTGGCGCGGGCGGGGCGCTGCCGGGTGAGGGTGGTGGTCATGCCGAGGCCTCCGTCAGGTCCAGGAACGCGTCGTCCAAAGTGGCCTCGGAGACGCGGAGTTGGTGGGCGGTGATGTGGTGCCGGGCGAGCAGGGTGATCACGGCGTTGACGGTCTCGTCGGTGCCGTGGATGGTCACCCGGCCGTGCTTCTCCTCCACCGCGGCGGCCTGCGGCAGCGCGTCCAGGGCCAGGCCGTCGAGCGGGGCCGAGGGGGTGAAGGAGATGACGGTCGAGCCCGCCGCCCGCCGGATCAGTCCGGAGGGGGTGTCCAGGGCGGCGATCCGCCCCTTGTCGATGACGGCGACCCGGTCGCAGAGGCGCTGGGCCTCCTCCATGAAGTGCGTGACGAGCAGGACGGTGACACCGCCGCGGCGTACGTCCTCGATCAGCTCCCAGGTGCCGCGGCGGGCCCGGGGGTCGAGGCCGGTGGTGAGTTCGTCGAGCACCACGACGCGGGGGTTGCCGATGAGGGCGAGCGCGATGAACAGGCGCTGCTTCTGGCCGCCGGACAGCTTGGCGAAGCGGGTGTTCAGCTTCTCGCCGAGGCCGAGGCGGTCGGCGAGCGGACGCCAGTCGGCCGGGTTCGGGTAGAAGGCGGCGTACAGTTCGAGCGCCTCGCGCACGGTGAGCTTGGGCTGGAGTTCGCTCTCCTGGAGCTGGGCGCCGAGGATGCGGGTCACCTCGTCGTGGTCGGCGACGGGGTCGTGGCCGGCCACCCGGATCGTCCCGGCGTCCGGGACGCGGAGCCCCTCGATGCACTCGACGGTGGTGGTCTTTCCGGCGCCGTTGGGCCCGAGGATCCCGAAGATCTCCCCCTCCTCGACGGCGAAGCTGACGCCGTCGACGGCGGGCCTGCGGCCGTATGTCTTGCGCACTGAGTTGACCTCGATGATGGGCATGCCTTGAGAATCCCGTCCGGCGGGGGTCCGCCACATCGCCCATCGCGCTCGACCCCGGATCAACCGATCGGTTGATGGGCGGTACGACCCCCTGCGCCGCGCGGCTCGGGCAGGGCCCCTCTTCGCCCGGCCCCGACGCTCTGCCTCGCCCCACCAACGCCCGACCGGTCCTAGGACCAGCGGCCCAGCGGGACCCGTCCGAAACTCGCTGGGCACTGTCCGTGCCCGTCCGTAGGCTCGGCCCTGATGTCCGAAACAGATGCAGCTACCAAGGACCAGTCGGCCACACGCTCGCTCCTGAGGCTCTGGCCGTATGTTCGCCCCGTACGAACTCGCCTATTCAGCGCGGCCGGTGTCGCGATCGTCGCCTCGTGCCTCGGTCTGGTGATCCCGCTCGTACTGAAGTGGATCGTGGACGGCCCGGTCGCCGACCGCGACCCGGGCGGGGTGTGGCTCGGCGCGCTGTACCTGCTGCTGCTCGGGGTGGCGGAGGCGGCGCTCTTCGGGTTCCGGCGGTGGCTCGTGGCGCGCCCGCTGGCGAGCGTCGAGGCGGACATGCGGGCCGATCTGTACCGGCATGTGCAGCGACTTCCGGTCGCGTTCCACGACCGCTGGGCCTCGGGCCAGCTCCTGTCGCGCGGCACCACGGATCTCATGCTGCTGCGGATGTTCCTGGCGTTCCCGCTGACCTTCCTCGTCGTCAACGGGGTGACGATCCTGGCCGGGTTCGCCATCCTGCTGTCGCAGCAGTGGAGCCTCGGGCTGGTGCTGCTCGTGCCGGTGATTCCGCTGGTGGTCCTGTGCTCGCTCTTCGAGACGCGCTACTCGCTGGTCGCCCGCAAGGCGCAGGACCAGGTGGGCGATCTGACGACCGTCGTCGAGGAGAGCGTGCTCGGCATCCGGATCATCAAGGGGTTCGGCCAGCACCGCAGCCAGGCGCTGGCGTTTCGCGAACTCTCCGGGCGGCTGCGCGGCACCGAGCTCGCCAAGGCGCGGCTGCTCGCCGGGCTCTGGGGCCTGATCACCACGATCCCCGAACTCGCCATCGGCGCGGCGCTCGTGCTCGGCACGGTGCAGGTGGCCGACGGGGACCTCTCGGCCGGCACGCTGGTGGCGTTCCTGTCCACGGCGCTGGCCCTGCGGTGGCCGGTGGAGTCGATCGGGTTCCTGCTCGCGATGAGCCAGGAGTCCGCGACGGCGACGGCGCGGTTCTTCGAGGTCATGGACGCGGAGGAGGAAGTGGAGGCGCCGGGTGCCTCCACGGGCCACCCCTCGGGGGCGCTGCCCCCGGGCCACCCCCAGGGGGTTCGGCCCCTGGACGCCGCTCGGGGCTCCGCCCCGGACTCCGTCGAGGGCTCCGCCCTCGGGACCGCCTCCGCGAGCACTCCCCCCGCGGACCGTGCCCCGGGGGCCCTGCCCCCGGACCCCCGCTCCTCAAACGCCGGAGGGGCTGATGCGGCCCCCCTGTCCGCCGGGATCGACGTTGCACCGATCGAGGCTCAAGGGGCCAAGTCAGCACCCGAAGGCGCGCCACCCGACGCCGGAGAGGCTGCATCAGCCCAGCCGCCCGCCGGGGCCGACGTCGCGCCCACAGATGCCCAGGACGCCGACGCGGCTCCCCTGCCCAACCGGGCCGATGTCGCAGCGGCCGGTGCCCGTGCAGGTGCGGTGGTGACCCGGGTCGGGTCAACCGACCGTCAACGAAAGCGTGTTGGGGCTCCCGACGGGGTCCCTGGTCGCGCCGTGGGCGGGGCGGAGGGGGGCTTCGGGGGGCGGGGTGGGATTCGGTTCGAGGGGGTTTTCTTTCGGTATCCCGATGCGGGGGACGGGGGGTCGGCCGTGCTCGCGGGGGTCGATCTGCACATTCGGGCCGGGGAGACCATGGCTCTGGTCGGCGGGACCGGGTCCGGGAAGACCACGCTCACCGCGCTCGTACCGCGACTGCACGAGGTGAGCGGGGGCCGCATCACTCTCGACGGGGAGGACATCGCGGGGATGTCCCGGGACCGGCTGCGCGGTCTCGTCTCGGTCGCGTTCGAGGAGCCCACGCTGTTCTCGGCCTCCGTCGGGGACAACGTCCTGATGGGCGGCGGCGGTTCGGCCGACCTGGAGCGGGCGCTCGACATCGCGCAGGCCCAGTTCGTACGGCAGCTGCCGCAGGGCGTGGACACCCAGGTCGGCGAGCAGGGGCTGAGTCTGTCGGGCGGGCAGCGGCAGCGGCTCGCGCTGGCGCGGGCGGTGGTGGGGCAGCCGAGGTTCCTGATCCTCGACGACCCCCTGTCGGCCCTGGACGTCCACACCGAGGCGCTGGTCGAGGCGGCGCTGCGGCGGGTGCTGCGGGAGACCACCGCCCTGGTCGTGGCGCACCGCCCGTCCACGGTGATGCTCGCCGACCGGGTGGCGCTCCTTTCGGAGGGCAGGATCGCGGCCGTCGGCACGCATCAGGAGCTGCTGCGCGGCAACGCCGAGTACGCCTGGCTGATGTCGGGCGCGGGCGAGCACGACCACGAGAGCGACCAGCACGACGGGGAGGACGGGCGATGACCACGACGGTCGGGACCGAGAGGGCCACCGGGGAAGAGGAGCTGCCGCCCGGCGGCGCGGGCGGTGACGGCGACCCCTTCGACCGGGACGAACTGCCCGCTCCCCCGGGCGCGACCGGCGCGCTGCTCAGGTCGCTGCTGCGGCCGCTGCGCCGCCGCGTGGTGATCGCGACGCTCATGCTCGTGGTGCAGCAGGCCGCCGCGCAGGCGGGGCCTCTGCTCGTCGCGTACGCCATCGACCGGGGTGTCCCGGCGTTCCGCGCACACGACTACGGGCCGCTGATCGCCATCGGCGCGGGGTACCTGCTGTCCGCGCTGGCCTCCGGGTTCTTCCAGTACGCGTTCGTCCGGACCTCGGCGCGGGTCAACCAGGACGTGCTGCTCGACCTGCGCGGGCGGATCTTCCGGCATGCCCAGGCGCTGAGCGTGGACTTCCACGAGCGCTACACCTCGGGCCGGTTGATCTCGCGCTCGACCACGGACGTCGAGTCGCTGCGGGAGCTGCTCAGCGAGGGGTTGCAGGAGCTGATCGGGGTGATCCTCTCCTCGGTCTACATCTGCGCCATGCTGCTCTGGCTCGACTGGGGCACCGGCGCGCTCGCCGTCGCCTCCTACGTGCCGCTGCACTTCCTGATCCGGCTCTACCAGCGCCGGGCGGGAGCCGTGTACGCGGCGCGGTCCACGGCGATCGCCGCGGTGATCGTCAAGTTCGCGGAGACCCTGAACGGCATCCGGCCAGTGCAGGCGTTCCGGCGCGAGCGGGCCAACGACGCCGAGTTCGGGGAGCTGAACCGCCGGCACGAGCGCACGAACGGCGACGCGCTCCTGGAGATGGCCCGCTATGTGGTGGGCTCCCGGCTGGTGGCCAACACGGCCGTCGCCGCGATGGTGCTGTGGGGCGCCACCCGGGTCGCGGACGGCGGCCTCGAGCTGGGTGTGCTGGCGGCCGCGGTGCTGTATCTGCGCCGCCTGTACGACCCCATCGACCGGCTCGGCATGTTCCTCAACTCCTACCAGTCGGCCGCCGCGTCCCTGGAGAAGGTCGCCGGGCTGCTCGCCCAGACCCCGTCCGTGCCGGAGCCGTCCCGGCCCTGCGAGCTGCCGGAGCGCGCGGGTGAACTCCCGGGCCGACGCGTCGACTTCGAGCGGGTCGGCTTCGGCTACCGGACCGGCGGCGAGGTGCTGCCCCGGTTCGACCTGACCATCCCGGCGGGCCAGACCGTCGCCGTGGTCGGCTCGACGGGCGCGGGCAAGTCCACCCTCGCCAAGCTCCTGGCCCGCTTCTACGACCCGACGGAGGGCCGCGTCCTGCTCGACGGGACGGATCTGCGCGAGCTGTCCGTACGGGACCTGCGACGCGGGGTCGTCATGGTCACCCAGGAGGCGTTCCTGTTCTCCGGCACGGTCGCGGAGAACATCGCGATCGGACGCCCGGACGCCACCCGGGAGGAGATCGAACAGGCCGCGAAGGCGATCGGCGCGCACGACTTCATCGCGGGCCTGCCCGACGGCTACGACACGGACGTACGCAAGCGGGGTGGCCGCATCTCGGCGGGCCAGCGCCAACTCGTCGCGTTCGCACGGGCGTTGCTCGCCGACCCGGCGGTCCTGATCCTCGACGAGGCGACCAGCTCACTCGACATCCCGGGCGAGCGGGCGGTGCAGCGTGCCATGCACACGGTCCTCAACGGCCGTACGGCGGTGGTGATCGCCCACCGGCTGTCCACGGTGGAGGTCGCGGACCGGGTCCTGGTCATGGAACGGGGCCGCATCGTCGAGGACGGCTCCCCCGCCGACCTGATCGCGGGCACGGGCCGCTTCGCGGGCCTGCACCGCGCCTGGCGCGACAGCCTGGCCTGAGCGGCTCGGGGCATGGTTCGCGGGACCGGCGGCCGCCGAGCCGCCGGTCCCGCGCCTAGTCACCGGGCGGGCCGTCGTGCAGGATGCGCTGGAACAGGCGGTGGTCGCGCCACTGCCCGTTGATGTGCAGATAGCGCGGCGCCACCCCGATGGACTCGAAGCCGCTCTTCGCCAGGACGCGCTGCGAGGCGGTGTTGTCGAGCAGCGTGCCGGCCTCGACGCGGTGCAGGCCGTACAGGTCGCGGGCCGCCTCGCAGACCCGCGCCACCCCCGCTCCGGCCAGGCCCCGACCGCGCCGGTCGGCGGCCACCCAGTAGCCCAGGTTCGCGCTGCGGAACGGGCCGAGCACCAGCCCGGAGAGCGTGATGGTGCCCACGACGGCGCCGTCGCTCTCGAAGACCCAGGGCACCGTGCGCCCTTCCTCGTACTCCTTCAGCCGCTCGGCGATGCGCTCGGCCTGCCCCTCGACGGTGAAGAAGTCGTCCGGTCTGCGGGGCTCCCAGGGGGCCAGGTACTCCCGGTTCGCCAGTTGGGCGCGGTGCAGGGCCTCCGCGTCATCGGGGGACATCAGCCTCAATACGACGCCGCCGGGCAGCACTTCACGGGGAGGGATCATCCGCGGACTGTAACGCGCGGCCGCGCGCCTCCACGAGGTCCCGGCGCCTCCGCCTGACTCCCGCCCACCCGCGCCCGCCCCACCTGCGGCTTTCCCCCACCTGCCGCGCCGGGCCCGAGGAGGGGTTCGTAGGATCGGGGCGTGGCAACGGGGACGGAAACCAACTGGGCGGCGCCGACCGAGACGGAGTGGCTGCTCCACACGGCGGGGCTGCGCGGCGACGTGGAGGCGCAGCTGCGGGTCCTCGCCCGCGAGGAGCTCTACATCGGCGCACCGAAGGCCCAGGTGGACGCGCGGCCCGACCTGGTCCACTGGCCCTCCTACCGGGACCCGTCGGGCTGGCTGTGCAAGCCGGTGCTGACCCGGGGGATGCTGCCGCAGTGGCATCCGGACTGGGTGTTCCACGACGTGTCCCTGAAGTGGGCCGCCGACTTCGGCTGGCGCGAGCCGAACCAGCTGCTCGCGGTCAACCCGGGCACCCCGGCCCAGCTCTTCCTGCCCGCGTCGCCCGAGCACCGCGCCGTCTGGCGCCGCGTCCACGAGGAGACCGAGCGCCCGGGCGCCCGGCTGACCGCGCTGCGGCACGGCGCGCTGCACGGCCCGCTCGCCTACGGCCTGGCCTGCGGCGCGCACCTGGCGGTCGTGAACGACGTGCCGTGGAACGAGGTCGGCACCGTCCACCAGGGCTACGCCCGCCAGCTCGCGTCCCTCCGCGCGTCCTGGGGCATCACCGAACCCGCCGGATTCAAGCGGCAGTTGAATGCCCTGCTGGACGCGCGCAACAGCCCGCCGGAACCCGATTTCGTCCTCGGGGTCCGCGAGGAGCTCCGGTCCGGTCTCGGCGAGCCCCCACCGGCCGAACTGTGGCGCGAGACGGCCGCCGGGCACGCCCAGGACATCGGGATCGACCAGGGCTCCGTCAAGGAGATCGAGGCCCTGGTGCGGCGCATCATCCGTTACGAGGCCCGGTTCCGCGCCGACGGGCTGCTCGCGCCGGACGGCCGGGTCGTCACCACGGTCGCCTACGACTACGGCCGGGCGGTGAACCTGGCGCGCTGGGGCCTCGAAGCGCGCTTCTGCACCCCGCACGAGGCCGAGCAGGCGATCGTCTACGCGGGCGCGCTGAGCAAGTCGGCCTACCGGTCCTGGGAGGACTTCTCGGCGGCGTACGCCCTCGGCCGGGTGCTGCGCTTCGACGAGGAGTCGTACGGGCGCTACTACGAGCAGAACGTCGAGGCGCACCGGGTCCTCACCGAGCACGAGGGCAGTCCCTGGCGGAACATCCCCTGGCGCTGAGCCTTGGGGCTCAGGCGCCCACCGTTCCGTCGACGCCCTCGCGCAGCAGGTCGGCGTGGCCGTTGTGGCGGGCGTACTCGTGGATCATGTGCAGCATCACCATGCGCAGCGACACGTCCTCGCCCCAGCGTGGCTGGTGGCCCGCGAGGTCGAGGGACTCGGCGTCGCGCTCGATCCGCCGGGAGTGCTCGACCTCGTCCTCCCAGGCCGCGAACGCCTCGGCCCTGGTGGACCCGCTCGCGTCGTACGCCGCCTGAAAGTCGATCTTGTCCGACCAGACCATCGGGATCTCCTGGTCCTCGAACACCCTGCGGAACCAGGTCCGTTCGACCTCGGCCATGTGCCGCACGAGCCCGAGCAGGGTGAGCGTGGAGGGCGGCATCGACCTCCGCCGCAGCTCCTCGTCGCCGAGCCCCTCGCACTTCATGGCCAGCGTGGCGCGGTGGTAGTCGAGAAAGGCCCGCAACATCTCCCGCTCACTGCCGAAGTGGGGCGGCCCGGTACGAGGGTCGGTCATGGCTGTACTCCTCACAAGTTCCTGATCCCCCCCGACAGTACCGGCCCTACCAACCCCCTCAAATCCCCGAAAACCCCCCACCCAACCCCCTTTAGGGGCGCGAGGAACTGCGCGACAAGCCACCCACGCCCCGCGGACGAGAACGGACCCAAGGAGCGCGGGGAACTACGCAAAAGGCCTCGCCCGCCCGCAGCTAAAGCACCCCCCACCCCCAACCCCCATAGGGGCGCGAGGAACTGCGCGGCAAGCCACCCACAACCCGCGCACGAGAACGAGCCCAAGGGGCGCGGGGAACTGCGCAAAGGGCCCCGGCCGCCCCGCAGCCGAAACCCCCCGCACCCCCGACCCACCCGGCAGGCCTCACCTCCCCGAGGGAGCGGAGACCCCACCCCGCCGAACCCTGAGCAGCGTCAGGGCGAGAACGGCCGCCCCACCCATCAGCCCCGCCGCACCGAGCGCCGCGAAGTCAAGACCTCGGGTGAACGCGGCGAACGCCGTCGACAGGTCACGCCCGTGCGCACTCGCCAGCGCCCCGCCCAGCGTCTCGCGGGCCGCGGCCGGCGCGTCGGCCATGCCGTGCCGGTAGACCGCCGCGCCCACCGAGCCGAGGACCGCCATGCCCAGGGCCCCGCCCAGCTCCTGGCCCGATTCCAGGACCGCGGCCGCCGATCCGGCCCGCTCGGGCGGGGCCGCGCCCAGGGCGAGTTCGTTGGCGAGGGCCATCGCCGCGACGAGGCCCGAGGAGTAGACGGCGCAGGCGGTGAGGGTGTACCAGAGCGGCGAGTCGGTGTGGACCTGGGTCAGCGCGAGGAAGCCGCAGCCGGACACGGCGAAGCCGCCCGCCATGACGCTCCCCCGGTCGAAGCGCCGCGCGAGGACGGCCCCGGTGGGGGCGCCCACGAACGCGCCGCTCGCGGGCACCAGACTCCACAGCGCCGCCTGGAACGGGCTCTTGCCGAGCACGGACTGGAGGTACTGGGTGAGGAACACCGCCATGCCGATGGTCGCCGCGATGGCGAAGAGGTTGGCGAGCACCGCTCCGCCGTACGTGCGCCGGCGCAGCAGCTCCAGGTCGACCAGGGGGTGGGCGAGCCTGGTCTGCCGCCGGACGAAGACGTACAGCAGGACGAGTCCGGCCACGACGGACAGAACCGGAACCAACTCCACGCCGTCGCGGGCGAGTTCCTTGATTCCCTGGATCACGGGGAGCAGCCCGGCCAGGGAGAGCACGGCACTCGGCCAGTCGAAGCGGCCGGGGGCCGGTCGGCGCACCTCGGGCAGCAGCAGCGGGGCCAGGATCAGCAGGAGGATCATCGCGGGCAGGTTGATGAGGAACACCGAGCCCCACCAGAAGCGTTCCAGCAGGGCCCCGCTGACGACCGGGCCGAAGGAGATGCCCGCGGTCATGACGGCGGTCCAGGCGGTGACCGCCTGCGCGCGCTGCTTCTCGTCGTGGAAGAGGTTGCGGATCAGGGCGAGCGTGGAGGGCATGAGCGCGGCGCCGCCGACACCGAGCAACGCCCGTACGGCGATGAGGAGTTGGGGCGAGTCGGCGTAGGCCGCCGCGCACGAGGCCAGGCCGAAGACGGCGGCTCCGGCGATCACGAGGCGGCGGCGCCCGATCCGGTCGCCGAGCGCGCCCATGGTGATGAGGAGCCCGGCGAGCACGAAGCCGTACATGTCGAGGATCCACAGCTGCTCGGTGGAGCTGGGCGCGAGGTCCTCGCTGATGAACGGGATGGCGAAGTAGAGGACGGAGACGTCCATGGAGACGAGCAGGAGCGGCAGCATGAGGACGGCGAGCGCGGTCCATTCCCTGCGCCCGGCGCGCGGCGGGGCGAGGTCCGTGCGGCCCGCGAGGGGGCCGGTGGTGGTGTCCATGGCGGTAGCGAAACAGCGTCGGGCGTACGCCGCCATCGGCGGGCTAGTGCACCTCGGCAACTCCCCTGATTCCAGGGGTGGGACACTGTCGGGCGCACTAGTACACTGCCCGCCGTGACCGAGCAGCCGCCCTACCTCGCCATCGCCGCCGGGATCCGCCGCCGCATCGCCTCGGGGGAGCTCGCGCCGGGCGACCGGGTGCCGTCCACGCGGGCCATCGTGCGCGAGTCGGGGGTGGCGATGGCGACCGCGACCAAGGCGCTGGCGGCCCTGGCGCGGGAGGGACTGGTGCGGGCGGTGCCGGGGGTGGGCACGGTGGTCGCCGAGGCGCGGCCGCCGCGCCCGGCGGGCGGTGCGGCGCCGCTGAGCCGGGACGCCGTCGTGGCCGCCGCGGTCAGCATCGCGGACGCCGAGGGCCTGGCCGGGGTCTCGATGCGGCGGATCGCCGGCGACCTCGGAACCTCCACGATGGCGCTCTACCGGCACGTGCCGAACAAGGGCGAACTCGTACGCCTCATGACGGACGTGGCGTTCGGCGAGACGGACCTGGGGCGCCCGACCGGCGACTGGCGGGCCCAACTCACGCACGCGGCACGGCTGTTGTGGGCCGCGTACCGCAGGCATCCGTGGATGGCGCGGGCGATGGCGTCCTTCATCCGGCCGGACCCGATGCCGGAGGCGATGAAGTACACCGAGTGGGTGCTGAGGGCGCTGCGCGGTACGAGCCTGGGCGTGCACCACGTCATGCACGCCCATCTGGTGCTGATCGCGTTCGTCCAGGGTCTCGGCGTGGCCATGGAGTTGGAGGGCAACGCCCTCCAGGACACCGGGGTCTCCAACGACGAGTGGATGGACCGCAACGGGCGTCGGTTTGCGGCCATCGTGTCGGGCGGCGCCTACCCCGTGCTGAGCACGATCTTCGAACATGAGCCGTTCACGATGGACTTGGACTCCCTCTTCGGTTTCGGGCTCGAACGACTTCTGGACGGCATCGCCGTCATCATTGCCGAAACGTCCGGTTAACGAACGGCGCCCTTCGGACAACGGACGTGTTTCGGCCAACTTCTTGACGCGCTCCTGACACCAGTTCTCATCTGCTGGCACGCTCTCCCCGTTCCACGCACACCGTTTTCACGCAGCACGCTCAGGTGCCGCACCCGCTCCGCTTTGCTCTGCCCGGCCGACCCCACCCAGTCGGCCGGAACCCCCTCGCAGAAGGAGTTCGCGTGAGATCCACGCACCGTCGTCGTGCCACCGCCACCGGCGCCCTGATCGCCGCAGCCGCCATGCTCAGTGTCGGCGTCCAGGCAGGTAGCGCCAGCGCACGCCCCGACGACTCCGCGACCACCACGGCCCTCAAGGCCCAGGCGGTACGCAACCCGGGCGCCCTGCCCGCGAGTCTCAGCCCCTCCCAGCGCGCCGAGCTCATACGCCAGGCGAACGCCACCACCGCCGCCACCGCCAAGGAACTCGGCCTGGGCGCGCAGGAGAAGCTCGTCGTCCACGATGTGTCCAAGGACCAGGACGGCACCACGCACACCCGCTACGAGCGCACCTACGACGGTCTGCCCGTGCTCGGCGGCGACCTGATGGTCGACACCGCGGCCGGCAAGACGAAGAACGTCGCCAAGGCCAACAGCGCCCAGCTGAAGGGCATCTCCACCGCCGCCCCGGCCAACGCCCCGGCCACCGCCGAGGGCCAGGCGCTCAAGGCCGCCAAGGCCGCGGGTTCCAAGGCGGACAAGGCCGACAGCGCCCGCAAGGTCATCTGGATGGTCAAGGGCGCGCCGACCCTCGCGTACGAGACGATCGTGGGCGGCCTTCAGGACGACGGCACCCCGAACCAGCTGCACGTCATCACGGACGCCAGGACGGGCGCCAAGCTGCACCAGTGGCAGGGCATCGAGACCGGTGTCGGCAACACCCACTACAGCGGCCAGGTCAGCCTCAACACGACGCAGTCCGGGTCGAGTTACACCCTGACCGACACCCCGCGCGGCGGCCACAAGACGTACAACCTGAACCACGGCACGTCGGGCACCGGCTCGCTGTTCACGCAGAACAACGACACCTGGGGCGACGGCACCAACTCCAACGCCGCGACCGCCGGCGCGGACGCCGCCTACGGCGCCGGGGTGACCTGGGACTTCTACAAGAACGTCTTCGGCCGCAGCGGCATCCGCGGCGACGGCGTCGGCGCGTACTCCCGCGTCCACTACGGCAACGCGTACGTGAACGCGTTCTGGGACGACAGCTGCTTCTGCATGACGTACGGCGACGGCGCGGGCGACAACGACCCGCTGACCTCGCTCGACGTGGCGGGCCACGAGATGTCGCACGGCGTCACGGCGGCCACCGCGGGCCTCAACTACGCCGACGAGTCGGGCGGCCTCAACGAGGCGACCTCCGACATCATGGGCACCTCCGTGGAGTTCTACGCGAACAACCCCTCGGACCCGGGTGACTACCTCATCGGCGAGAAGATCAACATCAACGGTGACGGCACCCCGCTGCGCTACATGGACAAGCCGAGCAAGGACGGCGGTTCCGCTGACAGCTGGTACTCCGGCGTCGGCAACCTCGACGTCCACTACTCCTCGGGCCCGGCGAACCACTGGTTCTACCTGGCCTCCGAGGGCAGCGGCGCCAAGGTCATCAACGGCGTGAGCTACGACTCGCCGACCTCCGACGGCCTGCCCGTCACCGCCATCGGCCGCGACAAGGCCCAGCTGATCTGGTACAAGGCGCTCACCACCAAGTTCAACTCCAGCACGGACTACGCGGGGGCCCGCGCGGGTACCATCGCCGCGGCCACCGAGCTGTACGGGGCGAACAGCGCCGAGGTCACCAACGTCACCAACGCCTGGGCGGCCATCAACGTCGGCGCCCGCGCCGGCGGCGGCAACCCCGGTGGCAAGGTCTTCGAGAGCACGGCCCAGGTGGCCATCCCGGACTACCCGGGCGCCGCGGTCACCGACCCGGTCACCGTCTCGGGCATCACCGGCAACGCGCCGTCCGCCCTCCAGGTCGGCGTCAAGATCACCCACACCTACATCGGTGACCTCCAGATCGACCTCGTGGCCCCGAACGGCACCTCGTTCCGGCTGAAGAGCTCTTCTTCGGACTCCACGCAGAACCTGGACAAGACGTACACCGTGAACGCCTCCAGCGTCCCGGCGAACGGCACCTGGAAGCTCAAGGTCCAGGACAAGGCCCGCTACGACGTCGGCACCATCACCGACTTCAAGCTGTCCTTCTGAACCACCCGCCTTCCACGAACCCGGACCCGCGAACGCCGTGAGGTCCGCCCTCTGGAAGCTCACCTTCTGACCAGGCGGCTGGCCGGAAAGTGAAGGTGCCCGGAGCCCATGAGGCTCCGGGCACCGCCCATGTCCGCGGCCGTACGCGCCACCCGGCAGCGGCCCGGGCTCAGCGCATGAGCACGCCCGCGCCCTCCCCGGTCGCCTCGGTCGGGCCCGCCACCAGGCCCAGCTCCGCGTGCGTCGCCAGATGGCGGTGGGCCGGCAGCACCCGGACGGTGTAGCCGAACGGTCCCGTGCGGTCGAGCGCGAGAGGCCCCTCGTACATCCAGCGGCCCTCCAGATCGGGGCCGCCCGCCGGTTTCAGTGGGAAGGTCGCCGCCTCCGCGATGGCGTCGGCCGCGTCCACCCGGCCGGCCACCGCCTGCACCTCCACGTCGTCGGGCACAAGGTCGCCGAGCGCGACCCGCACCCGCAGGGCGAGCGTGGAGCCGAGCTCGGCGGTGCCGTTGGGCGCCGCGGCCGCGGGCGCCAGCGCCTCGACGTGGTCGACGGCGACTTTCGGCCAGGCGCCGCGGACCCGCGCCTTCCACTGCGCCAACTCCCCCGCCGTGACCGGGTCGAGGGCCCGGTGGGCCGCGGCGGCGGGCGCGTACAGCCGGGTCACGTACTCCCGCACCATCCGCCCCGCGAGCACCTTCGGGCCCAGGGTGGTGAGGGTCTGGCGGACCATCTCGATCCAGCGGTCGGGCAGCCCGGCCGGGCCCCGGTCGTAGAAGCGCGGCGCGACCCGGTCCTCGATGAGGTCGTACAGCGCGTTGGCCTCCAGCTCGTCGCGGCGGTCCTCGTCGGTCGCGGCGCCGTCGGCGGTGGGGATGGCCCAGCCGAAGTCGGGCTCGAACCACTCGTCCCACCAGCCGTCCAGGACCGAGAGGTTGAGGCAGCCGTTGAGGGCCGCCTTCATGCCGCTCGTGCCGCAGGCCTCCAGCGGGCGCAGCGGGTTGTTGAGCCACACGTCGCAGCCCGGGTAGAGCTTCTGCGCCATGGCCATGCCGTAGTCGGGCAGGAACACGATCCGGTGGCGCACCCGCGGGTCGTCGGCGAACTTCACCAGCTCCCGCACGAGCCGCTTGCCGCCGTCGTCGGCGGGGTGTGCCTTGCCCGCGACGACGATCTGCACCGGCCGGGTCGGATGCAGCAGCAGCTCCATCAGCCGGTCCCGGTCGCGCAGCATCAGCGTGAGCCGCTTGTAGGAGGGCACCCGCCGGGCGAAGCCGATGGTGAGGACGTCCGGGTTCAACACCCCGTCGATCCAGCCGAGTTCGGCCGTGCCCGCGCCGCGCTGGCGCCACGAGGCGCGCAGCCGCTCGCGGGCCTCGATGACCAGTTGCTCGCGCAGTTCCCGGCGCAGCTCCCAGATCTCGGCGTCCGGGATGTCGGTGACCGCGTCCCAGCGGTCCGAGCCGCCCACGGTCAGGGCGTCCTCGGTACGGCCCGGCCCGATCTGCCGGGCGCCGAGCCGGAAGACCTCGGGCGCGACCCAGGTCGGAGCGTGCACGCCGTTGGTGACGGAGGTGATGGGCACCTCCTGGGCGTCGAAGCCCGGCCACAGGCCCGCGAACATCTCGCGGCTGACCGCGCCGTGCAGGGTGGACACGCCGTTGGCCCGCTGGGCGAGCCGCAGTCCCATCACGGCCATGTTGAAGAGGTTCGGCTCGCCGCCGGGGTAGGTCTCCATGCCGAGCTGGAGGATCTTCTCGACGGGCACCCCGGGCAGCTCGCCGTCGTCGCCGAGGTGGCGGGCGACCAGCTCGCGGTCGAAGCGGTCGATTCCGGCCGGCACCGGGGTGTGGGTGGTGAACACGGTCCCGGCGCGCACCGCTTCGAGCGCGGCGTCGAATTCCAGCCCCTCGCCCGCGAGTTCCCGGATCCGTTCGAGCCCGAGGAAGCCCGCGTGGCCCTCGTTGGTGTGGAACACCTCGGGGGCCGGGTGGCCGGTGAGGCGGCAGTACGTGCGCACCGCCCGTACGCCGCCGATGCCGAGCAGCATCTCCTGGAGCAGCCGGTGCTCGCTGCCGCCGCCGTACAGCCGGTCGGTTACGTCGCGCTCGCCGGGAGCGTTCTCCTCGACGTCCGAGTCGAGCATGAGCAGGGGGACCCGGCCGACCCGGGCCTGCCAGACGGTGGCGTGCAGGGCGCGGCCGCCGGGCAGCGCGAGCGGAACCCTGACCGGGGCGCCGTCCTCCTCCCGCAGCAGCGAGACGGGCAGCTCGTTGGGGTCGAGCAGGGGGTAGTGCTCCTGCTGCCAGCCGTCCCGCGAGAGGGACTGGCGGAAGTAGCCGTGCCGGTAGAGGAGGCCGACCCCGATGAGCGGTACGCCGAGGTCGCTGGCGGATTTGAGGTGGTCCCCGGCGAGGATGCCGAGGCCGCCGGAGTACTGCGGCAGCGCCGCGGTGATGCCGAACTCGGGCGAGAAGTAGCCGATGGCGGACGGGAGTTCACCGCCCTGGTCCTGGTACCAGCGGCGGCCGTGCAGATAGTCGTCGAGGTCGTCGGAGGCGGCGGTGAGTCTGCGCAGGAAGCGGCGGTCCTGGGCGAGCGAGTCGAGCCGGGCGGCGCTGACGGCGCCGAGCAGCCGCACGGGGTCCTCACCCGCCGCCCGCCAGCCCTCGGGGTCCACGGCCTGGAAGAGTTCTCGGGTCTCCGTGTGCCAGGACCAGCGCAGATTGCGCGCGAGATCACTCAGCGGCCGGAGGGCGTCGGGCAGGACAGGGCGCACGGTGAATCGACGGATTGCCTTCACGCTTCCACCTTCGCAGGGGAGATACGTACCGGGGTGGGCACACCGCGATGTGCGCCCCTCCTTCACTCCCGAAGGTAGTGCCGACGCGCCCCGTCAACCACAGCGCCTCGCGGCCCCGCCCCACGGATTCCGCTTCCGGGTCCGGCGCCCGTCCTGACGCCGTCTCACCTGACCTACGGGTAGGCAAAGTTTGCGCCGCTGTCCACGAAAGGCGCGGCGGTCTCCTTGTCTGAACCGTTACGCGCAGGTAGTTAACAAACCGCCGGAATGCCCACCCGTACACCGTGGAAGGCTCACTCGGTAACACAGTCCCGCAGTCCCTCCCGCACGCCATTCGAGTGAACGCGGACAGGAGCGGCCATGCCCGCAGCCGGTCAGCCGTCAACGGAGCAGTTAAAAAGGACAGATTCCCGCAAACGCGGCAAACCCTACCAATCACCCGCAGGTGAGCCCGTGAACCCGAACCCGTCAATCGGCCGCATCCCCGTGCTCGACGTACGCCCCGCCGTCGAGTGCGGCACCCGGCCCGCCAAGGCGGTGGCCGGCGAGAGCTTCCAGGTCACCGCCACCGTCTTCCGCGAGGGCCACGACGCCGTCGCGGCCAATGTCGTGCTGCGCGACCCGGGAGGGCGGGCCGGGCCCTTCACCCCGATGCGCGAGCTCGCCCCCGGCACCGACCGCTGGGGAGCCGAGGTCACCCCGGACGCCGAGGGCAGGTGGACCTACACCGTGGAGGCCTGGGGCGACCCGGTCGCCACCTGGCTCCACCACGCCCACATCAAGATCCCGGCCGGCATCGACACCGAGCTGGTGCTCGCCGAGGGCGCCGCGCTGTACGAGCGGGCCGCGGCCGGGGTGCCCAAGGCCAAGGGGCGGCGCGAGGCGGTTCTGGCCGTGGCGGACGCCCTGCGGGACACCGGCCGGGCCCCCGCGGAGCGGCTCGCCGCGGCCCGCGCCCCGGAGGCGGAGGCCGCCCTCGCGGACCACCCGCTGCGCGAGCTCGTCACGGCCTCTCCCCCGATGCCCCTGCTCGTCGAGCGCGAGCGCGCCCTGTTCGGCTCCTGGTACGAGCTGTTCCCGCGCTCGGAGGGCGCCGTCCTCAAGAAACGCGGCAAGCCGGTCTCCGGCACCTTCCGCACCGCGGCCGAGCGGCTTCCCGCCATCGCCGCGATGGGCTTCGACGTGGTCTATCTGCCGCCCATCCATCCCATTGGCACCACCTACCGCAAGGGCCCCAACAACAGCCTGAAGGCGGGGCGTTGGGACGTCGGGGTGCCCTGGGCGATCGGCTCGCCCGATGGCGGGCACGACGCCGTCCACCCCGACCTCGGCACCCTCGACGACTTCGACGACTTCGTGGCCGCCGCCCGCGACCTGCGCCTGGAGGTCGCGCTCGACTTCGCCCTCCAGTGCTCCCCCGACCACCCCTGGGTCGACAAGCACCCCGAGTGGTTCCACCACCGGGCCGACGGCACGATCGCGTACGCCGAGAACCCGCCCAAGAAGTACCAGGACATCTACCCGATCGCCTTCGACCGGGACATGCCCGGCCTGATCGAGGAGACGGTGCGGCTGCTGCGGTTCTGGATGGGGCACGGAGTACGGATCTTCCGCGTCGACAACCCCCACACCAAGCCGGTCGTCTTCTGGGAGCAGGTCATCGCAGAGATCAACGGCACCGACCCGGACGTGATCTTCCTGGCCGAGGCCTTCACCCGGCCCGCGATGATGCAGACCCTGGCCAAGATCGGCTTCCAGCAGTCGTACACCTACTTCACCTGGCGCAACACCCGGCACGAGCTCACCGAGTACGTCACCGAACTGGCGGGCGAGTCCGCGCCGTACATGCGGCCCAATTTCTTCGTGAACACCCCCGACATCCTGCACGCCTACCTCCAGGAGGGCGGCCGTCCCGCCTTCGAGGTGCGGGCGGTGCTCGCCGCCACGCTCTCGCCGTCGTGGGGTGTCTACGCCGGATACGAACTGTGCGAGAACACCCCGGCCAAGCCCGGCAGCGAGGAGTACCTGGACTCGGAGAAGTACCAACTACGGCCCCGCGACTGGGAGTCGGCCGAGCGCGAGGGCCGCTCCATCGCCCCGCTGATCACCGCGCTCAACCGCATCAGGCGCCGCCATCCGGCGCTGCGGCAGCTGCGCTCGGTCCACTTCCACGACACCGGGAACGACGCGCTGATCGCCTACAGCAAGCGGGCGGGGTCGAACACCGTTGTGGTGGTCGCCAACCTCGACCCCCACCACACCCAGGAGGCCACGGTCTCGTTGGACATGCCGGCACTCGGCCTCGCGTGGGACGAGTCCGTCCCGGTGCGCGACGAGCTCACCGGCGAGACCTACCACTGGGGCAGGACCAATTACGTGCGTCTGGAGCCGGGCCGAGCGCCCGCGCACATCCTGGTCCTGCGACCGTCCCCGCCGATCGGAGGGTCACCCACACCATGATCGTCAACGAGCCCGTCCACGACACCTTCGAGGACACCCCCGCCAAGGACCGCGACCCCGAGTGGTTCAAGCGAGCGGTGTTCTACGAGGTGCTCGTGCGGTCCTTCCAGGACAGCAACGGCGACGGCGTAGGGGATCTCAAGGGCATCACCGCCAAGCTGGACTATCTCCAATGGCTGGGCGTCGACTGCCTCTGGCTGCCGCCGTTCTTCAAATCCCCGCTGCGGGACGGCGGCTACGACGTCTCGGACTACACGGCCGTCCTGCCCGAGTTCGGCGACCTCGCCGACTTCGTGGAGTTCGTGGACGCCGCCCACCAGCGCGGCATGCGCGTGATCATCGACTTCGTGATGAACCACACCAGCGACCAGCACGAGTGGTTCCAGGAGTCGCGCAAGGACCCGCAGGGCCCCTACGGCGACTACTACGTCTGGGCCGACGACGACAAGCAGTTCCAGGACGCCCGGATCATCTTCGTCGACACCGAGACCTCCAACTGGACCTTCGACCCGGTCCGCAAGCAGTACTACTGGCACCGCTTCTTCTCGCACCAGCCCGACCTCAACTACGAGAACCCGGCCGTGCAGGAGGAGATCGTCTCCGCGCTGCGCTTCTGGCTCGACCTGGGCATCGACGGCTTCCGCCTCGACGCGGTGCCCTACCTGTACCAGGAGGAGGGAACCAACTGCGAAAACCTTCCGCCAACGCATGAGTTCCTCAAGCGGCTGCGCGCCGAGATCGACGCCAGCTACCCGGACACGGTGCTGCTCGCCGAGGCCAACCAGTGGCCCGAGGACGTCGTCGACTACTTCGGCGACTACGCCAAGGGCGGCGACGAGTGCCACATGGCGTTCCACTTCCCGGTGATGCCGCGCATCTTCATGGCCGTGCGGCGCGAGTCGCGCTACCCCGTCTCCGAAATCCTGGCCAAGACCCCGGCCATCCCGCGCAACGCCCAGTGGGGCATCTTCCTGCGCAACCACGACGAGCTGACCCTCGAAATGGTCACGGACGAAGAGCGTGACTACATGTACGCCGAGTACGCCAAGGACCCCCGGATGCGGGCCAACATCGGCATCCGGCGCCGGCTCGCCCCGCTGCTCGACAACGACCGCAACCAGATCGAGCTGTTCACCGCGCTGCTGCTCTCGCTGCCCGGCTCGCCGATCCTCTACTACGGCGACGAGATCGGGATGGGCGACAACATCTGGCTCGGCGACCGCGACGCGGTGCGCACGCCGATGCAGTGGACCCCGGACCGCAACGCGGGCTTCTCCTCGTGCGACCCGGGCCGGCTCTATCTGCCCACGATCATGGACCCGGTCTACGGCTACCAGGTGACCAACGTCGAGGCGGCCATGGCCTCGCCGTCCTCGCTGCTCCACTGGACCCGGCGGATGATCGAGATCCGCAAGCAGAACCCCGCCTTCGGGCTCGGCTCGTACACCGAGCTGATGTCGTCGAACCCGGCCGTCCTCGCGTTCCTGCGCGAGCGCCGGGACGACCTGGTGCTGTGCGTGCACAACTTCTCGCGCTTCCCGCAGCCCACCGAGCTGGACCTGAGGGCGTTCAACGGGATGCATCCGGTCGAGCTGATCGGCGGGGTGCGCTTCCCGGCGATCGGCGAATGGCCGTATCTGCTCACCCTGGCCGGCCACGGCTTCTACTGGTTCCGGTTGCGGAAGGACCCCGCAGCCGCCTGACCCGCAGCCCGGGGCGGGGCGGTTTCGGCCGCTTCGCCCGGGGCACTCTGAACCCCGAACCCCGCGCGCCGCCGGACAGCTTCTGTTGCAATCCGGGACACTCTGCGCAATTCGATGTGTGCCCGGGGAAAGGATGCGCCGCCATGCCCAAGGCCGCACCGCCCCGTACCACCGGCCTTCCCCTCACCCGGCTGCTGACCTCGCTCGCCCCGCTCCTGCACGAATGGCTGCCCCGGCAGCGCTGGTTCGCGGGCAAGGGCCGTCCCGTCACGGACTTCGCGCTGCTCACCGCGACCGAGCTGCTGCCCGGCTTCCTGCACCTGCTGGTCCGCACCGAGCACGCGCCGCCGCCGGTCCCCGCCGAGGCCGCTGCCGCGCCCGCCGACTGCTACCAGCTCCTGCTCGGGGTGCGCGACCAGCTGCCGCCCCGGCTCGCCCCCGCCCTGATCGGCCGCGCGAACCACGGACCGCTGGCCGGGCGCACGGTCTACGACGCCCTCCAGGACCCGCAGTCCGCGGCGCTGCTCCTGGAGCGGCTGCGCACCCCCGGCTCGGTGGGCCCGCTGAGCTTCGAGCACGCCCCGGACGTGCGGGTCCCGCCGGGCCTGGCACCGCGGCTGCTCGGGGTGGAACAGTCCAACTCCTCGCTCGTGTACGGAGATACGTTCATCCTGAAGGTGTTCCGCCGGGTGCAGCCGGGTGTCAATCCGGACCTGGAGCTGCCGTGGGCGCTGGCCCGCCAGGGCTGCGACCGGGTGCCCGCGCCCGCCGCCTGGTTCCGCACCTCCGAGCCCCAGGACGCGACCCTCGGCGTGCTCCAGCCGTTCCTGCGCGGCGCCGAGGACGGCTGGACCCTGGCGCTCGCCTCGCTCGCCGAGGGACGCCCCTTCACGGAGGAGGCGTACGAACTCGGGCGGGCCACCGCCGAGGTGCACCTCGCCCTCGCGGACGCCTTCGCGCCGATCACCCTCGGCCGCCCGCAGACGGCGCTGATCGCGGCAGCGATGACCGAGCGCCTGGAGTCCACCGCCCAGGCGGTGCCCGCGCTCGCCCCCCATGTGCCGGGCCTGCGCGCGGCGTTCGAGGCGGTCGCGGCCCTCGATTCGGCGGGCTCGGCCCAGCGCGTGCACGGCGACCTCCACCTGGGCCAGGCCCTGCGGCCCGCCGACGGACCCTGGTCGGTGATCGACTTCGAGGGCGAGCCGGCCCGCCCGCTCGCCGAGCGCCGCCGCCCCCAGCCCCCCGTCCGCGACGTCGCGGGCATGCTGCGCTCCTTCGACTACGCGTCGTGCTCCGCGCGCCCGGCGAACCCGCGCTGGGCGACCGAGTGCCGGGCCGCGTACTGCGCGGGCTACGCGGCGCGGTCGGGCTCCGACCCCCGCGATTCGCCCGAGCTGCTGCGCGCGTACGAGACCGACAAGGCGGTGTACGAGGTGCTCTACGAGGCCCGGCACCGCCCCGACTGGCTGCCCGTGCCCATGGCGGCGATCCGCCGTCTGGCCGGGTCCTGAACTCACCCGTGCACGACGTCACTTGAGGAGGCCCACCCCGTGACCCCCCGCCCCGCCCGCAACTCCTCCGAACCCGCCCCTCGCACCGCCAAGACCGCGGCGCCGGCGGAGAAGCCCGCCAAGGCGCCGCCCGCGCCGCGCCGGGCGGCGAGTCGTGGCGTACGCCCCGCGCCCGCCCTCGCCGCCGCGGACCGGGCCCGCCTGCTCGCCGGCGGCCACCACGACCCGCACGCCCTGCTCGGCGCGCATCCGGTGCGCGGCGGGGTGGCGTTCCGGGCGCTGCGCCCGTACGCGCAGGCCGTGACCGTGCTCGGCAAGGGCCTGCGGGCCGAGCTGCACGACGACGGCGACGGCCTCTTCTCCGGGGTGCTGCCGCTGCGCGAGATCCCGGACTACACCCTGCTGGTCACCTACGAGGACGCCGAGATTGAGGTGCAGGACCCGTACCGCTTCCTGCCCTCGCTCGGCGACCTCGACCTGCACCTGATCGGCGAAGGGCGGCACGAGGAGCTGTGGACGGCGCTCGGCGCCCGCCCGATGGCCCACCAGGGCGTGACGGGCACCCGGTTCACCGTGTGGGCGCCGAACGCCCAGGGCGTCCGGGTCACCGGCGACTTCTGCTACTGGGACGGCACCGCGTACCCCATGCGCTCGCTCGGCTCGACCGGCGTGTGGGAGCTGTTCCTGCCCGGCCTGGGCGACGGAACGTTGTACAAGTTCGACATCATGCGCCCCGACGGGAGCCACACCCTGCGGGCCGACCCGATGGCCCGGCGCACGGAGGTGCCGCCCGCCAACGCCTCGATCGTCACCGAGTCGCACCACGTCTGGCGGGACCAGGACTGGATGGCCCGCAGGACCGCCCGCCCGGTGCACGAGGCCCCGTTCTCGGTGTACGAGGTCCATCTGGCTTCCTGGCGACCGCGCCTGACGTACCGTCAACTCGCGGACCAGCTCCCGACCTACGTCAAGGACCTGGGCTTCACGCACGTCGAGTTCCTGCCGGTGGCGGAGCACCCCTTCGGCGGGTCCTGGGGCTACCAGGTGACGGGCTTCTACGCCCCCACGTCCCGGATGGGGACGCCCGACGACTTCCGCCACCTGGTGGACGCGCTGCACGAGGCGGGCATCGGCGTGATCGTGGACTGGGTGCCGGCCCACTTCCCCAAGGACGACTGGGCGCTCGCGCGGTTCGACGGGCGCACCCTGTACGAGCACGAGGACCCGACGCGCGCCGAGCACCCCGACTGGGGCACGCTCGAATTCGACTACGGCCGCAAGGAGGTCCGCAACTTCCTGGTGGCCAACGCGACGTACTGGTGCGAGGAGTTCCACGTCGACGGCCTGCGGGTGGACGCGGTGGCGTCCATGCTCTACCTGGACTACTCGCGCGAGGACGGCGAGTGGAGCCCCAACGAGCACGGCGGCCGCGAGAACCTGGACGCGGTGGCCTTCCTCCAGGAGATGAACGCGACGGTCTACCGGCGCTGCCCCGGCGTGGTGACCATCGCCGAGGAGTCGACGGCGTGGGACGGCGTGACCCGCCCCACCGACCACGGGGGCCTGGGCTTCGGCCTGAAGTGGAACATGGGCTGGATGCACGACTCGCTGGGCTACGTCCAGCACGAGCCGGTGCACCGCAAGTACCACCACAGCGAGATGACGTTCTCGATGGTGTACGCGTACAGCGAGAACTACGTGCTGCCGATCTCGCACGACGAGGTGGTCCACGGCAAGCGGGCCCTCGTCTCCAAGATGCCCGGCGACTGGTGGCAGCAGCGCGCCACCCACCGCGCCTACCTGGGCTTCATGTGGTCCCACCCGGGCAAGCAACTGCTTTTCATGGGGCAGGAGTTCGCGCAGGGAGCGGAGTGGTCGGAGGGCCACGGCCCGGACTGGTGGCTGCTCGATCCGTCGTACAGCGCCGAGCCGGACCACCGGGGCGTACGCGACCTGGTCCGCGACCTGAACCGGATCTACGAGGCGCAGCCCGCCCTGTGGCAGCGCGACACGGACCCGGCGGGCTTCTCCTGGGTGGCGGGCGACGCGGCGGAGGACAACGTGTTCGCCTTCGTCCGGCGTGACGCGGAGGGCGCGCCGCTGCTCTCGGTCTCCAACTTCTCCCCGGTGGTGCGGGCGGAGTACCGGCTCGGCGTGCCCGAGGTGCCCGGGGCCTGGCAGGAGATCCTGAACACGGACGAGTCCCGCTACGGCGGCGGAGGCGTGGGCAACCCCGACCCCCTCAAGCCGGAGCCGATCGCCTCCCACGGCCACCCGGTGTCCCTCTCCCTCACACTGCCGCCGCTGGCCACGGTGTGGTTCCGGCCGGTGTGAGGGCTCCGTAGGACTCGGGGGCCGGGCCGCGCCCGCTCAACCGGAGCGACCGACGATCAGCCGAAGGCCCGCCCTCGACGGAGGGCGGGCCGAGGCGGTGAGCTCAGGGGGTCAGCCCCGGCGGAACCGCAGCGTGCGCAGTTCGAACGGCCGCAGGGCCACCTCCACCAGGCCCTCGGTCGACTCCGGCTCGCCCAGGGGGCGTTCGAGAAGGTCGGTCGGTGTGAAGGACGCCGTCGCGAAGCCCAGCATCAGCCTGGCACGGGCCCGTCCGCCGCGCGCCTCGTGGAAGCGGACCACCACGTCCCCGCTCCCGTCGTCCGCCAGCTTCACCGCGGTGACCACCACGGCGTCGTTGTCGACCGCCACCAAGGGCTCGACGGGACCCGCGCCCGGCACGGCCCGCTCGGGCAGGTTCACCCCGTACCCCTCCCGCACCGCGTCGCCGATCGTCGCGCCCGGCACCAGCGCGTGGCGGAACCGGTGCAGGCCCTGGTCGGTCTCGGGGTCGGGGAAGCGCGGGGCGCGCAGCAGGGAGACCCGCAGGGTGGTGGTCGTGCCCGCGTCCTCGGGGCGCACCGTGCGCGTCACGTCGTGGCCGTACGTCGAGTCGGTGACCAGGGCCACGCCCCAGCCCGGCTCCTCCAGGTGCACGAAGCGGTGGTTGCACGCCTCGAACTTGGCCGCCTCCCAGCTCGTGTTGGTGTGGGTCGCCCGGTAGAAGTGGCCGAACTGGGTCTCCGACGCGTACCGCTCCGCGTGCACGTCCAGCGGGAAGGCCAGCTTCAGGAACTTCTCCGTCTCGTGCCAGTCCACCTCCGTGAGGATGTCCAGGCGGGACGAGCCCGGCGCGAGCGTCAGGACCTGGGTCACGCGCGACGACCCGAACGAGCGGACCACCCGGACCGACGCGCCCTCCCCGGGCGCCACCTCGTCCGCCTCGATCAGGTCCGTCACCGTGTTGCGGTAGAACGCGTCCACGTCCCAGGCGTCCCACATGTTCGGGAAATCGGGGTGCAGCTGGAGCAGGTTCGCCGGGCGGTCCGGCGCGATGGCCTCGCGGCCCGCCGCGATGTCGTACGCCGAGACCACCAGGCCCCGCCCGTCGATCTCGATCCGCAGCAGCCCGTTGGAGAGCACGAAGCCGCCGTCCGGCCGGCCCGACAGCTCCGAACCCGCTTCCTTCGCCGGTACCGCCGCGCCTCCGGCCGCCACGCCGTGCCGGGTGTGCGGGGTCGCGTTGAAGACCAGGGGCTGCGTTCCCTCCCCGGCCAGCGCGCGCTGGGCCTTCTCGACGAGGCCCGTCAGCTCGGCCGCGACCGCCGCGTACGTCTTCTCCGCCTCCCGGTGCACCCACGCGATCGACGAGCCGGGCAGGATGTCGTGGAACTGGTGCAGCAGCACCGTCTTCCAGACGCGGTCCAGGTCCGCGTACGGGTAGGCGAACCCCTCCACGCGCACCGCGGCCGTCGCCGACCACAACTCGGCCTCCCGCAGCAGGTGTTCGCTCCTGCGGTTGCCCTGCTTCGTCTTGGCCTGGCTGGTCAGCGTCGCCCGGTGCAGTTCGAGGTACAGCTCCCCCACCCACACCGGCGGGTTCGCGTACTCGGCCTCCGCCTTCGTGAAGAACTCCGCCGGGGTCTCCCAGACCACCTGCGCGCTGCCCTCCAGGTCCTTCAGGCGGGCCGCCTTGGCGATCATCTCGCGGGTGGTGCCGCCGCCCCCGTCACCCCAGCCGGTCGGCGCCAGCGAATGCCGGGCGACCCCCTTGTCCTTGAAGTTCTTGGCCGCGTGGGCGATCTCGCCGCCCTTCATGGCGCAGTTGTACGTGTCGACGGGCGGGAAGTGGGTGAAGATCCGGGTGCCGTCGATGCCCTCCCACTGGAAGGTGTGGTGCGGGAACTTGTTGGTCTGGGACCAGGAGATCTTCTGGGTGAGCAGCCACTTCGACCCGGCCGCCTTGATGATCTGCGGGAGCCCCGCCGCGAAGCCGAAGGTGTCGGGCAGCCACGCCTCGTCGTTCTCCACGCCGAACTCGTCGATGAAGAACCGCTTCCCGTGCACGAACTGCCGGGCCATCGCCTCGGAGCCCGGCATGTTGGTGTCGGCCTCCACCCACATGCCGCCGGCCGGGACGAACCGGCCGTCGGCCACCGCCTTGACCACCTTCGCCCACACCTCCGGCCGGTGCTCCTTGATCCACGCCCACTGCTGGGCCTGGGACATCGCGAAGACGAACTCGGGCTCGTCGTCCAGGAGCGCCGTCATGTTGGACGTCGTACGCGCCACCTTGCGCACCGTCTCGCGCAGCGGCCACAGCCACGCCGAGTCGATGTGGGCGTGGCCCACCGCGCTGATCCGGTGCGCGGACGGTTCGGCGGGCGAGGCCAGGACCTCGGTCAGTTCCGAACGGGCGGCCGCGGCCGTGCCGTTGACGTCCTGGAGGTCGAGCGCGTCGAGGGCCCGGTCCACCGCGCGCAGGACGTCCCAGCGTCGGCCCGAATCGACGGGCAGCTCCTGCATCAGCTCGCCGAGCACCTCCAGGTCGATGACCAGGCGCCACACCGTCTCGTCGAAGACGGCGAGGTCCATGCGGGCCAGCTTGTACAGCGGCTCGCGGTGCGAGGTCTCGATGTCGCCGAGCCGGGTCGGCACGAAGGGGTGGTAGTCGAGCAGGACCGGGTTGGAGGCGGCCTCGATGTGCAGGCGCACCTCTTCGCCGCCGTCGACCGGGGCTCCCACGCGCACCCACTGGTTGCGCGGGTTGAGCCCCTTCACCGGGGTGCCGTCGGGCCGGTAGACCAGGCCCTCGCACTGGAAGCCGGGCATGTTCTCGTCGAAGCCGAGGTCGAGGATCGCCTCCACCGTCCTCCCGGCCCACTCCTCGGGCACGGTCCCGGTCACCCGGAACCAGCTCGTACCCCAGGGCGGGCCCCACGGATCGCCGACCGCGACCGGCGTCACCGGCGCGGCCAGCCCCTCCTCGACCGGTACCGGCTCACCCGGCGCGTTCCAGACGGCCACCTCCAGCGGCACCGATTCCGGGTACACGGCGGGGCGGACGCGTTCGTCCAGAACGCGCTTGAGGCGGGCTTCGACCAGGCCGCGGTCGTCATGCATGAGGGGTGCTCCGTTTCGGGTGGGGTGGGTCCGGCTGGTGCGGGCGTCCGGGCCCGGGCTACCAGAGGTGCGTGGCGGCGGCCGGGCCGGACGCGGTGTAGAGCTCGCCGACCGCCCGCACCTCGAACCGGGCCGCCTTCTCGCCCCGCTCGGGTACCAGGCCCGGCACGTAGTACGCGCTCTGGCACGTGCCGCCGAGGAAGCGCCGGGTGCCGTCGGGCAGCACCCGGTGCAGCTCGTAGTGGCGTACGGGCCGGGGCGCGGGGCGCCAGGTGAAACGCATGCCGTCCGAGCCTGCCACAACCCTCAACTCTCCGGGCGCGGGCGGCACTTCGGGCTTGTCGTACACGGCAAGGGCGCCCAGGCGGTAGCTCAGCGCGCCGGATGCCGTCAGGCGCAGGCCGATCGCGCGTGCGGTGCCGGACGGGCCGGTCAGGGGCAGCTCGGTGGTGGTCCAGGCGGCGGCCGCCTTCAGCGTGCCCACGGGCAGGTAGCGGTAGGGCTGGGGAGCGCCGGGGCCGGTGGGTTCGGCGGTGGCGACGGCCAGCTCGACGGTGACGTCGGTGTCGGCGCGGTGGGTCAGTGCGACGACGGTCCGCGCGCACAGCGGCAGCCGGGTCGCGTACAGGTCCAGGGTGACCGGCGCGCCGGGCGCGCCGGAGACCAGGAGGCTGCTGCCGCCGCGCCAGGCGTCCGCGAAGTCGAACGCCACGGTGGGGTGTTGCCCGGTGGTCCGGGTGGCCCAGCGGCGGGACGGCAGACGGTCCTGGAGCCCGAGGTGGTTCCACCCGGTCGGCGAGGTCACCCGGCCCGCCTCGTACCAGCGCAGTCCGTGTCCGGTGTTGAAGGTGGTGGCGAAGGGCAGCGCGCTCACCGTGGAGCGGTCGGCGACGGCCACGGCCGGGGCGCGCCAGGACGCCTGGGTGTCGGGCCGCGACGGGTCGAGGGAGGGGCCGGTCCAGAAGCGGTCGTCGGCGGCGTGGAAGTCTGCGGGCGTGCGGTTCGCGGGCAGGTGGCCCAGGGTCCACTCGGGCCGGTAGAAGCCGTACGAGGTGACGTGCGGTTTGCCGCCGGGGACGATGGCGTCCCAGTCCACCGGGGTGTCCCAGCCGTTGGACTCGACGTCCACCCCGGCCCACAACGCGTAGCGGCCGCGGCCCAGCTCCTCGGCCTTGGTGCCGGACGAGGCGAGGGTGCCGGGCGACCAGCGGAAGTCGAGGAACATGGTGTCGGCGGCCTCGAAGAACGCCTGGTTCCGGCTGTTCAGGGCGCCCTGCCAGCTCACCGAGCCGTTCGCGGTCATCGCGTCGTACCAGGTGACGCGCTGCCCCCTGGCCGCGCCGAGCGCCTTGAGCTCCTTGACGAAGCCGAGCATGTCGGTGGCGAGCGCGGTGTTCCCGCCGTCGGTCTCGGCGTTGATGAACCAGCCGTCGAAGCCGTACGCGGCGGCGACCGCGACGAGCTGGGCAGCCAGCGGGTAGTGGCCCGAGGCGTCCTTCTGGACCAGGTCGCGGGTCCACTGGAGCTGCCCGCCGTACGCCGCCGGAGGCAGGAAGACGTTGCCCAGGACGCGTACGCCGTGCCGATGGGCGGCGTCCACGACCGGCGCGTTCGGCGCGAGGATCAGGCCCTCGCCGGACGAGCCGCCCCAGAAGACCAGCTCGTCGATGTACGCCCAGTGCGTGAGGGCGTAGTAGTCGGCGGTGGGGGCGCCCTGCGACGGGTTGGCGGAGGTGGGGCCGAACGAGACGAGCGACTGGATACGGGCCTGGTCGGCGCGGGCCGTCGGGTTCGCCGGGGTGGGGGTGAAGCGCCGGGCGAGCGGCACGGTGGCCGCGTTGAACGCCAGGTCGGCGTCGGTGGCCTTCCGCCAGGCCTTCAGGCTGCGCCACGTGATGCCGGGGCCGGGGCTGCCGGCGGGCAGCGAGTCCGGGTACCAGTAGGAGGCGTAGGGCTGAACCGCCTTGGCGGCGGCGGGAGTTGAGGCGAAGGCGGGCAGTGCCGGGGTGAGGGCGGCCGCCGCGCCGGCGAGGACCACGGCGCGTCTGGTGGGGTGGTGGTGCACGGGGTGCCTCCTGGCGGGAGCGTTACCGGACCTGGTCGGGGGTGACGACTTCGGTGATGCCGCGCGCGGCGAGGTGCGCGCGGTCGTCGGCGCGGGGTGCGAGGACGGTGGTGGGGCGGGCGCCGTCGGCGGTGAGCCGGAAGAACGCCTCGAAGACGGGACCGCCCGGGGCGCACCCGGAGCGGGCGGCGGGGTCGTCCGGCACGACGAGGGCGGTGGTGCGGGGCGCGGGGGCGTAGGCGCGTACGCCGTCACGGAATGCGGCGGCGGTCCGGGCGAGCACCTGGGCGGTGTCCTTGGGGCGCCGGTCGTTGGTCAACAAGCCGAGCCCGTATTCGAGTTCGGGGAAGTCGGCCAGGTCGCGCGAGACGTCGTGGGAGCACCACCAGGTGATGCCCCACAGGTCCGGGCAGTCCAGGGCGTTCTCGACCGTCGCCCCGGTGAAGGCGGCGGCGTGCGCGGGCGGCACCAGCGGGGCCGGGGCGCCGACCTCCTGGAGCCAGACCGGGCGGTGCGGGTCGGCGGCCCAGGCCTTGGACAGCTCGATCAGGTACGCGGCGTGGTGCTCGGTCGCCACCGACCGGCGGCCGTGGCGTTGCGCGGTGCCGTTGAAGACCCAGGAGTGGACGGCGGTGACCGCGCCGCGCCGGGCGGCCTGGGCCGGGGTGAAGGGCATGTCGTCCTGGTACCAGCACGCGTCGTACTCGGCGTGCAGATGCAGCCTGCCGGGCGCGCCCTCCTCGCAGGCCGCCAGCATCCGCTCCAGCCACCGGTCGACCTCGGCCTCGGTGGCCCGGTCGGGGTCGGGGTGGGGGCCCGCGGAGAACTGGTTGACCTCGTTGCCCAGCGTCATGCCGATGAAGTTGGGCCGGTCGGCGAGGGCGGCGGCCAGGGTGCGCAGATAGGCGGCCTGCCCGTCGAGCACCTCGGGGTCGGTGAACAGGTTGCGGCGGTGCCAGGTGCGGGTCCAGGCGGGCAGGAAGTCGAAGCTCGACAGGTGCCCCTGAAGGCCGTCGACGTTGACGTCGAGACCGCGTTCGGCGGCGGCGTCCGCGAGGTCGACCAGCTGCTCGACCGCGCGGGGCCGGATCAGGGCCCGGTTGGGCTGGAAGTAGGGCCACAGCGGGAAGACCCGTATGTGGTCGAGGCCGAGCGCGGCGATCGAGTCGAGGTCGGCCCGCACCGCGTCGGGGTCGTAGTCGAGCCAGTGGTGGAACCAGCCTTGGCTGGGCGTGTAGTTGACGCCGAAGCGCGGGGCTGCCATGGGATGAGCTCCAAGGTAGTTCTGCGACGGGTGGGTTGACGTCGGTCCGGTGACCGCGGGCTATCCCTTGACCGCGCCCTCACCGACCCCGCGGAAGAAGAACCGCTGGAGGCAGGCGAACATCACGATCAGCGGAGCGACGGCGATGATGGTGCCCGCCGCGACCACGCGCTGGTTGTTCGAGAACGTGCCCTGGAGGAAGTTCAGGCCGACGGTGAGCGTGAAGTGGTCGGAGTCGGACAGCACGATCAGGGGCCACAGGAAGTCGTCCCAGGCGCCCATGAAGGAGAAGATCGCGACGACCGCGAGGGTGCCCTTCACGGCGGGCAGCGCGATGCGCGTGAAGCGCTGCCACACGTTGGCGCCGTCGACGATGGCCGCCTCTTCGATCTCGTACGGGATGTTGTCGAAGGCGTTGCGCATCAGGAGCACGTTCATCGCGCCGATGCAGCCGGGCAGCACCACGGCGACCAGGGTGTTGTTGAGCTCCAGCGTGCGCATGGTGGCGAACTGGGCCAGCATGATCGCTTCCATCGGCACCAGCAGGGCGAGCACGAAGACGACCCCGGCGGCGGCGCGGCCCCTGAAGCGGAGCCGGGAGAGCGCGTATCCGGCCATCGCGGCGCCGACGACGTTGGTCGCCACGTTGCTGACGGCGACCTTCAGGGAGTTCAGGATGAAGTCCCAGACCGGGATGATGTCCGCGACGCCCCGGTAGTTGGCGAAGGTGGGGTGCTCGGGCAGCAGTCGGGGCGGCGAGGTGTAGATGTCCTCGGTGGTGCCCTTGAGCGAGGTGGACAGCTGCCACAGGAACGGGCCGATCATGATCAGCAGGACGGCCGTGAGCGTCACGTACCGCAGGGCGGTGCGCCAGCGGGGCACACGGCCGCGGCGGGGCCGGGCGGGAGCGGCGGGGGAAGCGGCGGCGGCCATCAGTCCTTGTCCTTCCGGTCGGCCCGCAGCACGAGGAGCATCAGGACCAGGGTCAGCAGGAACAGCACGATCGACATGGCCGAGGCGTAGCCGGTGCGGCCCTGGAGGCCGGTGCCGGCCCGCTGGATGAGCATGACGAGCGTGGTGTCGGCGCCGCCGGGTCCGCCGGTCGGCCCGGCGATCATGAAGACCTCGGTGAAGACCTTGAAGGCGGAGACCGCGGAGAGCGCGCCGACCAGGACCATCGTCGAGCGCACGGACGGCATGGTGATGGACACGAAGCGGCGGACGGGCCCGGCGCCGTCGACCTCGGCGGCCTCGTGCAGCTCCTTGGGTACGTTCGCGAGCGCCGCGAGGTAAATGATCATGTAGTAGCCGAGGCCCTTCCACACCGTCAGGGCCATCGAGCTGAGCAGCAGCAGCCACTGGTCGGACAGGAACGGCACCGGGTCGACGCCCACCATGCGCAGGACGCCGTTGATGAAGCCGCGGTCGTCCAGCATCCACACCCACATCAGCGCGACGACCACCACGGAGGCGACGACCGGCGTGTAGTAGGCGGACCGGAAGAAGGCGATGCCGGGGATGTGCCGCTGCACCAGGAGGGCGAGCAGCAGCGACAGGAAGACCAGGCAGGGCACGACCAGGACCACGTACAGGGCGCTGTTGCGCAGGGCGACCCAGAACTGGTCGTCGTGCAGGAGCGCGGTGAAGTTGTCGAGGCCGACGAAGCTGCCGGTGGTCAGGGTGCGGGCGTCGGTGAACGACTTCCACACCGTGGCGAGGAACGGGTAGAGGTTGAAGGCGAGGGTGACCAGGAGGCCGGGGGCCAGGAACAGCCAGGGGCTGAGGGCCCGGTGCGTACGGGCGGTGGCGCGGCCCGCGCGCCGGCCGGGGGCGGCGGTGCGCGGGCGGCTCGCGGCCCCCTTCGCGGCGACGGCCGGGGTGGAGGTGCTCATGTCTCGTTCCGCCGGGTCACTTCTGCTGGAGCAGCTTGGTCATCTGGCTCGCCGCGCTGTCCAGGGCCTCCTTCGGGGACTCCTTGCCCTGGAGGCACTTGGCGATCTCGTTGCGCAGGATCGTCTTCATCTCGTCGCTGAACAGCACCGGCGTGTAGTTGACGGCGGTCGGCAGCATCCTGGCCGAGGCGACCCGGATCTTGCCCTCCTCGGTGCCGTCGGCCTTGGTCCAGTACTCCTTGTCGAGCGAGCCCTTGGTGCTGGGGAAGACGGCGACCTTGTGGCCGAAGTCCTCCTGGTTCTTCTGGTCGGTGACGAAGTGCGCGAAGGCGAGGGCGGTCGCGGCGTTCTTGCTCTGGGAGTTGACCGAGAGACCCTGGAGGTACATGTTCTGCTTGCCGGTGTTGGTCGGTACGTCGGTGATGCCGAGGCTGTTGTAGAGCGTCGGGGCGTTCTTCTTGAAGGTGTCGAGGTCGTGGGCGCTGCCCGGGTTCATGGCGACCTCCTGCTGGAGGAACTTCTGCCCGGCCGTCTCGGCGGTGAGGGTCAGCGCCTGCTTGTGCAGCCCGCCCTCCTTGAACATCGTCTGGTACTTCGTCAGGAACTCGACGCCCTTGGCGTCGTTGAAGGTGAACTTCGTGCCGTCCTTGCTCATGATCTCGACCCCGTAGCGACCGAAGTCCTCGACGGTCGGCGGCTGCGCGAGGGTGGCCTTGCCCTTGGCGGCCAACTGCGTGGCGTCCGCGAAGAGTTCGTCGAAGGTCCTGGGCGCCTTCTCCGGGTCGAGTCCGGCGTCCTTGAACATCGACTTGTTGTAGAAGAGCGGGCCGGTGTTCAGGTACCAGGGGAACGCGTACGAGCCGTCGAGCCCCGGCATGCCGAAGCCCTGCCAGGCGCCGTCCAGGTATTCGGGCTTGAACTTGGCGGCGACCTTGTCCTTGTCCAGGTTGAGCAGGGTGCCCGCCTTGGCGAGCGGATAGGCGAGGTCCGGGGAGAGGTTCACGACATCGGGGAGGGTGCCCGCGGTGGCGTCGGCGCTCAGCTTGTCGGCGTAGTTGTCGGCGGGCTGGTCGACCCACTTCACCTTGGCGCCGGGGTTCGCCTTCTCGAAGTCCTTGATGACGCCTTCGAAGTAGTCCTTGAAGTTGGCGCGGAGGTTCCAGGTCTGGAACTTGATCTCGCCCTCGACCTTGCCGTCGGTGGAGGAACCCGCACCGCCCCCGCCGCCCCCGCACGCGGTGAGCAGGGTGAGCGAGAGGGCCGCGCCGAGCCCGACGGCCGTCCGGATCGCGACACTGCGATGAATGGACATGAGTGGCTGACTCCTTCGCCTCGTCCCGATGACGTTGCCGCACACCATGCAGCGCGCATTTATTGGCCGTCAATACCGAATAAACGACTGGAATAACTAAACAGCCAGGTCAGCGGCGCTAAAAAGGACTAAAGTCCCGAAAATTCCCGAGCGACTAACGCGGTTTAGTCGTGGATCACTAAACCGCGTTACCATCTGCGCATGAGCGAGATCGAAAGCGATGCGCCGCCGCCCCGCCGTCCGACCATGAAAGACGTGGCCAGAGAGGCCGGGGTGTCCACGAGCGCGGTCTCCTTCGCGCTCAACAACCGCCCCGGCGTGTCCGATTCGACCCGCCGCCGGGTCATACGGGTCGCGGACCGGCTCGGCTGGCGGCCCAGCTCCGCCGCGCGGGCGCTCTCCGGCGAGAACGCGGGCGCGATCGGCATGGTGCTGGCCCGCCCGGCGGACAGCCTGGGCGGGGAGTCGTTCTTCCTCCAGCTCGTCTCGGGCATCCAGGCGAGCCTCGCCCCGCGCGACCAGGCGCTGGTGTTCCAGATGGTCGACGACGTCGAGGCGGAGTGCGAGCTCTACCGGCGCTGGTGGGCGGAGGGGCGGGTCGACGGCGTGATCGTGGTCGACCCCCGGGTGTCGGACCCGCGCCCCGAGACCCTCGCGGTGCTCGGCCTGCCGGCCGTGATCATCGGCGGCATGGAGGCGCCGGGCAACCCGGGCGCGCCCCAACTCCCGCGCCAGGCACGCCTTTCCAACATCTGGGCCGACGACTCGGGCGCGATGGACCTGATCGTCCGCCACCTGTACGGGCTCGGCCACCGCCGCATCGGTCACATCGCCGGTACGCCGGGCTTCGCCCACACGGCGCGCCGGATCGCCTCGCTGCGGGCGGCGGCGCGGCGCCTCGGCCTGGAGCACGCGGTCTCCGTGACGACGGACTTCACGGACCGCCAGGGCGCCAAGGCGGCCCGCCGCCTGTTCTCCGCGCCCACCCCGCCCACGGCCCTCATCTGCGACAACGAGGTCATGGCGGTGGCGGCGGTCAGCGTCGCGGCCGAGCGGGGGCTGCTCATTCCGCGGGACGTGTCGGTGGTGTCCTGGGAGGACTCCGTCATCTGCCACACGCTGCATCCCCAACTGACCGCGCTGGTCCGCAAGGCGGACGAGTTCGGCCACCGGGCGGCGGCCCAGCTCCTCGACCTCCTGGACGGCGGCACCCCCCGCCAACTCCAGGACCCACTCCCCCGCCTCCAGCCCCGCGAGAGCACGGCGCCGCCGCCCGCTTAGAGGGTGGGGCTGCCCTGCCAGCGGCACGGGAGGCTCGGCAGCCGTGCTGCCGTCGAGCCGACTTCGAACGCCCGGAGCCCCGCCCATGACCGGGTTGGATCGGCAGATGGACGGGGCGTCGGGTACACGTCAGTGTTTCCGGGGCCGATACGGAAGCTGTGTGGCGCGGCCCTTCCACGGTTGCGGCCCCGGGCACGGCTGGGGTCGCGGAGGGGAGACCGGCTCGCCGCACGGCAGACAGAAGGCCCACCCGGTCTCCGGGTCCGTCTCGCACGCGGCATGACAGCGCGGGCACTCCTGCATGCTCGACCCCTCAGGTCAGGCCGTGATGTCGTACTCCCCGGCCTTCACGGCACGAGTGAACAACTCCCAGGACTCGGCGGTCATCGTAACGACGGTGTCCGGCTCGGCGCTGTCGCGGAAGGCCACCGTGCCGGGCACGTTGACCGCCACCTCGGGACAATTGTTCTGCGTACGAGGGCGGCACGCGGTGATGCCGACGAACTCGAATGCAGGGTGTTCAGTCATGGTCACTATCCCTTCGCTCTGCGTGCGGAGAAGCGGTCCCCGCCCCGTCGTACGACCCCGCTCCCGGTCCATACGTCCGGGCGGTCCCATGCGCCGAGCGGTCGGCGTACGGGTCCACCGGGGCAAGGATTCGGTTACGCCCACGGGAAGGCGACGACGCGTGTCGAGAGCACCCGCGCACTACGCAACTCCGCCTCGGTACAGGGCCGTACCCGGTCCGGCGGCGCACTCCATTCGGTGCCACCACCGGGCGGACGGAGGTACACGGACCCCTCGTACTCGGCCACGATCTCGCCGATGGTCTCCGTTTCGTGGTCCACCGCGAACCGTCTGCTGCTCATGTCGTCTCGCCGTCCCTTCTTGCGTCGCGAGCCAGAAACGCTAGAGCGACGGTGAGTCGAGCGTGGGGACAGGTTGACCCCCTAGGCGGCCAGCACCCCTACCGCCTCGGCGAGTTGGAGGGCGTCGGTCTTGAGCGGGCCTCGGGTGTCCTTCGCCAGATCCGCGACCAGTCCGCGTGCCGACGGGGTGTAGCGAACCGTTTCCGGCGAGGACTTGAACGCCCTGCCCATCCAGTGCAGTGCCCCCGCCTGGTCCCTCCGCTGTCGTTGCGCACGGGCCAGCTCGACCAGCACCCGCGCCCGGCGCTCCACGCTGGGCACCGTCTCCAGGTCGATGGATTCGGCACGGTTCAGCGCCGAGCCCGGCGTGCGGAGGTCCACCCCGATGCTCACCGCGTGGAAGTCGGTGTTGCCACGGCCGAACACAGTCCACTCCTGTACGTACCCATCCGGGAGTCGGTCGGCCGTTTTGTCCGCCTCGTCCCAGTGTCGCCAGGCGTCACCCTCGCGCCCCTCACGAGCGCACGTCACAGCGGCGTGCAGATGCAGGGCGCCGAACACTCCACGCAACTCATCTGACCCGCCCTCGAGTTGAGGTCGCACGGCCTCAGCGGCTTCCTCGACGACTCGAATGGCTTCCTCGGAGTAGCCGGTCTCCCGGAGCCCGTTGCCGAACGCCCAAGCAGCCCCGGCGAGCGACAGCGGGTCATCAGCGTCTTGCGCGGCCGTCCTGCCCCGATCCGCGATGATCCAGTACAACTCCGCCTCAACGCCGTACGCCGTAGCTTGCTGAGCCAGGTGGTACACGTCGGCGAGCACGGCGTACGCCCTGCGCCGTTCTGCTCCCTCGAACTGCCGCGTCATCGTCTGGGCATCGCGGATCAGGTCCGGCAGCAATGCCGAGACTTCCGAGCGCTGGAACCGTGACGAGTGCCAGAGCCGCCAAGCCGCCCGCAGCCGCCCCTCAAGTACGTCCAGGTTCGGCGGCTCATCGGACGGGCCGGGGGCGAACAGCGGGCCCCGCACGACATCCCGGATGCCGCTCGCCGTCGGCAGCATGAGCCGAGCGGACGCATCCACCGGAACGGACTGTCCGCCGGTCAGTACCGACAGGTCCGACACCTTCAGAGCGGAAGCCAGGCGAACGAGCAGGCCGTGGTCGCGAAGTGGCCGTTTGTCCTTCTCGATGTTCTTGAGCCAGTCGGGCCCCCGGCCACAGAGACCGGCAAGCACCGGGCGAGTCATTCCACGACGCTCGCGCAGTAGCTGGATACGTTCGCCGGTCGTCAGGTCGGCCGGAAGGGACTCAGACACGGACACCCCCATGGGATGAGCAGCAGTCACTACAGCTCAGCCTACGCGCGGAAACGGGACCGGTCATGGGCGATGATCCGGCTCACTGGACGAACCCCGGAGCGGCCTGCGGGAAGCTCCCCCAGACCGCCGCGCCCCATTACAGGGAAGGAATCAGACGCCCAGCCCACCCAGCGCCCCCGGCAACTCCCCCGAGTACAGCACCCCCAGCCTCTGCGTCGCCCGGGTGAGCGCGACGTACAGGTCGCTCACCCCGTACTCCCCCGGCTCGACCACCAGCACGGCGTCGAACTCCAGGCCCTTCGCCTGACGCGGGTCGAGCAGCACGACGTCCCGGGTCAGGTCGGGCGTGGCGCCGGACTCCGCGTCGGGCAGGGCCGCGAGGAGCGGGGCGTGCAGGGGACCCGGGGCGATCACGGCGAGGCGTCCCGCGCCCCGCCAGGCCGCCACGGATTCCGCCACCGCAGGGGCGAGGGCGGTGGAGTCGACGCGCCGGGCCCAGGGCCGCACGCCGGTGGACCGCACCGAGCTGGGCGGCACGAAGGACGGGTCGGCGGCCCGGCACACCTCGGCCGCGACCTCCATGATCTCGGCAGGGGTGCGGTAGTTGACGCCGAGGCGTACGTGGTCCCAGCTGTCGGCCGCCACGTACGGCGAGAGGATCCGCTCCCAGGAGCCGACGCCCGCCGCGTCCGCGGTCTGCGCGGGATCGCCGACCAGCGTCATCGAACGGGTCGGGCAGCGCCGCATGAGCAGCCGCCAGGCCATCGCCGAGAGCTCCTGCGCCTCGTCGACGATGATGTGGCCGAACGCCCAGGTCCGGTCCGCCGCCGCCCGCTCGGCCGCGCTGCGGTGGTCGGCCTCCTCGTGCCGCTCGGCCATCCGCTCGGCGTCGATGATGTTGTGCGCGGCGAGCACCTCGGACTCCTCGTCCTCGAACTCGTACGACTCCGAGCCGGCCGAGAGGTCGAGCACGCCCTGCGCGTAGGCGATCCGCTCCTGGCGTTCGGCCTCGGCGGCGGCCCGGGCCGCGCTGTCGTCCTCGCCGAGCAGCTCGGCCGCCTCGTCGAGCAGCGGCACGTCGCCGGGCGTCCACGCGCCGCCCTCGCGCCGGATCAACTTGGCGTCTGCGTCCGGGATATGGGTGGGCTCGGCCAGGAAGTCCGCCACGAACCCCTCGGGCGTCAGGGTCGGCCAGAGCTCCTCGATCGCCGCGTGCACCTCGCGGCTGGTGGCGATCTCCTTGCCCATCTGGGCGGCGTCGTCGGGTCCCAGGAGGTTCGACCCGCCGAAGGGGTCGGCGCCGATGCGTTCCACGAGTTGCGCGGTGAGCGCGTCGATGACGTGGAAGGCGAAGTGCGGCCGGGCCAGGTTGTGCGGCAGGCCGCTCTCGCGCGCCCGCCACCGGGCGTCCTCCGCCATCGCCCGGTCGAGCTGGAGCGTGCCGTATCCGTCGTGCGGGATCTCGACGGCCCGCTCGGGCACGGTCTGGCGGTCGCGCAGGACGGCCGCGAGCACCTCGGCCATGGCGGCGCGGCCCTTGACCTCGGCCGCCTCGGGGGTGTCGGTGCCGGTCGCGTGCACGCCGGGGAACAGCTCGGACAGGGTCGACAGGAGCACCCCGGTCTCGCCGAGCGAGGGCAGCACGTCGCCGATGTAGCCGAGGAACGCCGGGTTGGGCCCGACGACGAGCACGGCCCGCCGGGCGAGCAACTCCCGGTATTCGTACAGGAGATACGCCGCCCGGTGCAGCGCGACGACGGTCTTGCCGGTGCCGGGACCGCCCTCGACGACGAGCACCCCGCGGTGCGGGGCGCGGATGATGCGGTCCTGCTCGGCCTGGATGGTCTGGACGATGTCGTGCATCCGGCCGGTGCGGGCGGCGTCGAGCGCGGCGAGCAGCACCTCGTCGGCGTTGGCACCCTCGTGCCCGGTGCGCTCGGCGTCCGTCAGGTCCAGGAGCTCGTCGTGGAGCGCGGTGACGGTGCGGCCCTCGGTGGTGATGTGCCGCCTGCGCCGCAATCCCATCGGTGAATGCCCGGTGGCGAGATAGAAGGGCCGGGCGACTTCGGCCCGCCAGTCGATCACCACGGGGGTGCGTTCCCGGTCATTCCTGCGGATTCCGATGCGCCCGACATGATGCGTCGTGCCGTCCCGGAAATCCAGCCTACCGAAGCACAGCCCGTTCTCGCCCGCGTTGAGCGCGCCGAGCAGCCCGGACTGCTCGGCCACCATCACATCCCGCTCAAGACGGGCCTGAAGACCGGTGCCCACCTGCGACAACGCCGACCGCACCGCGGCCTCGGCCTGATCGCGCAGCTCGTCGAGACGGGTGTAGAGGTCCGTGATGAATTGCTGTTCCTTCCGAAATTCCTCGGTTGACAATTCCACTCCTGACGCGATACAGTGCTTCCATAAGGCTTCTTCATGACTTTGGTATGCCTGAAGACATGAAACACCAAATATACGCAGGGGAATGCCCCGGATGTCAATTCATCCGGGGCATTCTCTTTGCCGGCTCGTTCGGGCCCCGGCGAAATCGGCCGGTGCCGGGCCGCGTCAGATCACGTCTTCGAGCTCTTGGAGCAGCCGCCGCTTGGGGCGGGCGCCCACCATCGCCTTCACCGGTTCGCCGGACCGGAAGACCATCAGGGTGGGCATCGACAGGACTCCGTACTTCGCCGTCGTCTCCGGGTTGGTGTCCACGTCGAGCTGGACGATCTTCAGCCGGTCCGCCTCCTCGGCCGCCAGCGCGCTCAGCACGGGCGCGATCTGCCGGCACGGCCCGCACCAGTCGGCCGTGAACTCCACCAGGACCGGAAGCGCGGCCTTGCTCACCTCGGCGTCGAAGGTCGCGTCGGTGACCTCGTCCACGCCTGCTGCCTTGATCATTGCGTCATCCCCTCAGTTGTCGGCGGGCTCAACTCGCAGCGCGGCTCCGGGCCGCCCGGAACCCGCGCCGCCGCCATCACCTCGGCCCGCGCCAGTTCCGCCCCGACCTGGGCGCGTACGGAGCCGAGTTGGTCGATCAGCGCGTCGAGCTCGGCCAGCTTGCGGCGGTACACCGCGAGCGACGCCGGGCAGGTGTCTCCGGCCGGATGGCCGGCCCGCAGGCACTCCACGAACGGACGGGTCTCCTCCAGCTCGAAGCCGAAGTCCTGCAACGTCCTGATCTGCTGGAGCAGCCGCAGGTCGGACTCGTCGTACGTCCGGTAGCCGTTGGCCGTGCGCCGCGCGGCCAGCAGGCCGCGCGACTCGTAGTACCGAAGCGTGCGGGTGGTCGTGCCCGCCCGGGCCGCGAGTTCGCCGATGCGCATGACGAGGACGGTAATCCTTGACGCCGACGTCAGGGCAAGGGGCGGGGCGGCGGGCGGCTCAGCCCCGGGCCGGTGGCAACAGCGGCTTTCCCTCGCGGCCGCCCACCGGCGACGAGAGCACGATCGACGTGGTCGTGCGGCCGAGCGCCGAGGTCTGCTCCAGGATCTCCTCCAGGTGGATCGTGTCGGCGACGGCCACCTTGATGATCCAGCAGTCCTCGCCCACCACGTGGTGCACCTCGGTGATCTCCGGGCGCTCCATCAGCTCCAGGGTCCTGGGGTGCTTGAGGTTGTAGCCGCCGTGCGGGCTGACCCGGATGAAGGCCTGGATGCCGTAGCCGAGCCGGGCGGGGTCGACCCGCGCCCCGTACCCGGTGATCGCCCCGCTGCTCTCCAGGCGCCGCAGCCGCTCGGTCACGGCGGCCGGGCTCAGCCGGACCCGCCGGCCCAGCTCGCTGAGCTTGATCCGACCCTCCCGCTGGACGACGTCGAGGAGCTGGCGGTCGACCTGATCGAAGCCCCCTGACGAATCGTTGGCGGCGGCGCGCGAATGCCGTGGTTCTTTTGGCACGGCGGCGAGATCTCCCATGTTTCCCCCTTCAGTCCACGGGCCGCCAACGTAACACTGGTAGCCGAGAAACCGCAGGTGGGAAGGGAATTGAGGACATGCGCGAGGTGCTGGTCATCGGAGGGAACCGCTACTTCGGCAAGCGGCTCATCGCACGGCTGCTCGCCGCCGGTGACCGGGTGACCGTGCTGAACCGCGGCTCGTCGCCACCGCCACCGGGCGTCGTGCAGCTGATCGCCGACCGGGACGACGAGGCCTCGCTCGTGGCGGCGCTCGGCGACCGGACCTTCGACGTGGTGGTCGACCAGGTCTGCTACACCCCGCGCCAGGCGGCCGTCGCCCGCCGCGTCTTCACCGGCCGCACCGCGCGCTACGTCATGACGTCGACGGTCGAGGTGTACGAGTACGAGGACTCGGCCGAGCCGCTCGGCGAGCACGTCCTCGACCCGCGCACCGTGATCGTCACGCCCGAACTCCCCTGGCAGGAGCCCGAGTTCATCGGGCTGCACTACGGCGAGGGCAAGCGCCAGGCGGAGGCGGTGTTCGCCGCCGCTCCGGCCTTCCCGTACGTCGCGGTGCGGGTGGCCCATGTCCTGGGCGGCGCCGACGACTTCACCGGGCGGCTCACCCACTACGCGGACCGCCTGCGCACCGGCGAGCCGGTCGCCGTGGCCGTGCCCAACCGCCCGGCGACCTACATCGACGTCGAGGAGATCGCCGCGTTCCTGTTCTGGGTGACCCGGCAGGGCTTCACCGGGCCGGTGAACGCGGCGTCGCACGGGCCGCTCACCACCGAGGACATCGTGGCGGCGGTCGCCGACGCGCTGGGCGGCGACCACCACCCGGTCCGCTACCAGCCGGTGGAGGTCGGGACGGTCTCGCCGTTCTCCTTCGCCCGCTCCTACGCGATGGACACCTCCCGCGCCGCATCGCTGGGCTTCACCTTTTCCCACACCGACGACTGGCTGGCACGCGCCGTGGCCGAGACGACAGGAGCCAACTGACATGCGGACGAGAACACTTGGACCGTACGAGGTCTCGGCGGTCGGCTATGGGGCGATGCCGCTGTCGATCGAGGGGCGGCCGGACGAGGCGCGGGCCGTCGCGACCGTGCACGCCGCGCTCGACGCGGGCATCACACTCATCGACACCGCCGACTCCTACTACGCGCCCGGCGGCGAGCCGGGCCACAACGAGCTGCTCGTCGCCCGCGCCCTCGCCTCGTACGGCGGCGCCACCGATCACGTGCTGGTCGCCACCAAGGGCGGCCGGGGGCGCACCGACGACGGCGGCTGGACGGTGAACGGCGACCCGGGTCATCTGCGGCGGGCGGCCGAGGCGTCCCTGAAGCGGCTCGGCGTGGAGGCGATCGGCCTCTACCAGCTGCACAAGCCCGATCCGGACGTCCCGTTCGCCGAATCCCTGGGCGTCCTCGGTGAGTTGGCGCGGGAGGGCAAGGTCCGCGCGATCGGCGTCTCGAACGTGGACGTCGGGCAGATCCACGAGGCGCGACGCGTGCTGGGCGACCTCCTGGTCTCCGTGCAGAACCGCTACTCGCCCGCCGTGCGCGACGGCGAGCCCGAGCTGCGGCTCTGCGCCGAGCTCGGGCTCGCCCATCTGCCCTGGAGTCCGCTGGGCGGGATCTCGCGCAGCGCGCTCGACGGGCCCGGCGGCGCCGCGCCCCGGTCCGCGTTCCACACGGTGGCCGCGGCCCGAGGCGTCAGCCCTCAACAGGTGGCCCTCGCCTGGCTGTTGACGCTGTCGCCGACGCTGATCCCGATCCCGGGGGCCAGCCGACCCGAGTCGATACGGGACTCGGCGGCCGCGGCCGATCTCGTCCTGACCGGGGAGGAACTGGCCCTGCTGCCCTGAGCGGTCAGACCGACAGGGACGCGCGCTCCGACTCCTGCCGAGCCTCCTCCTGCCCCGCCCCGCCCTTGCCGCGGCGCGGCAGGAGGACGGCGACCAGGACGGTGCCCACGCCGAGGATCACCGCGCCGATGAGGCTGGTGTGGGCGACCGCGTCCGAGAAGGCGGAGCCGACCGCGTGGCTCATCTGCTGTGCTCCCGCGCCGAGCTGCTCGGCCTGGGCCTTGAGCTGGGCCGCCTGCTGGGGGGAGCCGGCGTGCAGCGCCTGCGCGCCGAGCTGCTTGGCCTGCTCGCCGATGCCCTGGGCGACGGCGTATCCGGCGCCGACCGAGTCCTGCGCGGTGGCGAGGGCCGAGGCGGGCAGCTTGGAGCCCGCGGTGGCGTCCGCGAGGTGCGAGGAGTACGAGCTCGCGAGCACCGAGCCGAGGATGGCGATGCCGAGCGAGCCGCCGAGTTCCAGGGAGGTGTCGTTGACGGCGCCGCCGACGCCCAGCTCGGCCTCCGGGAAGGCGCCCATGATGGCGTCGGTGCAGGGCGAGAGGGCGAGTCCGATGGCCACGCCGAGGATGATCAGCGGGGCGAGGAAGTCACCGTAGCCGGAGCCGGAGTCGACCCGGGTGAGCAGCGCGAGCGCGACGGTCCCGGCGACCATGCCGGCGGTGACCGTGACCTTCATGCCGAGCCGCGGGGTCAGGAACCCGGTGAGCGCGGAGCCCACGAAGACCGCGCCGGCCAGCGGCAGCATGCGGATGCCGGTCTCCAGCGGGGTGTAGCCGAGCACGAACTGGAGGTGCTGGGTCAGGTAGTAGAAGGCGCCGAAGACCGCGAGGAAGAACAGCGCGACGGCGAGCAGCGAGCCGGAGAACATGCGGTGCGCGAAGCGGCGTACGTCCAGGACGGGCCGCGGGTGGCGCAGCTCCCACAGCACGAAGACCAGGAAGCCGAGCCCGGCCACGACGGCGGCGGAGATCGCCTTGATGTCCCAGCCGAAGTGCGGGCCCTGAATGATCATGTAGACCAGCGCGCCCACCGAGACGACGGAGAGCAGCCCGCCGACGTAGTCGATCCGGTCGTGGTGGGCGGCCTTGGACGGCGGTACGAGGACGAACGCCCCGACGACCGCGAGCAGCGCGATCGGCACGTTGATGAGGAACGTGGAGGCCCAGCCGTGGTTCTCCAGGAGCGCCCCGGCGACCAGCGGGCCCGCGGCGATGGCGATGCCGGCGGTGGCGGTCCACAGCAGGATCGCCTTGGCGCGCTCGGCCCGCGGGAACGTCGACGCGAGCAGCGACAGGGTCGCGGGCATGATCAGCGCGGCGCCGACGCCCATGACGGCGCGCGAGGCTATGACCCCCGTCGAGCTGTCGACGAGCGAGCCCGCCACGGACGCGCCCGCGAAGACCAGCAGGCCGAGCACGAGCGCGCCGCGGCGGCTGTACTTGTCGCCGATCGCGCCGAGCAGCAGCATCAGCGCGGCGTACGGGACGGTGTAGCCGTCGATGACCCACTGGAGGTCGGAGCTGCTGAGCCCGAGGTCCTTGGTCATGTCGGGGGCGGCCACGGTGAGGGCGGTGTTCGCCATCACGATGATCAGCAGACTGAGGCAGAGCACGAGCAGCGCCCACCAGCGCCTTCGGTAGGGCGTCTCCATCGTGTCGACGGGCTGGTTGATGACGAGACCCACGACGTCTCACCCTTTCTGTGCCTTGCTGCGGCTTCCTTGCCCGGAGGTCTTGCTTCCTCCGGCCCCTGGTCGTCGGGGAAGATCTACTTGCACATGGATGTGCAAATACACACCGCTGTGCAATTTACGCCGCTGCACGGCGCTGTGCAAAATGGGGCTGTGACTGCTACCCCTGCCGCCCCCTCGGGGGGCCGCGCCGACGCGAACCGCCGCCGCATCATGGAGGTGGCCTTCGCCGAGCTGGTCCGCGACCCGGACGCGTCGATGGACCAGATCGCCCGCGCCGCGGGCGTCGTCAGGCGCACGGTGTACGGGCACTTCCCGAGCCGGGACGCGCTGATCGCGGCACTGGTGGACGAGGCGGCGGAGACGGTCGCCGACGCGCACCGCGAGGGGCGCGAGGGCGTCACCGACCCGGCCGAGGCCCTGGCCCGGGCCACCCTCGCGGTGTGGGAGATCGCCGACCGCTACCGCCTCCTGGTCGCACTGGCCCAGCGCAGCGTCACCATGGCGGGCATCAAGCAGCGCCTCGCCCCGGTCCGCAAGGAGTGCGTGGATCTGCTCCAACTCGGCCTGCGCACCGGGGCGTTCACCTCACCCCTGCCCCCGGCCGCCCTCGCCTACGTGCACGAGCAGGCCCTGTTCGGCCTGATGGAGGCCGTCAACGAGGGAGCCCTGTCCGCCGCGGCCGCGGGCCCCTCGGCGGCGACCACCCTCCTGCTCTCGGCCGGGGTCCCGGCGGACCGCACGGCCGAGGTGGTGGCGGCGGCACTGCCCCGCTGACCGCGCTCGGGCGCCCGCCCGACGGCCGCCCCGCGGCCGGGGGTTGGAGCCCGCCTGTAGCAAGCCGATAGAACACGTTTATCCCGTGGGACGAGAGTGACGGGACGTCACCCGCCCCTCTCCCCACGGAGTTCCAGGATGCGCCGTCGTACCGCCCTGAGCACGACCGCGACCGCGGCCCTCGCCGCCGCCGCACTCGCCACCGCACCGGCCCAGGCCGCCCCGGCCGACAAGGCCCAGGTGCTGGCCTCGTTCACCCAGACCAGCGCGAGCAGCTCGAACGCGTTCCAGGCCGCGCGGACCGACCCGTCCCGCTGGTCCGCGTACGGCTTCGACTGGTCGACGGACTACTGCTCGGACTCCCCCGACAACCCCTTCGGCTTCCCCTTCAAGCTGTCGTGCGCCCGCCACGACTTCGGCTACCGCAACTACAAGGCGGCGGGCCAGTTCCCCGCCAACAAGGCCCGCGTGGACAGCGCCCTGTACGAGGACCTCAAGCGCGTCTGTGCCGCGTACGGCGGCGTGAAGAAGACCTCGTGCGACGGGACGGCGTGGACCTACTACCAGGCGGTGAAGAACCTGGGCGGCTGACCGCGCGCCACGCGACCGGCCCCCTGGCTCGCCTCCGCCCGGGCAAGGGCGGCAGCATGGCCTGCGTGACACACGTACCGCATGACGAGTCCGCGCCCGAGCACGACCCGGCGCACCGGCCGCTGCCCGCCTGGTTGCGGGTCACCCGGGGGGAGTCGCGGTGGGCCTCGACCGTGGCCGTCCTCATCGCGGTCGCCCTGCAGTGGCTGCTGCCCGAGCGCCTCTCCATCCACCCCGAGTGGCTGCTGCCCGCCCTGGAGATCGCGCTCCTCGTCGCGCTGATCGCCGCCAACCCCGTACGCATCGAGCGGGCCTCCCGCCTCTACCGGCCGGCCGGGCTCGTGCTGATCGCCTGCATCAGCGCCGCCAACGGCTGGTCGGCGGTGCGGCTCGTGATCGGGCTCGTCCGGGGCGAGGAAGGCGCCGATGCCGCCGCCCTGCTGGTGACGGGCGGCGGCATCTGGCTGACCAACGTGATCGTCTTCGCGCTCTGGTACTGGGAGTGGGACCGGGGCGGGCCGCTCGCCCGGATGCAGGCGACGCGGGCCTACCCCGACTTCCTCTTCCCGCAAATGCAGAGCCCCGAACTGGCCCCGCCCCACTGGGAGCCGGCCTTCCCGGACTACCTGTACCTGTCGTTCACCAACGCCACCGCGTTCAGCCCGACGGACGTCATGCCGCTGAACCGGTGGGCGAAGATGCTGATGATGCTCCAGTCCGCCGTGTCGCTGCTGACCGTGGTGCTGGTCGTCGCGCGGGCGGTCAACATCCTCAAGTAGCCACCGGGGACGGCGGCTTCGCCTCCTCGCGCTGGTCCGGGACGTCGGTCTCCGCGGCCGTCAGCATCCGCTCGTCGAAGGGGAGGCGGCCGGCCAGGACCTCGGCGACCCGGGCCTTGTCGATCTCCTTCGTCCAGGTGCCGACGAGCACGCAGGCCACCGCGTTGCCCGCGAAGTTGGTCAGCGCCCGCGCCTCGCTCATGAAGCGGTCGATGCCCACGATCAGACCGACGCCGTCCACCAGCTCGGGGCGGTGCGACTGGAGCCCGCCCGCCAGGGTGGCCAGGCCCGCACCGGTGACGCCCGCCGCGCCCTTCGAGGCGATGATCATGAAGAGGAGCAGGGAGATCTGCTCGCCCGCGCCCAGCGGCTTGCCCATCGCGTTCGCGATGAAGAGCGAGGACATCGTCAGGTAGATCGCGGTGCCGTCCAGGTTGAACGAGTACCCCGTCGGCACCGTGATGCCGGCCACCGAGCGGCTCACGCCCAGGTGCTCCATCTTGGCGATGAGCCGCGGCAGCGCCGACTCGGACGAGGACGTGGACAGGATCAGCAGGAACTCCCTGGCCAGGTACTTCAGGAGGCTGAAGATGTTCACTCCGGTCACCAGCCTCAGGATCGCGCCGAGGACGAGGAACACGAAGAGGGCGCAGGTGACGTAGAAGCCGATCATGATGACCGCGAGGGCCTTGAGGGCGTCCACCCCGGTCTCGCCGACCACCCCCGCGATCGCGCCGAACGCGCCGAGCGGAGCCACCCACATCACCATGGCCAGCATCCGGAAGACGAGCCGCTGGATGTGCTCGACGCCGCGCAGCACCGGCTGTCCCGCCGAGCCGAGCGCCTGGAGGGCGAAGCCCGCGAGCAGGGCGATCAGGAGGGTCTGGAGCACCTGGCCCTCGGTGAAGGCGGACACCATGGTCTTCGGGATGATCCCGAGCAGGAAGTCCGCCGTCGACTCGCTGGCGCCCGCGGCCTGCTTGGCCCCGGCGTGCCGCGCCGCCTCGGTCAGGTGCAGGCCGGAGCCGGGCTCCAGAACGTTGCCGACCAGCAGGCCGATGCCGAGCGCCACCGTCGACATGACCAGGAAGTAGCCGAGGGCGAGGCCGCCCACCGCGCCCACCTTGGCCGCCTTGCGCACGGAGCCGACGCCCAGCACGATCGTGCAGAAGATGACGGGCGAGATCATCATCTTGATCAGGTTCACGAACCCGGTGCCGATCGGCTTCAGCTCGACGGCGACCCCCGGCGCCGCGAAGCCCACGATGATGCCGAGCACCACCGCACCGATCACGGCCAGGTAGAGGTAGTGGGTCCGCTCTCTGCGGGCGACTGGCTCTGCCACGGGGGTTCCTCCTGGATAGCGGCTGCGGCTGCGGCTCGGCCATGTCCCGATGGCCGATTCAGCGATCCCCGCGACTATCCAGCAGACTGTGACGCCGGTCACCCTTGCGTGCATTTCGTTCATGCAGATCCAGCCAGCACACTTACCGGATGCGTCTCCCCGGACCCCGCTCCCTCGCCGGCCAGCTCTTCGCCATGCAGGTGGTGCTGGTGGCCGCGGTCGTGGCGGGGTGCGCGCTCTTCGCGTACGTCACCGACCGGCACCAGGCCGAGGAGACCGCACGGCGCCAGGCCGTCGCGACCGCGACCTCGGTGGCCGCCTCGCCCGCGGTGGTCGCGGCGGCCCGCACCCCGGACCCCACGGCCGCGCTCCAGCCGTACGCCGAGACGCTGCGCACCACCACCGGCGTCGACTTCGTCGTCGTCATGGCGCCGGACGGCACCCGCTGGACGCATCCGGTGCCGGGCGAGATCGGGCGGAAGTACCTCGGCGACACGGCCCCGGCGCTGCGCGGGAAGACGTTCACCGAGACGCACATGGGGGTGCTCGGGCCCTCCGTGCGGGTCGTGGCCCCCGTGCGCGACCCGGATGATCATGGCCGGATCACGGCGCTCGTGAGCGCGGGCATCACCGTCGACAGGATCAGCGAGCAGGTGCGCGAGCAGCTGGTGGCGCTGGCCGGGATGGCGGGCGGCGCGCTGGTGCTCGGCGGGCTCGGCACGTACGTGATCAACGCACGCCTCCGCCGCCACACCCACGGCATGAACGCCGCCGAGCTGAGCCGCATGCACGACTACCACCAAGCCACCCTGCACGCCGTGCGCGAGGGGCTCCTCATGCTCGACGGGGAGCGGCGGATCGCGCTGATCAACGACGGCGGGCGCGCGCTGCTCGGTCTCGGCGAGGACGCGGTGGGCCGCCCGGTGGCCGGGCTCGGCCTGCCCTCCTCGCTCGCCGCGGCGCTGCACGACAGCGAGCCGCGGGTGGACGAGGTCCACATGACGGCCGACCGGATCGTGGTCCTGAACACGCGCCCGGTCTCCTCCGGCGGACGCCACGGCACCGTGGTGACCCTGCGCGACCACACCGAACTCCAGGCCCTGTCGGGCGAGTTGGACTCCGAGCGCGGTTTCACCCAGGCCCTGCGGGCGCAGGCGCACGAGGCCGCGAACCGGCTGCACACAGTCGTCTCGCTCATCGAACTGGGCCGCGTGGAGGACGCCGTCGAGTTCGCGACGGCCGAGCTGGAGCTGGCCCAGGCGCTCACCGACCAGGTGGTCACGGCCGTCGGCGAGCCGGTGCTCGCCGCGCTGCTGCTCGGCAAGGCGGCGCAGGCCAACGAGCACGGTGTGGAGCTGGTCCTGACCGAGGGCAGCGCGATCGGCGACGGCCTGCTCCCGGCCACCCTGCCCGCCCGCGACCTGGTGACCGTCCTCGGCAACCTGCTGGACAACGCGGTGGACGCGGCACAGGGCAGCGCGGCCGCCGAGGTCGCCGTTACGCTCACCACCGAGGACGGGCGGCTCGTGGTGCGGGTCGCGGACAGCGGGCCCGGCATCGATCCGGCCGCCGCCGAGGCCGTGTTCGAGCGGGGCTGGTCGACCAAGAGCCCGGGGCGCGGCCTCGGCCTGGCCCTAGTGCGGCTCACCACCGCCCGGCACGGCGGCACCATCGCACTGGACCGCGGACCGTACGGAGGCGCCGAGTTCACGGTGCGGCTGCCCCTGGAGCAGGGAGTACGCGCATGATCAGAGTGCTGGTCGTGGAGGACGACCCGGTCGCCGCCGAGGCGCACCGGCTCTACGTCGGACGGGTGCCCGGCTTCACCGCCGTCGCGGTGGCGCACTCGCGCGCCGAGGCCCTGCGCGCCCTGGAGCGGACCGAGGTGGACCTGCTCCTCCTCGACCTGTACCTGCCGGACGGGCACGGCCTCCAGCTCGTCCGGTCGCTACGGGCGGCCGGGCACGGCGCCGACGTCGTGGCGGTGACCTCGGCACGGGATCTGACGATGGTGCGCGAGGGCGTCTCGCTCGGCGTCGTGCAGTACGTGCTGAAGCCCTTCACCTTCCCCACGCTGCGCGACCGGCTCGTGCGGTACGCCGAGTTCCGGGCGGCCGCCGGGGAGGCGAGCGGACAGGAGGAGGTCGACCGGGCGCTCGCCGCGCTGCGCGCCCCGCAGCCCTCCGCGCTCCCCAAGGGACTGAGCGCCCCCACCCTGCAAGCGGTCACGCGGACGCTGCGCGAAGCGCCCGCGGGGGTGACGGCGGCCGAGGCCGGTCTCGCGGTCGGCATCTCACGGATCACCGCACGCCGCTATCTGGAGCACCTGGTCACCACCGGGCGTGCCGAGCGCACGCCGCAGTACGGCCAGATCGGCCGGCCCGAGCTCCAGTACCGCTGGCTCAACTCCCCGCGCCGACCCGGCGGTTGACAAGGTTGTCAGACGGGGACCGACGCGGGGTTGACCTTGCCAACGGGCGCCCTTACGTTCACCGGGCAGCCAAGTGCGGCCGTGGCCACGGCCGCACGCCTGGCCCGAGGAGGTCGTGCCCGTGCGCCCCACCGCCCCCGCAGCAGACTCCGTGTCCCGAACCCGCCCGGCGAGGCGGGGACACCGGCTCCCCCTGATCCTCGCCGCCGCCCTCGCCGCCGGATCGCTCGCCGGTTGCGGCTCGGGCTCCGGCAGTGACGCGAACACCGTGCGGATCGCGTACAACCGCTCCACCGACAACAAGATCCGCTTCAAGGACGCGTTCCTGGAGGACGTGAAGAAGCAGTTCGAGCGGGGGCACCCCGGCAAGAAGGTGAAGCTGGTGCCGATCCAGGCCGCCGACAACGACTACGCGGCCAAGGTCCAGCAGATGATGCGCTCGCCGAAGACCGCGCCGGACCTGGTGTACGAGGACACGTTCCGCATCAACTCCGACATCGGGGCGGGCTATCTGCGCCCGCTCGACGACCGCCTGGCCAAGTGGGACCAGTGGGGCCAGTTCGTCGACACCGCGAAGGCGGCGGCCCGGGCCGAGGACGGCCGGACGTACGGCGTGCCGGACGGCACCGACACCCGGGGCCTGTGGTTCAACAAGCAGATCTTCGCGAAGGCGGGCCTGCCCGCGAACTGGCAGCCCAGGAACTGGGCGGAGCTCCTGGACGCGGCGCGCACCGTGCGGCGGAAGGTGCCGGGCGTCATCCCGCTCAACGTCTACACCGGCAAGGCGGCCGGCGAGGCCGCGGCCATGCAGGGCTTCGAGATGCTGCTCTACGGCACGGGCGAGAACCCGCTGTACGACCCCGCCGCGAAGAAGTGGGTGTCGGGCTCGCAGGGCTTCAAGGACGCCCTCGACTTCGTACGGACGGTGTACGCGGAGAATCTCGGCCCGGACCCCTCCGACGCCCTCGACCCCAACGTGGGCACCCACCTGGCGACGGACTGGATGCCGAACGGCAAGCTGGCGATCGCCCTGGACGGCTCCTGGCTCGGCCAGAACTGGATCAACAAGGGCCCCAAGGAGTGGCCGGCCTGGTCGGCCGTGCTCGGCCAGGCCCCGATGCCGACCAAGGACGGGCAGGCGCCGGGCAAGGTCTCCATGTCGGGCGGCTGGACCTGGGCGATTCCGGCCAGGGCGGCCAACCCGGATCTCGCCTTCGACTTCGTCGAGGCGATGCAGACGAAGGAGAACGCGGTGAAGTGGGACGTGGCGGACGCCCAGATCGCGGTCCGCAAGGACGTGGCCGCCGATCCGACCTATCTGCACTCCATGCCCGGCATCACCTTCTTCACGGGCCTGGTCCCGTTCACCCACTACCGCCCCGCCCTGCCGGTCTATCCCCAGGTGTCGACCGCGATCGGCGAGGCGATGGAGTCGGTGACGACCGGCGGCTCGGCGGCCTCGGCCGCCAAGGCGTACGACGACCAGCTCAAGTCGATCGCGCGGGGAGCGAGTTGAGCGGCTTCGCGGCGCCGGGAGGCGGGCGGCGCACCCGGGCGCTGCGCTGGCTGCCGATCGCGCCCGCCACCCTGCTCCTGCTGCTCTTCCTGGCCGGGCCCATCGGCTACTGCGTGTACATCGCGTTCACCGACATGCAACTGACCGGCTCCTCGTCGGTCGACTTCGTGGGGTTCGCGAACTTCCGGCGGGCCTTCGCCGATCCGGTGTTCCGCAACGCGGTCTGGCTCACCCTCGTCTTCACCGTGCTGTCCTCGCTGATCGGCCAGAACACACTGGGCCTGGCGCTCGCCGCGCTGATGCGGCGGGCCTCGCGCCCGGTGCGGACGGTGACGGGCGCCCTGGTGATCACGGCCTGGGTCTTGCCGGAGATCGTGGCCGCCTTCCTGCTGTACGCCTTCTTCCGCCGCGAGGGCACCCTGAACGCGATCCTCGGCTGGCTCCATCTACCCACCCAGAACTGGCTGTTCACGCTGCCGGTCCTCGCGGTGTCGTTCGCGAACGTGTGGCGCGGCACCGCGTTCTCCCTGCTGATCTACTCGGCCGCGCTCGCCGAGATCCCGGACGACATCGAGGAGGCCGCGGAGGTCGACGGGGCGAGCGGGGCGCGCCGGTTCTGGCACATCACGCTGCCGATGATCCGCCGCTCGATCGGCACCAACCTCATGCTCAACACCCTCCAGACGCTGTCCGTCTTCGGACTGATCTGGGCGATGACCCGGGGCGGCCCGGGCGACCGGAGCCAGACGCTGCCCGTGTTCATGTACGACCAGGCGTTCCTGAAGAGCCTGATCGGCTACGGCACCGCGGTCGCGCTGCTGCTGCTCCTGGTGGGCTCCCTGTTCTCGATCGTCTACCTGCGGCTCCTGAAGGTGGAGGTGTGAGGGCCGCCCCGGCCCCCCGGGTGCGCCGCCGCACCCGGCAGCGGCTCGCCGCCGACGCGGCGCTGCTGGCGGTGGCGGCGGCCTTCGCGGTGCCGCTCCTGTGGCTGCTGCTCGCCTCCGTCGACCCCGAGGCCGATTTGCGGGTACGGCTCCCAGGATCGGCCACCCCGGACAACTTCTCGGCGGTGCTGACCCCCGACATCACCTTCACCCCGATGCTCAACAGCCTCCTGCTGTGCGGGAGTTCGACGCTGCTCACGGTGGTCTGCGCCGTCCTCGCGGCGTACCCCCTGTCCCGCTACCGCTCGCGCCTGACCCGCCCGTACCTGCTGACGATCCTGTTCACCACGTGCCTGCCCATCACGGCGGTCATGGTCCCGGTGTACGCGCTCTTCGTGCGGGTCGACCTCATCGACACGACGTACGGCACCTCGCTATTCCTGGCCGCCGCCCAACTCCCTTTCGCCATCTGGCTGATGAAGAACTTCATGGACGGGGTGCCGGTCGGCCTGGAGGAGGCCGCCTGGACCGACGGGGCCTCGACGCGACAGGCGCTGGTGCGGGTGGTGCTGCCGCTGATGGGTCCCGGCGTGAGCGTCGTGACGATCTACACCTTCATCATGCTGTGGGGGAACTTCTTCGTCCCCTTCATGCTGCTGCTCTCGCCCGACAGACTCCCGGCCTCGGTCTCGATCTTCACGTTCTTCGGGAACTACGGGTCGGTGGTCTACGGCCAGCTCGCCGCGTTCTCCATCCTCTATTCGACGCCGGTGCTCCTGCTGTACGTCCTGATCGCCCGGCGGCTCGGAGGAGGTTTCGCGCTGTCCGGCGCGGTGAAGGGATAGCGGCGGCGAGCAAACGCTTACCCAACCCTTAGGTAACCCGGACGCCCGCAAAACCGTACTTTCCTCCAATTCACCTTCTTTGGTGGAACACACCGTAGGCAGATGTCACTTACCGTCCTACGGTGTGCGCGTGCACCCCACCCCACCCTTCAACGCCCTCGCGGCCCGCCGACTGCGAGAGGCCCTGGGCATGGCCCCCGGCCACGTCGCCTACGGCATGCGCGCCCAGTACGGCCTGCTGGTCTCGCCGGACACCGTGATGGCGTGGGAGCGGGGGCTCGCCGCACCCGAGGCGCGGGAGCTGACCGCGCTCGCGGGTGTCCTGTGGTGCTCCCCCGGCGACCTCATGGCGGCCGCCTCCACCCTGCGCGAGCACCGCCTCGCGCGCGGTCTGAGCATCGACGACATGGCCCGCCGGGTCGGGCTCGACACCCGGGCCTACCGGGCGATGGAGGACGCGGGGCGCTGGCGCGGCAACGAGCGCCAGTCGGCGGCGCTCGCCGACCTGCTCCAGCTGCCGCTGCGCGACTACGTGACGGCCACCGGCCAGAACGAGGACCTCGCGGAGCTGCTGCGCGGCGCGGTGACCACGCGCTGGCAGGCGTACGTGAAGCCGACGGTGAAGCTGCTTCCGCTGTCCAAGCAGCATGTGGAGGGGGTGCTCGACCAGTTGCACACGGAGTACCAGTCGCACATGGTCGCCACGTTGAACTGGGGCGCGGACAACAACACGGGGGACGCGGGGCGGGACTTCCTCGACCGCATCGTGGACCGCTTCTGGGAACTGGCCCACGGCTGACGCCCATACGCTCCGCGCCTGTCGGGTGGCGAGCAAGGGGTGCCGGGTCCCCTACAGGGGCGCGGGGAACTGCGCGATCGGCCCCCACCGGCCCGCACCCGACATGACCGCGGGGGGCGAGGGGGCCCGGGGGACCTTCGGCCCCCGGGATTGAGGGCCGAGGTCCACGCCGTATGCGGCTAGAAGACGGACTCGGCCTCGTACATCCGGTTGTCCGGCACCGTCTTGAGCGTGGTCACCGCGTGCGCGAGCGGGGCCATCACGATGTCCGTGCCGCGCAGCGCCGTCATGTTGCCGAAGTCGCCGCGGTGCACGGCCTCCACGGCGTGCCAGCCGAAGCGGGTCGCGAGCACCCGGTCGTACGCGGTCGGCACGCCGCCGCGCTGGACGTGACCGAGGATGACCGGGCGGGCCTCCTTGCCCAGGCGCCGCTCCAGTTCGACGGCGAGCCGGTTGCCGATGCCCGCGAAGCGCTCGTGGCCGTACTGGTCGATGGCGCCCTTCTCGTACGGCATCGAGCCCTCGGCGGGGTGCGCCCCCTCGGCGACGCAGACGACCGCGAACTTCTTCCCGCGCGAGAAGCGCTCCTCGACCATCTTGACCAGGTCGTCGACCTGGAAGGGCCGCTCGGGCAGGCAGATGCCGTGGGCGCCGCCGGCCATCCCGGACTCCAGCGCGATCCAGCCCGCGTGCCGCCCCATGACCTCGACGACCATGACGCGCTGGTGGGATTCGGCGGTGGTCTTCAGGCGGTCGATGGCCTCGGTCGCCACCCCCACGGCGGTGTCGAAGCCGAAGGTGCGGTCGGTGGCGGAGATGTCGTTGTCGATCGTCTTGGGCACGCCGACCACGGGCATGCCCGCGTCGGACAGCATGCGGGCCGCGGTGAGCGTGCCCTCGCCGCCGATGGGGATCAGCGCGTCGAGGCCGTAGCGCTTCGCCAACTCGGCGCAGTTCTCGGAGGCTTCGCGCAGCCGGTCGCGCTCCAGGCGGGCGGAGCCGAGGATGGTGCCGCCGCGGGCCAGGATGCCGCTCACGGCGTTGAGGTCGAGCGGACGGAAGTGGCCGTCGAGCAGGCCCTTGAACCCGTCCTCGAACCCGATGACTTCGTCACCGTGGCCGACCACGGCTCGGTGCACGACCGACCGGATCACTGCGTTCAGGCCGGGACAGTCGCCGCCTGCCGTGAGTACTCCGATGCGCATCGTGCTCTGTCTCCTGCTTCGCCGGTCCTGGGACGTCACGCCCGAATCCCCCGTAACGTGAGCAATTCAGATTGTCCCACGCACCCCGGGGCACCCGCCCCTCCTGCTACTCCGACCATGATGGGCGAAGGGCCTTTCGGCCCTGCCGCCGGGCCCTTCGTCCGGCGGGCGCCCTACCCATCCGCAGGGGTATTGTCAAGGGGGCAAGACCGCCCTATGTGGACATTTTCCTGCGACGAAGAACAGGAGAGCACGCGTGACGCGCAGCGTGTACGTGACCGGGATCGACCGGGGAGACGGCCGCCAGGTCATCGAGCTGGGAGTCATGGAGCTCCTGACCCGTCAGGTGGACCGGGTGGGCGTCTTCCGCCCCCTGGTGCACGACGGACCGGACCGGCTGTTCGACCTGCTCCGCGCCCGTTACCGGCTGGCCCAGGACGCGGCCACGGTGTACGGGATGGACTACCACGAGGCGTCCGCGCTCCAGGCGGAGCAGGGTACCGACGAACTCGTCTCCCGGCTCGTCGACAGATTCCACCGGGTGGCCCGCGACTACGAGGTCGTGCTCGTGCTCGGCACCGACTTCGCCGACACCCAGCTCCCCGACGAACTGGCGCTCAACGCCCGGCTCGCGAACGAGTTCGGCGCCTCGGTGATACCGGTGGTCGGCGGCAAGGGCCAGACCGCCGAGTCCGTACGGGCCGAGGCGCGCAACGCCCACCGGGCCTACGACGGGCTCGGCTGCGACGTGCTCGCCATGGTGGTCAACCGGGTCGCCCCGGCCGACCGGCACGACATCGAGGAGCGGCTCGCGGCCCGGCTGCCGGTGCCCTGCTACGTACTGCCGGACGAGCCCGCGCTCTCCGCGCCCACCGTCGCCCAGATCGCCGCGGCCCTCGACGGCACGGTGCTGCTCGGCGACGACGCCGGGCTCGCGCGCGACGCCCTCGACTTCGTCTTCGGCGGCGCGATGCTGCCGAACTTCCTGAACGCCCTGACCCCGGGCTGCCTGGTCGTGACGCCGGGCGACCGCGCCGACCTGGTGGTGGGCTCGCTGGCCGCGCACAGCGCCGGCACCCCGCCCATCGCGGGCGTGCTCCTCACCCTCGACGAGCGGCCCGGCCAGGCGATCCTCACCCTCGCCGACCGCCTCGCACCCGGCACCCCGGTGGTCGCGGTCAGCCACGGCTCCTTCCCCACCGCGCAGGAACTCTTCGCCCTGGAAGGGAAGTTGAACGCGTCCACCCCGCGCAAGGCGGAGACCGCGCTCGGCCTCTTCGAGCGGCACGTGGACACCGCCGACCTGCTGCGCCGCCTCTCGGTGGCCCGCAGCGGCCGGGTCACCCCGATGATGTTCGAGCACGAGCTCCTGGAGCAGGCCCGCTCCGACCGCCGCCGGGTCGTACTGCCCGAGGGCACCGAGGACCGGGTGCTGCGCGCGGCCGATGTGCTCCTTCGCCGGGACGTGTGCGAGCTGACGCTGCTCGGCGACGTGGAGGCGATCCGCAAGAAGGCCGCCGACCTCGGCATCGACGTCGTCAAGTGCCAGATCATCGACCCGGCGACCTCCGAGCTGCGCCAGCGCTTCGCCGAGCGCTACGCCCAGCTGCGCGCCCACAAGGGCGTCACCGTGGAGCTGGCGTACGACGTGGTGGCGGACGTGAACTACTTCGGCACGCTGATGGTCCAGGAGGGCCTGGCCGACGGCATGGTGTCCGGCTCGGTGCACTCCACCGCCGCCACCATCCGCCCCGCCTTCGAGATCATCAAGACGAAGCCGGAGGCCTCGATCGTCTCCTCCGTCTTCTTCATGTGCCTGGCCGACAAGGTCCTGGTGTACGGCGACTGCGCGGTCAACCCGGACCCGAACGCCGAGCAGCTCGCGGACATCGCGGTGCAGGCGGCCGCCACGGCCCAGCGGTTCGGCGTGGACCCGCGGATCGCGATGCTGTCGTACTCGACCGGCACCTCGGGCTCGGGCGCGGACGTCGACAAGGTGCGCGAGGCCACCAAGCTGGTGCGCGAGGCGCGCCCCGACCTGAAGATCGAGGGCCCGATCCAGTACGACGCCGCCGTGGAGCCGTCGGTCGCCGCGACCAAGCTGCCGGAGTCGAAGGTGGCCGGGCAGGCCACCGTGCTGATCTTCCCTGACCTCAACACGGGCAACAACACCTACAAGGCCGTGCAGCGCTCGGCCGGCGCCGTGGCCGTGGGCCCGGTGCTCCAGGGTCTGCGCAAGCCGGTCAACGACCTGTCGCGCGGCGCCCTCGTCCAGGACATCGTCAACACCGTCGCCATCACGGCCATCCAGGCCCAGGCGCAGGGGCAGGAGGCCTCCGCATGACCACCGCCGACCAGGGCACCCGCGTCCTCGTCCTCAACTCCGGGTCCTCCTCGGTGAAGTACCAGCTCCTCGACATGAGCGACTCCTCGCGCCTGGCCGTGGGCCTGGTCGAGCGGATCGGCGAGCAGACCTCGCGGCTCAAGCACACCCCGCTGGCCACCGGCGGCGCGGCGCGCGAGCAGAACGGCCCGATCGCGGACCACGCGGCCGCGCTCAAGGCGGTCGCCGAGGAGCTCAGGGCCGACGGCCTCGGCCTGGACTCACCGGAGTTGGCGGCCATCGGCCACCGGGTGGTGCACGGCGGCCTCAAGTTCAGCGCGCCGACCGTGATCACCGAGGAGGTGCTCGCGGAGATCGAGCGCCTGGTGCCGGTCGCCCCGCTGCACAACCCGGCGAACATCACCGGCATCCGCACCGCCCAGGCGCTGCGCCCCGACCTGCCGCAGGTCGCGGTCTTCGACACCGCCTTCCACACCACGATGCCGGAGTCCGCGGCCCGGTACGCGATCGACGTCGAGACGGCCGACGCGCACCGCATCCGCCGCTACGGCTTCCACGGCACCTCGCACGCGTACGTGTCGCGCGAGACGGCACGGCTGCTCGGCAAGGCGCCCGAGGACGTCAACGTGATCGTGCTGCACCTGGGCAACGGCGCCTCGGCGTCCGCGGTCCGGGGCGGCAGGTGCGTCGACACCTCGATGGGGCTCACCCCGCTCGAAGGCCTGGTCATGGGCACCCGGTCCGGGGACATCGACCCGGCGGTCACCTTCCACCTCAAGCGGGTCGCCGGTATGTCGGCGGACGACATCGACGTACTGCTCAACAAGAAGAGCGGTCTGGTGGGTCTGTGCGGCGACAATGACATGCGGGAGATCCGCCGCCGCTGCGACGAGGGCGACGAGAAGGCACAACTCGCCTTCGACATCTACATTCACCGGCTGAAGAAGTACATAGGCGCCTATTACGCCGTGCTCGGCAAGGTCGACGCGGTCGCGTTCACCGCGGGCGTGGGCGAGAACGCCGCCCCGGTCCGCGAGGCCGCGGTCGCCGGTCTGGAGGAGCTGGGCCTGGCGGTGGACGGCGAGCTCAACGCCGTACGGTCCGACGGCGCGAGGCTGATCTCCCCGGAGTACGCCCGGGTCGCGGTGGCCGTGGTGCCCACGGACGAGGAGCTGGAAATCGCTCAGCAGACGTATGCGCTGGTGGCACCGGAGTTGAATTCCTGACCGGATTTCCGGTTTGCCTGGTCGACACCTGAGCGTCATCCCGCCCATTTGTACATTCCACCAGACGGAATATTCCGTAGCGAAACAAACCGATAGGATCCGCCTTATGCGCCGTTCCAAAATCGTCTGCACACTGGGCCCCGCCGTCGACTCTCACGAGCAGCTCGTCGCTCTGATCGAGGCCGGCATGAGCGTGGCCCGCTTCAACTTCAGCCACGGCTCCCAGGCCGAGCACCAGGCCCGTTACGACCGGGTCCGCAAGGCCGCCGAGGAGACGGGCCGCGCGGTGGGCGTGCTCGCCGACCTCCAGGGCCCGAAGATCCGCCTCGCGAAGTTCGCCGAGGGGCCGGTCGAGCTGGTGCGGGGTGACGAGTTCACCATCACCGCGGAGGACGTTCCCGGCGACAAGTCGATCTGTGGCACCACCTACAAGGGCCTGCCGGGCGACGTCGCCAAGGGCGACCCGATCCTGATCAACGACGGCAACGTCGAGCTCAAGGTCGTCTCCGTCGACGGCCCCCGGGTGAAGACCATCGTCATCGAGGGCGGTGTCATCTCCGACCACAAGGGCATCAACCTGCCCGGTGCGGCGGTCAACGTCCCGGCGCTGTCCGAGAAGGACATCGAGGACCTGCGCTTCGCCCTGCGGATGGGCTGCGACCTGGTCGCGCTCTCCTTCGTCCGCGACGCCGACGACGTCAAGGACGTCCACAAGGTCATGGACGAGGTCGGCCGCCGCGTGCCGGTCATCGCCAAGGTCGAGAAGCCGCAGGCCGTCGCCAACATGGAGGGCGTCGTCGCCGCCTTCGACGGTGTGATGGTGGCCCGTGGCGACCTCGCGGTGGAGTACCCCCTGGAGAAGGTCCCGATGGTGCAGAAGCGCCTCGTGGAGCTCTGCCGCCGCAACGCCAAGCCGGTGATCGTCGCGACCCAGATGATGGAGTCGATGATCACCAACTCGCGGCCGACGCGCGCCGAGGCGTCCGACGTCGCCAACGCGATCCTGGACGGCGCGGACGCGGTCATGCTGTCCGCCGAGTCCTCGGTGGGCGCGTACCCGATCGAGACGGTCAAGACGATGTCGAAGATCGTCGAGGCGGCCGAGGAGGAGCTCCTGTCCAAGGGCCTCCAGCCGCTGGTGCCGGGCAAGAAGCCGCGCACGCAGGGCGGTTCGGTCGCCCGCGCCGCCTGCGAGATCGCGGACTTCCTCAACGGCAAGGCGCTGGTCGCGTTCACCAAGTCCGGTGACACGGCGCGCCGCCTGTCCCGCTACCGCACCTGCCAGCCGATCCTCGCGTTCACCACGGACCCGGGCACCCGCAACCAGCTCGCGCTGAGCTGGGGCGTGGAGACCCACGTCGTTCCGCACGTGGACTCCACCGACGCGATGGTCGACCTGGTCGACGCCGAGCTGCTCAAGCTCAACCGCTACAACGAGGGCGACCTCATGGTCATCACGGCCGGTTCGCCCCCCGGCATCCCCGGCACCACCAACATGGTCCGGGTGCACCACCTCGGCGGCGGCAAGCGGGAGTAACCGTCGGCCGCGCACCCCTGGAGGGCGGCACCCCGTCGCGTACGGGTGCCGCCCTCCGGCGTACGCGCGTCCGGTGAAGGAGGCGTCTCCACGGCGCCCGGGACCGGACGGGATGACGCACTTGTCCGTTCCATGAACAAGGCGTGGCAAATTCCACGGGCGGACGAGTCAATTCCGTAACACCTCCTGGGGTACGTTCACGTGCATGCGTCTTCCCATATCGCCGCAGGTCCGGCACGCACTCGTGGCTCTCACCGCCACCGCGGTCACCGCGGGCGCCGCCGTCGGTCCTGCCGTGGCGAGCGGCCACCCCGCGAAGCCGCCCAAGTCGGCGACGCCCGGAGCGCCCGGTGGCGAGGCGAAGAGGCAGCCGCCGACGAACATGTCACAGGCGGGCGGGGCCCAGTTGGGGCAGCCCGGTGATCAAGTGGGCGCGGGCGCACCGGCGTTGCCGCCCGGCCTCTCGGCCCTTTCCTGGGTGGTGGCGGACGCCGACACGGGTCAGGTGCTCGGGGCGAGGAACGCGCACTGGCCGCTGCCCCCGGCCAGCACCCTGAAGATGCTCTTCGCGGACGCGGTGCTGCCCGCGGTGCCGCACGAAGCGAGCCGCAAGGTCAGCGACGAGGACCTCAAGGGCATGGGCGACGGCAGCAGCGCGGTGGGCATCGTGCCCGGCCAGACGTACGGGGCGCCCGACCTGTGGCGCGGCGTGTTCCTGCGCTCGGGCAACGACGCCGTGCATGTGCTCGCCGCGATGAACGGCGGCGTCGAGAAGACCGTGGCCGACATGCAGAAGAAGGCCGAGGGCCTCGGCGCCAAGGACACCCATGTGCTGAGCCCGGACGGCTACGACGCCCCGGGCCAGGTGTCGTCCGCGTACGACCTGGCGCTGTTCCTGCGGTCGGGCCTGAAGAACAAGGACTTCAAGGACTACTGCGGCACGGCCTACGCCGACTTCCCCGGCGGCCCCAACACCAAGGGCAAGCCGTTCGGGATCTCCAACACCAACCGCATGCTCTCCGGGATCGAGGGGGTGGCCAAGTACCCCGGTCTGATCGGCGGCAAGAACGGTTACACCAGCAACGCGGGCAACACCCTGGCCGAGGCCGCCCAGCGCGACGGCCACACCCTCGTGGTGACGGTGATGAACCCGCAGGAGAACAAGCACGACAAGGTGTACACCGAGATGCGCCAGCTCCTGGACTGGGGCTTCTCGGCGGTCGGCAAGGCCAAGCCGGTCGGCACCCTCGACCCGGCCTCGCCCGCCGCCGACCCGGGCCGCAGCGGGGTCGAGCCGGGAACGGCGGTGGGCTCGTCAGACTCGGGCATGGGCGCGCTCGGCTGGGCGGGCATCGGCGCGGCGGTGGTCGTCGTGGGCGGCGCGGGCTTCCTGGCCCTGAGCCGCCGCCGGAAGGCGAAGCCCCAGGGCGACGCGGTGGGCTGAGCACCCGGCATCCCCGCGCACGGCCCGGCCGCGAGCACGGCATCGAGCGCGGTCCCGGAAACCACCCCGGGCCGCCCCCGCCCCGCAACCGTGGCCCGCTCTCCCCCGGTCGGGGGAGAGCGGGCCACGGTTCAACTGCGGCTCCCGGATGGGTACTTGGGGTTACGTCGTCGGGTTGCCGTTCGTGACGTAGTTGTGGAGGCCGGGGACGGTCAGGGTGCCGCCGAACTGGCCTGCCTGGCGGACGGTCACGTTGGTGAAGAAGGCGAACGGGACGTTCAGCGGGGGCGGGGTGGCCGGGCTGAAGGTGATCGGGATGAGGCCGAAGAGGTTGCCCTTCAGCTCCTCCGTGTACATCGTCACCGTGCCGTTGCGGATCGTCGAGGTGGAGCCGGAGCGCGCCACGACGTGGGCGGTGGTGGGCGTGCCGCCCACGGACGGCCCGTACACCTGCTGGTCCAGGTCCTTGATGTCCACGGACGAGGCCGTGAACTTGAGGACCTTCTTCGTCGTGTCGCCCGCCTTGACCTCGACGATGCCCTCGTAGTTCAGACCGCTCAGGGTGAGCATCGAGCTCTTGAGGATCCAGGGCTGGGTGGGCAGCGTCGGTACGCCGCCGTCCTGCTTCGCCGCGGCGAGCGCCTTCGGGTCGGCGGTCGGGCACGGGAAGGCGGGCTTGGCACCGTCGGGGATGGCGGTGTCCTTCTTCGGGTCCAACCCCTTCGCCGCGTCCGGGAGTTCGGAGACCTTCTGGCCCGCCTCGTCGGCGGCCTTCTTGATCGCGTCCGTCGTGCTGTCGACCGGCTTGCCCTCGGTGGCGGCGGGCTTGGAGGCCTTGGTCGACGGCTTGGGTGCGGCCGTGCTCGCGGTGGGCTTCGGCGCGGGGGCCGTCGACGCGGTGGCGGTGGGCGTCGGGCTCGGCGTGTCGTGGATGCCGAACAGGCCCTTGAGCGCGTCACCCAGGCCCAGCGGGTCCAGCGGGTTGGTGGCCTTGGCGGGCGGCGGACTCGCGGGCTGCTGCGCCGGGGTGTCGGCCGCGGACGGCTTGGCCGCGGGCTGGGCCGGCTTCAGGAGCTTGTCGACCGTGTCCCCGGCCGACCCCGAGGCCGTCGGCGTGGGCGTCTTCGGCTTCGGCGACGCGTTGTCGTCCGCCTTCGACGACGCCGACGGGCTCGGCGAGGCCTTGCCCGACGCGCTGCTCGACGGGCTCGGCGAGGCCGAGGGGCTGTCCGAGCGGGTCACGCAGGGGCCGGGGGCGAACGGGATGTCCGTCTTGTCGTCGGCCATCGCGAGCTTCGGCGTGAGGCTCATGCCGACCAGGACGGCCGTGGGCATCGCGGCGAGAGCCATCGCCTTGCCCGCGGGCATGTGCCACTTGGTCAGCAGTGACTTCCTCGGGGCCGCGTGGCGCGGCCCTCTTCTTTCCCGCGGGTCGCCGCCTCCGGTCGAGTCCAGCTGCGTCTCGTCACCCCGCACTGTTCCTCCCGCCGTTGGCGTCAACTGTCGTGTCGGTTGCGGCGGTTCCGGGCTGTCCTTCACGCGGGCCGGGCACGGTCTGGTCACCCATCGGGGCCACGGGGTCCCCGGTCGTCGGACCGGCGGCCGGCGCACCCCGGCGCTTGGCCTTGCTGGGCACCCACGCCACGGCGAGCGCGCCGCCGAGCATGGACAGCAGGAAGCCGATGACGAAGCCGCCGATGTTGGCCACGGGCAGGGAGATCAGGGCGAGCAGGATGGCCGCGACACCCGCGAACGTCCGCACCACGCTGTGGAACCACATCGTCAGGCCGAGCGTGACCAGCAGTACGCCGATGATCAGCGACCCGGCCCCGGCGGTGGTGGACATGGCCAGCGTGATGTTGCCGAGGTGCATGTTGGCGTACGGGAAGTACGCGATGGGCACGCCGCCGGCCATCGTGAACAGGCCCGCCCAGAACGGTCGACTGCCCCGCCAGGCCCGGAAACGAAGACGCCAGTACTGGAAGTCGCGGGAACCCGTGGTCTCGGCGCTCATGGAAAACAGCTCCCTGGAACCGCTGTTGCTGTGAAAAAGGAGAGGGTCCCGGCGGCCGGGGAGTGCGTGGGGCACCCCCGGCCGTCAGGCGGGGTGCTTAGTAGCACTCCTTGCTGCCCTGGTAGAGCCGCAGGCTCAGGCCGCTGAGCTTGAAGGTTCCGGCGGTGGTCGCCCACGCCTTCTGCTTCACGCCCGTGAGCGTCGCGACTTCCGCGCGCTGGGCGAAGCCGTACGGGTTCACCTGGGGCTTCGCGTTCGGCTGGATGCCCGTCTTGTTGGACGGGTCACCGGCGGCCACACCGATGTCGATGTTCTTGAACTCGGCGTCGGTGTCGAGCTCGGCGACATCGAGGTAGAGGTTCGTCGCCTCGACGGGCTTGTCGGCCTGCGTACCGGCGTTCAGCTGCAGCGTGATGCTGCCGAAGAACGGCACGTCCGGGGTGACGACCGACTGGCACATGTTGCTGATCGTCGCGTCACTGAAGCCGGACACCACGACGGGGTGCGCGGCGTCATTGCCCTTCAGGTCCTTGCCGGTCGCGATCGATCCGTACTGGATCAGGTTGTGACCGACGAGCTTGTCGGCCCGGACCTTGAACTCCTGGCCGGACACGCTGAACGAGGCGGCGAGCGCGCCCTGCGCCAGGCCGACGCCTATCGCGGCCGTGGCGGCCACGCTCGGCACCATGACCAGCGCGAACCGCTTCCATCTGGTCCCGCCACGTACTTGGGACTCCATGACTTTCCTCCTTCTCGGACGTACATCTCCGGGACGGACCCTCAAGGGCTGTCACGGGATGGGAGAAGTGCTACGTCCTCGGGAAGGGGAGCGCACGGGAGGTCGACCGCGTACGACTCGCGCACCTCGTCCGACACCGGCGATCACCCCCGAGCGACAACCACTGGCCACGCGTTCGCGCAACCTGCTGGACAGGCCCTGCCGGAGAGCAGAGACCCCCCTGTCCACGGCCGGTGCCACTGCCACCGGCCGGCCCGGTGGGGACCCAATGGGCGGCAGCACCGAGTGGCTGTCGGGCTGGTGCGTTATTGGACCGAGCGTGGCCGATCGTGGTGCATTCCGGGCCGGGGCACAAGGGGTGTCGTTACTAGCCAGTAACGGCCTGATAACCGAAGCGCGACCGGTCGGCATCGAGCGGGCACACAGGGTGCCGCCGAGTGACCGGACAGAAGAGGAAATCGCCGCTGAAATGCGGACGTAAGAAGCGGCTCAACTTACTGCAAGTAACAGCGGCCGCGTTTACCAAGTTTTGGTAAAGCGCGGCCGCCTCTTGTCTCTCTGTCGCCAAATCGTCCGTCGCACACCGTGCTCGGCACTCATTCGGTGACAGGTCGGTGAACGCCCGAAGACGTCCACGAGTGGGTCAGAAGAGCACCCTCGCCAGCGCCGTTCGCGCCGCCGTGACGCGCGGGTCGTCCCCGCCGATCACCTCGAAGAGCTCGAGGAGCCGGACCCGGGCCGCGTCGCGATCGTCACCGAACGTGCGCCTCACCGTCTCGACGAGCCGGCCGAAGGCGTCCTCCACGTGACCGCCGACCAGATCGAGGTCGGCCGCCGCGATCTGCGCCGCCACGTCGGCGGGCTTCTCGGCGGCGTCCTTGCGGACCTGCTGGGGGTCGAGGGACTGGACCCGCTGGAGCAGTTCGGCCTGGGCGAGGCCGAGCTTGGCCTCGGGGTGACCGGGGTCGTCGCTCAGCACGTTCTTGTACGCCTGGACGGCACCGGCCAGATCGCCCGAGTCGAGGGCGACCACGGCGGCTTCGAGCAGGGCGTCGTACGGGCCCACCGGGGCCTGCGCCGGGGCGGCCGGGGCCGCGGCGCTCGGGTCCACCGCGATGCCGGTCAGGCCGAAGCGCTCCTCGGCGACCTGCACCAGCTGGTCCAGGGTCTCGCGGATCTGCGCCTCCGGGGCCGCGCCCTGGAAGAGCGGCAGCGCCTGGCCGGCGACCACCGCGAAGACGGCCGGGATCCCCTGGATCCCGAACTGCTGCATCAGCATCTGGTTGGCGTCGACGTCGATCTTGGCAAGGAGGAAACGGCCGTTGTACTCGACGGCGAGACGTTCGAGCAGGGGGCCGAGCTGCTTGCAGGGCTCGCACCACTCGGCCCAGAAGTCGATGACGACCGGCACCTCGGAGGAGCGGGTCAGGACGTCGCGTTCGAAGGAGGCCTCGTCGACGTCGATGACGAGGGCGGACGGCGCGACCGCCGGGACCCCGCCCTGGCGGGCCGCTTCGGCTCGCGCCTGCTCCGCCTTGCTCTTGGCCTCACCGGCCGCCTTCACCGCGGCGAGGTCGACGACGCCGCTCATGGACATGTTCCTAGGCTGCATGCGTACATCCTCCCCCTTCCGCGACGGTGCGTGGTGATCCGGTGGCAGGATCCGGGCCCACCCGCCGCCTCCCGCCGGATTGCGAGACATCGGGTGAACACGGACCGGCCGTGGTGTTTCCTGGTGGCACCCGGGTCCCCACCCCGGCGCCGGTGACATGTGGTTGTCGCGGAAGGCCGCTCAAGGCTTTCGCTACGAGCCGTAGCGTAACTGGTGCGGCCCCGGCGCACAGGGTGATCTCGCGCACACCGCACGCCCCCTGGCGCGATTGCTACCGGCCGGTATGGTCGCCGTCATGCCTTCTTCATCCCGAGCCGCGAGACCGTCCTGTACGGGTCGTACGGGTCGGCCCCGCAGCGCCGAGGCCGATGCCGCGATCCTGCTGGCGACCCGGGAGGCGCTGGTCGACCTGGGCTGGTCGAAGCTGACGATGGGGGACGTGGCGACCCGGGCCGGGGTCGCCAAGACGACGCTCTACCGCCGCTGGGCGGGCAAGAACGAGCTCGTCGTGGACGCGGTCGCCGTCCTCTTCGACGAGCTCGAACTCCCCGATCTGGGCAGCCTGGTGGCTGACGTGGAGGGCGTGGTCCTCCAGTTCGGGGCGCTCCTGGAACGACCCGAGACGAAGAACGCGCTCATGGCGGTGGTGGCCGAATCCACCCGGGACGACGCCCTGCGCGGGCGCATCAGGTCGGCCATCGTCGACCGCCAGAAGCGGCTGGTTCTGGTCGGCCGCGAACGCGCGCAGGCCCGCGGCGAACTCCCCTACGAGCCCGACCCCGCGGTCTCCGCCCGCCACACCGACCTGATCTTCGACGTGGTGGCCGGCGCGGTGGTGCACCGGGCACTGGTCAGCGCGGAGCCCGTGGACGAGGAGTGGGCCCGCGACTTCACCCTCTTGATCTGCTCGGGGCTGGCCGCGACGGCCTGAACGGATGGTGCGGGCGGAGAGCGATCCCGTCTGCCGTCCCGCCTCCCGCCTGCGCCCGCCCCTTTCCCTCCGTCGCCGGAAGCTGACAGGCTCGGGTCATGGGACGAGTTCCGGGGTGGCCCGACGAACCGGGCGGCGTCCACTGGGAAGGCAGGCGGAAGGAGCCGGTCGGCGTCGCGGGAGGCTGCCTGACCTGCTTCCTGCTGCTCGTCATCGGTGTCGCCGCCCTCGCGCTGTGGGCGATCTTCGGCTTCCTCGCGCGAGGGCCCGGCGGATTCTGAACGCTCAGACCTGATACCGCCCCGGCGCGAACAGGTGCAGGTTCTCCTCGACCCATCGCGAGGTCTGCTTCAGGCCTTCCTCCAGGCTGACTTCCGGCTGCCAGCCCGCCCATGCGCGGGCCCGCGTGTTGTCGGAAAGCAGTCGCTCCACCTCGCTGCCCGACGGGCGCAGGCGGGCCGGGTCGACCACCACCGAGGCATCCCGGCCCGAGGCGACGATGAGGGCCTGCGCGAGGTCGCCGATCGCGATCTCGCGGCCCGTGCCCAGGTTCACCACCTCGCCGAGCGCACGGTCGCACTCGGCGACCGCGAGGAAGCCCCGGGCGGTGTCGCTCACGTACGTGAAGTCACGCGTCGGGGTCAGCGAGCCGAGCTTGATCTCCCGTACGCCCGCGTGCAGTTGGGCCAGGATGGTGGGGATGACGGCGCGGGCGGACTGGCGCGGGCCGTAGGTGTTGAAGGGGCGCACCACCGTCACCGGAAGTTCGAAGGCGTGCCAGTGCGAGAGCGCCATCATGTCGGCGCCGATCTTGGAGGCGGAGTACGGCGACTGCGGCTGGAGCGGGTGCCGCTCGCTGATCGGCGCGGTGCGGGCGGTGCCGTACACCTCGCTGGTGGAGGTGTGGACGAGGCGGCGGACCGCGTGGCGACGGCAGGCCTCGGCGATGTTCTCGGTGCCGACGACGTTCGTCTGCACATAGGCGCCCGGGGAGTCGTAGCTGTACGGGATGCCGATGAGGGCCGCGAGGTGGAAGACGGTGTCGCAGCCCTCGACCGCGTCCGAGACGCGGCCCGCGTCGCGGACGTCCCCCGCGACCATCTCCACCTGGGGGTGGCCGATGAGGTGGGCGAGGAAGCCCTTCTCGGCGTACGGCTTGTAGTGCACGAACGCCCGGACGTTCGCGCCGCGTTCGACGAGCAGGTCGACCAGCGTCGAGCCGATGAAGCCCTCGGCGCCGGTGACGAGGACGGTGCGGTTGTGCCACGTGTTCACAGTGCTCATGCTGCGTACTCCCTGGTGTACGAGGTGGGGTAGGAGGCGAGTTCGAGGACCTTGGCGGCCAGCAGGTCGGCGGCTCGGGCGTGGTTGCCGGGGTCGGCGGCGCCGCTCATCGCGGCGAGCCGGGCCGGGTCGGCGAGCAGGGGCTCGATGAGTCCCGCCAGCCGGAACGCGGTGGTCTCGGCGTCCGGCACGAGCAGCCCCGCGCCCGCGTCGGAGAGGACCCGCGCGTTGTGGGTCTGGTGGTCGCCGGGCGCGTGCGGATAGGGCACGAGGACGGCGGGCACGCCGGTGGCGGCGAGTTCGGCGACGGTCGCGGACCCGGCCCGGCACACGACCAGGTCGGCGGCGGCGTACGCCAGGTCCATCCGGTCGAGGTAGGGCACCGCCCGCGCCCCGGGAAGACCCGCCAACTGGAGCTCGGTGTCGGCCAGTTGGGCCGGGCCCGTCTTGATCAGGAGGTGGACGTCGGTCCGGTCCCGCCAGTGGTGGGCGAGGCCGATCGCCGCCGCGGTGAGCCGGGCCGCGCCCAGGCTGCCGCCGTTGACGAGGACGAGGCGCGCCCCGGGCGGCACGCCGAGCGCGCGGCGGGCTCCGGCGCGCATCGTGGGGCGGTCGAGCGCTGCCAGCGAGGCGGCGATGGGCATGCCGGTGGTGACCGCGTCCTGGCCGCCCGACAGATGGGCGCGGCTGCGGTCGAAGGCGACCGCGATGTTCGGGGTGAGCCGGGCGGCGAACTGGTTGGCGCGGCCCGGCACGGCGTTGGACTCGTGGATCAGGCTGGGCAGCCCTGCCATCCTCGCGCCGACGATCACGGGCGCGCTCGGATAGCCGCCCATGCCGACCGCGACCTGGGCGCCCTGCGCCTTGAGGATGGCCCGGCACTGCGCGCCCGACTTCAGCAGCGCGGCGGGCAGGAGGTACCGCTTGGCGCCGAGCGAGGGGTCGAAGGGGATCATGTCGACGGTGTGCAGGAGGTGCCCGGCGCCGGGTATGAGCTCGCCCTCCAGGCCCCGGGTCGTGCCGACGAAGGAGATCACCGCGTCGGGAACGGCCCGCCGCAGCGCCTCGGCGAGCGCGAGCCCGGGGTAGATGTGCCCTCCGGTACCGCCCGCTCCGATCACTACTGACAATGGTGTGCGCATGGCACCGAGGTTCACGGGGCGCCTTAAGAGGGTTCTAAGAGCCGCGTTTGGCAGGCTTTGACCATGAGCACCACGCGCGCGGTCAGAATCCTCGTCGTCGACGACGAGCCGGAGGTACGGGCGGCCGTCGAGGACGGCCTCGCGGTGGAGGGGTACGAGGTCCGGGGCGCCCCCGACGGGCTCGCCGCGCTGTCCGAGGTGGCGGCCTGGCGGCCGGACGCGATCGTCCTGGACGTGATGATGCCGGTCCTCGACGGGCTCGGGGTGTGCCGCCAACTGCGCGCGATGGGCGACCGCACCCCCGTCCTGGTCCTGACCGCGCTCGACTCGGTGAGCGAGCGGGTGGACGGCCTGGAGGCGGGTGCGGACGACTATCTGGTGAAGCCCTTCGCCCTGGACGAACTCGTCGCCCGTGTCAGGGCGTTGCTGCGCCGGGCGGCGCCCGATGCGGCCGAGCCGCAGGAGCTGCGGTACGCGGACCTCGTCCTCGACCCGGTGGCGCACACCGCGCGCCGCGGCGAGCGCCCGATCGACTTCACACGCACCGAGTTCGCCCTGCTTGAACTCCTGATGCGCAATCCGGGGCAGGTGCTGCCGAGGGAGCTGATCCACGAGCTGGTCTGGGGCCGCGACTTCGGCCCGGACTCCAACTCCCTGGCCGTGTACGTGGGTTACCTGCGCAGGAAGCTGGAGGCGGCGGGCGAGTCCCGGCTCGTCCACACGGTGCACGGCGTCGGCTACCGCCTGGACGCCTCGTGAGCTCCCGGCGCCGTCTCGGTGCCCGCTGGCGCCGCCACCGCCCGCTGCGCACCCGGCTCGCGACGGCCGCCTCGGCCGCGGTCGCGCTGGTGGCGGTCGGGGTGTGCACGGCCGCGTTCTTCGTCCTGCGCTTCGAGCTGTACCACCAGCTCGATCTGAACCTGGCCCAGTCGGCGACCCTGGCCATCCAGCAGAACCGGGGAGCGGCCCCGGGCGTGCTCGCCGGGGAGTGCCGGTATCTGGCGGCGCCCGCCTGCGCGCAGGTCGTGCCCGCCGACCCGGCGGACGATCCCGCCAAGCCCTATCTGCTCCCGGTGAGCCTGCCCGTGCGTCAGGTCGCCACCGGTGAGCGCAGGCCGTACTCCACCAACATCACGCTGCCCGGCGGCGAGCCCGCCCGCATGTTCACCACCCCCTTCGGCGGCTCGAAGTCCCTTCAGGTGGCGCTGCGTTCGGACACCGCGCGCAAGGGGGTCAGCCAGGCGGCCTGGCTGATGAGCGGGGTCGGCGCGGCCGGGGTGCTGCTCGCCGCGGGCCTCGGCTACTGGGTGTCGCGCACGGGACTCGCCCCCGTGGCCCGGCTCACCGCGACGGCCGAGCACATCGCGGCCACCCGCGACCCGAGCCACCGCATCGAGCTTCCGCCGGGCCCGCCCGACAAGGAGGACGAGGTGACCCGGCTCGCGGCCTCCTTCAACACGATGCTGGGCGAGCTGGAGCAGTCGGTGACGGCTCAGCGCCGCCTGGTCGCCGACGCCTCGCACGAGCTGCGCACCCCGCTGACGGCGCTCCGTACCAACGCCGAGCTGCTCGCCCGCGCCGACCGCCTGACAGAGACCCAGCGCGACCGGGCGTCGGCGGCGCTCGGCCGCCAGATCCGCGAGGTGTCCGTCCTGGTCAACGACCTCATCGACCTGGCAAGGGACGAGGAGCCGACCCCGCTCCTTGAGGATGTGCGGCTCGCCCCGCTGCTCGCGCACACGGTGGACACGGCCCGCGCGCACTGGCCCGCGACCCCGTTCCGCCTTGACCTGGTCGACGCGTCGGTCACCCTGCCCGGCGTTCCGGGGCGGCTGGCCCGCCTGATCTCCAACCTCCTGGACAACGCCGCCAAGTTCAGCCCGCCCGGCGCTCCGGTCGAAGTCACGCTGCTGGCCGGTGAGTTGACCGTGCGGGACCACGGGCCCGGGATCTCCGCGGCCGACCTCCCGCACGTCTTCGACCGCTTCTACCGGGCCGAACAGGCCCGCGCCCTGCCCGGCTCGGGTCTCGGCCTGGCGATGGCCCGCCAGATCGCCCGCGCCCACGGAGCGGAGCTGACGGCTCATCAGGCGCCGGGCGGCGGAGCCCTGTTCCGGCTGACGTTGCCACCCCGCTAGCCCGGGTTCTCCGCCCCGGACCCCGTTCGCAGCTGAAGGGTGCTCGCCCTCGGACGCCGGACGGGCTGAAGTGCGCCGCACCGGGCATCCCGCCCAGGGATGCTGGGAACCACGCGGGCACGGTCCGCGGACCAACGCGTGCCCCCGGGGCCGCGCCCAAGCCCCGGTCGCGCCGCACGCGTGCACCCGCCCCGGGCGCGGGGAGGGGGTCAGAAGCCGGGCGGCTCCGTGTAGGTGCCCCACTCGTCGCGCAGGACGCCGCAGATCTCGCCCAGGGTCGCCTCGGCGCGGACCGCGTCCAGCATCGGGGCGATCATGTTCGAGCCGTCGCGGGCCGCGGCCAGCATCGCGTCGAGCGCGGCGCGCACCGCGGCGTCGTCCCGGCGCGACTTGCGGTCGGCGACCGCCCGTACCTGCTCGCGCTCCACCTCGTGGCTGACCCGCAGGATCTCCAGGTCTCCGGTGACCGAGCCGTGGTGGCAGTTGACGCCGACGACCCGCTTGTCGCCCTTCTCCAGGGACTGCTGGTAGCGGAAGGCGGACTCGGCGATCTCGCCGGTGAACCAGCCGTCCTCGATGCCGCGCAGGATGCCGGAGGTGATCGGGCCGATCGGGTGCTGCCCGTCGGGGTGCGCCCGGGTGCCGCGCTCCTTGATCTGGTCGAAGATCTTCTCGGCGTCGGCCTCGATGCGGTCGGTGAGCTGCTCGACGTACCAGGAGCCGCCGAGCGGGTCGGCGACGTTGGCGACGCCGGTCTCCTCCATCAGCACCTGCTGGGTGCGCAGCGCGATCTCGGCGGCCTGCTCGCTGGGCAGCGCGAGGGTCTCGTCGAGGGCGTTGGTGTGCAGCGAGTTGGTCCCGCCGAGCACGGCGGCCAGGGCTTCCACGGCGGTGCGTACGACGTTGTTGTACGGCTGCTGCGCGGTCAGCGAGACCCCGGCGGTCTGGGTGTGGAAGCGCAGCCACTGCGCCTTGTCCGACCGCGCGCCGTACACCTCCTTCATCCAGCGGGCCCAGATGCGGCGCGCGGCGCGGAACTTGGCGATCTCCTCGAAGAAGTCGACGTGGGCGTCGAAGAAGAAGGAGAGGCCGGGGGCGAAGACGTCGACGTCCAGGCCGCGGCTCAGGCCCAGCTCGACGTAGCCGAAGCCGTCGGCCAGGGTGTACGCGAGCTCCTGCGCGGCCGTCGCCCCGGCCTCGCGGATGTGGTAGCCGGAGACCGAGAGCGGCTTGTACGCGGGGATGCCCCGCGCGCAATGCTCCATCAGGTCGCCGATGAGGCGCAGGTGGGGCTCGGGCTGGAAGAGCCACTCCTTCTGCGCGATGTACTCCTTGAAGATGTCGGTCTGGAGCGTGCCGTTGAGGACACCGGGGTCGACGCCCTGGCGCTCCGCGGCGACCAGGTACATGCAGAAGACGGGGACGGCGGGCCCGCTGATCGTCATGGAGGTGGTGACGTCCCCGAGCGGGATGTCCTGGAACAGCACCTCCATGTCGGCGGCCGAGTCGATGGCGACGCCGCAGTGGCCGACCTCGCCGAGCGAGCGGGGGTCGTCGGAGTCGCGCCCCATGAGCGTCGGCATGTCGAACGCGACGCTCAGCCCGCCGCCGCCGGCGGCCAGGATCATCTTGTAGCGCTCGTTGGTCTGCTCGGCGTTGCCGAACCCGGCGAACTGCCGGATGGTCCAGGTGCGCCCGCGGTAGCCGGTCGGGTAGAGGCCGCGGGTGAACGGGTACTCGCCGGGCCAGCCGATCCGCTCGAACCCGTCGTAGGTATCGCCGGGCCGGGGCCCGTACGCCGGGTCGACGGGGTCCCCGGAGAGCGTGGTGAAGTCCGCGTCGCGCTTGCGGGCCTTGTCGTAACGGGCCTGCCAGCGACGGCGGCCTTCTTCGATGGCGTCAGCGTCCATGGTTCGAATTTACTTGGACGTCCTAGTAAATGTCGATGGCCGACCGCCACGCATTGCTCGCGCGGCGGTCCGGGAGGCTGCCGTCAGGCCTTGGCGCCGGCCGGGACCTCGTCCGCGACCTTGGACTCCAGCTCCTTGGAGACCTTGCGCTCGACGAAGAAGGCGGCGGTGGGGATCGTGCCGGCGATCAGCACCCACAGCTGCTTGCCGACCGGCCACTTCGCCTTGGAGCCCAGGTCGAAGGCGAAGACGAGGTAGATCACATACAGCCAGCCGTGGGCGATGCCGATGACCTTCGTGAAGTCCGCGGCGCCGTTCATGTCGAGGATGTACTTGGCGATGACGCCCAGGGTCAGCAGGACCAGCAGGACGCCGGTGACGTACGCCATCACCCGGTAGCGGGTCAGCACGCTCTTTTTCATGCCGCCGAGCCTAACCGGACATGCCGGGCGATCTTCGCCCGGGTTGTCCGTTCGGCCGCGGCCGGCCGTCCGGCTTCCCGGCGCGCCGCCCCGGACCCCGTTGGCGCCTGAACGGCGCTCGCCTTCCATCGCCGGACGGGCTGGGAATGCGGCCCGCCAGGGCCGACGCCGGTGCGACGGCTCAGTCGTCGAAGTCGTGGGCCGCCACGCGCAGGGGGCGCAGCATCGCGAAGATTTCTCCGCACTCCTCCGCGTCGTAGACACCGAGCCCGAAGTCCATCGCCATCAGGTCGCGCGTGGCCTGCTCCACCACCTCGCGCCCCTTGTCCGTGATGGACGCCAGCGTGCCGCGGCCGTCGTTCGGGTTGGGGCGCTTGTCGACGAGGCCCGACTTCACGAGGCGGTCCACCGTGTTGGTGACCGAGGTCGGGTGGACCATCAGACGCTCGCCGATCTTCGACATCGGCAGCTCGCCCGCCTTGGAGAACGTCAGCAGGACGAGTGCCTCGTACCGCGCGAAGGTCAGCCCGTACGGCTTCACCACCGCGTCGACCTCCGCGAGCAGGATCTGGTGCGCCCGCATGATCGAGGTGATCGCCCCCATCGAGGGCACGGGTCCCCAGCGCTGCTGCCAGAGTTCGTCGGCTCGGGCGATGGGATCGAAGGGAAGGCTGAGCGGCTTGGGCACCCGTTGACCTTACCCACTGGTCACATGCCGGTCAGCCCCGTCTCGCAGTTCGGTACCCGGCGCCCGCGGCACCGGGCCGCGCGCCGTCCCGGCATGGCGCTCCCTCACGCAGGGTGACCGATATGTCACGATCATCCGGTCCTGTGTAGGTACGCGAAGCCCCAGGGGGCTGGATGTTCCGGTACCGAATCCTCCTCGCCGCCGCCCTGCTCACCGCCGCCGCCGGCTGCTCGTCCGGCGCGGAGCCGGACGCCGCCTCGGTGGCGCGGGCCCGCTCGCAGACCGAGGCCGCTCCCGCGCCGGCCCCCGGCTCCCCGTTCTGGGTGGACCCCGAGAGCGACGCGGTCCGGCAGATCAGGATCTGGCAGGGGCAGGGCCGCGGCGCCGACGCGCAGGTGCTGCGGCGGATCGCCGACCGGCCGGTCGCGACCTGGCCGTCCGGGGACAACCCGCGGCCGGGCATCCGCAAGGCCGTCGAGGGCGCCGCCAAGGAGAAGCGGACCGCCCTGTTCGTGGCGTACAACATTCCGCACCGGGACTGCGGCAAGTACTCGGCGGGCGGTGCGAACGGGGTCGAGGGCTACCGCGCCTGGTACGGGATGTTCGCCGAGGCCATCGGCGACGCCCCGGCGGTCGTCGTCCTGGAGCCGGACGCGATCGCGCACATGGTCGACGGGTGTACGACGCCTGACCACCACGCCGAGCGCTACCAGCTCCTCAACGAGGCCGTCGAGCACCTCAAGACGCTGCCCCGCACCAAGGTCTATCTCGACGCCGGGAACCCTTCGTGGATCCCGGATCCCCAGAGCCTCATCGAGCCGCTGCGCCGGGCCGGGGTCGACAAGGCCGACGGGTTCGCGCTGAACGTCTCCAACTTCCAGACGGACGCGGCGGTACGGGCGTACGGGGCGCAGGTGTCGCGGGGCCTCGACGGCAAGCACTTCGTCATGGACACCAGCCGCAACGGCGAGGGCCCGCTGCGCGACGACCGCGACCAGGCCTGGTGCAATCCCCCGGGCCGCTCGCTCGGCACCCCGCCGTCGGTCCGCACCGGCGATCCGCTCGTCGACGCGTTCCTGTGGATCAAGCGGCCCGGCGACTCGGACGGGCCCTGCCGCGGGGGCCCGTCCGCCGGGACCTGGTGGCCGGAGTACGCGCTCGGGCTGGCCCGGCGCGCCCGGTACTGACCCGGGTCAGTCCACCCGGAGCCACTTCGCCTCGGACGGGGTGCCCTCCTGGTCGCTCACGAAGACCATGTACCAGCCGGGGGGCACCAGCGCGCGGTCCTTCGGGACGGTGAGCGTGACCGAGTTCCCGTCCTTGGCCAGGCCCAGTTCGACCGAGCGCTGCTCCACGTCCGTCGTGTGGGTCACCGCGCTCGGGCGCAGCAGGCGGGCCTTGACGACGCGCTCGGGGTGGTCCGTCCTGAAGGTCGCCCGGCCGTCGGCCGCCACGGCCTCGGGCCCGTCGCCGAGCGCCGGGCGCTTGTCCTTGTCCCGGTAGAGGTAGGGCGGGGTGTAGACCTCCATGCGCTGCTCGAACTTGCCGGGCTTGGTGTTGTTCGTGTCGCCGAAGAGCGAGTCGGAGCCGAAGGTGGCGACCCGGCCGTCGGGCAGCAGCAGCGCCTCGGAGTGGTAGTTGCGGCCGATGGTGGGGTCCGCGGCCTCGCGGAAGGCGTTCGCCCTGGGGTCGTAGAACTGGGCCTTGAGGATGTTGGAGCCGCCCCGCCCCCGGTAGTCCGAGGAGCCTCCGCTGGTGAAGACGGAGTCGTCCGGCATGATCACGCTGTTCAGGTAGCGCGTCCCCTGCGGGAGTTCGGGTCCCGACCGGAAGACGGGGCTGTCCTGCTTCAGGTCCACCACGGCGGTGCGCGGCGTCGCCTTCTTGGACTCGCCGACCCCGCCGCCGCCGAGCAGCATGAACCGCTGGTCCTGGGCGGGCGGCAGCAGCAGGGAACTGGCCGTCTCCACCTGGTCGGCGGCGTTGAGCCCGCCGATCTTGGTGAAGGTGTTCTTCTCCACGTCCCACAGGCCCGGCTCGCGGCCCTTGTCGGCGGGCCCGTACCCGGCGTTCGCGCCCGAGTAGAAGAGCTTGCCGCCCTTGGTCAGGAACAGCGAGGGGTAGGTGGGGAAGTAGCGGGTGGGGCCCTTGGACCACTGTTTGGTCTTCGGGTCGTAGATCTCGTTGTCCCCCTGGAGGATGGCGCCCACGTCGTCGAGCCCGGAGACCGCGAGCACCCGGCCGTCCTGGAGCGTGGTGAGCGTGGGGTACCAGCGGGCCTCGTGCATCGGGGTGACCGGGATGTACTTCTCGGCCTTCGGGTCGAACTCGTACGCAGCCCGGATCCCCTGGTAGTCCTGCTTGTCCAGGGTGATCTTCTCGGCGAGGCCGTAGACGTTGTCGGCGTCCTTGCCGGTCAGGCCCTCGACCTCGTACTGGGCCTGGTCGGTGGCGACGGACTGGGGGCCTTCGGCGACCGCCTCGACGAAGACCCGCGCCTCGGCGGCGGTGGTCTTGGTCTTCCAGGGCTTCATCTGCCCGCTGGCGTAGTACGAGATCTGGAACTCGCGCTTGGCCTTGGGCACCGTGACGTCGAACTTCGAGACGTACTCCACGCCCGAGGGCGAGCGGAACCTGGTGCCCTTCTTGAGGGTCACGGCCTTGTTGGGGTCCTCGTTCTTGACCCGCATGCCGCCGCCGGCCCGCTTCACCTCGCCGTCCAGGACCTCGTAGCGGGCGGTTCCGCCCGCCACCAGGAGCTTGCCGTCCGGGAGTTGGGCGTGGCCGCCGCAGAAGAAGTCCTCGGGGGTGGGGATCTTCTTGAAGGAGTTGTCCTTCGGGTTCCACAGCACGGTGTCGAAGGTGCCGGCGTCGAAGTGGTCCTGCTTGTTGCCGGAGCCCGCGATGATCAGCACCTTGCCGGTGTGCAGCAGCGCCGCGTGGATCGCGTTGGTGCGGTACTCCTTGGGGATGTCGACGCCGTGCCAGGCGCCGTAGCGCGCCATGTACTCGGGCTGGGCTATCTCGTAGGCGTGGTACTGCTCGGTGGCGAAGGAGAGGGCGGCGGGGGCGTTGAGCCCCGCGAGGACCACGATGGCGCCGCCGCCGAACAGGGTCTTCTTCGTCCGTTTCGAGGGCCGGTAGGCCATGGCTCAGTTCCCTCCTGTCGTCGTGGCGATGGCGGGTTCCGCCTCGCCCGTGGCCTTCTGCTGCTGGGGGGCGCCCTTGGCGGCGCGCTCGCGCACCGTCGTCCAGGCCCAGATGACCGCGGGGGCCAGCGCGATGCACAGGGCGAGCAGGGCCCAGGTGCGCATGGCGACGTGGGTGTGGCGGTAGTGGACGGAGGCGATCAGCGAGGCGGTGAGGACGGCCGCCCAGAACAGGTGGATGCGGAAGGTCCACAGCCGGTCCGGGCTCATCTGGCCGCCCTTGGGGGTGACCACGAACCGGCCGCGGGTGCGCAGCACCGCCGAGCCGAGCGACTTGAGGTAGATGGGCGCCGAGATCGCCGACATGCCCATCCCGGCGAGCCCGCCCGACCCCTCGGGTTCGTGCGGCGAGACGTTGTGCCGCCGGTTCCACAGGTACAGGCCGATCTGGAGGGCGGCCGCGTCGCTGTAGAGCATCAGCCAGACCGAGGCGGTGACCTCGGTTCCGGACGCGCCGAACCAGAGGAACAGGACGCAACTGAGCATGCCCAGAAGCCAGTTGACGGCCGTCATGGGGTAGTAGACGAGCATCAGGGTGTACGAGAGCAGCCGGCCGGGCGGCATGGTGAACGGCGCCTTCCAGTACTGCTTGAAGAGCGTCTCGTAGGTGCCGCGCGACCAGCGCATCTGCTGGGTGAAGAAGTCGGTCCAGGAGGCCGGGCCCTCGCCGACGGCCAGCACGTCCGGGGTGTACACGGAGCGCCAGTGGCGGCCGGTCCGCGGGTTCTTGTGCCGGTGCAGTTCGAAGCCGGTGGCCATGTCCTCGGTGATCGAGTCGTACAGGCCGCCGATCTGTCGCAGCGCCGCGATCCGGACGATGTTGTTGGTGCCGACGAACATGGGGGCCCGGTAGCGGTTGCCGGCCCGCTGGATCAGCGCGTGGAAGAGGAACTGCTGGGACTCCGCGGCCTTGGTGACCGGCGAGGTGTAGTTCCCGTACACCTGGGGCCCGACGACGAAAGCGACGTCGGGGTCGCGGAAGTAACCCATCATCCGCTCCAGGAAGTTGGGGAGCGGGGCGTGGTCGGTGTCGACGGAGGCGAAGAAGTCGTACCCGCCGCCGTGCATCGCGATCCAGGCGTTGTAGTTGCCGTGTTTGGTGCGGGCCTTGTGGGCGCCCTTCTTGCGGTTCCACTCCGGGACGCCCTTGCGGGAGAAGTGGCGCACCCCGAGTTCGGCGCAGAGCGCCCGGGCCCGCTCGTCGTCGCCCTCGTCCAGGAGCCACACGTCCAGCGGTCCGGTGTGGGTGAGCCGGACGGCCGCCTCCAGGGTGTGGCGCACCATGGATATGGGTTCCTTGCCCGGCACGTACGTGGTGAGGAAGGCGACCCGGGTGCCCTCCTCGGGGGTGACCGGGACGGGGTCGCGGGCGACCATCGTGGCGTGGGCGATGGAGGCGACGTTGGCGACCATGAAGAGCTCGATCAGGCCGATCGACACCAGCATCGCGACGTCGAGGACCACGAGCCAGCGGTCGCCCCCCTCGCGCTCGACCCAGTGGGTGGGCCAGACGAGGTAGACGAGCAGCAGGCCGGTGAGTATCGGCGCCAGGGTCATCAGCAGGACGGCGCGTATGCGGTGCGGCTCCTGGGAGAGGAGGCTCCGGTACTGCACCCGGTAGGGCGGGGCGCCCGGCTCCGTGAGCGGTCCGGCTAGCCGGCTGTGGGTCTCGTAGTCGTAGCCCTCCGGGCGCACGGTGCCCTCCAGCTGATCGTCGAGCAGGGTCTTCGAACTGGGTTGATATCCCCACAAAAGTGGAGAATTCCCGGCGTGTCGACTGGAGTACTCCGAGTGAGCGGTTCTACGGTGGACGGCCTTTCCCCGGGTGCGGGCGCCGCTGGACGCGTGAGAGCCCCCGGCCGGGGCGGCCGGGGGCTCTCACGGGGGTGCGGGCGGAGCCGGTTACTCCGCGGCCAGGTGGCGCTCCACCGTCTCGACCTTGGAGGTCAGGCCGTCGGTGACGCCGGGGCGGATGTCCGCCTTCAGGACGAGCGAGACCCGGTTGGAGCGGGCCTCGACGGCGGCGACGGCGCGCTTGACGACGTCCATCACCTCGTCCCACTCCCCTTCGACGGAGGTGAACATGGCGTCGGTGCGGTTGGGCAGGCCGGACTCGCGGACCACGCGGACCGCGTCGGCGACGTACTCCCCCACGTCCTCGCCGACGCCCAGCGGGCTGACCGAGAAGGCGACGATCATGCGTTGACCACGCCTTCCTTGCGGGCCCGGGTGGCGATCACGGCGTCGTCCAGCTCGCGCCGGAGCTTGCGCTCGGCGAAGAAGCCGCCGAAGGGCAGCACGGCGAGCACGAAGTAGAGCGCGGCCCTCTTCACGGGCCACTTGGTGCGGTTCCAGGCGTCCAGCCAGAAGAGCACGTACAGCGTGAACAGGATGCCGTGAACCATGCCCATGACCATGACCCCGTCGAACGAGGTGGTGCGCTTGAGCACGGAGCAGACCAGCAGGATCGGGAACGAGATGGCCTCGGGGAGCGAGATCAGTCGGAGTCGATGCAGGGCCGAGGCGGTCTTGATGTCCACGTGTGGGGCACCTTCGCTGGGAGGGAGCGGGCGGCAGTGATCGTTCGGCCGCGATCTTGTGAAAGCGTGCACAAACGTTCCCCATTCTGACATCGCACCCTTGCCCCTGTCGGGGCGGGTCCCCCGCCCGCTAACGTCGGCCCGTGGCAATGTTCCGACTCCAGGGCAGCAAGGTGCTCGCCGTCGACATGACGGGCGACGCCGTCAAAGCGAAGAACGGCTCGATGGTCGCCTACGACGGCCAGATGGCCTTCAAGAAGATGACCGGCGGCGGTGAGGGCCTGCGCGGCATGGTGACCCGCCGCCTCACCGGCGAACAGATGACGGTGATGGAGGTGAAGGGGCACGGCACGTGCTACTTCGCCGACCGCGCCAGCGAGATCAACCTCGTGAACCTCCAGGGCGACAAGCTCTTCGTTGAGGCGAGCAACCTGCTCGCCACCGACGCCGGGCTGCGCACCGGCACCACCTTCACCGGACTGCGCGGCGCGAGCCAGGGCAACGGCCTGTTCACGACGACGATCGAGGGCCACGGGCAGGCCGCGATCATGTCGGACGGACCGGCCGTGGTGCTGCGGGTCAGCTCCCAGTACCCGCTGTCCGTGGACCCCGGGGCGTACATCGCGCACCAGGGCGACCTCCAGCAGCGCTTCCAGTCCGGGGTCACCTTCCGCACCTTCCTCGGCGAGGGCTCCGGGGAGGCCTTCCAGATCCGGTTCGAGGGCGAGGGCCTGGTGTACGTGCAGCCCAGCGAGCGCAACACGATCGGCGGGGACATCTGATGCCCTTCCGCGAGATCAACTCGAAGATGGTCGAGGCGACGGTGCTGCCCGGCCAGAGGATGTTCAGCCAGCGCGGCGCGATGCTCGCCTACAAGGGCGAGGTGTCCTTCACGCCCAACATCCAGGGCGGCCAGGGCGGCCTCATGTCGATGATCGGCCGCCGGGTCGCCAACGAGGCGACGCCGCTGATGACGGTGGAGGGCAGCGGGACCGTGCTGTTCGGCCACGGCGGCCACCACATCCAGGTCATCAACCTCCAGGGCGACACCCTGTACGTGGAGGCCGACCGGCTGCTCGCCTTCGACGGCACCCTCCAGCAGGGCACCATGTTCATGGGCTCGCAGGGCGGCGTCATGGGCATGGTGCGCGGCCAGGTGACCGGCCAGGGTCTGTTCACCACGACCCTCAAGGGACACGGCGCGGTCGCGGTGATGGCCCACGGCGGCGTGATCGAGCTGCCGATCACCCCGCAGCGCCCGGTCCACGTCGACCCGCAGGCCTACGTGGCCCACCACGGCGACGTACGCAACAAGCTCTCGACCGCGCTGGGCTGGCGCGACATGGTGGGCCGGGGCTCCGGCGAGGCCTTCCAGCTCGAACTGTCCGGCCAGGGCGCCGTGTACGTGCAGGCCTCGGAGGAGAAGCTGTGACCGCCCCGGTGATCTTCGATCCCTACTCGCTGCCGACCGACGACAACGTCAACAAGTACACCTTCTGCGTGGAGCTCAAATCGAGCCAGTGGTTCCTGCAGAAGGGCAAGATGATCGCCTACTACGGGCAGATCGAGTTCAACGGCATCGGCCACGGCCGGCTCGACCGGCTGCTGCGCACGAGCTTCCACTCCCCGCTGCACGCCAGCGACTGGGTGGTGGCGGACGGCAGCGGCAAGATGCTGCTCGCCGACCGCGCCTTCGACGTGAACAGCTACGACCTCGACGACGGCAACCTAACCATCCGGTCCGGCAACCTGCTCGCCTACCAGCCCTCGCTCGCGCTCAAGCAGTCGATCGTGCCGGGCTTCCTGACGCTGATCGGCACGGGCAAGTTCGTGGCCGCCTCCAACGGCCCGGTGGTCTTCATGGAGCCGCCGATCCGCGTGGACCCGCAGGCGCTGGTCGGCTGGGCGGACTGCCCCTCGCCCTGCCACCACTACGACCACGGCTACCTGACCGGCGTCCTGGGCGGAATCCGGTCACTGACCGGACTCGGCGGCACTTCCGGCGAGGAGCACCAGTTCGAGTTCGTGGGAGCCGGTACCGTGCTGCTCCAGTCCACCGAGGTGCTCATGGCGGAGCAGGCGACCGGGCGGGTCGACGCCGAGCCCGGAGTGCCTGGCGGCGGCCCCGGCGGGCACGGTCAGGCGAGCGGGGCACCGCGCCTTCCCGGCCAGCTGGGGGACCTCCAGCGTCGCTTCGGCCTGTGAGCGGTAGTCTGCGGAGTGTGACGTCGAACGCCTGAGCCCCTCGGGGCCCGGCGGTCGCGCGCGGGTGGCGCGATCGCATCGCGTGCCGGGCGTCACACTCCCATACTTGGTTCAGAATTCAACTTCTTAGGTAGAATCCACATATGGAGACCGAGACGGCCACGAACTGGCTGAGCGACGACGAGCAGTGCGCCTGGCGCACCTATCTGGACGTCAACCGGATGCTGACGTACCAGATGGAGAAGGATCTGCAGCCGTTCGGCCTGACGAACAACGACTACGAGATCCTGGTGAACCTCTCGGAGTCGGCCGACAAGCGGATGCGGATGAGCGACCTCGCGGCCGCCACCCTCCAGTCCAAGAGCCGTCTCTCGCACCAGATCACCCGCATGGAGAACGCGGGCCTGGTCCGGCGCGAGAACTGCGAGTCGGACCGGCGCGGGCTCTTCGCCGTCCTCACCGAGCACGGCACGGAGACCATGGAGAAGGTCGCCCCCCACCACGTGGCCTCCGTGCGGCGCCACTTCATCGACCTGCTGTCGTCCGAGGCGCTCGCGGATCTACGCGAGTCACTCACCCCGGTCGCGGAGCACCTGCGCGGCCACCGCGGCAAGATCTGACGCCCGGTCGGATCCGGCCGGCGTCTAGGCCCCGGTCAGCCCGGCCACCAGCTCGTCGGCCGCCGCGTACGGGTCGAGCTCGCCGTCGACGATGCGCTGGGCCAGCGTGTCCAGGCGGCGGTCGCCGTGCAGCGAGCCGATGCGCTCGCGCAGGGCGGTGACCGCGATCGTCTCCACCTCGCGGGCCGCGCGGGCCCGGCGCCGCTCGGCGAGGACGCCGTGCTCGGCCATCCACGCGTGGTGCTTCTCCAGGGCCTCCACGACCTCGTCGATGCCCTCGCCGCGCGCCGCCACCGTCTTGACGATGGGCGGGCGCCAGTCCCCCGGGCCGCGCGACTCGCCCAGGCCCAGCATGTGGTTGAGCTCGCGGGCCGTCGCGTCGGCGCCGTCCCGGTCGGCCTTGTTGACCACGTACAGGTCGCCGATCTCCAGGATTCCGGCCTTCGCCGCCTGGATGCCGTCGCCCATGCCGGGCGCGAGCAGCACCACGCTGGTGTCGGCCTGCGAGGCGATCTCGACCTCGGACTGACCGACGCCGACCGTCTCCACGAGGATCACCTCGCAGCCCGCCGCGTCCAGCACCCGGATGGCCTGCGGCGCAGCCCAGGCCAGACCGCCCAGGTGACCCCGGGTCGCCATCGAGCGGATGTAGACGCCCGGGTCGGAGGCGTGCTCGGACATCCGGACCCGGTCGCCCAGCAGGGCCCCGCCGGAGAAGGGCGAGGACGGGTCGACGGCCAGGACGCCGACCCGCTTCCCGGCCCTGCGGTAGGCCGTGACCAGCGCCGAGGTGGACGTCGACTTGCCGACACCCGGCGAGCCCGTCAGGCCCACGACGTACGCGTTGCCCGCGAGCGGGGCCAGCGCCGCCATGACCTCGCGCAGCTGCGGGGACGCCCCCTCGACCAGCGAGATCAGCCGGGCGACGGCCCTGGGCCGGCCTTCCCGGGCCTGGGCCACCAGTTCGGGGACGTCCACCATTGCCGCTCCGTTCAGTCGCGTACGCACCGCAGGGATCAGGGAGTTACTTGCCCGGGGTCACTTGCCCGGAACGCGCACGATCAGCGCGTCGCCCTGGCCGCCGCCGCCGCACAGGGCCGCCGCGCCCACGCCGCCGCCGCGGCGCTTCAGTTCGAGGGCGAGGTGCAGCACCACGCGGGCGCCGGACATGCCGATGGGGTGGCCCAGGGCAATGGCGCCGCCGTTGACATTCACCTTTTCCGGGGAGACCCCGAGGTCCTTCATTGACTGCACGGCGACCGCCGCGAAGGCCTCGTTGATCTCGATCAGGTCGAGGTCCTCGACCGTGATGCCCTCCTTGCCGACCGCGTGGCGGATGGCGTTCGAGGGCTGCGACTGGAGCGAGTTGTCCGGGCCCGCCACGTTGCCGTGGGCGCCGATCTCGGCGATCCACTCCAGGCCCAGCTCCTCGGCCTTGGCCTTGGACATGACGACGACCGCGGCCGCGCCGTCCGAGATCTGCGAGGAGGTGCCGGCCGTGATCGTGCCGTCCTTGGCGAAGGCGGGGCGCAGCTTCGCGAGGGACTCGACGGTGGTGTCCGCGCGGACGCCCTCGTCCTTGGCGAAGAGGACCGGGTCGCCCTTGCGCTGCGGGATCTCGATCGGGGTGATCTCGGCCTCGAAGACGCCGTTCTTCTGGGCGGCGGCGGCCCGCTGGTGCGAGGCGGCCGCGATCTCGTCCTGCTCGGGGCGGGCGATGCCCAGGCGGCTGTTGTGCTTCTCGGTCGACTCGCCCATGGGGATGTTCTCGAAGGAGTCGGTCAGACCGTCGTACGCCATCGCGTCGAGCATCTCGATCGCGCCGTACTTGAAGCCCTCGCGGGACTTGGGCAGCAGGTGCGGGGCGTTGGTCATCGACTCCTGGCCGCCGGCCACCACGATGTCGAACTCACCGGCGCGGATCAGCTGGTCGGCGAGCGCGATCGCGTCCAGACCCGACAGGCACACCTTGTTGATGGTGAGCGCGGGGACGTTCATCGGGATGCCGGCCTTGACGGCCGCCTGGCGCGCGGGGATCTGCCCGGCCCCCGCCTGGAGCACCTGGCCCATGATCACGTACTGCACCTGGTCGCCGCCGATGCCGGCCCGGTCCAGGGCCGCCTTGATGGCGAACCCGCCGAGGTCGGCGCCGGAGAAGGACTTGAGGGAGCCGAGCAGTCGGCCCATGGGCGTACGGGCGCCCGCGACGATCACTGAGGTGGTACCGGTCGTTCCAGACATGAGGCACGGCCCCTAGGGAGGTGAGGTGAACGAGGGTTTACTTTGAATGTACTGAGCGGGTACTGCCACGTCACCGGGCAGCCGGTGTGATCGCGCGCACGTTGCGTAACCACCCCCGGGGGCGCTGCACTGGACCCATGCTGACGCGAATCGACCACATCGGGATCGCCTGTTTCGACCTCGACAGGACCGTCGAGTTCTACCGTGCCACCTACGGATTCGAGGTGTTCCACACCGAGGTCAACGAGGAACAGGGCGTGCGCGAGGCCATGCTCAAGATCAACGAGACCTCCGACGGCGGGGCCTCCTACCTCCAGCTCCTGGAGCCCACCCGCGAGGACTCCGCCGTGGGCAAGTGGCTGGCCAAGAACGGCGAGGGCGTCCACCACATCGCCTTCGGCACCGGCGACGTCACCGCCGACTCCGAGGCCATCCGCGACAAGGGCGTCCGGGTCCTCTACGACCAGCCGCGGACCGGTTCGATGGGCTCGCAGATCACCTTCCTGCACCCCAAGGACTGCCACGGCGTGCTCACCGAACTCGTCACTTCCGCACCGGAAGGCACCACCGCCCACTGAGCCCACACAGTGGAGGCCGGACCTCCGGATACTCGGCCCGGTACAGTGGGCGGTTCCGGGCCGGGGTCGGGTCGGGGCCTGGGACCCACGCCCCTGTTTTGATCTGACACCATTCACCGGGGGCCCGTCCGCTGTACTCGCGGTCGGACGGCGCTCGTACGGGCAGAGTTCGCGACCAGGGGACGGATGGGACCGCGCAGTGCGGGGCTACGAACGCCAGGAGAGCCAGAGCCACCGGCCTGACGACCACCTCTCGCGGTTCGAGGCCGAGATGGAGCGGCTGAAGACCGAGCGGGAGAAGGCCGTTCAGCACGCCGAGGATCTCGGCTACCAGGTCGAAGTGCTGCGCGCCAAGCTCCACGAGGCGCGCCGCAATCTCGCGACCCGTCCCGCCTACGACGCCGCGAACGTCGGCTACCAGGCCGAACAGCTGCTCCGCAACGCCCAGATGCAGGCCGAGCAGTTGCGTACGGACGCCGAGCGCGAGCTGCGTGACGCCCGCGCCCAGACCCAGCGCATCCTCCAGGAGCACGCCGAGCACCAGGCGCGCCTCCAGGCCGAGCTGCACGCCGAGGCCGTCAACCGCCGCCAGCGCCTCGACCAGGAGCTGGCCGAGCGCCGCGCCACCGTCGAATCGCACGTCAACGAGAACGTGGCGTGGGCCGAACAGCTGCGTGCCCGCACCGAGTCGCAGGCCCGGCGCCTGCTCGAGGAGTCCCGCGCCGAGGCCGAGCAGGCCCTGGCCGCGGCCCGCGCGGAGGCCACCCGCATCGCCGAGGAGGCCCGCCAACGGCTGGGCGCCGAGGCCGAGTCGGCCCGCGCCGAGGCGGAGGCGACGCTGCTGCGCGCCCGCAAGGACGCCGAGCGCCTCCTGAACGCCGCGTCCGCGCAGGCCCAGGAGGCCACCTCCCACGCCGAGCAGCTGCGCACGACCACCACCGCCGAGTCCGACCAGGCGCGCCAGCAGGCCGCCGAGTTGAGCCGGGCCGCCGAGCAGCGGATGCAGGAGGCGGAGGCCGCGCTGCGCGAGGCGCGCGCCGAGGCCGAACGGGCCGTCACCGAGGCCAGGGAGGCCGCGGCCAAGCAGCTCGCGAGCGCCGAGTCGGCCAACGAGCAGCGCACCAGGACCGCCAAGACCGAGATCGCCCGCCTGGTCGCGGAGGCCACCAAGGAGTCCGAGACCCTCAAGGCCGAGGCCGAGCAGACGCTTCAGGACGCCAAGGACGAGGCCGAGCGGCTGCGCGCGGAGGCCGCCGAGGCGGCCCGCACGAGCGCCGCCGAGGACGCCGCGGCCCAGCTCGCCAAGGCCGCGCGCACGGCCGAGGAGGTGCTGACCAAGGCGTCCGACGACGCCCGGGAGACCACCCGCAAGGCCTCCGAGGAGGCCGAGCGGATCCGTCGCGAGGCGGAGGCCGAGGCGGAGCGGCTGCGCGGCGAGGCCGCCGAGCAGGCCGACGAGCTCAAGGGCGCGGCCAAGGACGACACCAAGGAGTACCGGGCCAAGACGGTCGAGCTCCAGGAGGAGGCCCGCCGGCTGCGCGGCGAGGCCGAGCAGCTGCGCGCCGAGGCGGTCGCCGAGGGCGAGCGCATCCGCGGCGAGGCGCGCCGCGAGGCCGTCCAGCAGATCGAGGAGGCGGCGCGGACCGCCGAGGAGCTCCTGGCCAAGGCGAAGGCGGACGCCGACGAGCTGCGCACGACCGCGGGCAACGAGTCCGAGCGGGTGCGTAACGAAGCGGTCGAGCGGGCCAACACGCTGCGCAAGCAGGCCGAGGAGACCCTGGAGCGCACCCGGGCGGAGGCCGAGCGGCTGCGCGCCGAGGCCGAGGAGCAGGCCGAGCAGACCACCACGTCCGCCGAGCAGGCATCTGCCCGGCTGCGCGAGGAGACCGAGCGGGCGATAGCGGCCCGCCAGGCCGAGGCCGCCGAGGAACTGACCCGGCTGCACACCGAGGCCGAGCAGCGGCACGCCGCCGCCGAGCAGGCCCTCGCCGACGCCCGTACCGAGGGCGAGCGGATCCGGCGCGAGGCCGCCGAGGAGAGCGAGCGGCTCCGCACCGAGGCCGCCGAGCGCATCCGTACGCTCCAGGCCCAGGCCGAGCAGGAGGCCGAGCGGCTGCGCACCGAGGCCGCCGCCGACGCGTCGACCACCCGCGCCGAGGCGGAGAGCGCCGCGGTACGGCTGCGCACCGAGGCGTCCGCGGAGGCCGAGCGGCTCAAGTCCGAGGCGCAGGAGGCCGCCGACCGGATGCGCGCGGAGGCCGCGGCCGCCGCCGAGCGGGTCGCCGCCGAGGCCGCAGAGGCGCTCGCCGCCGCCCAGGAGGAGTCCGCCCGGCGCCGCCGCGAGGCCGAGGAGACCCTCAACTCGGCGCGTACCGAAGCCGATTCGGAGCGTGCCCAGGCCCGCGAGCAGAGCGAGGAGCTGCTCGCCTCCGCCCGCAAGCGGGTCGAGGAGGCGCAGGCCGAGGCGCAGCGGCTCGGCGAGGAGGCCGACCGGCGCGCCACCGAGCTGGTGTCGACGGCCGAGCAGACCGCCAAGGACGTACGCGATTCGGTGGCCGGGCTCCGCGAGGAGGCCGAGGAGGAGATCGCCGGTCTGCGCAGCGCGGCCGAGCACGCCGCGGAGCGCACCACGACCGAGGCGCAGGAGGAGGCGGACCGGGTCCGCGCCGACGCGCACGCCGAGCGCGAGCGGGCCGGTGAGGACGCGAGCCGGATCCGCGCCCGCGCCCAGGAGGAGTCCGAGGCCGCCAAGGCGCTGGCCGAGCGCACCGTCGCGGACGCCATGGCCGAGGCGGAGAAGGCCCGTTCGGACGCCTCCGAGTACGCGCAGCGCATGCGCACCGAGGCCTCGGACGCGCTCGCCTCGTCCGAGCAGGACGCCGCCCGCACCCGGGCCGAGGCCCGCGAGGACGCCAACCGGATCCGCTCCGACGCCGCGAGCCAGGCCGACCGGCTGGTCACCGAGGCGACGGCGGAGGCCGAGCGGCTGGCCGCCGAGTCGACCGCCGAGGCGGAGCGGCTGGTCACCGAGGCCCAGCAGGTGCGGGTCGAGGGGCAGGCCGAGGCCGACGCGCTGCGCGCCGAGGCGCGCGAGGAGGCCGAGCGGGTCACCTCCGCCGCCCTGGCCGAGGCCGAGCAGGTCACGACGGCCGCCCGCGAGCAGGCCGAGCGGGTCACCAGCAAGGCCCAGGCGGACGCCGAGCGCACCACCAACGAGGCCAACGCCTATGCGGAGTTGGTCACCACCGAGGCGCGCGCGGACGCGGGCTCCACGCTGGGCGCGGCCAACGCCGAGGCCGAGCAGACCATAAACGACGCCCGCGCCGAGGCCGAGCGACTGCTCGACGAGGCGCGCGCGGCCGCCGACAAGCGGCGCGCCGACGCGGCCGCCCAGGCCGACCAGCTCATCACGGAGGCGAGCGGCGAGGCCGAGCGGCTGCGCGCCGAGGCCGCCGACACGGTGGGCTCCGCCCAGCAGGCCGCCGAGCGGATCCGGGCGGAGGCCGAGAAGAACAAGGCCCGCGCCGAACAGGCCGCGGAGAAGACGCGTACCGAGGCCCGCGAGGAGGCGGACCGGCTGCTCGACGAGGCGCGCACCGCGGCCGCCAAGCGGCGCGCGGACGCGGCCGAGCAGGCCGACCAGCTCATCAACAAGGCCCAGGAGGAGGCGCTGCGCGCCGCGACCGAGGCCGAGGAGCAGGCCGACACGATGGTCGGCGCGGCCCGCAAGGAGGCCGAGCGGATCCTCGCCGAGTCGACGGTGGAGGGCAACTCCCTGGTGGAGAAGGCCCGTACGGACGCCGACGAGCTGCTCGCCGGGGCGCGCGCGGACGCCACCGCCATAAGGGAACGCACCGAGGAGGTGCGCGCCCGTACCGAGGCGGAGATCGAGGAGCTGCACGACCGGGCCCGCCGCGAGAGCGCCGAGCAGATGAAGACGGCGGGCGAGCGCGTCGACAAGCTGGTGAAGGCGGCCACCGAGCAGGCGGCGGAGGCCGAGGCCAAGGCCAAGGAGCTGGTGTCGGACGCCAACTCGGAGGCGGGCAAGGTCCGCATCGCCGCCGTCAAGAAGGCGGAGGCGCTGCTGAAGGAGGCCGAGACCAAGAAGGCCGAGCTGATCCGCGAGGCCACCGCACTGCGCGACGAGGCGGCCGCCGAGGCGCGCCGGACGGTCGAGGAGGGCAAGCGTGAACTGGACGTTCTGGTCCGGCGGCGCGCGGACATCAATGCCGAGATCTCCCGTGTCCAGGACGTACTTGAGGCGTTGGAGTCATTCGAGGCTCCGACCGCGGGCGGCAAGTCCGGGTCCGGTGGCGGTTCCTCCGCAGGTGTCAAGGCGGGTGCCGCGGCTGGGGCAACACGTTCGAGTGGCAAGTCTTCCGAGGGCTAGCCACTCAAAAGGCTGGACATTCTCCAGATCAAACCGGCATCCGCTCGATGACACGCCGCTTGGGCCCCTAGGATTCCCCCTATCACCTCACCGGTCTCATTCGACAGGAACCCCATGAGCGACACTTCCTCCCCCTTCGGCTTCGAGCTCGTGCGGCGTGGTTACGACCGCGGTCAGGTGGATGACCGCATTACCAAGCTCGTCGCCGACCGTGACAGTGCTCTGGCACGGATCACTTCTCTGGAAAAGCGCATCGAGGAGCTCCACCTCGAAACGCAGAACGCCCAGGCCCAGGTGAACGACGCGGAGCCGTCGTACGCGGGTCTGGGTGCGCGTGTCGAAAAGATCCTGCGGCTCGCCGAGGAAGAGGCGAAGGACCTGCGCGAGGAGGCCCGCCGGGCCGCCGAACAGCACCGCGAGCTGGCCGAGTCGGCCGCCCAGCAGGTCCGCAACGATGCCGAATCGTTCGCCTCCGAGCGCAAGGCGAAGGCCGAGGACGAAGGCGTACGGATCGTCGAGAAGGCGAAGGGTGACGCCTCTCAGCTCCGTTCCGAGGCGCAGAAGGACGCGCAGTCCAAGCGCGAGGAGGCGGACGCGCTCTTCGAGGAGACCCGCGCCAAGGCCGCCCAGGCCGCCGCGGACTTCGAGACGAACCTCGCCAAGCGCCGCGAGCAGTCCGAGCGCGACCTGGCGTCGCGTCAGGCCAAGGCCGAGAAGCGCCTCGCGGAGATCGAGCACCGCGCCGAGCAGCTCCGCCTCGAGGCCGAGAAGCTGCGCACGGACGCGGAGCGCCGTGCGCGCCAGACGGTGGAGACGGCGCAGCGCCAGGCCGAGGACATCGTGGCGGACGCCAACGCCAAGGCGGACCGGATCCGTTCGGAATCCGAGCGCGAGCTGGCGGCGCTCACCAACCGCCGCGACTCGATCAACGCGCAGCTCACCAACGTCCGCGAGATGCTGGCGACGCTGACCGGTGCGGCCGTGGCCGCCGCCGGTTCCCCGGTCGACGACGAGCCCGTCTCGCGCGGCGTCCCGGCGCAGCAGTCCCGCTAGTCGTCGCAGCCCTTCCCCCGTGGGCTGCGCCCGGCGCCACGAAGCCCCCTGCCACTCCGGTGGCGGGGGGCTTCTCGCGCATTTAGCGTAGCCGCATGATCGAGCTGCAGGAGCTCACCAAGCGCTATGGCACCAAGGTCGCCGTCGACCAGCTGTCCTTCCAGGTCAGACCAGGCGTGGTGACCGGCTTCCTGGGCCCCAACGGGGCCGGCAAGTCGACGACCATGCGCATGCTGCTCGATCTGGACAACCCGACCAGCGGCACCGTACGCATCGACGGCAAGCACTACCGCGAACTGGCCGAGCCGCTGAAGTACATCGGGGCGCTGCTCGACGCCAAGGCGATGCACGGCGGCCGTACCGCCTACAACAACCTGCTGTGTCTCGCCGAGTCCAACCGGATCCCGGCCTCCCGGGTCTCGGAGGTCCTGGACACGGTGGGGCTGACGGCGGTGGCGAAGAAGAAGGCGAAGGGCTTCTCGCTGGGTATGGGGCAGCGGCTCGGAATCGCCGCGGCGCTGCTCGGCGACCCCGAGATCCTGATGTTCGACGAACCCGTCAATGGTCTGGACCCCGAGGGAATTCACTGGATCCGCAATCTCATGAAGCAGCTCGCGGGCGAAGGCCGAACGATCTTCGTTTCGTCTCACCTGATGAGCGAAATGGCGCTCACCGCGGATCACTTGATCGTTATCGGGCAGGGCCGACTGCTCGCCGATACATCGATGGCGGATTTCATCCGCGAGAACTCCCGGAGTTTCGTCCGGCTGCGTTCACCTCAGTGGGAACGCCTCCTGGACGTGTTGCAGCAGGCCGGTGTCCCCTTCGTGCAGACCGGCGACGGGGCCATCGAGGTCGACAACGGCAGGATCGAGACGCTGGGCGAACTCGCCGCCCAGCACCAGCTCGTGCTGCACGAGCTCTCCGGCCAGCAGGCCTCGCTCGAAGAGGCGTTCATGCAGATGACGGCGGGTTCGGTGGAGTACCACGCGCACGGCGCCACCACCCCGGACGCGCCGCCCGCGCCCGACCGGGGCGGCGGCCGGAAACCGCCGAACTGGGGTCCGCGCGATCCGGGCAGAGAGGTCTGAGCGATGGCATCGGTACCCGCGGTCCTCAAGTCCGAGTGGACCAAGATCCGCACGGTCTCCTCCACGACCTGGACGCTGGCCTGCGCGCTGATCGTCACGGTGGCGGTCGGCGCGGCCCTGTGCGCGCTGATGAAGTCGCAGTTCGACGACCTCAAGCCGGCCGAGAGGCTGACCTTCGACCCGACGTTCATCAGCTTCTCCGGGATGATCCTGGGGCAGCTGGCGATGGTCGTCTTCGGCGTCCTGGTGGTGGGCACCGAGTACAGCTCGGGCATGATCCGCTCCTCGCTCGCCGCCGTACCGCAGCGTGCCACCTTCCTCTTCTCCAAGCTCACCGTCGCGACGCTGCTCGCGCTGGTCGTCGGCATGGCGACCAGCTTCCTGTCCTTCTTCCTCGGCCAGGCGCTGCTCGGTCCGCACCGCACCACCATCGGCGCACCCAACGTGCTGCGCGCGGTCATCGGCGCCGGGCTCTACATGGCACTGATCGCGCTGTTCTCGATGGGTGTCGCCACGATGCTGCGCAGCTCGATGCTGTCGCTGGGCATCCTGATGCCGTTCTTCTTCCTGATCTCGCAGATCCTCTCGGCCGTCCCCGGCGCCAAGGACGTGGCCCGCTACTTCCCCGACCGGGCTGGCTCACAGATCATGCAGGTGGTCCCGAACGCCATGAACAGCGATCCGGCGCCGTACGGCCCCTGGGGCGGTCTGGGCATCATGGTGCTGTGGGTGGTCGCGGCGCTGGCGGGCGGCTGGCTCGTCCTGCACCAGCGGGACGCCTGACCGCGAGGAACCGGACACGACGGCTTCGCCGGAACCGTCAAGGCCTGGATAAGCTCCTCACTCATACGGGGGCATGCCGGCCGTACGCCGGACACCGCCCCGACGACCCGAAACCGTCGATGGGGCTGGAGAATGATCGAGGCAGTCGGCCTGACGAAGCGCTACGGCGCCAAGACGGCCGTGCACAACCTTTCCTTTCAGGTGCGACCGGGCGCGGTCACCGGCTTCCTGGGGCCCAACGGCTCCGGCAAGTCCACGACGATGCGCATGATCCTCGGCCTGGACCAGCCCACCGCCGGGCACGTCACCATCGGCGGCCACCCCTTCCGCAGCCTCCCCAACGCCCCGCGCCAGGTCGGCGCCCTGCTCGACGCGAAGGCCGTGCACGGGGGCCGCAGCGCCCGCAACCACCTGCTCTCGCTCGCCCAGCTCTCGGGCATCCCGGCCCGCCGGGTGGACGAAGTGCTCGGCGTGGTCGGCCTCCAGGAGGTCGCCAAGCGGCGCTCCAAGGGGTTCTCGCTCGGCATGGGCCAGCGGCTCGGCATCGCGGCCGCGCTGCTCGGCGACCCGCAGGTGCTGCTCTTCGACGAGCCGGTCAACGGCCTCGACCCCGAGGGCATCCTGTGGGTGCGCAACCTGATGAAGCAGCTCGCCGCCGAGGGCCGCACGGTGTTCGTGTCCTCGCACCTGATGAGCGAGATGGCGCTGACCGCCGACCACCTCATCGTGATCGGCCGCGGCCAGCTGCTCGCGGACATGCGGATCGCCGACTTCATCTCGCACAACTCCGCGGACTTCGCCCGGGTGCGGACGCCCGCCACCGATCCCGCGCAGCGCGAGAAGCTGAGCGCCGCGCTGACCGAGGCGGGTGGCCAGGTGCTGCCCGAGGCGGACGGCGCGCTGCGCGTGACGGGCCTCGCCCTGCCCCGCATCAGCGACGTGGCGCACGAGGCGGACGTACGACTGTGGGAACTCTCCCCGCACCAGGCCTCCTTGGAGGAGGCGTACATGCGGATGACGCAGGGGGCCGTCGACTACCGCTCGACGACCGACCAGAAGGCGGGCCTCCAGCCCGCCATGCCGCCCGGGTACGCGCCACCGCCGGTGATCCCCGAGGTGCCGCAGCAGGGCTGGTACGCCCCGCCGCCGCCCGGCCAGAACCCGTACGCGGCCGCGCCCGGGCAGGCTCCGGCCCCGTACGCCCCGCAGCCGCCCGCCGCTCCCCCGGTTCCGCAGGCCCCGGCCGCGCCTGCCGCCCCGACCAAGCCCGAGGACGCCCGATGACCACCCCCTACCAGCAGCAGCCCCCGCTCCCGCAGGCGCCGGGCGGGCCGCTCGGCACGTACACCTCGCCGATCGCCCTGCGGCGGGCCACGTTCGCCGACGCGCTCGCCTCCGAGTGGACCAAGATCCGGTCGGTGCGTTCCACCATGTGGACGCTCGGTGTGCTGATCGTGCTCCTGCTCGGCCTCGGCCTGCTCGCGGGCTTCGTGGTGCGCTCCAGCGACACGCACATGGGCGAGCAGTCGGTCCTGGTGCTCGGCTTCTACGGGGTGCTGCTCGGCATGATCTGCGTGATCACGCTGGGCGTGCTGACCATCGCGTCCGAGTACGGCACCGGCATGATCCGTACGACCCTGACGGCCTGCCCGAGCCGGGCGCGGATCCTGGCCGCCAAGTCGGTCGTCTTCTTCCTGCTCTCGTTCGTCATCGTGACCGCCATGACGGCGCTGGTCGCGGCCATCCAGACGGCGATGGTGCCGAGCGCGCCGACACCGAGCGCCGACGAGTGGCTGCGGGCCACCGTCGGGGTCGGCCTCTACGTCGCGATGCTCGGGCTGCTCTCGCTCGCGGTGGGCGCGCTCATCCGGCACTCCGCGGGCTCGATCACGATCATGATCGGCCTGGTGCTGCTGCCGCTGGTGCTGGCCCTGTTCATGTTCACCGCGTCACTGAGCGACGTGCGCGACTTCCTCATGCAGTACTCGATCCCGAGCCAGCTGAGCGCCCTGTACGGGGCCTCGGTCTCGAACTCCGGGCCCAGCGGCTGGGACCCGCTGTGGATCATCACCGGGGTCACCGCGGTGGCCCTCGGCGGCGCGTTCCTCTCGCTCAACTCCCGCGACGTGTAAGGGCGTTCAGTACCGCGGCGCGTTCCTGGACCGCTGCACCCTCGTGGTGCGGCGGTCCTTCGCGTTCCAGCACGCCTTGTGCCAGTGCCGGCGCTCGTCGACGCCCCCGTACTCGGGCCAGGCCACCAGGTGCGGGGCGCCGGACGGGATCTCCTGGTCGCACCCGGGGCAGCGGTACCGCTTGCCGGCGGCACTGGCCCCCGCCACGTGCCGGACCGACCACTCCTCGCCCTGCCAGGTCTCGGTGCCCTGCAGGCCGAAGCGGTCGCCGCCCTCCGTCCGGTGCTCGGACTCGGTCGGCTTCTCGCCGCCCTTGGGGCGGTTGCGGCGCGGGGACACGTAGACACCTCACGGGGCGGGTCGGACCTTTCTCTCCAGCCTAGGCCCCCGCCGTCCGGGTACCCGCCCGGGCAGGGCGTGCCAGAGTCACCCTTTAGAGGGACTCTTAGCGGACAATCGCAAGAAGTTGGCGCGTGGCCGTGCCTTTGGCACTTGTCAGACGTTCTTGCCAGTAAGAGGGGGAGAGCCGCGTCGGCCGCAAGGAGGCAGAAGGCGATGCGTGTGGGCACTTTTGTACTGGCAGCCCAGTTCCCGGGCCAGGGGCAGGGAGAAACGCTCCACCGTGCGGTCAGGTCCGCCGAGGTGGCCGAGGAAGCCGGGCTGGATTCGGTGTGGCTGGCCGAACACCACTTCGTACCGTACGGCGTGTGCCCGTCCGCGGTGACGCTGGCCGCGTTATTGCTCGGGCGTACACGGCGGATCAGGGTCGGCACCGCGGTCACCGTGTTGCCGACCGCGCACCCGGTGGCGGTCGGCGAACAGGCCGCGCTGCTGCACCTCACCTCCGGCGGGCGGTTCACGCTCGGCGTGGGGCGGGGCGGGCCGTGGGTCGACCTGGAGGTGTTCGGCTCCGGACTGAAGGCGTACGAGCAGGGCTTCCCGGAAGCGCTGGACCTGCTCCTGCGCTGGCTGCGCGAACCCCGTGTGGCCGGCCAGGGGGAACGATTCGCCTTCCGGGAGGTCGACGTCGTGCCGCGGCCCGACGAGATCCTGGACGGCGGCCCCGAGGACGCCTGCCCGGAGGTCGTCGTGGCCTGCACGTCGCCGAGCAGCGTCAAGCTGGCGGCGGCCCGCGGGCTGCCGATGCTGCTCGGGATGCACTGCGGCGACGAGGAGAAGGCCGAGATGGTCGGGTTGTGGCGCCGCGAAGCGCTCGCGGCGGGCCACCGGCCGGAGAAGGTCGCGGCGGCGGGCCATGTGTCGGCCGGGGTCGCCCAGATCGCCGACCGCCGGGCCGGCGCCGCCGAGACCCTGCTGAAGTCGATGCCGGGCTGGCTGAAGCAGGGGCTCGACGCCCATGTGACGGTCGACGGCCGCCATCGCGCGATGCGGGACCCGGTGGCGTACACCGAGCTGCTCTGCGGCCTGCATCCGGTGGGCACCCCGCGCCTGGCCGCGGACCGGCTGGCGGCCACGTCCGAACGCACCGGCATCACCCGCTTCGCGCTCCTGGTCGAGGGCTCGGGCGACCTGGCCGCGACGGAGGAGAACGTACGCAGGCTGGGCGCGGAGGTGCTGCCGCTGCTGACGTAGGAAACCCGGACGGCAGAGAACCCTCCGAGGAGGGCCCGCGGGACGGGCCCGTACGGACGCCCACGCGGCCGGAAATCCCTCTGGACAGGGCGCAGGGGCCGGGGCAGCCCGTGAAAAGGGGGGCCTGGTGAGTCAGGCCCCCCAAGTTCCCGCCGCCTCGCGTCAGTTGCACCTCCCGCGACGCGCGGCGGCAGTGAAGACGTCAGCAGTCCCGAAGCTCCGGAGACTGGTTGAGCAGCTGACCCCTGATCGAGGTGAAGCGGGCGAGCCGCTCATCGGATGAGGGGTCCAGAGGGAACACCGCGACACGGTGGCAGTTCTGGAACGCCAGACGGACACCGAAGTGCCGCTGGAGCGCACCGCGAATGGCGTCACTCGCAAGGGCACGCAGCAGCTGGCCGCGCGCCTGCTCGTCCGGCGGTGGCGTCTGGTTGTCGGCGAACTCTCCGCCGTCGACCTTCAGCTGGGCCACCAGAGAGCTGATCATCTCCCACGCGTAGGGCAGGGAGGTCCGGACGCAGTCGACGAAGGCGGCTTCGTCGACCTCGCCTCGCTCGGCCTGTTCGAGTAGGGCCGGTGAGACGTCGAGCGACATGGTTTCTCCTCTCGCGACCCCGGGGAGCGGGGCCTTACGGGCAGGGAAAGGGAGCATGACGGCCGTCTCTCCCGACAACGCAGCGTGCGCGGCCGACAACCTCCCGCTTCCACGGTAGGCGCGATGTCCGGCCCGTGGCAGGTACTTGGCACGTAACCGGCCAATAACGAACAGTGCACTCCTGGGCGAATCGCGTTCGGCGGGGGGATTCGAGTAGCGTTGCCCACCATGCGTCTCGTCATCGCCCGCTGCTCCGTCGACTACGCGGGCCGGCTCACCGCCCACCTTCCGTCCGCCCCCCGTCTCATCCTGGTGAAGGCGGACGGCAGCGTCTCCATTCACGCTGACGACCGGGCCTACAAGCCCCTCAACTGGATGTCCCCGCCGTGCACCCTCAAGGAGGGCTCGGGGGACGATGAGGGCGTCTGGACCGTCATCAACAAGGCGGGCGAGAAGCTCATCATCATGATGGAGGAGGTCATCCACGACTCCTCGCATGAACTCGGCGTAGACCCTGGCCTGATCAAGGACGGCGTGGAAGCGCACCTCCAGGAGCTGCTCGCCGATCGGATCGAGACGCTCGGCGACGGCTACACCCTGATCCGCCGCGAATACCCCACGGCCATCGGCCCGGTGGACATCCTGTGCCGGGACGGCGACGGCAGGACCGTCGCGATCGAGATCAAGCGCCGCGGCGAGATCGACGGTGTAGAGCAGCTGACCCGCTATCTGGAGCTGCTCAACCGCGACCCGCACCTCGCCCCGGTCCAGGGCGTCTTCGCGGCCCAGGAGATCAAGCCCCAGGCCCGCGTGCTCGCCACCGACCGCGGCATCGGCTGCGTGGTGCTCGACTACGACGCCCTGCGCGGCATCGAGGACGACAAGCTCCGCCTGTTCTGACCGGCGGTCGCATCCGGTACGTACGAGAAGGGGCCCGCAGAGTGCTGCGGGCCCCTTCTCGTGCTGCGCGGGGTGTTACGCGGGCCCGGTGGCGGCCGAGGGTTTCGTCGAGGTCGCCGGGGCGCTCTTGCTGGGGGTGGTCGACGTCGTGGGCGGCTTGGAATCGGCCGGCGCACTGGACGTCGGGGTCTTGGAGGCCGGGCTCGAAGGCGGCGGCTTGGTGGAGGGCGGCGGCGGACCGCTGCCTCCGCCGCTCGCCGAGGACGACGGAGAAGGCGACTGCGAGGCGGGCGGGGAGCTGGACTTCGTCGGCGGTGTCGGCGGCGTCGGGTGCGACGGCTTGCCCGGGGTGGAGGGCTTGCCCGACGTGGACGGCTTCGTCGGGCCCGTGCTCGGCCCGGTGGTCGGGTGGCCCGTGGTGCTCGGGCTGCCGCTGTCGCCCGGGACCGGCTGCCCGGAGGCGCCGGGCCTGCCGGACGCGGACCTGCTCGGGGTCGCGCCACCGCCGCCCTTGTGGCCGCCCGGCTTGCCACTGCTGCCGGGGTTGTTGGGGTCGGCGTCCAGGCCGCCGCTGCCGTCGTCCTCGTTGGCCGACTGCTGCTGCTTGACGTGGTCGCCCTGGCCGTCGCCGTTGTTGTTGGAGGTCGCGCCGAGGGTGACCACCGTGCCGAGCACCGCCGCGAGCAGCGCGCCGGCGCCGGCCGCGATGAGGTTGCGCCGGGCTCCCCCGAACAGCGCGCGCCGCGCCTTGGGCATCGCGCCGCCCACCGGGGTGTCCCGCCGGGTGACCAACGTGGGCCCGGCGTCCGGGAGTTGGGCCGTCACGGCGACGGCGGGAACGCCCCCGGGCGGCGACTGGGACTCCTCGTAGCGGGCCGCGGGCACTTCCTCCCCGGAGGGGGTGCGTCCGCCTGGCAGAAGGCCGCCGGAGCGGTCCTCGACCAGCGCGAGGGCGCGGCGCCCAGCGACGGTGCCGCGCTTGTCGGCGAGCGCGCCGCGCAGCCCGATGGAGGCCTCCAGTTCGGCACGGGCCCGGTCCAGGCCGCCGTTGCAGAGCGCGAGCACCCCCAACTCGTGGTGGAAGTACGCCTCTTCGGCCACCTCGCCGGTCAATCGGGCCGCCTCGGAGCCCACCCGCAGCGTCCGCTCCCAGGCCCCCCAGTGCAGCCCCGCGGCGAAGACGGGCGCCGCGGTGCGGGCCAGCTTCACCGCGGCGGCGGGGTGTTCGGTCCCCGGATCGCGTGGCACGAGCGCGCTCATCGAGGCGAGCACCGCGTCGGCCTCGGCGACGGCGCGTTCGGGGGTGACCGAGGGGTGACCGGTCCACCAGGTGTAGTGCTGGGCGGCGGCGTGGGCCCGCTCGGCCGCGCCGGTGGCGTACCCGGTGCTCTCCAGCTGGGTCAGAACGCCCGCGGCCAGGCGGTAGCGGGAGCCGACCGGGGACAGCAGCCCGCTGTCGAGGAGTTCGCCGAGGGCGGCGTCCGCGTGGGTGTCGCCGATCAGCGCGGGCAGGTGCGCCTGGTGCGGCACCTCGCCGCCGAGCGCGACGGCGAACCGCAGCGTGGCCCGGGCGGACTCGCTCAGCCGGGAGGCGAGCAGCGCCGCGGGGGCCGCGCCCTCGCCGAGCGTCGGCAGCGGTATCTCGCGGCCCTCGCCCGAGAACACCGAGGCCTCGGCGGGCTCGTCCAGCGGAAAGCCGTACGGATCAAGGGAGTTGGGCTCGCCGCGCAGGTGGTCGCGCTGGCGCAGCAGGGCACCCGCCTGAACGAAGCGCAGCGGCAGGCCCTCGGACTCGAACCAGAGGTCACCGGCCCAGTTGGCCTCCTCGTCGGTCAGCGCCCGGTCGACCGCCTGCTCCAGGAGTTCGAGCGAGGCGCTGCGGCCGAGGCCGGACAGGAAGACCTCTTCGACGTGCGACTCGGAGTGCGGTGCCTGGACGTCGGGGGTGGCGGCGAGCAGATAGGCGCACTCGGGCGTGGCCATGAGTAGTTCTTCCAGGGTGGCGCCGCCGAATTCGAGGTCGTCGAGCACCACGACGGCGCCGATCTCGTGGACCCGCTCCAGGAGCGCGGCCCGGTCGGGCCGGTGCAGCGGCGCGTGGAACACCGTGGCGTACAGCTCGTGCAGGAGCTCGGTGGGGGTGCGGCGGTGGCCCGAGAGGCGTACGACGCCGTCGGGTGCGAGCTCGGCGCAGTCACCGGCGACCGCGTCGAGCAGGGCGCTGCGCCCGGACCCCGCGGGTCCGGTGAGCCGCACGGAGCGGCCGCGGCCGAGGAGGCGCACCAGCCGGGCGCGCTCCTCCTGCCGCTCCAGGAGGGCGGGGGTGGGCGTCATCAGGCCGGGCGGCAGCGGCGGCCGGGCGGCTCTCTCGTTCTCGGCCCGCTCGGCGGCGCTGCGCCGCACCGCGCGACCGGGTATCTCGCCCGGCGGACAGTTCTCGATCTCGCTGCCGTCGACCGGATTGACCGTCAGCAGGAAGTCGCCGGAGACGAGCTGGACGGTGCGGGCGAGTCCGGCCGCGCGCTGTCCGAACTCGGGTGTGACGGGCTCCCTGTCGCGCGGCGGGCGCTGCGGTCCGGCGCCCGGTTCCGCGTGTGCGCCCGCAACGCCGACCGTGTCGTCGGCATGGTTGAACTCTTCCGGTCCCCGGCTCATCGGGTCCATGGTGAAAGCCCCCCAGATGCGTGGTGCGTAAGGAATGCCCCTCCCGGCCCTTACGCACTTCGCTCTTCGCTGTCGCTTCTGGTCCGGTGCCCGCCCGTGGGTTCGTCGATCGGCGGGAAGCCGAACCCTAGACCTCCGGACAGTATCTACGAACAGGCGGGGTGCCGCCCCGCCCAAGACGTCACAGTCTCGTGAGGATTGCGCGCGGAGTCCGTTTCCCGCGCTCCTGTCACGAGACCTCCCGGGCTTCTACACGCGGGGCAGGGCCTCCGCCGCGATGCCGCCCTCGATCGCGAGGATGCGGTGCAGCCGGGTGGCGACCAGGAGCCGCTGCATCTGGGGCGGCACGCCGCGCAGTACGAGGCGCCGGCCGCACCGCCCGGCCCGGCGGTGGGCCCCCATGATGACGCCGAGTCCGGTGGCGTCCCACGAGTCCAGTTCGGTGAGGTCGAGCACGAGGTCCCCGGCCCCGTCGTCGACCGCCGAGTGCAGGGCCGTACGGGCGTCCGCCGCGCTGCGGACGTCGAGGCGGCCCCCGACGACCAGCTCGACGTGGTCGCCCCTGATGTGCATATGCGCTCCCGAGAGTGCTCTGGCTTTCGACAACCGACTCAACAACTGACTGCCCCACGGCCACAGAAGTTGCCGCCCGTGAGCGAACCGATACCTAATTCACCCCTTGGAGTGAGGCTTCGGGCTGCCGGCGGCTCAGTGCTTGTAGAAGCCCTGCCCGCTCTTGCGCCCGATGTCACCCGCGTCCACCATCCGGCGCATCAGCTCCGGCGGTGCGAACTTCTCGTCCTGGGACTCCGTGTAGATGTTGCTGGTGGCGTGGAGCAGGATGTCGACGCCGGTGAGGTCGGCGGTGGCGAGCGGGCCCATCGCGTGACCGAAGCCCAGCTTGCAGGCGAGGTCGATGTCCTCGGCGGTGGCCACGCCCGACTCGTACAGCTTGGCCGCCTCGACGACGAGCGCCGAGATGAGGCGGGTGGTGACGAAGCCCGCCACGTCGCGGTTGACCACGATGCAGGTCTTGCCGACCGACTCGGCGAACTCCCGCGCGGTGGCCAGCGTTTCGTCGCTGGTCTTGTAGCCGCGCACCAGCTCGCACAGCTGCATCATCGGGACCGGCGAGAAGAAGTGGACGCCGACGACCCGCTCGGGGTTCTCGGTGGCCGCCGCGATCTTGGTGATCGGGATGGCGGAGGTGTTGGAGGCGAGCACGGTGTCCGCGCGCACGATCTTGTCGAGCGCACGGAAGATCTCGTGCTTGACCTCCAGCTTCTCGAAGACGGCCTCGACGACGATGTCGGCGTCGGCGGCCGCTTCCAGGTCGGTGGTCGTGGTGATGCGGGCGAGCGCGGCCTCGGCGTCCTCGGCGGCCAGCCTGCCCTTGCTCACGAACCGGTCGTACGAGGCCTTGATGCCGTCGGTGCCGCGGGTGAGGGCTTCGTCGGTGACGTCGCGCAGGACGACGTCCCAGCCCGCCTGGGCCGAGACCTGCGCGATACCGGACCCCATGAGTCCGGCTCCGATGACGGCGAGCTTCCTGGCCACGACACTTCCCTCCAACAGGTTTCCACCCAAGCCTTCTTGGCGGAGGCTATCGGCCGGGCGGCCTTCTGGGAGCGCTTAGAGATGCGCGTCACGTCTCAGATGACGGACATCACACCGGGCGGCGTGAGGTGGGTCTCAGCGGGCGCCCCGTACGGCGTAGTTGAGCACCTTGTCCCCCAGGAGCCCCTCCATCTCGTCGATCAGGACGAGCACCTCGCGGGAGACCACGGCGGGGTCGCGGCCGGCCATCATCGCGCGGTCGATGGCGGACATCGTGGTCTGGTGGAGCCAGTTGATCTGCCCGGCGACGAGGGAGGGCAGCGGCTCCTCGGGGGGTGCGCCGACCTCCTCGCGCAGGGTCGCGTCGAGGTTCTCCAGGACCTCCTGGCCCACCGCCCACAGCCGGGCCTTGAGGGCGGGCGAGTCGTGGACGACGGTCATGAACCGGCTGTAGCCCGCCATCAGACCGACCCGGGGCGAGACCGACTCGACCTCCGCGCGCAGTTCCCGCAGCACCGCCTCGGCGGCCGACTCCCCCTCGTCGCGGCCGCGCACCCAGCGCGAGAGCCGGTCGACGACGCCCCTGCTGCGGTCGAGGAACAGGTCCTCCTTGGCCGGGAAGTAGTTGTAGACGGTGTTCACCGAGACGTCGGCCACCTCGGCGATCTCGGCGATCGTCACCGCCTCGAAGCCGCGCTCCATGAAGAGCCCGGTCGCCAGGTCCGAGATCCGCTGCCTGGTCTCGCGCTTCTTCCGCTCCCTGAGCCCTTCTGCCATGACGCCAGCCTAGGCGATCCTCTGCACTCCCTTAAAATTTGGGGCCATTGCAAAATTTAAGGGCCTCTGTTTTTCTGGGGTCATGGCAATCATCAGTACGGCCGGGCTCACCCGGACCTTCCCGAGCAGGAGCGGCCCGGTCGAGGCGGTGCGCGGCATCGACCTGACGGTGCGGGCCGGCGAGATCCTCGGCCTCCTCGGCCCCAACGGCGCGGGCAAGACCACCACGCTGCGGATGCTCACCACCCTGCTCCCGCCGACCGGCGGCGCGGCGACGGTGGCGGGCCACGACCTGCTGCGCGAACCGGCCGCGGTACGGCGGGCATGCGGTTACGTCGCCCAGTCCGGCGGCGTCGACCCCAACGTCTCCGTACGCGAGGAGCTGGTCACCCAGGGCCGCCTCTACCGGCTCACCAAGGCCCAAGCAACCGTGCGTGCACAGGAGTTGGCGGCCGAGCTCGGCCTCGTCGAGCTCCTCGGACGCGGGACGGCCACGCTCTCCGGGGGCCAGCGGCGGCGGCTCGACCTCGCGATGGGTCTGATGCACCGGCCCGCGGTGCTCTTCCTGGACGAGCCGACCACCGGTCTCGACCCGGGCAGCCGGGCCGACCTGTGGGACCTGGTGCGCCGGATCCGCGCCGACCACGGCACCACCGTCCTGCTCACCACCCACTACCTCGACGAGGCCGACGCCCTCGCCGACCGCCTCGTGATCGTCGACCGGGGCGTGGTCGTGGCCGCAGGCACCCCCGCCGATCTCAAGACCCGATACGTCGGCGGCCCGGACGCCTCGCTCCAGGACGCCTTCCTCGCCATCACCGGGCACGGCGCCGCGCCGCGGGAAACCGCGCCCCTAGCCGTCTAGGACTCCCCCATGACCGCCTCACCGCTGCTCTCCGACACCGCGCTGATCTTCGGCAGGTACGCCCGCCAGACGCTGCGCTCGAAGTTCCAGATCCTCTTCGGCGTCCTGATGCCGCTGCTCTACCTGCTCTTCTTCGGCCCGCTCCTGACCGGTATGCCGCTCGGCTCGCGCGGCAGTTCCTGGCAGGTCCTGGTGCCGGGTCTGCTGCTCCAACTCGCCCTGTTCGGCGCCTCGTTCGCGGGTTTCTCGATCATCATCGAGAACGGCTGGGGCGTCGTGGAGCGCATGCGCGTCACCCCCGTCTCCCGCCTGGCCCTGCTGCTCGGCCGGGTCCTGCGGGATTCCGCGCTCCTCGTCTTCCAGGCCGTGCTGCTGGTGCTCGCCGCGCTGGTCATGGGTCTGCGCGCCCCGCTCGCGGGGGTCCTGATCGGCTTCGCCTTCGTGGCGCTCCTGACCCTGGCGCTGGCCTCCCTCTCGTACGCGCTCGCCATGAAGGTGCGCACCCCGCAGGGGTTCGGCCCGGCGATCAACGCCATCACCATGCCGTCGATGCTGCTGTCCGGCCTGATGCTGCCCATGACGCTCGCGCCCGGCTGGCTGAACGTGCTGTCCCACTTCATGCCGTTCCGCTATCTGGTGGACGCGGTGCGGTCGGCGTACCTCGGCGCGTACGCCACCTCGACCATGCTGTACGGGGGTCTGGTGGCGGTCGGTTTCGCGGTGCTCGCCGTGACGGTGGGCACACGCGTCTTCCGCACGGCCGGAGCGTAACTACTCTGGCCGCATGGTCAATCTGACGCGCATCTACACCCGCACCGGCGACCAGGGCACCACCGCCCTCGGCGACATGAGCCGGACCGCCAAGACCGATCTGCGGATCTCGGCGTACGCCGACGCCAACGAGGCCAATGCCGTCATCGGTACGGCCATCGCGCTCGGGCAACTGTCCGAGGAGGTCGTGAAGGTGCTGGTCCGGGTCCAGAACGACCTGTTCGACGTGGGCGCGGACCTCGCCACGCCGGTCGTCGAGAACCCGGAGTACCCGCCGCTGCGGGTCGAGCAGTCCTACGTCGACAAGCTGGAGGCGGACTGCGACCGCTTCCTGGAGGAGCTCGACAAGCTCCGCAGCTTCATCCTGCCCGGCGGCACGCCCGGCGCGGCCCTGCTGCACCAGGCGTGCACGGTGGTGCGGCGGGCGGAGCGCTCCACGTGGGCGGCGCTGGAGGTGCACGCGGACGTGATGAACCCGCTGACGGCCACGTACCTCAACCGCCTCTCCGACCTCCTGTTCATCCTGGCCCGAACGGCCAACAAGGAGATGGGGGATGTGTTGTGGGTGCCGGGGGGTGAGCGGTAGCCCTCGCGGAGGTCGTACGCGCGGGGCCCCCTCTCGCGGGTCCCCCGCGGCCCCTGGGGATGCGTGCCCTCCGGCGCTTGAAGGGGCCTGGGGCTTCGCCCCAAGCCCCCCGATTCCATCTGCGGACCGTACGCGGCCGCTCGCGCAGTTCCCCGCGCCCCTGGGGGTGCATGTCAGCCAGCATCGACACCCTCAACCCCACGACCCCCTCAGCCCGTCCGGCGATTGAGGACGAGCGCCGTTCAGGCGCGATACGGGGTCTGGGGCGGAGCCCCAGCAACCCCCCGCTTCCATCCGCGGACCGTGCGCGGCCGCTCGCGCAGTTCCCCGCGCCCCTGGGGGTGCATGTCAGCCAGCGTTGACACACGTCCGGCGATTGAGGACGGGTGCGCGCACGGCGCGGACGGGGGCTGGGGTGGAGCCCCGGGGTCAGGGGGAGGTGGTCGCGTCCGCGTCGGCTGCCGCCGCCGCGGACTCCGCGTCGGTCACCTTCTTCTCCATCTGCCGCTCCGTCCCCGACGACCCGGAAGGCCCCGCCGCGTGGGAGTGGGCGCAGCCCGTGGCGAGCGCGGCCGTCAGGGCCGCGGCCGCGACGGCGAGCCGCAGGCCCCGGGCACGCATCACTTCGTCCCGTTGTTGTTGGCCGAGCACCAGGAGGCCACGTCCTTGAGGTCCTTCTGGCGCTGCTGGAGCGTGGTCACCAGGCCCTTGCGGTAGGTGAGCCTGTGGTCGAGGTAGGTGGCGACCGCGGTGTGGCCCTCCTTCTTCGCGTCGTCCACCCGCTGCTGCAACCGGGCCACCGAGCCCACCGTGCCCGCTCCCCCGCCGAGGCGGTTCAGGGCGCGTTCGAGGCGCTTCTCGGTCTTGGGCTCGCGCTTGCAGATGCCCTTGGCGCCGTCGCCCGTGGGCGCCTTCGCCGTGGCGGCGGGCGAGGGCGTCGAGTCCGCGAAGGCGCTGGGCGCGGTGACGGTCAGTACGGCCGTCGCGGCGAGGGCGGCCGCCGCGAGACGGCGGCGGTGGATCATGGCGTTGCGCATGGCTGCTGCCTCCCTGATGTACGGATTTCCGGTACGCCCCGGAGGCTAGGAAGGCTCTTTGTGGGAACTCTGTGATCGCTCGGCGGTGACCGTCAACCAGTCCCGCCGGGCCGGGAGTTCGCCCTCGGGCACCGGCCCCGCGCCGGGCAGCCGCACCGTGCACCGGGTGCCCCGCCCGCCGGGCCCCTCGCCGAGTTCGACGGTGCCGCGGTGCAGCGCCGCCTGCTGGGCGACCAGGGTGAGCCCGAGCCCGGAGCCGGTGCTGGCGGGCCCCCGGTGGAAGCGGCGGAACACCTCCTGGCGGTCGGCGGGGGCGATGCCCGGGCCCCGGTCGTCGACGATGACCAGCACCTGGCCGCCCTCCCGCCCCACCGCGACCGCGATCTCGGCCCGCCCCCGCGCGTCCCGCCCGTGGGCGAGGGCGTTGCCCAGGAGGTTGTCGAGCAGGATGCGGATGCCGGGCTCCCAGCCGTGCAGCGGGGCGGGCCCGGCGCTCAGCGTGATCACGGCGTCCGGGGCGCGCCGCCGGGCCTCGGCCACCGCGGCGTCGGCGACCTCCGCCACGTCGAGCACCCGGAAGGCGTCGGCCTCCACCAGATCGCCGCGCCCGAGCTCGCGCAGCGCCACCAGCATGCCGAGCAGCCGCGCGTGCTCGCGCCGCAGGTCCTCGACGACCTCGGCACGGTCGGCGTCGGGGAGACCGGGGTGGGCCAGGACGTCGAGGTTGGTGCCCATGCTCATCAGCGGGTTGCGCAGTTCGTGCGAGGCCGCCGCGGAGAAGGAGCGGGCGGTGTCCAGGGCCTGTGCGGTGCGGGCGGCCTGTTCGTCGTAGCGGGCGAGGACGGTCTGGAGGGTGGCGGCCAGGTCGTCGACCTCGGCGACGCGGGTCGGCCGGTGCTCCAGCCGTACCGAGGTGGTCCGCGGGTCGAGCCCGGCCGCCGCCCCGCGCAGCCGGCGCAGCGGACGAGTCGCGCCGCTCGCGACGGCCCAGGCCAGCAGGGCCGAGACCGGGGCGGCGAGGAGGGCCGTGGTCACCACGCGGTTGCGGACCAGGGTGAGCTGGGCGCGGCTCGCGGTGTCCGGTGCGAACACCCACAGGGTGCCGGAGACCTGCGCGTCGGTGACGGGCAGCGCGTACGCCCGCCAGCCGCTGCCCGCGCCGCGGACGGTGACGGGCCCCTTCCCCGGCGCGGGCAGCGGCACCGAGGCGTCGGGCTGGGGGCCGCCGCTGAACGTGCCGTCGGGCCCGACCAGACGTACGCCGACGTCCAACGCGGCGTTGAACAGCCTGCGTTGGCGGTTCTCCTCGACGGTCGGCCGGCCGTGGGCCGCGGCCCGCAGCAGGGTGCGGGCGTCCTGGGCGATCGCGGTGGCCCGGGTCCGCAGATGGCTGTCCTCGGCGCGGTGCAGATCGCGGGCGACGAGGGTGAGTAGCAGCCAGCCGCAGGCCAGGACGAGGAGCGGGACGGTGGCGCCGACGGCCAGTGCGATCCGGGTGGAGAGCTTCACGGCTGCTCCCGCAGGACGAAGCCGACGCCGCGCACGGTGTGCACGAGCCGGGGCGCGCCGTCCGCCTCCAGTTTGCGGCGCAGATAGCTGACGAAGGTGTCCACCGCGTCGGTGCGTACGTCGAAGTCGTACCCCCAGACCCGTTCGAGCAGTTGGTCGCGGCTGAGGACGAGTCCGGCGTTGCGGGCGAGCACTTCGAGGAGTTCGTACTCGCGCCGGGTGAGGTCCAGCGGACGTCCGTCGCGCTGTGCGGTGCGGGCGGCCGGGTCGATGACGAGGCCGCAGGCGCGGACCACGTCGTGCGCGGCGGGCGGTCGGCGGCGCAGCAGGGCGTGCAGGCGCAGCACCAGCTCCTGCAACGCGAAGGGCTTGACCAGGTAGTCGTCGCCGCCCGCCTGGAGTCCGGCGATGCGGTCGGCGGTCTCGTCGAGCGCGGAGAGCATCAGGACGGGCAGGTCGTGTCCGGCCTCCCGCAGCGTGCGGCACACCTCGATGCCGCTCATGCCGGGCATGGACACGTCCAGGACGAGCACGTCGGGCGGGCTCTGCTCGACGGCGGCGAGCGCGGCGCGGCCGCCGTCGGCGGTGCGGACCCGGAAGCCGTTCAGCCGGAGCCCCCGGTCGAGGGAGCGGCGCACGGCGGCGTCGTCGTCGACGACCAGGACGTCTCCGGGGCGAATCGGCCCGCTCATCCGCGCTCCCTCACTTCGTCCGGCTACCGCCGGGTCAGGGTACGGTCCTCGGCTGTGTGCCCCCCGGAGCGCTCGGAGGCGGGTTTCAGGAGCCGGTCGAGCAGCGAGGGCCGCGCCTTCGGTTCCTCGGCCTTCTTCGGGAACAGCGTGTAGCTCAGCGCGATGATCACGTTGATGCCGATCACCCACACCATCCTCTGCTGCCACATCCGCAGCGACTCGGTGCCGCCGTCCCCGCCGACGTACCAGATCGCGGCCTGGAGCAGCGCGATCGCGATGACCGCCGCGACGGTGAAGCGGCCCGCCGTCCTCCACTCGTACGCGGTCCTCGCGCCGCCTCCCTGCGGCGCCCCGGCGGGCTTCGGGCCGCCCGCGAAGCGGTAGGCGACCCAGGCGTCGGCGCGCGTCACCAGGTAGTGGCCCATCCCGGCCGAGAAGCCGAGGTAGACGGCGGCCAGGCCGTGCTTCCAGTCCGGCTGGGCGCCGTTCCTCAGGTCGACGGCGGTCACCACGAGCAGCACCACCTCAAGGAGCGGCTCGCACAGCAGCACCGCCACGCTCGTCCGCCGCATCCCGGCGAGATAGCGCAGGGCGAGACCCGCGGCCAGCAGGACCCAGAAACCGACTTCACAGGCGACGATCAGCGTGACGATCACGGTGGTCTCCTCTCCGACTCCTCAAGGCTCGCCCGCGTCCGGCGCCCCTTCGTCGTCGCCGGTGACGAATCGGGACTGCATCCTTCGATGTAGTGGCACCTCGGCCCGGGCGGGGAGGACCGCGCCGCGGCGGCCGTGTTGGATGGGAGCGTGACCCTGTTCAGCCGACCGCACCGCGACGACGTCCTGATCGCCGTCGTCGGGCTGCTCGGCGGCCTCGCCCTGTGGGCCCTCGGGCTGCACACCCAGGGCGACCGCCCGCTGCCCGGCCCCTGGGTGCTGGTGCCGCTGGCCCTGATGGCGGGCCTCGAACTGCTGCGCCGCACCGCACCGCAGACCGCCCTGGTCGTGGGCACCGGTGCGCTGCTGGCGGACCAGTTCACGCCGGGCAGCCTGGCGACGGTCGTGATGTTCACCGACCTCGTGTACGCGGCCGTGCTGTACGGCACGCCGGCCGCCGCGCGCCGCATCCCGGTCACCACCGGGCTGATCACGGTCGGCGCGACGATCGGGTTCTACGCCTGGTTCCAGCAGCCCCAGGCGCTGCTCATCGGCGCGGTGACCGCGCTGATCTCGTTCGCGCCCGCGACCACCGGCGCCCTGGTGCGCAACCACCGCGACGCCGCCGAGAGCGCTCGGCTGCGGGCCGAACAGACCGCGCTGCTCGCCGAGATGGACCGCAGCCAGGCCGTCGTCGCCGAGCGCGCCCGGATGGCCCGCGAGCTGCACGACATGGTCGCCAACCACCTGTCGGCGATCGCGATCCACTCCACGGCCGCGCTCTCGCTCGACGACCCCGCCACGACCCGGCAAGCGCTCTCGGTGATCCGCGAGAACAGCGTGGACGGGCTCGCCGAGATGCGCCGGCTCATCGGGCTGCTCCGCGACACCGGCGGACGCGACGAGCCCGCCACCGCGCCCACCCTGGCCGGGCTCGACGCGCTCATCGCCCAGGCCCGCACCAGCGGAGCCGACAGCGGGCTCCGCTTCGGGTTTGACGACCGCCGCGCCGAGGACGGCCCGCTGCCCGCGCCGGTGGAGCTCGCGGCGTACCGGATCGTCCAGGAGTCCCTCACCAACGCCCTCAAACACGCGGCGCCCGGCACCGTCGAGGTGGTGCTCGCCCACATGGACGGGGTGCTCACGGTGTGCGTCACCAGCCCGTACGGTGAGCGGCCCGGGCCGCGCGCGCCGGGTTCCGGGGCCGGGCTCGTGGGGATGCGCGAGCGGACGGAACTGCTCGACGGGACCTTCGCCGCGGGCCCCATAACGGCGCCGGACGGCACCAGGATCTGGCAGGTGCGGGCCCAACTGCCCGCCGAAGAAAGGAGGTTGAGCACATGACGATCCGGGTGCTGGTCGCGGAGGACCAGTCGGCGGTGCGGGCCGGTCTCGTCCTGATCCTGTCCAGCGCCCCGGACATCGAGGTGGTGGGCGAGGCCGTGGACGGCGAGCAGGCGGTCGCGCTGGCCCGGGCACTGCGCCCCGACCTCGTTCTGATGGACGTCCAGATGCCCCGCCTCGACGGCGTCTCGGCGACCGCCGTGGTCACCGGCGAACGGCTCGCCGACGTGCTGGTCCTGACCACCTTCGACCTGGACGAGTACGTCTTCGGGGCGCTGCGCGCGGGCGCGGCGGGCTTCCTGCTGAAGAACGCCGACGCCAAGGACCTCATCGAGGCGGTGCGGACGGTCGCGCGGGGCGAGGGCCTGATCGCCCCGGCCGTCACCCGGCGCCTGATCACCGAGTTCGCCTCGACCCCGCTCCCCGTCGCCCCGCAGCGCCCGGCGGCGCTCGACACCCTCACCCGGCGCGAGGGCGAGGTGCTTTCCTGCCTCGGCCGGGGCCTGTCCAACGCGGAGATCGCGCTGCGCCTCGACATGGCGGAGGCCACCGTGAAGACCCACGTCAGCCGGTTGCTGGGAAAGCTGGAACTGCGCAGCCGGGTCCAAGCGGCCGTGCTGGCCCAGGAGTTGGGGCTCCAGTGAACCCCGTGCACGGAGGTCTGGACCTCTTGACGGTTGGTCCAGACCTTTCTACGCTCACCGCACACTGCTGGTGGGCACGCCATCCCTGAGGCACCCAGGCGCACCCACCGGACGGAGCAGGGCCCCACCCCCACCACCGTCGCACCATTCGGGAGCAGCCTTGAGAACCGCACGTCATCTCCGTACGCGCTTCAGATCAAGAGCCGCAGCGGCCCTGACCGCACTCGCCCTCCCCCTGGCCGCACTCGTGGGCCTGGCCTCCCCCGCCGAAGCCGCCACCTCGGCGACCGCCACCTATGCCAAGTCCTCGGACTGGGGCACGGGATTCGGGGCCGGCTGGACCATCAAGAACACCGGCACCACCACGCTGAGCTCCTGGACCGTGGAGTGGGACTACCCCTCCGGTACGTCCGTGACCTCGGCCTGGGACGCGGACGTCACCAACTCCGGAACCCACTGGACCGCCAAGAACAAGTCGTACAACGGCACCCTCGCCCCCGGCGCCAGCGTGAGCTTCGGCTTCAACGGCGCGGGGTCGGGCTCGCCCTCGGGCTGCAAGCTCAACGGCGGCTCCTGCGACGGCGGTTCGACGCCGGGCGACAACCCGCCGTCCGCCCCCGGCACCCCGACCGCGAGCAACGTCACGGACACCGGGGTGACGCTGTCCTGGGCGGCGGCGACCGACGACAAGGGCGTCAAGAACTACGACGTCTACCGGGGCTCGGCGAAGATCGCCACGGTCACCGGCACGACGTACACCGACTCCGGCCTGACGGCCGGGACCACCTACACCTACAGCGTGACCGCGCGCGACACCGCCGACCAGACGGGCCCCTCGTCCGGCTCGGTCACCGTCACCACCACCGGCGGGGGCGGTCCCGGCCCCGGCCCCGGCGGCGACAAGGTGCGGCTCGGCTACTTCACCGACTGGGGCATCTACCAGCGCAACTACCAGGTGAAGAACGTCGTGACCTCCGGCTCGGCGAGCAAGCTGACCCACATCAACTACGCGTTCGGCAACGTCACCAACGGCCAGTGCGCCATCGGTGACGCCTACGCCGACTACCAGAAGACGTACGACGCGTCCTCCAGCGTCGACGGCACCGCCGACACCTGGGACCAGCCGGTCGCGGGCAACATCAACCAGCTGCGCGAGCTCAAGAAGAAGTACCCGAACATCAAGATCCTCTGGTCCTTCGGCGGCTGGACCTGGTCCGGCGGCTTCGGCGCGGCGGCCGCGAACCCGGCGGCCTTCGCCGACTCCTGCTACTCGCTGGTCAAGGACCCGCGCTGGGCCGATGTCTTCGACGGCATCGACATCGACTGGGAGTACCCCAACGCCTGCGGGCTCTCCTGCGACACCAGCGGGCCCGCGGCCCTCAAGAACCTGCTGGCCGCGCTGCGTTCGAAGTTCGGCGGCTCGGCGCTGGTCACGGCCGCCGTGACGGCCGACGGCTCGACGGGCGGCAAGATGGACGCGGCCGACTACGGGGGCGCGGCGCAGTACGTCGACTGGTACAACGTGATGACGTACGACTTCTTCGGCGCCTGGGCGGCGCAGGGCCCCACGGCCCCGCACTCCCCGCTCACCTCCTACAACGGCATCCCCATCGCGGGCTTCAACACGGACGCGGCGATCCAGAAGTACCTCGGCAAGGGTGTCCCGGCGAGCAAGCTCAACCTGGGCATCGGGTTCTACGGCCGCGGCTGGACGGGCGTCACCCAGGACGCGCCCGGCGGCACGGCGACGGGGCCCGCGCCCGGCACCTACGAGCAGGGCATCGAGGACTACAAGGTCCTCAAGTCCAGCTGCCCCGTGACCGGCACGATCGCGGGCACGGCGTACGCCCACTGCGGCTCCAACTGGTGGAGCTACGACACGCCGTCGACGATCACCGGCAAGATGACGTACGTGAAGAACCAGGGGCTTCGGGGTGCGTTCTTCTGGGAGTTCAGCGGTGACACGTCCAACGGGGAGCTGATCTCGGCGATGGCCGGCGGCCTGAGCTGACCCCGTCCCCCCGGGGAGCGGGCCCGTCCCCCGCCCCCGGGGCCTCCCTCCCCTCGCGCCGCGCGCATCCGCCCGTGGGGCTGTCCTTCCCGGGGTGCACGCATGCGGCGTGCTCGCGCGTCCATCTTCGACCGCGGACCGCATGTCGCTCGCCGCGCAGTTCCCCGCGCCCCTGGCGGGGCCATCCCTCGCAGGGTGCACCGATACAGGTTTTGCGCATCCACCTTCGTCTGCGGACCACGGACGGCTCGTCGCGCAGTTCCCCGCGCCCCTCCCAGGGTCACCGCTCGCAGGGTGCACGCATGCGGCGTGCTCGCGCATCCGCCTTCGACCGCGGACCGCAGGTGGCTTGTCGCGCAGTTCCCCGCGCCCCTGACAGGGCCATCCCTCGCAGCACGCATCCAGACACCGGACCCGCACATCAACCTTCAACTGCGGACCGCAGGTGGCTTGTCGCGCAGTTCCCCGCGCCCCCGGCGGGGCTGTCCTTCACCGGGTGCACCGATGCGGGCCTTACGCATCCGCCTTCGTCTGCGGACCACGGACGGCTCGTCGCGCAGTTCCCCGCGCCCCTCCCAGGGTCACCGCTCGCAGGGTGCACGCATGCGGCGTGCTCGCGC